>NZ_FQZY01000043.1:9085-33089 GCF_900142165.1 Hespellia stercorisuis DSM 15480
GGTCAATGATGAACAACCGTAGAACATATTTGCCATGCTCGTCACAGTGCTCGTATCAAAGTTGCCAAGGTCTATGCTGGTTAATTTTGAACAATTGTAGAACATACTTTTCATGTCCGTCACAGTGCTCGTATCAAAGTTGCCAAGGTCTATGCTGGTTAATTTTGAACAATTGTAGAACATACTTGTCATGTCCGTCACAGTGCTCGTATCGAGTATCCCCATCCCTGTAATAGTGGTCAATCTACCAAGACCCGAAAAAATATATGTACTATCTACCGGAAATTGAATCAATCCAGATCCATCACCTGCAATTGTCACAACCGTTCCTGTCAAATAAGCCATAACAGAACCATTTACATAAAATGACGCATCCCACGATTTGCTTTCTGCGCCGGTTGGTGTGTAACTGTCTACAATATTGATCTTTGTCACAGACGATTTTTCCGACGAATTCAATGTACTGCTCCATGACTTTGACAGCATCGGCAATCCAAGATAATTGTACTGTGCATAACAGCTTGTATTTCCCACTATATTAGATGGACTTGGTGACCAGCCTTTAAATTCATACATCTCCGGATCATCCACGCCAGTTTTGGTCGGTGCCGTACCTGTGAATTTTGCACTCCCACCATATGGCACATTGTTCACTGTCTGTAACAGAGTCGTACCATTGTAAAAATACACCATATATTTTCGCACCGTTGCCGTAAATGCCGCATAGACATTCCGATCTGCTGTCACCGCCTTGATTGCGTTGGAATCTGCCGCACCTCCGACTTTCTTACTCCATCCAGCAAATGCGTAAGTATACTGCGCCGTGCTTGGCTTGCTTGGCGTACTTCCACCGTAGGTGCCATCTGCGCCATCCACAATAGCCTGCGTGTACAGGAGCGTACTTCCGTCCTCACTATAGAAGTACAGATTACTGGTTACGTGCTGATACATGACCTTAATGTCCGGATACTTTCCTGCGATCTCGGCCAGTTGTGCACCCGTGACTGTATCCACGCTTATCGTTCCGCTTACCTGTGCCTTTTCCGTGTTGTTTCCGGACTCATCCAGCCCGCGCATGGTATCCAATAGCGCAATCATCTCCATCAGAGCATCTGCGGTGCCAACCTCCCAGTTAATGCCAATAAGCCTTACCCTGCTGTTCGCCGCTATCGCCTGCAAAATTTCCTTGCTGTTCACTACGCTGCTCACATGTTCCAAACGTAATGTTGATATATTGCTGTAAGACGGAATGGATACTTCCTGCAGGCTCATCTGATTACGGATAGTAAGGTTTGTAACTGTAGTTGGCAGGTGCAAGGTTTTTAGGATTCCACCGACCGGCAGGAGTAATCCGGTAATCCCTGTCCCATCGAAGTACGCATGCTCCAGATTGCTGCATCCGGATACGTCCACCGCCTGCGTTAGATTCGGACAGTTTCGGACATCCAATGTCCGGAGCAATACATTTTTTCCAAGATGCAGATCCGTAAGATTTGTATTGCTGTATGTATCACTGGAATCTCCCAATTTCAGTGACTGTAGTTTCGTTGCGAGGGAAAACTCCGCATACCCGACCATCAGACCTGATAGATCTCCCACATCCTTTAACTGGCTGGCACTGTAGATGTATATTTCAGTATCATTTACATTATCGAGCGGACACTCCAGTAAATAACTGTTCCCTCTTAACGCACGCTTCTGCACCAGATAAGAACCATACTTTACCGTCGCATAAATATCTGCATAAGGCGTTACCGTTATGTCATCCTTAGCATACCCACGAACCGTTATAACATCGGATAATGCGTCCCCTGCATTGTACTTACTATCCAGATATCGGAACCGGTTATACAGCCACCACTTGCGCTGCTCTGCCTTACTGCCCTGCAGCATGGACAGGTACGCACCGCTGTTGTCCTCGATCAGCGGCGCAAGGTATTTGAAATACGCGTCCTCGTTAAAGATTGCCTCCGGCCATTTGCCCTGATGATCTTCAAAACGCTGCTCTGTATCCGCATAGGACAACTTTCCCTTTGACCGAAGTTCCTGATACATAGCTTTTATATCGTCCATATAGGCATCCCTTAGATTCATCCACAGTACAGAGTGCTGTCCGTTGTATACGTCAGCACCGGCTACCGTATCGATGTCTTCCAATTCATAGCTGAATGCCAGCGCACCCTCATTGTTAATTCCGATCGCCGTATCAAAATCGTACGGCAGGAAACACCATTTATCACTCATTTGCCTCACCTCCTGTGAATACCGTCGGGAACATATTCTTTGCTCTGGAATCTACCATTAAGAATAGTTCTGTAAAAAGATAATAAAAAAGAGCACTATCCAGTTCGATATGCTCTGTAAATTCCGTTTTGAATTTTGCAAGCCGGTATTCCGCCGTATCCGTTGTGTATGTTGTGCCGCCAAATGTAACTGGCTCTGGCAGTGCTGCGCCGGTCGCTTTCTCCTGATCCGTGCTTACCAGCCATTCTGCAAGAGTACTTAATCTGGTTGATTCTGCATATTCCTCCGGATACCTTGCCTCGAAGTCATTCTTCCATGCATCTCCTGAATAATCTGCAGACTTAAACAATACCCTGTCGCTGGTATTGTTTAGAACTTCCCATGATTCATCTCCTTCTGCAAAACCGTACACTTCCGGTGTACCCTTGTCATTGTTAAAGTTATACTTTCCGAGAAATTCCGTGGACGTACCATTGTACCAGAAGATAACGATTGGAAAGCCATCAATCCCTTGGCGGATATTCGGGTTATTTACCTGCGGAGGCGTTTTGTATGGGCAGGCATCGTTGTAGATTCCTACCAGTTCCACATTGTTGGCACCCTCTGAACTGGCCACATCCGCCTTGTATGTAAATGTGCTGGTCCCGATTGCATCCTCACGGATTTTATAGACCTTCACTGTAGTCCCATCAGTCAAGATAAATCCGCCTTTAAACTTAATCTTATAGTTTTTGCGGGCGTAATACTGTGATGATGTACCTTGGACGTCAATCTGAGCATTTTCGAATCTGAAATTTCGATCCGGATGCAGAGGATCTACGTAGTATCCGCTGACAATCTTTTTATCCCCTTTGTACTGCGGCAGCTCCGCTCCTTCCAATACCAGATACGGAAGGTCTTTGGGCAGCTGCGGGATCACGATCTGTCCGTAAGCATCAAACACGTGGTTATGATTGTACCGACTTAGCATGTCATCCACGTTCTGGGTGTCCGCGATCCAGTTGTCCAGGACCTGAAATCTCGTCAGATCATTTTCGTATACGCGAACACAATACAGGTCTATGGTGCAATCGTTAGAACCGACAGAGATTCCTAGCGGAGCCGCCTGAGAGAAATCATCGTCCTGCGGATACTGTACTGTACCAGACATAATTCCATTGATATAGCAGTACACCAGTCTGTTCTCTGCTCTTTTTTCCACAACAAAAGAAATACGTACATGTTCCTCTTCTTTATACTGTGTTCCAATTTCGGACTGCTCGGATTTCAAGATTGCTTTTTGCGCTGTAATTTCGATTCCTTTTCCGCCGGATATGCAGGACAAGATCACTGTATCGTAATCCATTACATCTTTCGTGGCAAATTCAAGTTCAATTGTCTTGCCACGAGTTCTAAAATCCTGCTCAAAGGCCTTGTATGGTATCACGAGTCTCGCGTCACCAGCAACCCGAAGTACTGTGTTATTATCGGCATCCAGCTGCCAACCATCCGATGAAAAATTAAATCCGGTGAACACAGCCTGGATGTCTCCATAGCTCCATGTTCCCGGATTCTCCTCATTGTTGCTTCTTCCATAGCTGCTCAAGTGAAGTGACAGGTCCTGCGTCTCCGCCCCAATATCCATATTGCTCTCCGTTACCGTTAGAGAGAACGTCTTGCTTATCTCCCCACAGGTGATTGCAAGTTCCAGATTCCCGATCTTATCCGCCCGATACGTCCATGTCTGCTTTGTACGATCAACAGTCAGGGCCGCCACATGCACATCATTTGCTGTAAGCAAGATATCTGCAGTCATACTCTCCGGATTATACACAAAGTACGGAATGGCGATTGAAGTATACTGCCCTTCCACTGTCTTGTTATAGTCGCTCGTTATGATCGGCGCAGAATTGCCAGTCTCCACACAGATCAGCTCATAATACAGGTGATTGGATTCTACCGTGGATCCTCCTGCATCCGCTGTAAAATACACAAGAAACACGTGGCTCCCATGGCTCTGTGCAGGAATGGTATATGTCTGCTGTCTTCCACTGGAACTTGTGGATTCCGTCCCGATTTCATTACCGTCCAATACAAAATGCATGGTCTTTTCCACATTTCCGGTTGGAACATAGGTATACGGGATTGCTCCTGTGTATGGAATGCTCGCATCAAATGTGGATGCCAATGATACTTCCACCACCGATACACTGTAGTTAATAGATCTGCTGTTTCCATATACATCAGTCACACTTACCTTTATGCGGTTTGAACCTGCAGACAGATATTTCGACACCTCCACAGATGTATCTCCCTGCGAAACATCCTTTGTCATCTTCGCCAGACCGTTAATCGTAACTTTAAGCGTTCCATCTCCCGTTGGAAGATCTCCCTCGAGGCTTGTCCAAGTAAAGCAAATCTCACACTCTGCTCCGGACGCAATGGACTTACTCAGCCAGCCGCTGGTATTGGATACAGTCAGTATCGCATTGTTTCCTCCTGAGCCGCCTCCACCGCCAGTCCCTGAAAATGGACCGAGCGGTCCCGCTACAATCTCATCGTTTGATATCATGTAAAGATAGCCATCCTCCACGTATGCCCCGTCCACTTTTTCATCCACAACGATCTGCAGCGTGGTCATGTCGTTTTTCATGTTTTCCAATTCGGCATCGATCTGCCCAAGTACCTCGCCCTTTACGTTATCTAGATTTCGGTTCGTGGATGCCAGAGCAGACTTTAAATCCGATATATCTTTCTGGTTATACATGATTGACTTCTCATTTGTAACAATGCTTGCAGAATTACTGTTTACCGCACTTTGAATGCGTTCTGTGATAAGGGCCTGTTCCTCCTGGTAGGCTGCATTCTCGCTGCGGAGTATTGCAATATCCGCACTCGTCGCAATCAGGGCCACCTTTCCTGCGGCATAACAGTACCAGGCATTCCCCGTATCTGTTGCCACAGCAACTTCACCAGGAAGTAATTTAGATGGTACAAATTCCTCTTTCAGCCCCCGCCTTTGTCTGATTGCCATGAGCTATCCCTCCATCCTGGAATTTATATAGTCTTCAATAGCGGTGAGATGATTAGTCAACGTCGCATCTACTGCATAAAAGCTGTCTTTAGCATTTTCTTTTATAATATTTCCATTTTCATCTACTTCGTTATATGTAGCGGACACAGTCTTGGTACCATCCCTGTTAATCACCTGAAATGCTCTCAATATTTTCACTTTCAATTACCTCCATTTCCTCCATTTCCAAATCATAATCTTCTAGTTCCCTATCTAGCAGTGTTTGAATATCGTCATATTCATATTTTTCTTCACTTTTTTCGAGTTCCGCATCCTCTATCCGGTGATACTCATACCCTTTCTGAACAGCTTTTATCTCCCACGAAAATGCAAGATTTGGCGTACCCTTTACCACAAAAAACAGTGCGTCCTTTGCATGCACCCAGATATCACCCGGACCTTCTTTCTGCAGGAACACAGAATATTCAACACCGACGTTAATCGTCTCAGAAAAAATATCATCGATTGCAACATAACATAATCCGTCCTCACCAGTTATTCCTGTTCCAATATCTCCGAAAAATGGAGTCGGTGTCTCGTAACAGTACAATGTTCTTTTTCCAAAGTTCTTTGTATCCGCTATCCTGGACTTTGATCCTGTCGTAGCGAAAGTGCCATACACTTTCACCTCGCCGCTAACAAGATCAATTCCTAATCTAGTTGTAACATTTGATTGCACTATTTTCCCCAAAGATATATGTCCAATTCCACCGATTCTAAGGTCACCGTTATCTACATTTGACGGATACATCGGTTGGATTTTTCCAACATTTGTCCACGACTGCCATGAACCATTCTTTAGGATTGTGTAGAAATTCAGTTCGCTACTTCCAAGCCTACACGTATTTGTCATTGTATAGTTTCCACTCCAAGGTACATCCTCTATAGAATCAATACTTCCATCATCCAGTATTATCAGCGTGTTATTCGTGTTGTGAATCTTTGCTCCGGATATATCAGACCCTACAATCCGTGAGCCTTTTATTGTTCCATCCGTTACGTTAAGTCCGTCTTTATCGGCCCTAAGTATCTGTACATTTAATGCATTTAAAACTCGAAGAACACCATTTCCATTATTAGTACCTCCGAGCGTAAGAGTTCCGCCCTTCGCCCAGTCAAAGCTGATCCCGATTGCGGCAATTACATTCGCAACGATATTGGCATCTTTATCCATACCGCCAACATATGTTTTCCCGCCGTCACGGCTTATTAAAAAGCCATCGATGCTTTTTTTATAGATTATGGTGCTTTCCGACATCAGCGGTTTGTCATGCATATAATTTATGATGCTCCCATCGCTCTGTGTCTCGTTTGTTTCGTAGTATCCCATCGCATTAATCGCCAACTGATTCATCTGATTAACATACTGTGAATAAGCATCTAGTTTTTGCTGACTGTCCTTTTTAATATCTGCCACAATTCCATTTAGCTCCGCGTACCTGTCCGCGCTGTGCCTTGCCGCAGGTTCTGCATCACAGTTTATGGATGCATATCCACCCGTGCTATATGTAAGATTGGTCAGATAGGTACAATAGCTATTCCCCTTATGGTCTGTGATAATTGCAGCGTCTCCAGCCTCCCAGGAAGGATCACCAATCGCACTCGCAGTAAACGGCCGGAATCTCGTGCCTACGATTCTGCCTGCAAGATATTCAGCTACTTGCTTTGCCTTCCCCGCTTCGATCAGAGGATTTCTTGACACTTCCAGAATGTATCCTTCAGATCCACATAGATATGTCTCTCCATCATTTTTCTGCCCTGAGCTGTCCTGACTATCTGATGCTTTAACCCTGATACCCGTGATCACCACATCGTCCGTGTTCACCGATAGTCCGCTTAGACTATAAATATGATGATATGGCAGCCTATCCGTAAATGTACCACCATCCGCAGTGCCTCCGATGGAGTAATTTGTAAAATCTCCCCCAACCAGTTCTACGCCGGTCTGATAATTGTCAGCGGAAGTCTTGTCAAAAACACCTCCGTCAATTAATCCATCAAACGCCGCTGTATCGTACCATTTAAACTCCAGATTACCATCCGCATTACACCTGGCATAGCACCCTGCGATAAGAGCACAGTAACCAATAATTGCCCGATATGTAATACCACCTTCCCCGAAAGGATTATGCTCGATCGAGTAAGTATAATTCGGGAACTTACTATAGTACAGTTGCACACCACATTGCACACAACTGTATTGCACTATCGTCCGCAACGACGCCGGAAAACTTAGTCCTCCATCATAAGTCGTGTCAAATTTGCTCATGTTATCCAGGCATTCCAAAGTTAGAATAGATGGTGTGGCAGTCGGATCATCTGTATTGAACACACCTTTTTTCAGCCACTCAACCCTATCATTCAATTGTTTTCCGACCCAGACAGTAACCACTGCATTGGTAAAATCATAATCTGAAAACTCATCATATCTATTGTTTAAATTTAACGTAAGCTTGTTAGTAATAGCTGCTCCAATGTCAAATTTCCTTGATGTCGTCACTCCATCATCAATCTTCAAACCACCTTCAGAAACATGACTGGTATCAACTTCCAGTAGTGTTCCGTCTTTGAGCAGTAAGCTGGCTTTCTCAACGCATGTACTATTACGTTCAAGTGCCTGCTTAAATTCTGTACTTGTATTGATCAATGCCATCACCTCTCTATAATATCAAACGTAACCTGCGTGTATCGTTTGTACCGCGCCGCCCAAGCTCGTATAGGTGCCGATCTATCGCCGGCATAAAATTCTCTGGTTTCATTCATGCCGCTCATTGCATCCGGGTAGGTAACCATAAAATACTCTGGATTAAACGCCTGCAAAATAGCTGCGGTTTCAGCAGGCGTAGGATTATTCCATGCTATTTTTAGTTTTCGCTTTTGTCCCACTCTGTTTTTATGCATAATCAGGTCATCTGTTCTTCCAGAATCTGACGCAGAAATGTCCTGCAGCCCCCATTCAAAAACAGACGGATCCTTCAAAGAAGATCCGTCCACCAAAATCATTGACATATTATCCTATCACCTCCTACACCGTAACCACAGCCTCATACCTTCTGTCCGCTTTTTCTTTTCCTCTACGTACAAATTTGTAGAGTGACTCTGAATCCGCAATGATGGTTAACTCAATTACCGGCTCTTTCCCAGATCCTGAATCACTCCCGCGGAATAACATCATTGCTTCTACGACTGCATCATAGACACCTGATTTAATACCATCCACAATTTGATCATTGTTTGCGACTGCCGATCGGTTTCCCATTCGTCCAACCAACTCAGGACCACTCTCGCGTGCCATAAACATTTCACCAGCAGATGGAAATCCGCCTTTTGCATACCAGCTCAGGTTGAAGTTCGGGACGCTAAAGCTAAAACTCCCAAGATTAATGCTGCTCCAGTCCCAGCCAATATGTGGCATTGGAATGTGAACAGACGCAAACCCTCTTGCGAAAGAGTTCATTACACCTGCACCGATGTCCCAGAGACTTCCGATTCCTCCTGAAATCAGATTTGGGATTCCTGATACTGCAGATTTAATAGCATTCCTGCTGCTCTCATACCCGGCCTTAATTCCGGCAGATATGTCAGATCCTTTATCCTTTACCTTATTCGACACATCACCGATTGAAGAGAACACATCATCTTTCATTTTTTCAACATTCGACAGGAAGCCTCGCTGCTTGCTTTCCTCATATCCGGATTGTACGCCTGAGACGATGCTCTGCCCCTTTGCTTTCACCTTTCCTGCCACATCTCCAACAGATTTAAATGTCTCGTCTTTCAGATTTCTAAGTTTTGAGAAAAACTTACTGTCTTTAACTGATTCATAACCGTTCTTGATTCCTTCAATTGCGTCCTTACCTTTTCCTGTCAGCCATTCTTTTACGTTTCCCATGGCTTCTTTCACTTTTTCCGGGAGTTCCGAGAACCAGGTAAGAACATCTTCAATTTTTTCTATTAGTCCACCGAAAAGCCCATCGATCATGTATCCGCCAATCTCTGCCATAACTGTAGACGGGCTGTGGATTCCAAAAGCTTCAGTAATCCCCTCATATATTGGCATAAATACATTGTCATATATCCATGCTCCAATGCCGATAATGGCATCTCCGATTCCTTTTAGTATTCCAAGTACGATATTCCCACCGCACTCCTCTATCTTCTCCTGAAAGTATTCTTTTGCTGCAACTACGGCGTCGCCTAACAGCCCACCAAGAAATGCCGCCAGACCCCCAAGTGCTGCGCCAATTAACTCGAATAGTTTATTTGCTATTCCTGTCCAGTCAACATTTTCAAGCGCAGTCTTTACGCTTTCGCCGACCTGATGCCAGTCTGTGTTTTCAATCCAGTGAATCAATGTGTCAAGCAATCCTTTTACAAAATCTGATACGGCTTTCCCTAGTTTTTCCCAATCATAGGTTGCAAATAGACCATTGACTGCATCTGCAATGGAATCACCCAGTTTTTTCCAGTCAAATTCCGTAACTGCAGTGTAGAATATTTCCAATTTTGCATTAAAAAACTCGGCAATTGTTTGTCCGACCTTATTCCAATCAGCTGTCCAGAGGAATGTATTAAGAGTTTCAATAATTCCGGATACAACATTGTGAATCGTCTCTTTGATCAACGTCCAGTCCAACCCATTCATAGCCCCGTTGATACCATCGCCTGCAGCTTTTCCAAGCGAATCCCAATGGAAGTTCTGTGCAAACGTATCCGCTGCCATGAACACGGTATTTACACCTTGTGCAAGCGTATTTCCCACTAGCCCCCAATCAACTGTTTCGATAAAACCGTTTAGGAATGTAGCTATGCTTTTTGCAATTCTACCTGTGGTCTCCTGGATCTTTGACCACGGAATGCTCTCAAGTGCTTTGTTTAACTTCTCCCCGACTAACGCCCCGATTTCTGTAAAGTCTGCATTCTTCCATGCATCTTTGATCATCTGGGCCAACCGGTTCACTCCCTCACCAATCTGCACAGTGTCGAACATATCTGCAGGAGTCAGACCGCCCGGAGTGCTGGTAGCTGTGTCTGTACCGTCATCGGAGGTATTGTCATCCAGCTTATTGATCTCATCAAATCCCAGAAGTGTACGCTGCAATTCTTTTTGTGCTTTATTTGCGTCCTTTGCATTGCTGGAGCTGTCCGCCAGGCTCGCCGCATAATCCTGCGTAACCTTTGTTGCCTGCACAGCAGACTTCTGGCCGGTCAGCGCACTGAAGAGCTGGCCAACTGAATTTACTGCTCCTGTGACCATTTGTATAAAATTGTTCAGTATCGGTGCTACTACATTCAGTATTGGTGCAAATGCTACAGCAAGTGCATTTTTTAGTTGTGTCAGAGAAGACATCAGCATGGACAGGCTGCCGTTTGTGCTCTGACTGTACTGCGCAAGATTCTGGAAACCTTCCTTTGCCCCGTCTATTGCTCCACGTAGGACGAAACTCGCAAACATAAAACGGGCAGTCATTCCCAAGGTCCGGAATATACCACCCATTTTTCGTCCTGATTGCCCCGTTTTATTAAATGCCCCCGATAATTTTGATATACTGGGGACTCCATTTGCAAACTTTTTTATGAGAGCACTGAATGCACCACCTGCCGATTTAATAGCAGGAGTCACTTTCTTGAACACTGACTGCAGTCCTCCAAGAGCCTTTGATCCAATACTTCCAGCAATGTTCTTAAACCCCGTAAACTGCAGATCTTTTCCGGACATTTTTAATCTCATCATCGTACCTTCAAATGATTCTACCCTTCTCTTGGCTGTATTTATCTCCACATCCAACGCTTTCCACTCGTCGGAGCTATGCTTAACACCAGATGCACTCATATCACGCTGTTTCTGTTCTAATCCGGACAATGCCTTTTCTGCACGCTGTATGTCTGATTCTACCTGTTTGTATTCATCCGTATATGTCTTTATCCCGGCATTGACCTGCATACTCTTTACCGCATCACTCGCATTATTGGCCAGCGCATTCCCCAGTCCCTCCTGAGCAAAACCTGCTTTCTCGCGAAACGATGCAACCATCTGTTTGATGTTATTCTGAAACCTTTTTATCTTTGCAAGAGCGGAGTTGTCTGTCATTCCGGAAAATGGACTTTTAATCCTCTCCATATCCTTATTGATAGACTCGGTCATCTTTTTTGTTTCATTTTTCGCCTGATCAGCAATTTTCTTATATGGTTCGGCATTTCCTTTGATCACGACTTCCAGATTTTTTAATGTATCTCCCATAATTCACCTCCTCCCGTTTCCATACGATTTTAAAATTCCCTTCTTGCACGATTAATTTCTGACGCAAACTTCCGTCTGGAATTTTTACATGCCTCAAGATCCTCGATTTCTTTCAATTCCACATATGCCTTCTCTTCTTCCGTGAACAATGCAGGGTAATATTCCCAGACATGAGGAAGCTCCGCATCGTCCTTTCGAAACATATACCTGGTCTGTACTTCGGCCATTACAAAATCATGAACAATACTCCGTTTTATATGTGCCTCTTGCCTCCTGTAATATGCCTCCATGAGGTCATACACTTCCATCGGAGAATATTCCCAGTATTCCTGCGGACGTATTTTGCATTCCAGTGCCTTTTCGTACAGATCATATATCAGATCCGACGCACATTCTACAGCAGATCGTCCATGTCCTTCAGGCTCTCCATCATGGATTCCGCCTGTTTCTCCGTAAAAAAACCGGATACCGCAAGTGTTGGCATGACAACACCAGAATAAAAGGAAATCTGGTTTCCGCCTTCATCCGACCAGATATCGTACAATGTCTGAATATCCTGGTAGGACACACCATGCTCCCACGGAGCCATTGCGGCCTGCACAATGGTGAGCATCGTTGATAACGGCGGAATCCCGTTATCGGTCGTAAGATTCAAAATATTCACACGGTACTTTGTTTCCAACTTTTCAATCATCTTTGTTGTCAGTTTTAGTTGGTAATCTTTCTCGCCTACTTTCCAATAATGAAATGGTTTTCTTTTTTTCTTAGTTGCACGCATAGGCGTTACATTTTCACCATACGCAGTTTCGTTCATGTTCTCTTCTACTTCCTCATCGATTCCACCAAAGCTCATTTATCATACCTCCTGTTTTTCTTAAGCCGGATCAGTGACTGTAAGATCACTGCATATAGTAAGTGTCAGTTCAAACTCGATTACGCCATTCACACCGCCGCCGGTACGTTTTACTGCTGGCTGTGCATCAAAAACCGTTGTTGTTTTATCCTTCAACGTTTCTTGAAAAGATAAAATCTTTCCCGATTCCTGCGCCTTTCTCATTACGCGATATGGAGAATCAGCACTGGTATTGTCGTACTTGAATTTGTACACGACGTCCGGCAGATCCCCGATACCATTTTCATAGATCTTGTTCTTGTCCGTCAGTACAGTGTTTTCTACTTTCTCCGGCTCAACACCCATATCCGGAATCTCTTTCAATCCCGGCAAATCGGTATATGTCGTCCCGCCATTTTCCTTAAATCCTAATTTAGTTCCATTTGCTAACATAATAACCTCCTAATCTGTCCAAAAAACTTCATCGGACCCCATGTCAATGATCCCTTCATAAATCATTACCTTGTGTTTCAGTCCGGATGGGTCCGGCACATCCTTGCAGGATGTCCTTACCAGACCGATCCTCGACATTGCTTCATCTGTTTTTAATGCAGTATTTGATGTTGACGCGTTATCCCAGATGTCAATCCGGTACCTTACATATGATTTTGTCTCTCCTTCGCCCGTATGCTCATGTACCTTGTTTTCATCCTCAATATACTGCTGCGCCGGAAGATGTGCCCAATCTCTCGGGTACTGATCACTTACGTTTTCATTCACGTCTAACAATGCAGCATATACCTGATCTTTTACATTCTTCATAGCTTTTTCTTTACATCCTTTCTGATAATGTCGAGCACGTCATCCACATGATCTGCTAAAGCCGGATACATGAACGGATGCGCCGGCTGCCCTTCCGTATAACGGAAGGTCTTTTCATACTCTAAATATCCGTCCAATTTATGCGTGTATCGCGGCATATGATACATATCAGCTATTTCTCTATCGATTTCCCCATTCTGTGAACCCTCTGGTATCCACCATGGAGACTGCGTATAGGCAACAGCCACATCGGGAGAAATCCCGGCATGGTTTTCCTGCCCCTTCGGTCCTGTGCCAAATTCCACGTAGATCCCGTATTCCTTATTCGTGTAACATGTTCCAACGACATAGTCACCTTTCCGTTCTACATCTGTAGCAATCGACTCTCTTAAATCGCCATATACTTTAGGGCATTCTCCTTTTGCCGCCTCCTGTACAAAACTAATCGCATCTGATATTGCATCCTTCATCTCATATTCGGATAGTTTTGCAAACTCTGCGTTCAGTTCCTTTTCGCCAATGATCATATCTTTTCCACCTCGATAGTAAGATGACTATAAGGATAAATCGCAATCACTTTGTAGTCCGGTTGGTCTGAATTGATACAGATACCGTCGTTCACAGTAATGGTCGGACCCTTTTCTACAGAATACATCAGTTTTCCGTTTTCCCCGGATATCTCCGAATACCTTCCATCTATTCTCAGATTTCGTATGTTTGGGACCCGATCACCATATTGTTCCGTCTGTACTTTTCCCCCAGCCGACCACATCTCCGCCGAAAAACAGGAAGGCTCCCCGTACTCTGTACACGTACCTCCCTCATTATCCCTTTTTATACCTGCGGACATATGCACGTATTTATGCAGTCTATTCTGCTTTAGTCTCATGTACTTTTCCTCCGATTTTTGCGAGTCTATACTTATTCAGGATCTCATATATACTCTTCGGCGCAGATTCAAACGAATAGGATTCACCGGCCGCACTCCTGGAATCCTCTCCCTCGGTACCCCTTCGATTCAGTGCAATCACCGCAAGGTCACGCACCGTTTTGTCCAGTCCAGATGTGATCTTTTTCCGATTCGTATATGACAGTACAAAAGATTCTGCTTCTTCAAGCAAAAGAGAGAGCAATTCTTCATCACTCTCTCCCGTCAGTTTTTTCAATTTTTCAAGATCTGTCACTTAGATCACATCCTTTAATGCCGCAAGAAGTTCTTCTTTATTCAGGCTGGAATAGCCCTCCAATCCCTTTGATTTTGCAAACTCCTTCAGCTGCATAACAGTCAGATCTGTCAGGTTAGAAGGTGCATTGGATGATTGCTGCATCTCCACTTCTTCGCGGAGCGGTTTAAACCCCTCCGCTTTCAGTTTTGTCTCCTGCTCTGCCGTCTCAGCAATGCGCTCAACATTTTTTCTAATCATTCTCATGTTCTCCACCTCCATCAGGATTCGCTGCTGGTAGGTTTTGCATCCTTGATACTCAGGTATACACTGTCCAGCTTGTTGTCTAAAATCCAGATATCATGGAACCGGCGGTAATCCATCTGCCATGCATTCAACTTCTGGTTGATAGTTGGATCGAAGATACGCATGATATCCTGTTTTGTAACTGCAATTGGAGTCGTTCTCGGACATATAAAGAAATTTACATTCAGAGCACTCTTCCCCTTAACATATCCTCCGTCCGTCTGCCCCGTGGTCTTTCCATCATAAATCGTAACTGCGGTGTACATCCTGTTTGACGGAGTTGACACAATTGGCACACCGTCCACAGAAGGTACCTGCGTGTTAATACCACCCTTGCTGAAAGTCACTGCTGTAATCTTTCCAGCCAGTTCCATCTCCAGCTCCAGGATAAAATCAGGAGTCGCATGGCATACCAGAGGACCATTGTACAGCTCTCGTATTGCCTTAATGCCTTCTTTCATCTTCCTGAGTGCGGAAGTTCCAGTCGCACCAGGAGTGTACCCGTATGCCACCATGCCCGCTTTATTTGCGGTAATTGTCTCCGTAGCGATCTTAGAGATGCGGTATGCATCAATCTCCGGTGTCACATACATACGCTGGAACTCTCCCATAACCGCAGCGGCTGTAGTAACAAAATTGTTCTCGTTGATGTCCATTGGATCGAGCTGGAATTTTCGTCCTCTATCCTGCGTCATTGAACGAGTTTCGTAACTCAGCGTAACGCCGCCCTGTACGTATCCATTGTCACGGTCATAATCCCCCATTCCCTGTACAGTCATTTTCGGGATCTTAACCTCTGCTCCACCGTTATAAAGTACCTGCCCGGCGTTGGAATCCATCCATCCGGTAACTGCATCCTGAATTGCCACCTTATCCAGTGTGTTCTGGAACAGAGTAGCAGTTGCTAACGTATTAATTGCCATTTATTCTACCTTTCCTTTCTTATCTGACACCCATCATAAGTGCCTCTACTTGTTCTGCAAGAGCATCGTCCGCTGAGCCTGGTGCTGCCTTCGGCGGTTTTCCGCCTTTTAGCCGATCCTGCACAGCCGCTTCTACTGCTGTCTGAAATGCTTTCTCTACTGTTGCAATGGATTTACTGCATGAGTCAGCATCTGTATAATTTAAGACTTCTGCAAGCTCCACTGGTAACTTTTTCTCGGCTAGAGTATTCTTAGCCTCTGCCGTCAGCTCCTTGCGGGTCACCGCGGCTTCACGATCTGCCAGAGTCTTCTCTGCTTTTTGCTGCATATACTGAGCTTTCTCTTCCTTCGTCATCTTCGCCAATTTCTCAGCCTCCGACAATTTGTCATTTGTCAGCGCCTCCCATTTTGACTGTGCATTTGTCACAGCGGTGTTGATGGCCTGCTGCACTCTGCGATCAAACTCCGCCTGATTTCCATCACCCCTTAAAAAATCATCGAAAGATGGTGGTTCGCCCGCACTGCCACCGTCACCATTAGCATCTCCCGCTGTTCCATCGTCTCCGGCTCCACCGCCATTGCCATCTCCGGCCCCAGCGCCGTCTTTCTCCGCAAAGAACTGCAGGTTCATTGGCATCTTACACATACATCTTAAAAATTTGTTTTTCATTTTCCTATCCTTTCCGCCCAGTCTATTCGCTTCACGCGCCCGGACCATTCGTTATCAGAATTTTAGTTTTCGGTCATTTCGGACACAAAAATAGAACGCTTCACCCCGCGTTCCAGAGGGAGACAATGGACCACCTACCCTTTCTTTTCTTCATTTTTTGTACTCACAGCTGTTGCATATCCTGTTTTAATTAATTCTTTTGCCCTTGTGTCAGAGTATTCGTAACACTTCCCTGATTCCATCCGCTCCCCAGTGATCCGGTCGTTGAATTTGGTTACAACCTTGATTCTCATATTCATCCCTCCTTTCTCAAAAAAATTTGCACAAAAATACCATCAGCCGCAATGACCGATGGTATTAATCACTTATAACTTTTTCAATATCATTAATAGTTACAGAAATAGTCTCCCAGTCCTTGGGCGAACTCCCCACATCTACTATAAACTCTTTGTTATCAAATGCTTCCATAACATCTGCTTCCCTACCGTCTTTCAGTAGGACTCTATCAAATTCTTTTATTTCCATAACTGTCACACCTCCTTGATATAAGCACTTGACATGCTTGTAACTCCATTTGGTCTAACAATCCACCCCACTACAACATTGGTCGGATTTCCAGTCTTTCCAAACAGTATCATCTTTTGCTCATATCTATCTCCATATTCAGTATTATCCTTGTATGTAGCAGGATATTTTCTTGAATATTCAAGGATTTCTTTTCTAAAATCTTTCCAGCTATCCAGCCCGTATCCAAGCCTTTTTGTAATATTGGCCCCTTTGTTTAATCCTTCCGGATGATCTCCGCCAAATAAATACTTCTCAAACTTTGCATCAGCTGCAACCGCTGTATCTACATTTGGAAGTTTTAGTTCTGGATGGTCAATAAGCTTATTCTGTCGTTCATATGCAAGCTTTGTATATCTCCACTTCTCTGCTTCATTATACTTCATCTCTTGAAACTTATCCAGTGTACCTGGTATTTCTTTTCCAAGAATCTTCTTGTACCTCTCATACTGTGTACGGTCTGAAGAATGATTATTTATCTTTTTCTCCACATATTCCGTATCCTTGTTCCCTCTTACGTACTTATCATACCACTCTGCGTATTTCATGGTCATCGGTACCCGTATTATCTTTCCAGTCACCGGATCTCTCGTTGAGCGTTTTAATTTTGCAAGTAATTCCTCACTAATCACTGATATCGTAGTAGACCGGCACCATGGATGCATGGGTGGACAATTTACACCCGCAGCCCTTTCTTTCACAAGAAATATCTGTCCGTCAAGATCCCGACATACTTTTGATGTACGCAGATCCAGCGTGGCAAGATACAGATACTTCTCTATCCCGGCTTCTTCATACGCCTTGAAATTAAGCTCTGTTGCAATATAGTTGCTCTCCGTACGAACCAGACGCCTTGCCTGTGAAGCTCCCACCGCGTATTTGTTGCTTATGATCTGTGCAACCTCCCGGTTTGTCCTTCCCGTCACAAGATTTATAAGTAGCTCCTCCTTCACATCCTGCGCCAGTCCGCTTGTATTCTTCCATATTCTGGATGAATAGTTTTCACCAGACCATTTACTGTCAACCACACGATCAATCATCTTTTTATCGATGTGATTAAATGAGAAGGCTGCACCTGCTCGCTGCTGGATATCATAGATTCCACGATAATACGCTTCATTTGCGAGATCAACATAATGAGATGTGTTGAATGCTTTCTCCTGCTGGTATAAATTCGACATCACATAGTCAAGCTCATTCTGTACCTGTTTCAGCCTTTCAAGTCTCGCCTGAAACGCCGGTGCCTCCAACTGTGATAAGAGTTCGCTCTTATTTTTATCATGATCATCTGAACGTAGTTTCATGAGCAGTTCATCCAATGAGGCTTTATCCTGCATTGTGTTGATCAGCCTCATGGCCTCAGCAATGGATAGACCATGCTTTGTCTGGAACTTTTCAAATATCGTAACTGCACTGGAACTGATATATCTGGATGCTTTCAAATACAGCTTTCCTATTTCTTCCGCTGTGTCCTCGGCACTTTGCATATATTCATACATGTTCTGTACCTGACGCTGTTCCCAGTAACTAAGATTTACCATCTACATCGTCCTCTCCCGGCGGCGGCGGTGTATTTTCATTTCCAGACATTCCAAACACCTGCGCCTGCCGTTTGGCTGTCTCCTCTTCCTCCTTTTTCACAGCTTTCATTTCTTCCTCCGGATCATCCACGAATGGAATCTGAGAGAGTAATGTCTTACGGCTCACCTTCCCCCAAAGGTTTGCAACATACTGGCTTATTTCCAGGAGATTTTTCGGCATTGCCCTAGAAAACACCGGTGTGATGCCAGATATATCAACGATTACTCCCGATCTGGTGTTAAGGAAATTACTGAATATTCGCAGCCGCTTGCGCAGACCTTTTTTGTAGTACCTGGTTTTGATCTTAGTGATATTCTCCATCCCCAGCAGCTTAAATTCCATTGCTACACCCGAGACGTTCCCGCCAAAAGATTCATCTGTCATGCATGGAATGTGGCTGAACTTATGTATGTCCTGTTCAATTGCTTTTTTCAAGATTTCTACCCCCGACTCATCATATGTTCTGGTCAGGTATTCTGCATTTGATGCACCTGGCATTTCCAACAGCTTTTCTTTTTTCAGCTTTTTCATAGCCTCTTCGCTGCCTTTTCCATCCCCATACTCCTCTGCATCCTCATCACTTAGCAGAGTTCCGTAAATTGCCAGAATCGCATCAATGAACTGTTCTTTGTCCGTGATCCGGTCACTCATCAGCGCATTGTACGCATCAATCAGTGGTATCTGCAGCTCATAATCGCCAATTGCAAGCTTATTGTTCAGATATTCGATAACTGGCACCTCACCCTTAAAATGTGCCTCTGGTCCTTCCAGAATGCCCTGTGGTCCTTCAATATCCTCAATGTTTACAACATATTTGTAGTTCATAGTAAGGATCGTGGCCACATATACTGTATTCGTTTTATCTCTGGAATCCACCTTTGCATAATAATAGACACCAAAGAGTTCATTCTGCTCAATGGTGTCATCATAGACAATAAATGTATTTTCCGGTTTCAGATTCTTGATCTGTAAATCTGTTTCACTCTGCTTCGTATAGATGTATTCGTAAGCACGCCCATAAATTGATAGATCCAGTCCATTATCACCATCGGCCTCATCTGCTCCTGAGTTCTCCAGTGCATCAGTTAGAACCGTAATATCCTCTTTGGTCTTATAGGTCACCGGCTCTCCGATAAAATAGCTAGAGGCTGTGTCCGAGATATCCTTTGCATGGTTGCAGACCAGTCTGTTTTCCCGGTCTTTATCCTGTAGAATCTTGTGCTGACCTCCATAATAATCCAACAACTTCTTTAGTCGGGCAGTTCCTGCCCTGTGTTTCAGTATCAGATGACGGATGGCCTGCTTGTCTATATTCAGTTCATCAAATTCTTCTGTTGGAATCGTAAATACTTGCATGTTATCACCTCATCCCTGCTTTCGATTTGTTCTTAATCCTTGCCGTATTGCTATTCAAAATCGTATATACAAAGTAACGTACTGCGTCCATAGCATGATCATGCTCCTTCACCGGTTTGTCTTCCCCTCGTTCTGCCGCTTTTTCGTCCCAGATGTAGGATCCGAACTCCTTTATGGTGTTTGCGCAGGAATCTGAAAATATGATTTTATCCTGATTCAACTTCGTTCCCACTATTCGAATACCATCTTCCACATCATTCTTTGCTTTCAACACCTTGTATCCGCTCTTTCTCAATTCTGCAATAAATGAAGCTGCCGAAGGATCCACGATGACTGCTCTGATCTTAGTTCCATCCAGCCATTTTTCGAGATCATCTGCATATTCTGAATCTGTCTTCTGTTTCCCAGTATCTCTCCCCGAGTAGTAATACTCTCGGATGCAGTACCATATATTGTCAACACCTTTGTTCCAGAGCAGAAATGCTGTTGCATTCTGCGTGCCGTAATCACAGCTTACATATCTGTTCCCATCTACAAGCTTTCTGAAAAATTGTAAGATTGGATGCACATGGCGGTCCTGGTCAAACATATCGTAGATGATTCCCTCCGCCATGCACCATAACCCCTGTATGTATCTCTTATAAAACACTCCTGAGTACATGCTGCGGTAACGATCTTTGACCGATTCTGACAGACTAAGGTTGTCCTCCATGGTGAAATGAAGGTATAACAGATGCTTATCTTCCCGCTTGTCGATCCATTTTGCCTTAAACCAGTGATATGGTCCATCCGGATTACAGTTGAACCAGAATTTTGATCCCTCCACAGAGCACCGGCCTGTTGCCTGATTGACAAAGGACTCCGGCATCAATGCTACCTCATCAAAAAAGACCCCAGCCAGGGTAATACCCTGAATGAGATCCTGTGATCGTTCATCTTTTCCACCGAAAATGTAGAAATAATTCTCTGTTCCATTTCTGGTCACAACCAACAGATTGTCCGCTCTGTGATCCGTTATCTGATATCCCCTCGACCGGAGCATCAGCTTCAGCCAGAACAGGACATTCCTTCGAAAGCTCCCGATCGTCTTTCCACACATTCCAAAGTTCTGACCAGAGAAGCTGCTCATCGCCCACATAACAAATGACAAAGACATACAGAGCGTCTTTCCAGATCTGATTGCTCCATCTGCTATAATACCATCCATATCTTTGACTGGAGATGTCGGACACCACCAGTTGAGAACCTTGCGTTGCTTCTTCGAGAACGGCTTAAACTTGAATATCTGATTAATCCTCTTCATCGGCCCAATCCTCTGCTGCAGATCCTGATAGCGCATCAATGAAACCATCGTCTGCTGTTTCTTCGTTCTCGTTTGCCCTTGCCTTTTCTTCTTCCATTCCTGCTCTCGCTTCTTTGATTCTGGTGTCCGCTTCTACATTTTTCTGATCGGATTCTGTCCGGTCAGACTGCCCAGAATATCGAGCTATCGCTTCATAGGCTTTCACATTCCCCGCAAGTCCCTCTTTTATCATGGCCATGTTCAGAGCTGCTTCAAGTGTGCTGTCAACCCCAAGTGCCTCCAACACAGGTGTCCATTCAGGACTATCTATTTTTTCGGTAAGCAGCAGATTCAGCGTCTTCCTAAAATCAGCTTTCCTGCGCCTTGCCTCACCGGACGCCTTCCCACCGGCAATAGCAAGTTCCCGCCGTTCCTCCGCTGTTCGCTTATCAAATCCATAATCCTTTATGTTTTCATATCCTGCCATCACCTCACCTTCCTATCTGGCAATTTTGCGTATAAAAAAGACACCCATCTCTGGATGTCTATACCTGTCTGTTCTTTGGTTCCACCGCCTCTGATCTGACGTTGTGTGTCTGATTCTGGTTCTCTGGTTTTACCTTCTTGGTTATGCTGTTGAATTTGTTCAGGTTCTTCCGACGGTTTATCTGCTCCTGCTTCTTGTCCATGTTATCACCTCGAGGATAGTATGTACATTAAAGTGTTATTTATGCAACAAAAAACGCCCTGCCACACACAGGACGTTTTCTGTACATTACAATTGAGGGAGAAACTAAGAACAATTTCTAATCGTTCTAGTTTAATAATAACACATCAAAATGTGAATTGTGTGAAAGTTACACGTATTTGCAAATTCTTTTTGATATGCTGCTTCTCTCCAATCCCAGTTCGTCTGCAATCTCCTGTTGCTTCTTCCCCTCCAGAAATGACAACTCAAATATCTGCCGGTCTGTGCTGTCCGGGATCCCCGCGATAAACTCCTCGATCTCCCGTTGCATCCGCTCTGCCTCATCCAGCCGCAGCTCGTACAGCCGGATCCGCTTATTAATTTCGTCGGCCTCCCTGGGCTCGTCGGCCTTGACCGTCAGATGCTCCTCTATGTAGGGGAAGTCATCCCCAGAAGAAAAACCGGGATGTTTTCCCTCTGCTTGTACAACTTATCCAGTTTCGCGTTAATCTGCGGGATCTCGCCCAACAGGCTTTTGTATTGTTTCAGCGTTGACTTGTCCAATCGTGTCTACTCCCTTCCTGTCCAGATACTCCAGTACCGACATGGTCTCCATCCCGTTTTCAGTGCCTAGCTGCTCCGCCTGGTGCCGGAGAAGCCTGTGTATGTTTCTTATGTTGTTCACTCTCCTAAATTTCAGTTTAGTTATCCAGATATACTTGTCGAGTGACTATATTAGCATCAAAAACTTGCTTGCAAACTAACGCCCACGGATGCTCTGGATGATTCAATTCCATCCACCTTTGTGCTTCAAGTATACTTCTTGATTCGATAAATACTATTTCCGCATTTGTTCTCGGCTCACCTTTTTGGTTTTTGTGAAAATCATCTAAGTTGATTGCTAAAAATTCCATACTGTTTTTCCTCCTAAATTTCAGTTTATTTTATTCTTCTGTGTAACTATCACATAGTTCCGGAACACAAATCCATCCATTATCATCAAAATTGTAAATTGGACATTGTTCCATACTCTCTGGGTTTTTCCCACTTTCTTTGCACTTTGCTGTATCTGGTAGGCAATGTATATTCATTCCGCACTTTGTTTTTATATCCATCTTATCTACCTCTTTAGGTCTGTTTCCATGTTAATCATCTTTGTTCCACGGTGCATTACCGTAATACAAACAACACCTCATGCAAGTTTCGCACGGTTTCCCATCCACTTTTAATGTTTTAAGCCCGGCGCATCTATCGTCTTCATACCCCGGATGTTCGTACCTATGCGCCATGTAGCAATTATCAATACCTTGTTTAACCGTTATATGCATCCTGCACCTCCACTAAATCTGAATTTCAATTCAATTGAAATGTGATATTTACTTTCAATGTCCTTCCGTTAACATCAATTTCTAAGTCAACATTATCTGTATTGTTTTTTGCACATATATCTAATAAATCCGCAATATTGTGCATAAACCCTTCTGAAAATTCTTTTTCCATTATTCACACCTCTCAGTTTAATCAACTACAATATCAGTTTAATCAACTACAATATCAGTTTAATCAACTACAATTTCAGTTTAATTTACGATTTCAACTGTGATTTTAACTCTGTCACCACTTGGAAAATCGTACACATTAATGTACTTCTTTTTACTATTTTCCACCATATCCTTACAAATTTCTTTAATGTAATCGACCTCTGTTTCTTGTGTTTTCACACTTGTATTCGCTTTTTTACTCATTCCATCACTCTCCTAAATTTCAGTTTAATCCACTTCTTCAAAAGCAATTTGTATGTAGCTATCACCATCGGTTACATCAAATCGCTCATGTAATTCTGAATAGTTACTGATAATATACCCAGCCTTTCCTAACGCTTCTGAACAAATTTCCATAATTTTTTCTGTATCCATCTTCATATCTCCTTCTCTATGTTAAATCTGAATTTAACTTGTTCACAATTTGTCGGCAACTTGTTTTTATTCCCGTTTATCATCCTCGTCCTTACCTTCATACCACTCGATCCCGGCGGCCAGCACCATTCCGACCGCGAATCCCGCTATAAACCCAATAAATAAAAACCCGCACTCATACATCTTTGTTC
Organism: Hespellia stercorisuis DSM 15480; assembly: GCF_900142165.1. GTDB lineage: Bacteria > Bacillota > Clostridia > Lachnospirales > Lachnospiraceae > Hespellia > Hespellia stercorisuis. The sequence goes on from NZ_FQZY01000043.1 coordinate 32,917, forward strand.
TCCTTCTCCGCAGCAACTATTTTTACCAGCATATGCCGCTTCGCCTCCTCGATATCACCGTCGCAGTTATCTCTGGCATACTTTTCTATGTACTCCTGCATTTCGCGTTCAAACTCATTCATTTTTCTCCTCTTCCAGATAATAGTCCCGGCATCCGCCTCTGTAACAGTTCA
>NZ_FQZY01000043.1:33229-36799 GCF_900142165.1 Hespellia stercorisuis DSM 15480
TTAACTGTACATGGATACTTGCAATACTTGTCGCACAAGATCTCCATGGCTTTCGCTGTAATCTTATCCATCGGACTCTCGTCATCCGCCTGTTCGTCGTTTTGAAATTTCACAATATGATCCAATGACGGATACTTCTGTCCGGTAGCTACGATGTACCCGATGTCAACCATCTCATTTAAGTTGTCTTCCATGCCGATGCCTATGTAATAGTCACTTCGCTTTGTTTCCGGATCTGTTGTCCTTACAATACCAACCGCTCCTCTTGGATCACTGCTGTTTATCCATAATGCTCTTACTTTTTCCATACCATTTCCCTCAACTCTCATAAAATTCTTTCGTCTTCCGTTTCGACACCGGGCTGCCCTTCTCAAACACGCTGCAGTCTTCCACCTCACAGCCACGGATGTGCCCGACAATGCTGCAATAATCACAGATTTGTTTTCCGCCTACCTTCGACCTGTACTTGCAGATCTTACACTTGTGCCGGTCCGCGTTCTTTCCAACTGCCTCGTCGATTATCATCTGATCCACGACATTCTCGAAGTCCTTGTTAATCACTGCTGGCTTACCGGTTCTTTTCTTCTTGCACTTATTCGGATTTATCCAGGAATAAACAGTACTGTATTTCACACCGGTGGTCTTCGAAATCTCTGACATGCTCTTTCCCTGCTTATGCAATTCAAGTGCCTGCTCCTTTTCTTCCAAGACCGGACGCGTCTTCTTTTGCACTGCCGGCGCTTCATTTACCGCTGGCTCTGCAGGTGAAGGGAGTTCCGCACCACTTTCCTCCTCTTCCTGTAGTCTCCACGCCGTCAACTTGTAGAGAAAGTCTACGATCCGAACCTTACAGTCCGCGCAGAAGTCCTCCGCATTGTTTTCATAGGCGTATTTATCAGCAATATCATCCGTATCAGGATCCTGCTGGACAATCTTAACCCGGTACGGATCACCGGTGATCTCTTTCCCACAACCATCACATACCACTTTTTTAACAATCATCCTCTTCCCTCCGCATTCTTATCTTCTTTTTGCATAATCTTCAGATGTTCCACCAATGCGCTCTTGTTCATTAAGCAGTCCTTGAAATAGCCACCCTTCATCAAGTAATATTCCTCACTCCCATATCTGGGAACATATCGATCTTCCCTTTTACATTTCATTTCGTAGTGAAAACATCTGTGATAGTACACTTTTACAACCATTGCGTATCCATCTGGCAGATTATATCGATAATACCGTTCCCCTGTCTCTTTCGTTTCGATCCAGATTGGCCAATTCATATAGCTGTCTATAAAATTTTTACGCTGATCATTATTTTTCAAAAGCGGAAGTTCCAGACATTCTAGTTCTGACGGTGGATTTTCGATCAGATCCGCATCACACACATAACCAGCCAGCGCTGCCACTGTTATTTTCTGTTTTCTAACCCTCTTATCGGAATCTGTATAGAACTTAATAAAATCCGCAAGCATTCCATTTGCCTTGTCCAACATTTCTTTTGCCAGTTCCAAATCCGACAACTCAGATATTTCTTCAAAGCGTTCCTCCTGTTCATCGGCATTCACAGAATTGTTTTCTGGTTCAGATTCTGATTCCATCTCTAAAGTATCTGTGTGCGACGTCGCACATTCTTCTACCAAAGCATTAGAATCTTCATTTATTTCAATAAAGTTATCCACCCGCTTGTCAGAATCACCTTCATCTATTCCCAGATATCGATTTAATTCTTCATGTATTTCATCCAAACATTTCCTAGACATATCCCTAATTACTATCAGCTGTTCATCCGACATATCCTGCAGTTCACCAATTGTATCAACTCCAGCTCGCTTCAGGATGTTGTATGTTCTGACACTTAGATCCAATTCATCGATTAATGTATCTTTTGATTCTAATAATGCATCGTTCTCGTGATTATCTTGTACTGGCTCTTCCCCAGCAACTCTAGACTCTTCCATCGCAACCACATTCCACATATTCTGAATTGCAGCTGCAAGATAAAACCAATCATAATCTCCAACATATTCACTCTGTCCGTCCCATAGCTGAATATAATCGTCAAACAAATTAATATGTGCTGCACCCTTATCTACTGAAAAATGGAATGTCCTATCCATACCAAGTTTCTCTTTCAGCTCTCCAGGAGACTTTTTAACTTGCAAGACACGATTAGCGAAGTCTTCCAACATCCAATCATGATAGACTGCTATAAGATGTCTTGCTGCCATGTCTAGATATTCTTTTTCTTCTGGATCAGGTATTTTTAACGCATGCTCTGTGTCTTTCGGATTACTCTCTTCACTCAGACCTTCAGTCTCTTTAAACTCATTTGCTTTATCTGATTCAGGTTGCTTTATCTCTCGGATTTCTTTCACCGTCATTTCCGGAGTAACTTCTTCCAACTTCTCATCGTCCAGATACAAGATTTCCTGTAACTGACTCTTTCCAAAATTAACATATCGTTCTGCCAGAATCGGACTGTTCCCATTTTCAGAAAATTTCTCATTCATGCTCATCCACCGGCTGGTTGTAGATCTCTTGATTCCATACTGCTCTTCTGCAAACTCCCAAATGCTTTCATATCCATCCTCTTTGTATCCTTCCGTATCCCGAATCTGCCGAAGATAATATCCAATCGCAATGAACGTTCTGGACATATTAGCCAGATTATCCCGGATAATATTCTTTGTCTCCTGATAATTCATCTGCAGATACCATTTATCTTCCATTGTTCTTCTCCTCCCTGCATCTCATACCTTTACAGAAATACATCTCTGTCTTTCTTCTGGTACGAATATATTCATATTCTCCGATAATTGTCCGCCCACAGATACTGCAGACTCTAACATCCTCTTCCGATGCCGGTTCATTCTTCTTTGATCTATTCACTTTTTCCACCTCTTCAAGTGTTTTTTATTCACACTGTTCGGGTTTAGGCGACATGTTGTTTCCACCCAGTTCTGAAAGAACTCCATGTATGCAGCTTCGGTTCCGAACGTATAGATGATTCTTGTCAGAAACAATTTATCTTCCGGGCTTGTTCTTTTCTTTCTGCTCTTTTTCATACTTGTCCATTTCCTGGTTTATTACAGGTACCCATGCATACGCCAGATTCTGACAGAATATAGTCGGAAACTCTTCGCATAGTCTCTGGAGCCCATTGTTGTATGCTGCCATGTTATGGTTTTCCAGGAAGTTTTTATATAATTTCCAAAATCCGTTATACGCACCCTGCACTTTTCCATCAATTTCGTTCATACATTCTCACTTTCCGTCCACTCCAAATTTGTGTATCTGGAAATTCGTTTATCACCATTTTTAAACCTTACGCACACATATCCATTCGGATTGTCAACAAATGCTTCAGCCACAAGATAACAAACGGGAACCCATGCGGATGTTAATCCATTGTTCAAATAAACACTGGGTAATCTAAAACCAAAGTTTGTTTGCATTTCCCTATTGACTTTTCCTATAGTGCTTACACATCTTCCTAAATTGCTAATCAGATATTTTCCATTGTATCTTTCTATTGTTTTCCATTCTTCCTTCATTCTTTTTTCACCC
>NZ_FQZY01000012.1 GCF_900142165.1 Hespellia stercorisuis DSM 15480
CAGACCATTTTTGAAGATGGCGCCATTGAAGCTATACTAAATGCTGCAGATGGAACTCCGCGCCTTATCAATAAGTATTGTAATGTAAGCCTACTTCTTGCCGATAGCAGCAAAGCAAATCTCATCACACCAGATATCGCTATGCAGGCAATCAATGACTGTGAATTAGGGTAATCTCTTTTTCCTCATGCAATTAATTTGCATGAGGAATTTTAAGGTTAAAACAACGTGCAGAATCAACTGCAAAGAATCCGCTTTGTATCTTCCAACCTAAGCAAGAACACCCTCATTTAATTTGACAGAAGAAGCTTCATCTAATGTGCAAAACAACAATCAGGGAAGGCTTATTGTTCGCGGCAGGAGCCTTTGCAGTGACGGCAACGGTGGGGCTCGGTATCACATATGTCTGCTATCAGGCGGTGAATTATATGGAAGTGGCATTTACAATTCCCTGGAAAATGGTACTGGCATCCGCTGCTGTGCTGGTGCTGATCTGTGTGGAAATCCCACTGATCACATATAAGAGGAGTGTGAAAAAACATTCGATTGTGGAGCGAATCCGGTGCGTGGAGTGACAGGAGGCAAGATAAGAAATGATGACGAATCGTCCACTTCATTAAGCTGATTGAGGTCATAGTCACTGATTACTTTTTTCTCTAAAGGTTTCAGAGCAGGTTGTTCAAGGGTCGGTTGTTCTATAAATTTTGCTGCAAGCCTGTAGGAAGAAAGTTTCGAGGATGGATAGAGGATACATATGAAAATAAGTCTTGAAAATATATCAGAAAATTTGACAAAAAACACAGGCTTTCTGCGCTCTCGGCTGCTATTAGGTAAAGGGCGCAGAAAAGTACTATTTGTTCAAGTTGCATTTAATAAAATATTATGTTATAGTCTAACACATATTCATTCGACATTCTGTTTGAAGAATAATCTAAGGTTTCCGGCGTATCGCCAAAGATTCCGATCAGCACTAAGTTTATACCGAATAACAATCCTATACGAAAGAAGTGATGCCTATGATTGTCCAGATTCCTCGCAGTTCTTAAAAAACTCGTGTAAATCGAGTATAAACAAAAAAATCATTGAGTTACAACGTTTCTAAAAGTCTGAATAAAATCACACAAGGAGAATACCATGTCTAAAAATCTAATCAACACATCTAAGATTGAATTGAATCAAACAAGTACAACTGCCGATAAAAAAGTAACAGCCACGACTGCCAGTCAGAAAATGTTGACCGGTCCCATACCATATCGGCTCACGAATGACTACATGTTCCGGGCGGTGCTGCAGAAAAATATCCATGCACTTCGCTCCCTGATTGCCTGCCTTCTTGATCTGCCGGAGGAGGAGCTAATTGATATCAAGATACTCAACCCTATCATATTAGGCGATTCCATCGATGAAAAAACATGTGTGCTGGACCTGCGGATTCGGCTCAACAATAATAAGTTTCTGAATCTGGAAATGCAGATCAGCAATCAGGGAGACTGGCCAGAACGGTCATTATACTATCTTTCCAGAACCTACTGCAACCTCCCCAGAGGCGGTTCCTATGCCGACATTCTTCCCTGTATACATATCGGAATCCTTAATTTTTCTCTCTTTCCAGACACTGCGGATCCATACGCCGAATATCTCCTGTCAAACACTAAAACCCACCAAGTTTATAGTGACAAGTTCTCCATCCGTGTGTTAGACTTAACACAGATAGAAACCGGTCAATTGCAGAAAGAGAAGCCAGAACTTTATTATTGGGCCAAACTCTTTGTCGCCAAAACATGGGAGGAGATGCAGATGCTGAGTGAAAAATCTGAAGGAATCCAGGAGGCTGTTCTGACACTGAAAGAATTAACAGAAGATGAAAAAATCCAGCTGCAGTGCGAAGCACGGGAAATGTATGAACACACCATGGCATCGGCAGAGCGGTTCGGACGGATTGAAGGGAAACGCGAAGGAAAGATCGAAGGGAAACGCGAAGGAAAGATCGAAGGGAAACGAGAAGGAAAGATCGAAGGGAAACGAGAAGGAAAAATTGAAGGGAAAATTGAAGGAAAACGTGAGACAGCAGAAAAAATGCTGCGGGACGGGATGGATGATGAACAGATCCAAAAATATACGGGGCTGAGTCAGACGGATATTGAGGAGATTCGTCATACTGTCGAATAAAAAATAAATTGTAAGCAGGATGGAAACAGGTCGATGAAAATCAATCTGTTTTTTTCTTGAAAAAACAAGCGCGGTGATCAAGAACCTGACACCGGGCAAAAAGTACTACTTCAAGATCAGCACCTACATTTCAGGCTCTAAGCTGACCACAGCGACAGGCAGCTTCAGTGCAGTGAAGGGCTGCGCGCCATCTCTTGCAGTGAAAATGTAGTTATATATCATTACTTTTTCTATTATAAAACTGTCAAACTTCCGAGAGGAGGCAAGATAAGAAAATGATGATGAATCGCCCACTTTACTAATGGTATTCCAGATGATAAACTATGGATAAGTACATTTGCGATAAGTTCTCGAAAAGGGAAAACAGGAATTTCTTTTGCAGAACTCTTTAAAATGAAGCTGTTTTGTCCCCCAAAGATTAAATATCTATTGACAAAGATGGAAGAAAATGGTTTAATAACAGTAACAGTTATCGTTATTGAAAAGAAAAGGAGAAAATATGAGCAAACATTTATCGATGGACATACGTGTCCCGATTGAACCGGATAATCCGGCTATTATGCGGGAAGAATCCTTGTGTATCAAATGTGGGCAGTGCAAAGAAATCTGTATAAAAGACATACACGTGCACGACACCTATACATTGGCAGACACGATGGACACGGCGGTCTGCATCCACTGCGGACAATGTGCCAACGTCTGTCCGGTCAGCAGCATCACGGAGAAGCATGAATACAAACAGGTTGAAGCTGCTGTGAAGGACCTGGATAAAATTGTTATTTTCAGCACATCTCCATCTGTCCGCGTCGCTCTGGGTGAAGAGTTTGATATGGCGGACGGCAGCTTTGTAGAAGGGAAGATGGTTGCGCTTCTTCGCAGTCTGGGTGCCGACTACGTTCTGGATACGAACTTTTCCGCAGACCTTACCATTATGGAAGAGGCCAGCGAACTGATCGAGCGGGTGACCAGGGGGACGAGACCTCTTCCACAGTTTACCAGCTGTTGTCCGGCCTGGGTGAAATATGCAGAGATGTATTATCCGGATATGCTGGATCATATTTCTTCCGCAAAGAGTCCGATTGGTATGCAGGGTCCGACGATAAAAACCTATTTTGCAAAAAAAATGCAGTTGGATCCCAAAAAGATTGTCAACGTGGCGGTGACGCCGTGCACGGCTAAAAAATATGAGATCCGCAGAGAAGAAATGCATGCAGCGGGCACATATCTCGGGGAAGAGGATATGCGGGATATGGACTATGTGATCACCACCCGGGAGCTGGCAGGATGGGCCAGGGAGCAGGAGATTGATTTTGTGAATCTGCCGGAGGATGCTTTTGATTCTCTCATGGGAAAAGCTTCGGGCGCGGGTGTGATCTTTGGGAATACCGGTGGCGTTATGGAGGCGGCTCTTCGAACAGCCTATGAATTTATGACTGGTGAGAAGGCCCCGGAAGTCCTGTACGAACTGGAACCGGTGCGAGGTATGGATGGCATGCGGGAAGCATCCTTAAAGATTGGAGATCTGGAAGTGAATGTGGCAGTTGTACATGGCACGCGTAATGCATCGGACCTGATAGAACTGATAAAAAATGGTGATAAACAGTATCATTTCATAGAGGTTATGACCTGCCCCGGTGGATGCATCGGTGGTGGCGGACAGCCCAAGGGCACCCTGGAGAAGGGGGATGAGCTTCGAAAGGCGAGAATCGAGGGCCTTTATGATAAGGATAAGAAGATGACACTGCGAAGCAGTCATGAAAATGAAGAAATCAAACAGTTATACAAAGAATTTTACGGGAAACCCCTGTCAGAATTGGCAGAGAAAATGTTACATACAATTTATGAAGACAAGAGTGAATTATTAGGAGGAAAAAAGATGAGTACAGTAAAATATCGTTGCAGCGTATGTGGTTACATTCACGAGGGAGAATTACCAGAAGGGTTTACATGTCCAATCTGTAAGCAGCCGGCTTCTGTTTTTGAGAAGGTGGAAGAAGCGGCAGGAGGAGAGAACCCGTACGCGGGTACACAGACAGAGAAGAACCTGCAGGAAGCTTTCTCAGGCGAGAGCCAGGCAAGAAACAAGTATACCTACTTTGCAAATGTTGCCATGAGAGAGGGATATGACCAGCTGGCAGAAATTTTCCTGAAGACAGCGCGCAATGAACAGGAGCACGCGCGGGTATGGTATCAGGAACTGGGCAACATCGGTGCAACACCGGAAAACCTGCTTCACGCGGCAGAGGGCGAGAACTATGAGTGGACGGACATGTATGATCGTTTTGCCAAGGATGCAGAAAAAGAAGGTTTCTCTGAATTGGCTGAAAAATTCCGTAAGGTAGCAGCCATCGAGAAAACGCATGAAGAAAGATATCGTTTCCTGCTGAATAATGTGGAGACGCAGAAGGTATTTGAGAAGACCGATGAAACAATCTGGGAATGCCGTGTCTGCGGTTATATTGGAATCGGCCGCAAGGCACCGGAAGTATGCCCGGTTTGCGGCATGAGCCAGTCGTTCTTTGAAGTGCGAAAAGAAAATTATTAAGAGATATTCGAAATTCTCCGCTGAGAGTGGTTAGCGGAAAGGGAATCAAAAGAGAAGTTCCATCGGAATAGATGTCAATTTATAGGACTGACATTATTTCGGTGGAGCTTTTTGCGTTAAATGATTATAAAGAAGTATCGCGTCGAGAAACTTATTTTCCTGAAATTGCATGCCAATCCATTGTTGACCTGAAAGAAATAGATTACAATAAGGTTATCAAAGGAGGAAGATTGGGATGAGTTTTTTAAACCTTAACAGCAACATTGTCAGGCTCAGAAAAGAGAGTGGAATCACACAGGAAGAACTGGCGGCGTTTGCCGGTGTGACAAAAGCATCGGTTTCAAAATGGGAGACAGGGACAACGACACCGGACATCACACTGCTCCCGGTGCTGGCGGCATATTTTGATGTCTCGGTGGATCAGCTCCTGGGATACGAGGCACAGCTGAACAGACAGCAGATCCGGATTTATTATCACAGACTGGCGGAGGATTTTGCTAAAAAACCGTTTGATGAGGTCTGGAAAAACAGTATAGAATTGGCGAAAAAATATTACTGCTGCTATCCATTTCTCATGCAGATCGTGATTCTGTGGCTGAACCATGCCTCACTTGCACAATCAGAAGAGCAGCGAAACAGCGTGATGCAGGAGGCGGAAAAACTGTGTGACCACATTATGAAAAGCAGCGATAACGGTGGGATACGCGAAAATGTATCGGCGTTCAGAAGAATGATCTGGCTGCAGACGGGACGGCCACAGCTGGTGATCGAGGAGCTGGAGCAGGAGACGATGGATGTCAACCGGGTCGGGGACCGAGGGGCGATGCTCCCGATGGCGTATATGTATACCGGAAATATCGCCATGGCAGAAAAGAGCAGCCAGATTGGAATATACCGGAATCTGATGGAACTGATTGGCGGGTGCTCGTATCTGCTTATGAGCTGCCCTGGAAAGCGGGAATACTGTCTGGAGATCATCCGAAGAACCGATCAGATACTGGAGACATTTCAGGTGGGAAAGCTGCATCCTAATTCTGCAGGTATATTTTATTATCAGGCGGCAGTGTCGTTATGCAGTTTGCCGGAGGGAACAGATGCGGATACCGAGGCGGCTATATACGAACACCTTGAAAAATATGTGGAGATGATCCGTCAGCTCTGCGAGGACGGAATCAAACTTCATGCAGATACCTTCTTTTTCAGTCTTGAGGATTGGCTGGGAAATCTGGAATTGGGGAAAGAGCCGGTGAGAGATGGAAAACTGGTTCTGGAGGGAGCGGTGGAAAGTCTGAAAAGTCCGGTGTTTTTGGTCTTGCCGGATCAGAAAAAGATTGCCCATTATATTAGACAGATCAAGGACATGGAACGCCTGTTATAGGAAATGGCTCACGCATACGGAAACAGGAGTAAAGTGCAGCGGCTTATAATATTGAGATGTACAACAACCCGGAAGATTATGAAAAAGGGATCTGGGACGAAAATTATTACAGTGAAATTTGGATTCCGGTTAATCTTCTAAATCACCGGTAGCGGGATTGTCAATCAGTTTGCCGTCTGCTGTAAATCGTGAGCCGTGGCAGGGGCAGTCCCATGTATGCTCATCAGGATTCCATTTTAAAGCACAACCCAAATGAGGGCAGCGCTTTGCAGCTGGGGTGAGCAGATTGACAACTGATTCCAATGCGTTAGCTGCTAATTGAGGGTGGAGCATATTTCTGGATGGAGAAAATACCTGCATATATGGATGCTCTTTGTCTTGAACCAAATCAGATAAAATCGTAGCTGCCGCCATTGACGAGGTCATTCCCCACTTGTTAAAGCCGGTGGCTACATATAAGCCATCTGTAGCGGAGGAATAGGCACCGATATATGGCACAAGATCAAGAGTCATACAGTCCTGTGTTGCCCAATTATATTTTTCGGTTGCATTTGGATAATGTATCTTTGCAAAGTCCCGCAGTTCCTGCCAGTTTCCACCTTTTTTGCCCGTGCGGTGATCGCCGCCGCCAATCAGTAACAGATTTTGATGATTTCGAAAAGACATTCCTTTTTGTGCTTCATCTACATACATTCCATTCACGTTCGGTGCATTTTCAAGAGCAATCACATAGGAACGGTGTTGATACATTTTTATAAAATAGCTGCCATGCTTATTAATAAATGGGAAATGTGTTGCTACAATGATGCTCTTTGCCTGAACGGTTCCGTGGCTGGTAATTGCTTTGGTTCCAATTAATTCACATACGTTTGTATGTTCATAGATACGCAGGCCTTTTGAAATTTCCGATATAAATTTTAGTGGATGAAATTGTGCCTGATTTTGAAACTTTACGGCACCTGCCACCGGAAAAGGCAGTGGAAGAGCTTCAGCAAACTCTGCCTGAAAGCCAAGCTTTTCAAGTGCTATGATTTCCTTTTCTATTTTAGTACGATTCTCAAGTGAGTATACATATGCATCCTTTTGTTCAAAATTGCAGTCAATAGTTCGGCACAGCTCACAGTACTTTTTCAGGGCTGCGTTATTGGCATCTAAATATTGTTTTGTCTTTTCCACACCAAATTCACCAATCAGTTTGTCATAAATAAGTCCATGTTGTGATGTGATTTTAGCAGTGGTATTTTTTGTAATGCCGCTGCCAATCGTTTCTGGTTCCACAAGCGCATAATTGATTCCAGCCTGATGCAGCATATAGGCACACAAAACCCCGCAGATACCACCACCAATAATTAAAACGTCTGTCTTGATATCTTCGTTTAAACTTTCAAAAGTCAAATGATCTGCTGTCTCTTCCCAAAGTGAGTTCATAAACAATCCTCCACAAAACCTGTTTTTACTAGTTTTCCTCAAAAGAAAGATATTAATCCGTGTTCTGTGGATAAATCTGCGGAAAATGAAAGAAATGTTGATATTGTTTTATGGATGGGAATGCAATATAAAAGGCGGCTTCGCAGCGGCGCGTGTATGGATAAGTTTTGCGGAATATGAAGTCAGGTTACGGGAAAAGTGTCAGGTATTAAGCGTAACCGCAATCTGTTCCCCGTATTTTACATAGGTCTCGTATCCTGCATTAGTATTTGCCAGAAGATCGGCATCGATGGTCACTGCATCTTTTTGAAGCAGCAGAACGATGGTGGAGCCACCAAATTCGAACCAGCCTTTTTCTGTTCCTTTTTTAACTTGGCAGGATGAAAGCTCTTTATTTGAAATTTTACCGACCATGAGGGCGCCAACCTCCATTGAGAGGATGGTGCCCATATTTTTTGTCTTGAGCAGACAAAATTCACGGGTATTCATTTTATAGATTGGCATCACATCATTTGCAATTGGATTTACAGTATGAAAGATTCCGGGAATCCGGTGTTGTTTTGATTTGAGTCCGTCTGCTGCGTAGCAGTAGCGGTGATAATCATCGACCGTCAGACGGATTACCATGGCATAGCCACCGGCATATTTGGCGGCAAGCCGGCGGCTGCCAATGAGCTGCGAAACGGTGTAGACAGTATCCTTGATGCAGAGCGAACAATTATTGTGGATGGGATATACGCTGAGTTTTCCGTCACATGGGCTGATCAGAACATCCTCCGATCCGGCGATTGGACGATACTGTGGTCTGATTTTTCTTGTGAAAAAATCATTGTAAGAGCTATAAATCTTTGGCTCGTAAAGGCGCAGATCAATCGCATTGTGGCGGACAAAGCCTGAAATCAGTCCGGCGGAAAGACGTGTGTTCATAGCACTTCCGCCGATTTTGGAAAACAGAGGAGAGACGAGAGGTTTCAACAGCATACGGCCCGGCGCATTCGTATAAAGCATACGAAGAAATCGATCCTGAGTCGAATCTTCCGTTGTAACAGTTCCATATCGGTCCATATATTTCATTAGAAGCTCCTTTCTATTAGCAGAGGTGCAGCAATTTTAACACTGCGAGTCCGACAATGATGACCATGATGGCCAAAACAGCGTTTGTAGGTTTTTTCAAGCGAAAATTCGTGACGTACAGAACGGCGATGGACAGCATTACGATCTGCAGTACAAAGATAAAATTCAGACGGAGGAGCGGATGCAGTATCATGACAAGCGGAAGTGCGATGGCGCTTGAAGTGATTGGAAGACCGTGATACACGCTGCATTCTCCCTCCGGACATTCCTCCGGGTTTTCGGTCATTACATTATAAAATGCTAAACGAATCAGACCTGTAAGTACGAAAATCATCAAAATGATGATGCCGGTAGGACGATTCATTCCCATCTGAAAGCAGATAATTGCCGGAGAAATTCCGAAACAGACCATATCGCAAAGGGAATCAATCTGAACACCAAAACGTTGTTCATCAATCGTACGGTTCTTTTTGGTACGTGCAATCTTGCCGTCGAACATATCGCAGAGACCGGAGAGTGCAAGTGCGGTTACCGATAGCTTCAGGTATCCGCAGATGGCTAAGAAAATTCCACCGACTGAAATGAGAAGACTGATATATGTAAGTATCACCGTATAATCGTAAAATCCTAAAACTTGTTTTTCTTTTTGCATATCTTATTTTTTCCTCCAATTGTAAAATTTGCCAGAACAGTCAGAGCTGCGCTCAAAATCAGTTCTGTATAATAACTAAGTCCTCTGCTTAAAATCATACCGGGCAGCAGGAGCTTTGCTCCGAATACCGGGACGAAAATAGTTAAGAATAGGGTTTCGCTGATTCCCATTCCGCCGGGCAGAGGCAGCATATCAACAGAGATGGAAATCACAGCCTGCAGCAGGACGATGACTGCGACAGAGTATTCTTTTAATCCGAAGGCACGGTAGACAAAATAAGTGGATAAAAACAATGCGAATCTCTGTGCAAATGTAATAGCAAGCACATTGATGATTACTTGTTTATGATCCTTCAGATAAACTGCAGTATCCTGATATTCCGTCATTGCGGCATCCAGCCGCTGATGACGGCTCTCTTTCTTTTTCATAAGATGCAGCTTCTCGAGCAGCCAGAGCCCGCGGGTCAAAATGTCTTTTGCAAGAGTCGTGTGAAAGACCAGTACAAACATAGCTATGACACACAGTACATTTAAGAGAATCCCCAGATGAAAGACAGGGAGAATACCTGTTAAATACTGCTTTATAAATCCATTTCCGAAAATGAGAATCGCAAGCCCGATGATCACGAGAACAGCTTTATAAGTAATCGTGACAACCATCAATACGAGCGTTGAGACCGGAATGGGAATCTCTTCCTTCTTCATATAATAAATCTGAGCAGGCTGTCCGCCGGATGCGGAAGGCGTAATGCAGCTAAAGAAAAAGCCGATGGATGAAAATAAAAAGCAGGTCCATTTCCGCAGATGAATGTTCAGCGTGTGCATCATATAAAAGATAATGATGGATTCGCCCCAGATAAAAAACACCACACACGCAACCGCCGGTAACAGATAGAGCGGGTTGACAGTGCTGATAATATGCAGGATTTTGCCGAGATCTTCGCCGTGAAAGATACCGTAGATTGTTCCGGCAAAGACAACAAGCAGGAACAATACCTGTAACAATAATTTTTTCTTATTTTCCATTTTTCTTTTGATCCATTCTGCCGCGTAGTAGACTGCGAACTTGTTTTTCAATCCATTCGGAAATGTGCAGGTAAACCCGATAGCCGTTTGTTCGCTGGCTGACAGCGTAAGTAATCTCTGCCGCAGCGATACCGGCAATCACATCAATGAGGACGTGCTGCTTGAGGCATACGGTCGAGATACAGACGGTGACGGCGAGCGCATAGGACACAGCCCGGTACCATTTGGGAATCCAACCGCATTTGCGAAGACCGACACAGCAATACCAACTGACCATACAGTGAATCGACGGAAACAGGTTGTTTGCCGCGTCCGCTGAGTATAAAAAACGAACCAACTGAGTCCAAACATCATTTCCAATCAGATCGGGCCTTGTATTTGTTGTTGGAAATAAAAGAAAGCAGACCAGACAAATGATTCGCCCGTAAAAATCAGCAGTAAAAAAACGAAAGCATACTTCCTTGTCACTGCATGCAATCAGGATGTAATTCAAAATCCAGAATAGATAACAGCCGAGATAGACTATAATAAACTGCGGAATAAAGGGGATTTGCGCATCGAGCAGGGAATCCAGATTGTGGTGGTGTGCGCCGCTCATGAGAAGTCGTGATCCAAAATAGACACAGTTATTAACAAGAAGAGCAATTAATAATGGTGGAAGTTTTAGTTTGTCTCGCATGAAAAATCCTTTCAAATAGTGTTTTATACTAGTACATCTTACACGATTTGTCGCAAAAAGGCTATAGATAGAGGCAGATTTTTACAAGTGGCGCTAAAGCTGCTTATTGGATATATTAAACCTTGCCATTTCTACGCTTATCCCGTATAATAGGTGAGATGACAAATACATACATCAAAGGTGTCAGAGGACAGTCCAGGCTGTCGGCTCTGATGAAAAGGGAAACAGGTGAAAATCCTGTACGAACTCGTCACTGTGATAAGGGAGTTCCGGGCAGCGGGCCACTGAATTTTAATTTGGGAAGGCCGCCATGGAATGAAGATCTTTCAGCCAGGAGACCTGCCTGAGATATGCGACATACAGCCACGAGTAACTGGTTTGCGATGGATACAGATGATTATGTTTCCTACTATAATAAGACGGAGCATACTTCGCCTGATTTATTTCCATGCCCACCCGCGGCATGGATTTTTTGTGCTGACAATGAGCCGAGCGGCATCATGCTTGCATGAATGCCATTCGGCGAATGTCCATCATCGAACAACGAAGTTGTGAGATGTTGGAGAAGCACAAGATCGTGCAGGGACTGCGGGATCGCTGACAATGAGCCGAGCGGCATCATGCTTGCATGAATGCCATTCGGCGAATGTCCATCAACGAACAACGAAGTTGTGAGATGTTGGAGAAGCACAAGATCGTGCAGGAACTGCAGGATCGCTGACAATGAGGCAGTATATGAACAGTACAGCGAACAGCGTACCGTATAATCATATAAATAAAATTCAAGGAGAGAAATATGAAAAAGAAAATTTTGGTAGTAATGATGGCCTGCGCGCTTTCGTTGAGCATGATGACAGGATGCGGTTCATCAAAGACAGCATCTACAGGCAGCAGCGAGGCACCAGATGATCTGGCGGCAGCGGACAAAGTGGCCGATCTGATTGACCAGATTTACGTACAGGAGAGAACAGACAAGACAGATGCACAGTGCGAGGATGCAAAGAAAGCATGGGATGCACTGACAGATGCGCAGAAGGAAATGGTAGCAGGTGAAAATGCAGATCCGGATTATTTTGGAAGAGATACTGGGGATGCCTCAAAGGATGATCCGTTGAATCAGGACAAGATTGGTGAGAATGAGCTGTTGGTAGTCAGCTTCGGAACCTCATTTAATGACAGCCGTGCCACAGACATCGGTGGAATCGAGAAAGCTCTGCAGGAGGCAAATCCGGACTGGTCTGTTCGAAGAGCTTTCACAGCACAGATCATCATCAATCACGTGCAGGCACGTGACGATGAAAAAATCGACAACATGGATCAGGCACTGGAGCGTGCAGTGGACAATAAGGTGAAAAATCTTGTAATCCAGCCGACACATTTGATGCATGGTGCAGAATATGACGAACTGACAGCAGCAGTGGAAAAATATCAGGATAAATTCGAGTCAGTAAAGATCGCTGAGCCGCTTCTCGGTGAGGTTGGGGCAGATGCAGCCACGATCAATGCAGATAAAGAAGCAACAGCAAAAGCAATCTCGGCGGAAGCAGTGAAGGTTGCAGGCTTTGACAGTATGGATGCGGCAGCACAAGATGGAACAGCATTTGTATTTATGGGACACGGAACTTCTCATACAGCAAACGTTACATATGATCAGATGCAGACACAGATGGAACAGCTTGGATATGCCAATGCATTTATCGGAACCGTTGAGGGTGAGCCAGAAGGAACCGCGAGTGAAGATGTAATTGTAAAGGTAAAGGATGCCGGCTACAAAAAAGTGATTCTCCGCCCATTGATGGTAGTTGCAGGTGACCATGCCAACAACGATATGGCTGGTGATGATGCAGAGTCATGGAAGAGCCAGTTCGTGGATTCCGAGTACTTTGACAGTGTAGATACCCAGATCGAAGGATTGGGAAGAATCCCGGAGATTCAGAATCTTTATGTAGAGCATACCGCAGCGGCAATTGCAAGTGAAGGCCTTTCAGCTGCAACGGAAAGTGACGGAGCGGCAGCGGCGCTGGCTGACGGACAATACAGCGCAACTTTCAGCACAGACAGCAGCATGTTCCATGTAAATGAAGCGAACGAAGACAAGGGCGTTCTGACAGTGAAGGACGGAAAAATGACCATCCACATCAGTCTGACTTCTAAAAATATTGTGAATTTGTTTGCGGGAACCGCGGAAGATGCCCAGAAAGACGGCGCAGACCTTCTTATGCCGACCACAGATACTGTGACATACAGCGATGGTACCACAGAAGAAGTCAATGGTTTTGATGTTCCGGTACCGGAACTTGACAAAGAATTTGATTTGGCATTGATTGGAACCAAGGGAACATGGTATGATCATAAGGTATCCGTTTCAAACCCAGAGGAAATGAAATAATATGAAAAGAATATGCATTACTTTTTGCCTGTCACTTGTTTTACTGTTTACAATGTCACAGAATTGTCTGGCGCAGGAACCTGCGTTCCAGGAAGTATCTGTGGATGAGGCAGGCAGTGCAGAAAACTTGCAGACAGAACAGGCAGAGGTAGAGCTTGCAGATGGAACCTACCTGATCGGTATCACACTGGAGGGGGGGACCGGGCGGGCAACCGTCACCTCCCCTGCTAAAATGACAGTTGCTGATCGGCGGGGGACGGTTTCCATCGAGTGGAGCAGTCCAAATTATGATTATATGAAGCTTGGAGATGTAATCTATGAACCGGTGAACACAGATGGAAATTCTGTCTTTGAACTGCCGGTGATGGCACTGGATGAACCGGTGGAAGTGATTGCTGACACCACTGCTATGAGCCAGCCACACGAGATTACATATACAATCCTGCTTGATTCTTCAACGATCAAAGAGGCAGAGAGTGGGCATTCGATCTCACCGGCTATTATCGCTGCGGGATGTGCAGTGCTGATTGTCGTTGTGGCAGTGCTGATATTATATAGAAGAAAGAGAAAAAATCATGAGACAGTTTAAAAAAGTGATTCTGTTGGTTAGTATCCTTTTTGCTGCCATAATCAGTACATCCTGCGGCAAGTCGCAGGATGCACAATGGAATTCAGGCGATCATGATATTAGTACGGCATTATCATTTGACCATAGTATGGATCTGAAATATGCGACAGAATTTTCAATCGATTATTATGATGACGGCTACATCCTGATTTCCATATCAGATGGCAGCCGTTTTTTGCTAAATACAGAAAAAAAAGAAGTTCCAGAAGATCTGGATTCGGAAATTGTTGTTCTGGATGGTACGGCGCAGAATATTTATCTGGTTGCGTCTGCGACGATGGATATGTTTCACTCCATCGATGCGCTGGATCACATCACTCTCTCCGGCACTAAGGCGGAGAACTGGTATATTGAGGATGCGAAGGCGGCCATGGAAGACGGGCGGATTCAGTACGCTGGAAAATACAATGCACCGGACTATGAGCGGATCCTCGCGGAAAACTGTGGGCTTGCTGTGGAATCGACCATGATTCTGCATTCCCCTGACGTGAAGGAAAAGCTGGAGAGCTTCGGGATACCGGTGCTGGTGGATCATTCCAGCTATGAGTCCCATCCACTAGGGCGCACGGAGTGGGTGAAGCTTTACGGAGCCCTGACCGGAAAGGAAGAGGCTGCAGATGCCGCGTTTGAGGAACAGGAAGTACGTTATCAGCAGTTGGGCGATGTGGAGCAGACCGGCAAGAGCGTGGTGTTCTTTTACATTACCTCCAATGAGACGGTTGTGGTACGAAAGCCCAATGATTATGTGGCAAAGATGATCGAGCTTGCGGGCGGGACGTATCTGTTTCAGGATCTTGGAGGGGAAGAGAATGCATCCTCCTCCGTCAATATGCAGATGGAAGAATTTTACACGAAGGCGAAGGATGCCGATTATCTGGTGTATAACAGCACCATTGAAAAAGCGGTTGTCTCGATGGATGAACTGCTGACGAAAAGCGAGCTTTTGCAGGACTTTAAGGCGGTCAGGGACGGAAATGTGTGGTGTACGACCCAGAATGTATATCAGGAGTCCATGAGTACCGGAAGAATGATTGAAGAGTTTCACACCATGCTGACATCGGAGGATACGAAAGAGAATGAATCAAAATACATGTATCAACTACAATAAAACAAAAAAATACATCTTATATTTTACCATTCTTGTTCTTTTGATGGCTCTGTTTTTTGTGCTCAGTATCTGCATCGGGAGTACCAATATCTCGTTGCAGGAACTGGTCTCCGCTATTTCTGATCCGGATGCCGGAGGTACCGTTTCAACGATTATTTATGAGATCCGGATGCCGCGCGCTCTGGCAGCAACACTGCTTGGCGGGGCACTGGCGCTGTCCGGATATCTTTTGCAGACATTTTTTCAGAATCCCATAGCAGGGCCATTTGTCCTCGGAATCTCCTCCGGCGCAAAGCTGGTGGTGGCTCTGACCATGATTATTTTTCTGAAAAATGCCCGCGTGATTCACTCGGTGGATCTGATTCTGGCAGCATTTGCGGGCTCTCTGATCTCAATGGGGGCGGTGCTGCTCGTGTCGCGCAGGGTCCACAACATGTCGGTTCTGGTGCTGGCGGGAGTGATGATCGGTTATATCTGTTCGGCAGTCACGGATTTTGTCGTGACCTTTGCAGATGATTCCGACATTGTCAACTTACACAACTGGTCGCTGGGAAGTTTTTCGGGAATTTCATGGAGCAATGTGGAGACCATATCCTGGGTGGTCCTGGTTGCATTTGTTGTGGTTTTTTTGTTATCAAAACCGATGAATGCCTATCAGCTCGGTGAGACCTACGCAGCGAATATGGGGGTGAACATCCGACTGTTTCGCGGGATGCTCGTAATCCTTTCCAGTATCCTGTCGGCTTGTGTGACAGCATTTGCGGGACCGGTCTCTTTTGTCGGGATAGCCGTGCCGCAAATGGTGAAGAAACTTTTTCACTCGTCCAAGCCCATATTGATGATTCCGGCAAGCTTTCTGGGAGGTGCGGTGTTCTGTATGTTCTGCGATTTGCTGGCGCGAACCGTTTTTGCACCTACGGAGCTCAGTATCAGCACAGTCACTGCGATTTTCGGGGCACCGGTCGTGATCATCGTCATGCTGAAGCAGCGAAGTCAGCGATTTACAATGGAGTAAGCATATGAAAAAACCATATTTAAAAACAGAAAATTTATCCGTTGGATACCAGGGGATTCCACTGATACAGGAGATTGAACTGTCTTTATCAAAGGGAGAAATCGTGACGCTGATCGGTCCGAACGGAGCAGGAAAATCTACAATATTAAAAAGTATTTCTAAACAGCTCAGGCTCATATCCGGACAGGTTCTGTTCGAGGACATATCGATCAAAAATCTGTCGGAGAAGGAACTGGCCAGAAAAACAGCCATCGTGTTTACGGAGCGTCTGTCCCCGGATCTTATTACGGCGGGGGAGGTGGTTGCGCTTGGCCGGTATCCTTACACCAACGGTCTCGGAATCCAGAAGGAGGAAGACAAAAGGAAGGTGGAGGAAGCCATGCAGCTGGTACAGATCACCGACCTTGCGGAGCGGGAGTTCTCAAGGCTCAGCGACGGACAGAAGCAGCGCGTTCTGCTGGCTCGCGCAATCTGTCAGGAGCCGGATCTGCTGCTTTTGGATGAACCTACCTCTTACCTGGATGTGAAATACAAGCTGGAATTTTTCTCGGTGCTGCAGCAGATGACAAGACAGAAAAAAATCGGCGTATTGATGTCGCTCCATGAGCTGGATCTGGCGGAGCGGATCTCAGATAAGATACTGTGTGTAAAAGGGGATCGCATTGGGCGGTTCGGAACCCCGGAAGAAATCTTTCGGGAGGGCTTTATCGGGCAGCTCTATGATATCGACCACGGTTCCTTTGAAGAACAGAACGGGTTTGTGGAGCTGGAACGGGTCACCGGGCAATCCGAGGTGTTCATCATTGCGGGAAATCACACGGGGAGCTTTGTGTTCCGGGAATTACAGAGAAGGGGAATCCCGTTTTCGACGGGAATCCTTTCCGAAAATGATCTGGATTATCCGGCAGCAAAGGCGCTGGCCAACAAGGTGATTGCCGGAGAGGCTTACGAGGATTTCAGCGAGGCGGATTATGCCAGAGCGGAGGAGGAGATGCGATCCTGCGGGAGCCTGATCTGTTGTCAGAGACAATTTGGGACACACAACCGTCTGAATCAGAAGCTTCTGGAGGCGGCGAAAGCGGCCGGGATTCCGGTCAGTTACCGGGCGGAGCAAGAAGACAATCGGTGATGGGGAAAAGCGACGGTTCGCCCTGTCAGAAAGTAGGAGATGAGATGGCAAAAGTAATCATGGTTCAGGGAACCATGTCGAATGCGGGAAAGAGCCTGCTGGCGGCTGGACTCTGCAGAATTTTCAAACAGGACGGGTACCGGGTGGCACCGTTTAAGTCGCAGAACATGGCGTTGAACTCTTTTATCACGGAGGAAGGCCTGGAGATGGGCAGGGCCCAGGTGATGCAGGCGGAGGCAGCGGGAATTGCACCGTCGGTTCTGATGAATCCGATTCTGCTGAAACCAACCAATCACATGGGATCCCAGGTGATCGTGAACGGAGAAGTGCTGGGGAATATGAGTGCGAGGGACTATTTTGCACACAAGAAAAGTCTGATTCCGGATATAAAGCATGCGTTTCAGGACTTGGAAAAGCTGGCGGATATCATTGTGATCGAAGGCGCCGGGAGCCCGGCAGAGATCAACCTCCGGGAGAACGATATCGTGAATATGGGACTGGCCGAGATGGTAGATGCGCCGGTGCTTCTGGTGGGAGACATCGATCGCGGCGGTGTGTTCGCACAGCTTCTCGGGACAGTCATGCTGCTGGAGGAGTCCGAGAAAAAGCGGGTAGGCGGACTGATCATTAACAAATTCCGGGGAGACAAGACCATTCTGGATCCGGGAGTCGTAATGCTGGAGGAGAGGGGGAACATCCCGGTAGTGGGAGTGGTTCCCTACATGGAGCTGTCCGTGGAGGATGAGGACAGTCTGAGCACACGATTTGATGAGACCGAGGAGGGGATTCTGGACATTGCAGTCATCCGGTATCCGAGAATCTCTAACTTTACAGATCTGGGCGTGTTTGAGCAGATTGAGCATGTCTCCATCCGCTACATCGATTCGGTGAAGGAACTGCATCACCCGGACATGATCCTTCTGCCCGGAAGTAAGAATACTATGAGTGATTTAACGTGGATGCGCCAAAATGGACTGGAGGCGGCCATTAAGAAAAAATCCGGGGACACCCTTATTTTCGGCATCTGTGGCGGCTACCA
Source organism: Hespellia stercorisuis DSM 15480 (assembly GCF_900142165.1). Taxonomy (GTDB): domain Bacteria; phylum Bacillota; class Clostridia; order Lachnospirales; family Lachnospiraceae; genus Hespellia; species Hespellia stercorisuis. The sequence goes on from NZ_FQZY01000012.1 coordinate 18,259, forward strand.
GATGCTTGGTCAGTCCATCACAGATCCGCACCGGGTGGAGGAGGGGGGATCCATGCGTGGAATGGAACTGCTCCCCATCCAGACGGAGCTGGAAAAAACCAAGACAAGGACTCAGATTCAAGGGACGTTTCAGAATCTCGAGGGCAGGCTCTCAGATTTGTCCGGGATGGAGCTGCACGGTTATGAGATTCATATGGGAAGTACGGTGAAGACGGAAACTGTGGATTCGCTGTGCGAATGTTCGGTGCTGGGAGAAAAACCGGAGATGCACGGCGCGGAAGGGACAGATAGAACCCCCCGGATGGACGGGTGTCACAAAAAGAATGTGTTCGGAACATACATTCATGGAATTTTCGATCACGGTGCGATCGCGCAGACCATCATCCGGGAGCTGGCCGGGCGAAAAGGGATTCAGATTGAGACCAGTGGCCTGATGAATTATGAGGAATTTAAGGAACTGCAGTATGATAAACTTGCAGAGGGACTGCGCGCCTCCCTGGATATGGATAAAATATATGTGATGCTGCGTGAAGCGGCGATATAAAGGATGGAGCAGTGCAGCTAAAATCCGGACGTTGTTCGGACGGGCACCGCGTAGGCAATCTCGCCTTTGCAGGAATCAAAAGTAATGGAAAGAAGCAGATACGATGAATAAAATGGACTTAAAAAACATGCAGGCAGAAGATATCAATCAAGCTGTCTATAAACAGATAGAAAAAAACTGGGATAACATTGCGAAGCCTCTGGACGGGCTGGGGCGGTTTGAAAAGCTAATCGCAAGGATCGGCGCAATCCACGGCACCACAGAGATTGACATTGAAAAAAAAGCGGTGATCGTCATGTGCGCGGACAATGGAATCGTGGAGGAGGGGGTCAGCCAGTCGGGACAGGAGACTACCACACTGATTGTCCGGTGTCTGGGAAAGGGACAGACCTCGGTTGGGAAAATGGCAGCATTTGTCGGAGCGGACGTGATTCCGGTGGATGTCGGAGTGAGTTCAGACGAGGCGTTCCCGGGCGTTCAGAACCGGAAGATCACACACGGGACCGGAAACTTTGCAAAGAGTCCGTCCATGACAGAGGAACAGACGCTGGAGGCTATCCAGATTGGTATCGAGATGGTGGCGCAGTGTAAAAAAGAGGGCTATCGGCTTCTGGCGACTGGGGAGGTCGGAATCGGGAACACGACCACCAGCGCGGCCATGGCTGCGGCTCTAACCGGATGTAAAGTCTCAGAGGCAGCAGGCCGCGGTGCGGGACTGGATGACCGGGGGCTGGAGAGAAAGCGGCAGGTGATTCAGGATGCACTGCATCATTATGAATTGAAAAAAGAAGAGCCGCTCCGTATTCTCTGCACCGTAGGCGGACTCGATATTGCCGGACTGACCGGGGTATTTCTGGGGGGGATGCTCTGTCATATCCCCATTGTAGCCGATGGTGTGATCAGTCTGGTGGCAGCACTGACGGCGGAGAGACTCGTACCGGGGACGAAAGCCTATATGATTGCCTCCCACCGGAGCAAGGAGCCGGCTGCGGAAATCCTCACGAAGGAGCTGGGGCTGTCCCCGGTGATCGATGCGGGACTTGCGCTGGGCGAGGGGACAGGGGCAGTCATGATGCTGTCACTTCTGGACATTGCGCGGACACTGTATCAGAGTGAGACCACATTTCAGACGATGGAGCTGGCACCCTATGAACGATTTTCAGAGACAGAGGAGAGCAGATGATCTATTTGGTGACGGGTGGAAGTGGAAGCGGGAAGTCGGCCTATGCGGAACAGCTGATGGAGCAGGCTTCCGGTGAAAAATATTACATTGCGACCATGCGGGTCCGGGATGAAGAGGGCGAACAGAAGGTGGCCCGCCACAGGAAAATCCGCAGGGACAAGGGCTTCGTTACAATTGAACAGTCGGTGGATGTGGGACGGATTGAAATCCCACGGGGAGACCGGAGCAGCGCTCTGTTAGAGTGTATGTCCAATCTGGTAGCAAATGAAATGTTTGCGGAGGGACAGATCCGGGAGCCGGGGCCGGTGACCGAGAAGGTGGTCGCGGATGTACTCCGCCTTGGCAGACAGGTGGAGCGGCTGGTGATTGTCACCAACAATGTGTTTGAGGATGGGATATCGTATGATCCGGGCACGATGGCGTATCTGCGTGCGCTTGGAGCCGTGAACTGCAGAATTGCAGACCTTGCGGATCAGGTGACCGAGGTCGTGGTGGGAATTGCCGTCCAGATAAAGGAGGCAGTATGTCCGTATTAAAATCAATCGCCATTGCATTTTCCATGTACTCACAGATCCCGGTTCCACAGTTTGCGTGGGAGGAGAAGGATATGCGGTATGTGCTGTGCTTTTTCCCATGGGTCGGAATCGTGATCGGCCTGCTGTTTTACGGATGGGGGTGGATCTGCATCCGGTATCAGATCGGATCCGTGTGCGCGTCCTTCGTCGGTGCAGCGATTCCACTCGTCATTTCCGGAGGATTTCATGTGGATGGATTTATGGACACGATGGATGCGTTCCATTCCTACCAGCCCAGGGAGAAAAAACTGGAAATATTGAAGGATTCACATATCGGCGCATTTTCGGTGATCATGCTGGTGCTATACTATCTGATTTACGTGGGGGCACTGTCGGAGGTAAGAACCCTCCGTTACACGGCAGTCCTTGCATTTGGATTCTTTATGGCAAGATGTCTCAGCGGAATCGGTGTCGTCACGTTCCGCTCCGCGAAACGGGAGGGACTGCTGTATACGTTTGCATCGGGTGCGCAGAAGTGGACGGTGAGGGTGACACTTCTCCTCCAGTTTGTGCTTGGCGCCGCATGCATGATGTGGATCGCACCGGTCCCCGGGCTCGTCTCCGTGGGAGTGGCGCTTGCATCCTTTGCTTATTTCCGCGTGCGCAGCTATCGGGAGCTGGACGGAATCACGGGAGATACCGCAGGGTATTTTGTGACCATATGTGAGGCGGCCCTTGCCATTGCGGCAGCGGTCTGCTGTGTGGCCGGTCTGTAAGAAAGAAGAGCAGACGGGTCTGTGAGGAAGAAAAAATCCGACTCGTAAGTGAGATGGAGCTGCCCGGTAAAAATAAAGGACAGCGTGGAGGACAGGAGGAAACATGGAATTATACATCGGGGGTTATGCCCAGGGAAAACAGGAATATGTCCGGAGCAAAAAAAGTGGACAGGATGTAGAGATTGTCCCGGATCTGCATCTGTGGTTTCGACAGCTGCTGGTAGAAGAAGCAGAGATCAAAGCAACTGAGATCAAAGCAGCAGCGGCAAAAGCAGCCGAGGTCAAAGCAGAGCAGGTCGTCCTGACGTACTGTGAGGAGCATCCGGACTGTGTTCTGATCTGTGACGAGATTGGAAACGGAATCGTGCCCATGGATCAGACAGAGAGGGCGTACAGGGAACGGCTGGGACGCCTTCTCATTGAACTGGCAAAAAGAGCAGACAGAGTGGAGCGGATCATATGTGGAATTGGACAGAGACTGAAATAGAGGTGACCTGGATTCGCCATGGTATGACAGCGGCAAATGAACAGCATCGGTATCTGGGCTGGACTGACGAAGCACTGTCGGAGAACGGAATCCGAAAGCTTCGGGAATGTGCCCCATCCCTGCAAAACTGCGGGAACTATCTGGTATCCTCGCCCATGAAGCGCTGCAGACAGACTGCTTTGCTGTTGTTTGGAAGAGAGCCGGATCTGCTCATACCGGAATGGAAGGAAATGAACTTCGGGAAGTTTGAAGGAAAGAACTATATGGATCTCAAGGGAGATCCGGAATACCAGAGGTGGATCGACAGCAATGGAACAATCGCATTTCCGGAGGGGGAAGCCAGAGAACAGTTCACCAACCGGTGTATGGCCGGTCTGAACCGGATGATGATCGAGCTGGAGCGTGAGAAAATCGTCGGGTCCGGGGTGCAGAAACCAAAGGTCGCGGCGGTGGTGCACGGAGGGACGATGATGGCGGTCCTGAGCAGTCTTTCCGGCGGAGAGTACTTTGATTTTCAGGTGAAAAACGGTTGTGGGTATTGTTCCACGCTGAGACGAAAGGAAGGGCAGATCATGCTCACACAGATAAAGGAGATTTCTAATTGATGAGGTACCATATTGCGGCAACATTTCTGGGCTTTCTGCTCGATCTGCTGATGGGCGATCCCTATTGGATGCCACACCCGATCCGGCTGATCGGAAACGGGATTGCTTTTCTGGAAAAGCGAATGCTTGGACCAAAGGAAGGGTCCGGGAGAAAGACTGGGAAAAATGAAGCAGAATACAATGCAGAAGAACACGCTGCAGAGGAACGCCGAAAGGGAATCTGTTTTGTGGTGCTGGTCCTCGCAGGGACAATCATCCTGAGTGCATCCTGTCTGGCGATCGCTTACGCCGTTCATCCGGTGGCAGGGATTGTGGTGGAAAGCATCATGACCTATCAGATCCTTGCCATGAAATGTCTGAAGACGGAGAGTATGAAAGTGTATCGGGAATTGGAACGCGGATCAGGAACGGGCGAACTTGCAGGTGCCAGAAAGGCGGTCGCCATGATCGTCGGAAGAGACACTGGAAATCTGGATGAAACCGGAATTGCGAAGGCTGCCATTGAGACAGTTGCGGAGAACGCGTCCGACGGAGTCATTGCCCCCATGCTCTACACGGCAGTCGGCGGACCGGTACTGGGCTTTTTTTATAAAGCAGTCAACACCATGGACTCCATGGTGGGCTACAAAAATGACCGGTATCTCCATTTCGGAAGAGCAGCGGCAAAGCTGGATGATGTGGTCAATTTTATTCCGGCCAGAATCAGTGCGGTATTGATCGTGCTGGCCTGCTTCTTGGGCGGCAGCGACTTCGACGGAAAACATGCATGGCAGATATACAAAAGAGACCGTTACAATCACGCCAGCCCCAATTCGGCCCAGACGGAATCGGCCTGTGCGGGAGCACTTGGAATCCAACTGGCAGGAGATGCCAGCTATTTTGGAAAGATTGTGAAAAAGCCGTATATCGGAGAGAAACTCCGTCCGGTGGAGGCTGACGATATTAAGCGGGTAAACAGATTGATGTACATCGCATCATTTTTGTGTCAGATCTGTTGTTTGCTGGTTCTGGGAGGGATTGATTTATGCATAAAATAATCCATGGCGGAGATATTTACCGCAACCAGGTACAGATGGATTTTTCGGTCAATACCAACCCTCTGGGAATCCCGGAGGGGGTGAAAGAGGCACTGGCCGATGCGGTGGAGAACTGCAGGTGTTACCCGGATATCCACGCGGCAGAGCTGGTTCATGCAATCAGCGGGCAGACCGGCGTGGAGCCGGATATGGTGGTCTGCGGCAACGGTGCTTCGGAATTGTTTATGGCAATTGTGCACGCGGAAAAGCCCAAAAAGATTTTGATCCCCGTCCCGTCGTTTTACGGGTACGAAAGGTCGGCACAGGCGTCCGGCGCGCAAACGGTCTATTACGAGATGAGAGAAGACGACTGTTTTTCCCTCACAGGGGCATTCCTGGAGCAGCTCACCGACGACATTGACCTACTGTTTCTTGCCACCCCCAACAATCCGGTGGGAAACCTGACGGACCGGAACCTCCTGAAACAAATCTGCCAGGTGTGCGGGGAGAAACAGATCACGGTGATCCTGGATGAATGCTTTATCGAGTTCACGCAAGAGCGGGGATTTGCGGAGGAGAACAGCCTGCGGGAGTTCCCCCATGTGATCGTGGTGAGGGCATTTACCAAAATATACGCGATTCCGGGCGTCCGTCTGGGGTATCTGTTGTGCGGCGGGAGCAGAAGGACTGAGAAAATCCGGGAGCAGCTGCCGGAGTGGAACCTGTCCTGCTTTGCACAGGAGGCGGGAATCGCGGCACTGCGGGAGAACGAATACCGCAGACAGAGCGTTCGCTATGTAGCGGAGGAACGGGCATATCTGACGCGGGGGCTGCAGAGTCTCGGCGTGCGGGTGTGGCCCGCAGCGGCAGATTTTCTGCTGATTCAGAGCAGATCCGGGTTGTATGAGAAGCTTTTGGAGCAGGGAATCCTGATCCGGGACTGCAGCAATTTCAGAGGACTTGCGAAAGGCTGCTATCGGATTGCGGTGCGGACACATGAGGAAAATCAAAGGCTGATGGAAATGGTGGGGAAAATAATTGAGACAGATTGAATACATAGGACCGAAAGATATTGAGACGAGAAGCTTCGAGATTATCACGCAGGAGCTGGAACAGATGGGAATCGTTTTGCCGCAGGACGAGGCAATGGTTACCAAGCGGGCGATTCACACCAGCGCAGACTTTGAGTATGCCACAACGATGACGTACTCGGAGGGGGCAGTGGAGACTGCAAAGCGGCTGATTCTTGCGGGCGCGGATATTGTGACAGACACCAATATGGCGCTGGCCGGGGTGAACAAGCGGACGCTGGCAAAGCACGGAGGAGAGGCCCACTGCTTTATGGCGGACGAGGAGGTCGCGCAGATCGCAAAGGAGCGGAATGTGACGCGGGCCACTGTCAGCATGGAGCGGGCGGCCAGGATCAAAAAGCCGGTTATTTTTGCCATTGGGAATGCGCCTACGGCATTGATCCGGCTGCATGAGATGATTCAAAGCGGAGCGTACCGTCCGGCGTTTATCATTGGAGTCCCGGTGGGATTTGTAAATGTGGAGGCGGCAAAGGAACTGATCCGGGAGACGGATGTGCCTTATATCATCAACCGGGGAAGAAAAGGCGGCAGTAATGTGGCGGCTGCAATCTGCAATGCGCTGCTGTACGAGCTGGGGAGGTAGGAATGCGGTACGGATTTACCACGGGGAGCTGTGCTGCGGCGGCTGCAAAGGCGGCAGCGTATATGCTTCTGACAGGAAGAGAAAAAGAGACGATTGTCATCAATACGCCAAAGGGCATTGTATTCCGGGCAGATCTGCTTGAGCGGCAGCGGGGGGAGAACTTTGCCAGCTGTGCGGTCAGGAAGGACGGCGGGGATGATCCAGACATTACCACGGGAGCACTGATCTGCGCCTGTGTGGCGTTTGCAGATGGAGCGGCCAGGATCTGTGTGGACGGCGGAGCCGGGGTGGGACGTGTGACAAAACTGGGGCTCGACCAGCCGGTGGGGAATGCAGCCATCAACCATGTTCCGCGGGAAATGATTGAAAAAGAAGTGCGGGAAATCTGCGAACTGACAGATTACAAGGGTGCATTGTCTGTCACGATTTCCGTGCCGGGCGGTGAAAAACTGGCAGAACAGACCTTCAATCCGAGACTTGGCATTGTGGGCGGCATCTCCATCATAGGAACCAGCGGGATCGTGGAGCCTATGAGCAGTCAGGCGCTCTTAGACACCATCCGGGTGGAGCTGAACCAGAAGCGGGCAGAAGGGCAGCACCTGATTGCCGTTTCCCCCGGAAACTATGGACTTGATTACATGAAAGCCACCTACGGTTACGATCTGGACCGCAGTGTGAAATGCAGCAACTTTATCGGCGCGACGATCGATATGGCGGTGGAGACAGGATTTGAGAAAATGCTTCTGACCGGACATATCGGTAAACTGGTGAAGGTCGCCGGCGGGATCATGAACACCCACTCAAAGGAGGGGGACTGCAGGATGGAACTGATGGCGGCGGCAGCGGTGAGGGCACAGACACCGATGGCAGCTGTCGAGGAAATTCTCGATTGTGTCACCTCGGAGGAGGCACTCCGGATCCTGCAGGAATGTGGAAAAAAAGAAGCGGTCATGAAGAATCTGATGAAAAAGATCCAGTGCTGTCTGAATCGGAGGGCAGGAGGAAATCTGCAGATCGAGACGATCCTGTATTCCAATGAGTTCGGAGAACTGGCCAGGAGTGCGGGGGCAGCAGATTTTTTGCGGGAACTGTTGTAAAGGAATAGTAAGGGAATAGTAAAGGAATATCTTAAATGCTGCGGGCAGACGTCGTATTCAATTATGGACATCTGCCGGGTCTTGAAAAGAAAGGGGCAGACACATGGTACATTTTGTAGGAGCAGGGCCGGGAGCGGTGGATCTGATCACGGTGCGGGGCAGTCAGTTACTGGAGCAGGCGGATGTGGTGATCTATGCAGGATCGCTGGTCAATCCTGAATTGCTGGAACTGTGCAGGGAGGACTGCAGGATTTACAACAGCGCGAAGCTGACGCTGGATGAAGTGATTGCGATCATCCGGGAGACGGAGGAACAAAGTCAGATGACGGTGCGTCTGCACACCGGAGAGCCGAGCATCTATGGTGCGGTGCGGGAACAGATGGATGCGCTGGATACACTGGGGATTGCCTATGAGAGCTGTCCGGGGGTAAGTGCCTGCTTTGGTGCGGCGGCATCCCTGAATCTGGAGTATACGCTTCCGGAGGTTTCCCAGTCATTGATCATCACCCGCATGGAGGGGAAGACGAAGGTTCCGAAGCTGGAGAGCATCGAGAGTTTTGCGGCTCATCAGGCATCCATGGCGGTGTATCTGAGCACCGGAATGCTGGGAGAACTGAGCAGACGGCTGATTCTGGGAGGATATGAGGAGCACACACCGGCGGCGCTGGTCTACAAGGCCACCTGGGAGGAAGAGGAGGCGTATGTCTGTGACCTTGTCACTCTGGAGGAGACTGCCCGAATACATGGAATCACGAAGACTGCGCTGGTGCTGGTGGGAGAGGTGATCGCACATCAGAACTATGAGAAATCAAGGCTGTATGCGCCGGATTTTGAGACGGAATTTCGGAAAAGGAAGAAACCGTTTTCAGAAGGATAAGAACGTATGAGGATTCGCGGAATCATTTTTCAGGAAGAGAAGGGAAGATATGGAAATTAGTGTAATCAGCTTTTCGGAAAAAGGAAATATGCTTGCGGAGGAGGTCTTTCGCGACTGGGAGCAGGGAACGGTCACAATCTGCTGCAAACACGGAGGCGGCGGACCGGAGAATATGAAGGTCTGGGCGAAAGAGCAGTTTGCCGCAAAGCGTGCACTGGTCTTTATCGGAGCCTGCGGAATCGCGGTGCGGACCATTGCACCCTTCATCGGGGACAAGCTGACGGACAGTCCCGTGCTCTGCATGGATGAGGCCGGACAGTTTGTGATCCCCCTTCTGTCTGGACATGTCGGCGGTGCCAACGAACTTGCCGGGCTGATCGCAGGGAAGACGGGGGCGGTCCCTGTCATCACCACGGCCACGGATGTGAACGAGACCTTTGCAGTGGATCTGTTCGCCAAAAAGAATCATCTGACCATACAGAACAAAGAGGGCATCGCAAAAATTTCGGCCAAGGTGCTGAAAAAAGAGATGGTGGATATCGTGATCTCTACGGATCTGACGCAGCTCTCCCACGGAATTCTCCGTCTCAAGCCAAAAGAATACATTATCGGAATCGGATGCAGAAGGGGCAAAGCGTATCAAAGTCTGGCAGCATTTATTGAAAAGTGGCTGGATGTACTGCAGCTGGACCGCTCGGATGTGCTCATGCTGGCATCGATCGATCTGAAGAAAGAGGAGCCGGGGCTTGTACGGTGGGCGGGCAGCAACCGGATTCCGTTCCAGACATATACCGCAGAGGAGCTGCAGGCAGTGCCCGGTGAATTTCTGGCTTCTGAATTTGTCAGGAAATGTACCGGCGCAGACAATGTGTGCGAACGGGCGGCTATGAGGGCGGCAGGACCGGATGGAGAAGTGGTGCTGCCCAAACAGGCGGAGGACGGCATGACAATTGCGGTGGTCCGGAAGAAATGGGAGCTTGATACAGAAAATCAGGAAGGAATCATAATTGATGAAGCATAAAATATTCGTAGTCGGGATGGGACCGGGGAAAGAAAACATGATGACCCCGCAGGCAATGGAAGTGTTGGAGGCAAGTGATACCATCATTGGATACCCGGTGTATCTGAATCTGCTGGGAGAGCATTTTCGGGAAAAAGAACTGCTTTCAACGCCAATGCGTCAGGAGGTGGAACGGTGCAGAATGTGTTTTGAAGAAGCCGGGAAGGGAAAGACCGTGTCCATGATCTGCAGCGGGGATGCCGGAATCTATGGGATGGCATCGCTGATGTACGAGATCGGACGGGAGTATCCGGAGGCAGAACTTCAGGTCATACCGGGAATCACGGCAGCAAACAGCGGCGCGGCCGTCCTCGGAGCACCGCTGAATCATGACTTCTGCGTGATCAGTTTAAGTGATCTGCTGACACCCTGGGAAAGAATCGAAAAGCGCCTGGCTGCCGCGGCCGACGGAGACTTTGCAATTGCAATTTACAATCCGTCCAGCCACAAGCGGGCAGATTATCTGAAACGTGCCTGTGACATTTTGCTGGATCATGGTGTGGAGGAAACGCGTGCCTGCGGCTATGTGGAAAACATCGGGCGGGAGGGCACAGCGTGTGAAGTGTGCACCATCCGGGAGCTCAGGGACCGGACCGTCAATATGTTTACCACCGTCTTTATCGGCAATTCACAGTCGGAGATCATAGACGGAAAACTGATTACAAAGAGAGGATACCAGGTATGAGCAGAATATTGATCTTTTCCGGGACGACGGAAGGCAGGAGACTCGCAGAACTGCTCTCTGCGAACCGGATAGAATGCGAGATTTCTGTGGCGACGGAGTACGGCGAATATGTGATGCCAAAGCTGGATCATGTGACCGTTCATACCGGGCGCATGGAGACCGGAGAGATGACGGAATTTATCCGAAACGGTGCATTTGATGCGGTAGTGGATGCGACCCATCCATTTGCAGCCGTGGTGTCGGAGCACATCCGGGAGAGCCTTGCGGGAACGGAGATCCCGTATCTGCGGCTGAAGCGGAGTACGACAGTCCTGCAGAAGGAAGAAAATGCGAAAGCATTGGAGCAGAAGACATTAAACTTACGAACATCGACGCAAGCCGGAAAGACAGAAAAATCAGGTGAAAACAACGGACAGGACAGGTATTATTTTGACACGGCGGCAGCGTGTGCCAAGGCCCTGGAGAGATGTGGCGGCAATATCCTGCTCACGACCGGGAGCAAGGATCTGGCAGCATATTGTGAGAATGAAGAATTGAAAAAGCGGCTGTATGTGCGCGTCCTTCCGGGGCAGGAGAGCATTGCCATCTGCGAGGCAAACAGGATTTGGGGAAAACAGATCATTGCCATGCAGGGACCCTTCGGCACAGAATTGAACCGGGCGTTGATCCGTCAATTTAAAATCCGTGCACTCGTGACCAAGGAAAGCGGTGCGGCAGGCGGATACGGCGAAAAACTTGCGGCGGCGGATGAGGAAAGGATTCCGGTGTATGTGATCGGAAACCCGGAAAAAGAAAAACCGGGCGATTCTTTTTCGGAGGTCTGTGGCCGGATATCAGAAATTACGGGAAAACGCATTCGAAACCAGCTCGCCCTTGTCGGAGTCGGAATGGGGACCCGGGATTTCCTCACCGTTGCGGCGGATCGGGAGATCCGTCGGGCCGATTATATCTTCGGCGCACCGAGACTGTTGGAAACGTTGGAGACATTGGAGACAGATGCTGTTTTAAAGCCATATTATCTCGCGCGGGATATCCTGCCTTGTCTGGACCGGCTGACCGGAAGAGGCGTGAACATCGTCGTGCTCTTCTCCGGGGACACCGGATTTTACAGCGGATGCCATAAATTATATGAAAATGTAAAAAACAGGGAAGACTGTAATACCGTGATTTTCCCGGGAATTTCCGCGATCTCCGGCATGGCGGCGGCCACCGGAGTGCCGTGGCAGGATGCCCGGATTCTGAGCATACATGGTCACGGAGAGGATGTGTTGTGGAAGGGACAGCTGCTGGATGCCGTGCGGCATACAGCCAGAACCTGGCTTTTGGTGTCCGGCGCTGGGGACGTGCGGCTCCTGGGAGAGATGCTGTCGGAGGCGGCCCTGGATTTTTGCCAGGTTATGACTGGTTTTCAGCTGTCCTACCCGGAACAGGAAATCCAGACGCTCACCCCTGCGGAATGTGCGAAGGTGGAGCGGGAAGGTCTGTACATCTGTCTGATTTTGAATCCCCAGGCAGAGAAAAGATTGGTGTGCCACGGAATGAAGGATGTATGCTTTGTCCGGGACAAAGTGCCAATGACAAAAGAGGAAATCCGTGAAATATCAATCTGCAGGCTGGGACTCCTGGAGGATTCCGTTGTGTATGACATCGGAAGCGGCACCGGCTCCATCGCCGTGGAAATTGCGGTAAAAAGCCCCGGAATCCAGGTCTATGCCATAGAAAAGAAACCACGGGCACTGGAGCTGATCCGGGAAAACAAGAGAAAATTTGCAGCCTTTAATATCGAAGTGACCGAGGGGGAGGCACCGGAAGCACTGGAACCGCTCCCTGCGGCAACCCACGCATTTATCGGCGGAAGTGGCGGGAAACTGGAAAAAATCCTGGATGCCCTGTATCTGAAAAATCCACAGATGAAGGTGGTGCTGAATGCGGTCAGTCTGGAAACTGTCCAGAAGATGGCTGAACTGAAAAAAGATCGCCGGATCTGCAATCTGGAGATCATCCAGGTGCAGGTGAATCGAGCAAAAGAAATCGGAAGTTATCAGTTGATGCAGGCGGAAAATCCGGTCTGTATCTGTTCCTTCCAGTTTCAGAAAGAAGTGTAAATGAGAACACCCAGAGTGATGATTGCCGCAGTAAAAAGCGGCAGTGGAAAAACGACAATTACATGTGCGCTGTTAAAACAGCTGCAAAAGAGAGGAAAAAATCTGCTGTCCTTCAAGTGTGGACCGGACTTTATCGACCCCATGTTCCACGAACAGATTCTTCAGATCCCTTCCAGAAATCTGGATTCCTATTTTTCATCGGAGGAGCAGGTAAGAGCGCTGTTTCTGCTGGATCAGAGTGGATCACAGATCTCGGTGGTGGAAGGCGTCATGGGCTTATACGACGGACTCGGCGGTATCCGGGAGGAGGGATCCACCTACCATCTTGCGGGGATTCTTCAGATACCCATTGTTCTGGTGGTGGATGCACATGGGATGGGAAGGTCTGTCATTGCGCTGCTTGCAGGTTTTCTGCAGTATGACAGGCGGCACCTGATCCATGGTGTGATATTGAACCGGACCAGCAAAATGTTCTGCGCTTCCATCGCCCCGGAGATTGAAAGAGAACTGGGGATTAAGGTGTATGGCTGTGTTCCCGGACAGAAGGAACTGAATCTGAAGAGCCGCCATCTGGGGCTTGTGATGCCGGAGGAGATAGAGACCGTGGAGAATACGCTGGCGCGTGCCGGAATGCTGATGGAAGAAAATGTGGATATCGATGGGATCCTGGCACTGGCAGAGTCTGCCGAAGAAATGGAAATGTCAGAGAGCCAGATCAACAAGAGCCTGTATGGAGAGCCGTGTGGAGATCAGAACTTAGAGTGCGAAACGAAGAAAATAAGGATTGCGATTGCAAGGGATGAGGCCTTTTGCTTTTATTATCGGGATAATCTGAAGATTTTAGAACATTTCGGTGCAGAACTGGTTCCATTTTCGCCATTGCATGACCGGAAACTTCCGGAGCATATCCGTGGCCTGATTCTGGGGGGCGGATATCCGGAGCTATACGGGGAGGAGCTTTCCGAAAATAAAGAGATGAGAGAGGCGGTTGCGGCTGCAATTCGCGGGGGCCTGCCATCTTTTGCGGAGTGCGGCGGATTTATGTATCTTCACGAGAATCTGACGGATGAGCATGCACAGACTTATCCGATGGTCGGTGTGATTCCGGCAGATGTCTCCTATGTGGGCAGACTGGTGCGCTTCGGCTATATGGAACTTGCAGAAAAAATTCCTATGTTTCTGCCGGAGCACACCGGGATTCGTGGACATGAGTTTCATTATTATGACAGCACTGCAAATGGAACCGATTGTCTGGCGAAAAAGCCGGTGACGGGCAGAGCGTGGGAATGCGTGCAGGAAGAACGAAATCATTTCTGGGGGTTCCCGCATCTGTACTACGCGTCGAATACCGCATTTGCAAAACATTTTATTGATGAATGTCTCCGCCGGCCTGCCCTTTGGGCGAACACGGGGAGCGCATTACATCTGAAGTAGGAGGGAAGAAAATGAGTGGAATATTGTATGGAATCGGTGTCGGCCCCGGAGATCCGGAGCTGCTCACGCTAAAGGCGGTCAGGACAATCCGCGCCTGCGATGTGGTGATTCTGCCGACCGAACCAAAAGAAGACTGTTATGCCTACCGAATCGTGAAAGATATCCTTCCTGAAATCGATGAGAAGGAAATCCTGTGCAGGCATTTCCCAATGATCCGGGATCCGGAGCAGCTTGCCCGGGCGCATGCGGCGATCTATGCGGATATCTCCGGGTGTCTCGAGAAAAATAAAAAGGCGGCGTTTCTGACAATCGGGGATCCGTCTCTTTATTCTACATTCAGCTACATTCACGAGAGAGCCGTGGAACACGGATTTCTGACGGAAGTGATTGCGGGCGTACCGTCAATCTGCGCCGCCGCGGCAAGGGCGGGGATTCCCCTGGGCGGTGCCAGGGATGAAATTCATATAATTCCGGGTGCCGGTGATGTCAGAAGGACACTGGCTTACCCGGGCACGAAAGTGTATATGAAATCTGGAAAACAGCTTCATGAAATAAAAAAGATATTGGAAGAGCAGCAGTCCATGCACGAGATCTGGGCAGTTTCAAACTGTGGGATGGCAGATGAAAAGGTGATGTGCGGGCTGCAGAGCATCGATGCAGACAGTGGGTATCTTACGATCATTATTGTGAAAGAAAATGATGTCAGGTCTTCATAGAAAACCCGATATGCAGCGTCAGCCCGTTTGCTGCAGGCAAACCTGATACGGGCTGATGTCAAGATGGGCTGGTGTCAAGAAGGAGGAAGAGAAATGAAAAATTCTTATCGTTTTTTTGAGAACAGGGACTGTCAGTATTATCCGTGCCACGAGGGGCTTGAGGATTTCAACTGTCTGTTCTGTTATTGCCCGCTGTACAGCAGGGAGCACTGTCCCGGTAGACCAGAGTATAAAGAGATCAACGGGCGGAGGGTGAAAATCTGTTCAAATTGTACGTTTCCGCATAAGCCGGAAAATTATGATGCGATTATTCAGTTTTTAAAGTAGAGGAAGTGATTCGGCGGATTCCTAAGTCCGCTGGCTCCATTGAAAAAATTAGCACGCAGTGCTTGACAGTTGCAGTCAATTTTTGTCTTACTTTAACAGATACGATAGATCCTGTAAATATTGGGTTCTATCGTATCTGTTGTTTTTGTGTGGGGATGTCTAATGGGGGCAAATGATGCGGGAATGCCAAGAAGCATAATCCTATTATTCAGCAGATGACCGATCCCAATGCCAATGTTTCTTCATGCTCTAGATCATGTACCGTGATCCTGTTTTTTGCGGGATCTACAATCCAATACTCACGCACACCAAAGCTTCTATATTTAAAAAGCTTGATCGAATAATCCATTCTGACAGATCCGGGCGACACTACCTCTATAATCAAATCTGGAGCTCCGTGACACCCATTTTCATCCAGCTTGTCTTTATCACATACTACCATCATATCCGGCTCTACATAATTATCGTTTTCATTCAGGTAAACAGCAAACGGCGTAATAATTGCTTTACATTTTCCGCTTTCCTTTTTCAAAAACATCCGAAACTCACCATATAGAAATCCCCAGCGGATATTACATACGGTATGTTAGCAGCTGGAAGCTGTCTTTTAACAGCTGTTGTTGACCAGCTCCACGAGAATTGTGAAAAATATTAATTAACAGCTATCCACCCCTCTTTTCCAAAGAACTCACTTGGTGATTCGGAATTGAAATTTGCCGGATAAAAACCATTTTTCAATTTGTCTGCACTGGCCATAGGGGCCATATACCATGTACCATTGTAATACATCATACTTGTGGTAGAATGGTTGGTACTATCATTCTTTCCAAAACGTGATGCATCTTCCGTATAATAATACACAATTGTCCCATCCCTCAGTACATATGGAGCAACCGTCAGTTCGCTGTTTGCATATTTCTGTAAGACTGACTTTATCTGCGTTTCCGTATAATCAGACTGCTTTTCATTCATGCTTTTTGCTAATTTCTCTATCTGATCTTCCGTCAATACATCCGAAACTTTCTCTTTTTTCAAATAATCCTCAGAATTATTGTTCTTAAAAAAGTTCTGCAAGAACGCCGTATTGTTCTTAGAATTATTTTTATCCTTTATATAAGACTCCCACGCATCCTTTAATGCATCCTGTAGATTTTTCAAAGCAGAACCTGTTCCTGTTAAATTTTCTTCCTCATCCCCCGGTTTTTTACCATCATCATGATAGGTACAACGAAACGAAACATTTCCAGCCTTAATACTGTTTTCTTCTGCATAGATTGTCCCGCCAGACTGACATTCAAACTCCTCAATCAAACCCATGTCCTTTAATTTCGCAATGACTTCCGCAGAATCACTATACTTTGTCCAATCAATGTCATCTGTCAATGTCGCCATTGCCGCTGCCCGGCGCATCGTATTACGCTCATTCAAACACACCGTTCTTCTGGCTTTTTCCAATCGATGTGTAAATATAGGAATGGATACCGCAACCAGTACTGCAATGATTGCCACAACAATCAGTAATTCAGCCAATGTAAATCCTCGATTACTCCTTCTCGTTTGTCTCTCTTTTCTATTCATATTCTTCTCACAATCCATTTTGACACAAAATTTTTAAGATATATACATTTTAACAGTTTTACCATATAATATCAACTTCTTAAGTTTTCCGCACACCACTTCAAAAAATTCAGACAAATTAGCACTCGGTGCTTGACAGTGCTAATAATACATGTTATATTACTTGTAGAACATATAAAAATAAATTCCACCAGAAGGAGGATTTGTACTATGAATATAAATAAATTTACACAAAAATCATTGCAGGCAGTACAGGACTGCGAGAAATACGCGATGGAATACGGCAATCAGGAGATCGAGCAGGAGCATCTGCTGTATGCACTGCTGCAGCAGGATGACAGCTTGATTCTGAAGCTGCTTGAGAAGATGAACATCCAAACGGATTATTTTGTGAACCGGGCAGAGCAGGCACTGGCGAAGCGCACGAAGGTGCAGGGCGGCCAGGCTTATGTGGGGCAGGACCTGAACAAGGTTCTGATCCATGCGGAGGACGAGGCAAAACAGATGGGGGACGAGTATGTCTCAGTAGAGCATCTGTTCCTTGCCATGATCAAGTACGCGAACCGTGAGGTGAAGGCAGTCTTCAAAGAATTTGGGGTGAAGCGGGACACATTCCTGAAGGAACTCTCCACCGTGCGTGGCAATCAGCGGGTGACCTCAGATAATCCGGAGGTGACTTATGATACATTGAATAAATACGGGCAGGATCTTGTGGAGAAGGCGAGAGATCAGAAGCTGGATCCCGTAATCGGTCGTGATGAGGAGATCCGCAACATTATCCGGATCCTTTCCAGAAAGACCAAGAACAATCCGGTGCTGATCGGTGAGCCGGGTGTCGGCAAGACGGCAGTCGTGGAAGGTCTCGCACAGCGTATTGTAAAAGGAGATGTGCCGGAGGGGCTGAAAGACAAAACCATCTTTTCTCTGGATATGGGTGCGCTGGTCGCCGGTGCAAAGTACCGCGGCGAGTTCGAGGAACGTTTGAAAGCGGTTCTGGAGGAAGTGAAAAACAGCGACGGAAGAATTCTCCTGTTTATCGATGAACTTCACCTGATCGTGGGCGCCGGAAAGACCGACGGCGCAATGGATGCGGGCAACATGCTGAAACCAATGCTTGCACGAGGCGAGCTTCACTGCATCGGTGCAACGACACTGGATGAATATAGACAATACATTGAAAAGGACGCAGCGTTGGAACGTCGTTTCCAGCCGGTTATGGTCAATGAGCCGACCGTTGAGGATGCGATTTCTATCTTACGTGGATTAAAAGAACGTTACGAGGTATTCCATGGCGTCAAAATTACAGACAGTGCCCTGGTTGCGGCAGCTGTGCTTTCCAATAGATATATCTCGGACCGTTTCCTTCCGGATAAGGCCATCGACCTGGTCGATGAAGCCTGTGCGCTGATCAAGACAGAGCTGGATTCCATGCCGACGGAGCTGGATGAACTGAACCGGAGGATCATGCAGCTGGAGATTGAGGAGACTGCGCTGAAGAAAGAGGATGACCGCCTGAGTAAGGAACGTCTGGAGAGACTGCAGTCTGAGCTGGCGGAGCTCCGGGAAGAATTTTCCGGCAAAAAGGCACAGTGGGACAATGAAAAACACAGTGTGGAGCGCGTGCAGAAGATTCGCGAGGAGATTGAGCAGACCAATCGTGAGATTGAGATGGCCAACCGCGAATATGATCTGAACAAGGCAGCAGAATTGCAATATGGGAAACTCCCGTCACTCCAGAAGCAGCTGGAGGATGAGGAGGAATTGGTGAAATCAAAGGATCTGTCCCTCGTACATGAGAGCGTTTCCGACGATGAAATCGCCAGAATTATCTCCCGCTGGACCGGCATTCCGGTTGCAAAGTTGAATGAGAGCGAGAGGAGCAAGACCCTGCATCTGGCGGAGGAGCTCCACAGACGTGTCATCGGGCAGGACGAGGGCGTCGAACTCGTGACAGAGGCTATCATCCGCTCCAAGGCGGGGATCAAAGATCCGACGAAACCGATCGGTTCGTTCCTGTTCTTAGGACCTACCGGCGTCGGCAAGACGGAACTCGCCAAGGCGCTGGCGGAAAGCCTGTTTGACGATGAGAGCAACATGGTGCGTATCGACATGAGTGAGTACATGGAGAAATACTCCGTGTCCAGACTGATCGGAGCACCTCCGGGATATGTGGGGTACGATGAAGGCGGACAGCTGACAGAAGCAGTCAGAAGAAAACCGTATTCAGTCGTACTGTTTGATGAGGTTGAAAAAGCACATCCGGATGTATTTAATGTATTGCTGCAGGTGCTGGATGACGGCCGTATCACAGATTCCCAGGGAAGAACCGTGGACTTTAAGAACACGATCCTGATCATGACCTCGAATATTGGCGCAAACTTTCTGCTGGAGGGTATCGAGGAGAACGGCACCATCGACGAGGAGAACCAGTCTATGGTGATGAATGAACTGCGGGCACATTTCAGACCGGAATTTTTGAACCGTCTGGATGAAATCATCATGTTCAAACCATTGACGAAAGACAATATTTATGCCATCATTGACTTATTGGTAAATGATATCAACAAACGACTGGTTGAGAAGGAGATTTCCGTGGAACTCACCGGAGCGGCGAAGCGTCTGATCGTGGATGGCGGTTACGACCCGATGTACGGAGCGAGACCACTCAAGCGATATCTCCAGAAGAATGTGGAGACACTGGCGGCGCGGCTGATCCTTGCGGGAGACGTGGCGAGTCAGGATGTAATCCTGATCGATGCAGTCGGAGAAAAACTAGAGGCAAGAGTCAAGGGTCAGTTGGCAAACTGTTAGTACATCGCAAACGAAATAGCTGCACAGAAATCTAGACAAGCTTAATGTGGTAGTTATTTAGGAAACGATGTACCAGGGAAAAGGGTTAGTGATGACACCGATTATCTTTCATATAGATGTAAATTCAGCGTACTTAAGCTGGACGGCAGCAGAGCAATTAAAGAACGGAGCAGAAGTTGATATTCGGACGATTCCCGCCATCATCGGCGGGGATCAGAAGTCCCGCCACGGCATTGTACTGGCGAAATCAATTCCTGCCAAAAGATTCGGCATTCGCACGGGGGAACCTGTCGCGAATGCCTTATTTAAGTGTTCGAATTTGCTGCTGGTGCCACCGGATCATCATCTGTACCATGAGCGGAGCAGAGAACTGATGGCTTATCTGCAGGAATTTACACCGGATATTGAACAGGTCAGTGTGGATGAGTGTTATATGGATTTTACCGGAATTGCACATCGCTTTCCGTCCCCAGTGGACGGGGCACTGCAGATCAAGGATGGGGTGAGGGAACGGTTTGGATTTACTGTGAATATCGGAATCTCTTCTGTAAAGCTCCTGGCGAAGATGGCGTCCGATTTTGAAAAACCGGATAAGGTGCACACGCTGTTTCCTGAGGAAATCAAGGAAAAGATGTGGCCGCTTCCCATGTCGGAGCTGTTCATGGCAGGGCGTTCCAGCGTGGAGACCTTAAAAAAGCTGGAGATCAACACCATCGGAGACCTGGCGAAGGCAGATCCCCGGATCGTGGAGCTGCATCTGAAAAGCCACGGGAGGATGCTGTGGGAGTTTGCCAACGGGATCGACCGGTCAAAGGTACAGGTGGACTCGGGTGAGGCGAAGGGAATTGGCAATTCCACCACACTGCGTGAGGACGTGACGGAGAGAGCGGGAGCCTGCGAGGTTCTGGGACGGCTTGCGGAGAGTGTGGGCAGAAGACTGCGTGCGGCAGGACAGAAGGCGAACATGGTCAGCGTGGAGGTGAAGTATCATACATTTCAGGGGGTGTCCCACCAGAGACAGCTGAAAAAAGCATCCAATGCGGATGCAGTTCTTTATCGGGAGGCCTGTGGTCTGTTCGATGAGCTGTGGGATGGGGAACCGATCCGGCTGCTGGGAATCCGCACCTCGAAGCTGGAGGAGGCAGATGCACCGGAGCAGCTGAGCCTGTTTGATCTGGTGGAGGAGAAGCCGCTGGATGAGCGGCAGAAAAAGATGAGTCTCGCCATGGACGAGCTGCGGGAGCGGTTCGGGGAGAGTGCGCTGAGGCGCGGGGTGCCTTCTTCGGAAAAGCATATCGACTGAAATAACTACCATATTAAGCTTGTCTATATTTCTGATAGCACCAGTCAAAAAGCCTCCGCGTAGCCCGCTGCGCCTGCGCTTTTTTGGCTGTCACTCTCGAAAATCTATCCTGCGCTTTCTGGGGAGTTATTTCGTTTACGATGTATGTATTAGTAAATATGGCGTTTTCCCTCTTTTTCAAGGGTAGACAGATGGCGTCTGCCGCGATGCTGTGCGGTACGCCGTTCTTCTCTGGCTCTCCGTCTTCGTACCCGTTCATTGTGGCGGGCGATCATCCGCGCCGGAGCCAGAAGCGTCCAGCAGACGATGCGCACGACATAGATACCGGTGAAGATACCGATGCTGTCGATGCAGACGTCGCGGATGCTGGGGCCGCGGCCGTCCACAAAGGACTGGTGGTACTCGTCTCCGCAGGCGAAGCCGACACAGATGAAACCGGCCAGAAGCAGGAGCCAGATTCCGCGGACTCCATATACATACAGCGGAAAAGACACAGCGATGGCGAGCAGAAAATACTCGGTCATATGTGCGGCTTTTCGCACGTAATATTCAATGTTTGTTGCAACTTCTTCTATTTCCCAGTCTTCATATCCTTTGTCCAGGACCTGATTTCCAATCTGAACGATCTGAACACTGATTTCATAACTTAAATTGCCGGAGTCTGTACCTGATTGGGCAGAAAAGCTGTAGATGGCATACATCATGATGAGTGCAGGAAGAAAGGAAAGCGGCTTGAGAAAAAACAAAATAACTCGATTCATAAATTTAATACTCCTCATATACATTGAGCAGGTTGACATACAACATTGTGCGAATATAACATTTTTATGAAAAAAAGTAAAGTTTTTTGCGGGAAGTTCATAAAGATTTCATATCCGGGATGTCCAGATTATTTTGCAAGAAGTACGCAAATGTGATATTCTAGAAAGGTGTCAGGAAGAGGCCCGCTGCAGGCGGGAGTAAGCTTAGTGTTTGATGACAGGCAGAGAATGGAGGAGAGTTACGATGAAATTAAATCAATTGTTAGAACGCATAGATTATAAGGTAGAACAGGGGAGCGACGAGATAGAGATTACAACACTGATCAACGATTCCCGCAGAGTGGAAGAGGGTTCTGTGTTCGTGTGCATCAGCGGTGCTGTCGTGGATGGACATAAATTCGTGAATGAGGTGGTAGAGAAGGGTGCGAAGGCACTGATCGTCGAGCAGGATGTGGCGGAACCTGAGGGTGTGACTGTCATTCGGGTGGAGGACACCAGATATGCACTGGCGCTGACCTCTGCGGCATACTTTGGATATCCGGCGGAAAAGCTGAAGGTGATCGGGATCACCGGAACGAAGGGAAAGACCACGACCACCTACATGATCAAATCCATTTTGGAGGATGTAGGCCACAAGGTAGGACTGATCGGGACCATCGAGGCCATTATCGGAGACGAAAAAATTCCGGCGGCCAACACCACACCGGAGTCCTACACGATCCATCAGTATTTTGCAAGGATGGTCGATGCGGGCTGTGACAGCGTGGTAATGGAGGTATCCTCCCAGGGACTGATGCTGCACAGAACGGCAGGGATTCCATTTGAGATCGGAATCTTCACCAATCTGGGACATGATCACATCGGGCCGAATGAGCACGCAGATTTTGAGGACTACAAGCGCTGCAAGGGAATGCTGTTCAAGCAGTGTAAGCTGGGGATCGCCAATGTGGACGATCCGTATTATGCAGACGTATTCCGTGATGCAGTCTGCAGAGTGGAGACCTTCGGGTTTGACGAGAAAGCCGATCTGCGCGCGACGAATACGCATCTGGTCTCAAGACCGGGATACCTGGGAGTGGCATATCACGTGTCGGGACTGATGGATTTCGATGTGGAGATTGATGTGCCGGGAACCTTCAGTGTCTACAATTCGCTGACGGCGATCGCTGTCTGCCATGAATTTGAAGTGCCGGTGGAGAATATCCAGAAAGCGCTGAAGGTGGCGAAGGTGAAGGGACGCATCGAGATGGTTAAGGTGTCCGACGAGTTCACACTGATGATTGATTACGCACACAACGCCATGAGTCTGGAGAGTCTTCTGACCACGTTGAAGGAGTACAAACCGGCGCGTCTGGTCTGCCTGTTCGGATGTGGCGGAAACCGTTCAAAGGATCGCCGTTACGAGATGGGAGAGGTTTCCGGAAGACTGGCGGATCTCACCATTATCACATCGGACAATCCGAGAAATGAAGAACCACAGGCAATCATCGACGATATCAAGACTGGAATCAGCAGAACGGATGGCAGCTATGTGGAAATCTGTGACCGCAAGGAGGCAATCCGATATGCCATCGAGCACGGGCAGACCGGAGATGTTATCGTTCTCGCAGGAAAGGGACATGAGGACTATCAGGAAATCTGCGGTGTCAAGCATCATATGGATGAGAGGGAGCTGATTGCAGAAGTTCTGAAAGAATGGAAACACTAAGAAATAAGAGGAATATGCATGTACGCAAATATCATTATCGATATTACCCATGAAAAACTTGATAAAATATTCCAATACAGCATCCCCTCGGATTTAGAGGGGATGCTTAAAGTTGGTACCGAGGTTGTGGTGCCATTTGGACGTGCAAACAGGGAGACGAAGGGGTATCTGGTCGGATTTGCGGAAACCTGCGATTATGATCCGGCGAAGGTGAAGCAGGTGCTTCGCGTGGCGGAGAAAAGTGTTGCGATCGAGGCGAAGCTGGTCGCTCTGGCGGTGTGGATGAAGGATCACTATGGCGGAACCATGATTCAGGCGCTCAAGACGGTACTTCCCATCAAAAAAGAAGAGAACGTCAGAGTCCGGCGGAGGGTGTGCCTTTTGCTGGATGAAAAACAGGGAAAAGAAAAGCTGGATTTTTATCTGGAGAAGAACCAGAGGGCGCGGGCAAGACTTCTCGCTGCGCTGCTGGACACGCCGGTCCTGGATTATGAACTGGTCACAAAAAAACTGAGCATCACACGCTCTGTGATCCGTGCATTGGAGGAACAGGGGGTGCTGGCACTGGAGTCGGAGCAGGTTTACCGCAATCCGATCAAGAACCGGACAAAGGAGGCACGGACGCTGATTCACACGGAGGAACAGCGCCGGGCCATTGATTGCTTCTGGGCAGACTACAGCCGGGGAATCCGAAGGACCTATCTGATTCATGGCGTGACGGGGAGTGGAAAGACAGAGGTTTATATTGAACTCATTGACCGTGTGATCCGGGAGGGGCGCCAGGCTATCGTGCTGATTCCGGAGATCGCGCTGACTTATCAGACTGTGATGCGGTTTTACAAGTGCTTCGGGGACCGGGTATCCATCATGAATTCCCGGTTGTCCCAGGGGGAGCGGTATGACCAGATGATGCGGGCCAAGAACGGGGACATCGATGTGATGATCGGTCCCCGCTCTGCGCTGTTTACACCATTTCCGAAGCTGGGGCTGATTGTGATCGACGAGGAGCACGAGACGACCTATAAGAGCGAGCAGGTGCCGCGCTACCATGCCAGAGAAGTCGCGGTGGCGCGGGGAGAGATGGAGGATGCCAGTGTGATACTGGGATCGGCCACGCCCTCCCTGGAGGCGACTTACCGTGTCAGCACTGGGGAATATGTCCGGCTGGAACTGCAGAACCGTGCGACCAGCCAGGAACTTCCGCAGGTCTATGTGGTGGATCTGCGGGAGGAGTTAAAGAACGGGAACCGATCGATCATCAGTAACCGTCTGCATGAGCTGATTGAGGATCGTCTGCAGAAGAAAGAGCAGACCATGCTTTTTATCAATCGCAGGGGCTGGGCAGGATTCGTGTCCTGCAGAGAGTGCGGTTATGTGGTGAAGTGTCCGCATTGTGATGTGTCGCTCTCCACCCACCGGGGGGGAAGGATGGTGTGTCACTACTGTGGATATGAACAGCCGCGTCTGACAACGTGCCCGGAATGCGGATCCGGACATATCGGCGAGTTCCGGGCAGGAACGCAGCAGATTGAGACGTTCCTGCAGAAAGAATTTCCGGATGCGCGCATTCTGCGCATGGATATGGACACAACGAAGGACAAGGACGGTCACGAGCGGATTTTATCTGCCTTTGCCAATGAGGAGGCGGATATTCTGGTGGGAACACAGATGATCGTCAAGGGGCATGATTTTCCGAATGTGACGCTGGTCGGTGCACTTGCGGCGGACATGTCGCTCTACGCGGACGACTACCGCGCAGGGGAGCGGACATTTCAGCTGCTGACCCAGGCAGTGGGGCGTGCAGGCCGGGGCAAAAAAAAGGGCGAGGCAGTCATCCAGACCTACAGCCCGGAGCACTACAGCATCGTGACGGCCGCAAGCCAGGATTACGAGGCATTTTACCGTGAGGAGATTGCCTACCGTGATCTTATGGGGTATCCGCCGGTGGAAAATCTGCTTGCAGTTCTGGTGAGCTGCGAACATGAGGAGTTGTTGGATAAGGCCAGTCATTATCTGCGGGAATACGCGCTGCGTGTCGGACGGAGTGAACGGCTTACGATCATCGGTCCGGCAAGTCCCGGCGTAGGGAAAATAAATGACGTCTACCGCAAGGTTATTTATCTAAAAGAAGAAAAATATGATACACTAATAGAGATGAAAAATAAGCTGGAGCAATATATAGAAGTAAACTCCGGGTTTAATAAGGTCAGGGTACAGTTTGACTTTAATCCGATGAACATTTTCTGACGGTTTTTACCGTCTGCGAGATGGGATTTTATGATGATTTGTACGAAGGATGGGCCCGCCGCAGGCGGGAGGAAGCAAACGCGGGATCTAAAACATAAAAGGAGAAAAATTATGGCAATCAGAGAAATACGCGAAATCGGAGATGAGATTCTTACAAAACAATGCAAAGTGGTGCCGAAGATGACACTGCGCACGAAGGTTCTGATCGAGGACATGCTGGATACGATGTACAATGAGATGGGGGTTGGGCTGGCTGCACCGCAGGTGGGCGTCCTTAAACAGATCGTGGTGATCGATGTTGGCGGAGGTCCGATTGTGCTGATCAATCCGGTCATCACGGAGGAGGACGGAGAACAGACCGGAGACGAGGGATGCCTGAGCGTTCCGGGAAAAGCGGGACTGGTCACCAGGCCGAATCATGTGAAAGTAAAAGCACTTAATGAAAATATGGAGGAAATCGAGCTGGAGGGAGAAGGACTTCTCGCCAGAGCGTTCTGTCATGAGATTGACCACCTCTCCGGAAAGCTGTATGTGGATCTGGTGGAGGGCGAACTCCATGAAGTGAAGTATGACGAAGACGAGGAAGAGGAGGAAGTGGAATAGATGAGAATCATATTTATGGGAACCCCTGATTTTTCGGTGGGGACGCTGGAAGCGCTGATTGCAGCAGGGCATGACGTGTGTCTGGCAGTTACACAGCCGGATAAACCGAAGGGACGTGGAAGGGAAATGCAGTTTCCACCGGTGAAAGAGGCGGCACTGACGCATGACATTCCGGTGTTTCAGCCAAAGCGCATCCGTGAGCCGGAGTGCGTGGAGGTTCTGAAAGAATATCAGGCAGATATCATGGTAGTCATCGCATTTGGACAGATTCTTCCAAAAGAGATTCTTGAGATGACACCTTTTGGATGCGTGAATGTTCACGCATCACTTCTGCCGAAGTACCGCGGGGCGGCACCGATCCAGTGGGCGATCATCAACGGTGAGACCGAAACCGGAGTGACCACCATGCAGATGGATGAAGGGCTGGACACCGGGGATATGATTCTGAAGACGGTGGTGGAGATCACGCCGGAGGATACCGGCGAGAGTCTGCATGACAAGCTGGCCCGGGCCGGTGCCACACTCTGTGTCAGAACGCTGGAGGAGATTGAAAATCATACAGCCGTGTTCACACCACAGGGGGAGACGACTACAGAATATGCGCGTATGCTCACAAAAGATATGGGCAGCATTGACTGGACGAGGCCTGCCGCAGAGACGGCACGCCTTGTGCGCGGTCTCAATTCCTGGCCCAGCGCGTATACTGTGTGGAATGAAAAGACAATGAAAATCTGGTGCGCCGAGGCTGTTCAGGGTGAGAGCGGAGAAGCACCGGGCACAATTGTGGAAGTGCGCAGGCAGGAGTTTGCGGTTCAGACGGGTGCCGGGCAGCTGCTCGTCCGTGAGGTGCAGATCCCGGGAAAAAAGAGAATGGATGCAGGAGCGTTCCTGCGGGGATATCATATCGAACCGGGTGCTGTACTGAAGCATACCAGCTAGTACAGCGTCCTCGAAATAACTAGACCGAATTACTTGCGGTACGCTGTACTAGAATACCAGTCGGACAGGAATTACATTTTATGCTGATTTCGAAAAAGTTTCTTAATTTTTTGTGAAAAGCGAGATGTTTGCGGGAAACTGTTATATAATCGTTACTATTCATATTGGAGTGCCGAAAAGCAGCATGGACAGATGAATGACAAAAACTTCCATGGGAAATCATGGGCAAAAGTATAGATGACAGGGAGGCGTTTTTATGTATTTTGACAGTACGTATATATTAGTCCTGATCGGTGCGGCAATCTGTATGCTCGCATCAAGCAGGGTGAATTCAACATTTAACAGATATTCACAGGTTCGCAACCACTCTGGAATGACCGGACGGGACGCAGCGGTAAGAATCCTTCAGATGAACGGACTGAACGATGTGATGGTTCAGCATGTATCCGGCAATCTGACGGATCATTATGATCCGCGGACAAAGACCGTGAATCTTTCAGATGCAACGTATGGATCTCCCTCTGTAGCGGCGGTGGGCGTTGCGGCTCACGAGTGCGGACATGCGCTGCAGCATGCACGCGGATATGTGCCGTTGTCGATCCGTGGTGCGCTGGTACCGGTTGCCAACCTGGGCTCCATGGCAGCATGGCCGCTGATCATCATCGGTCTGTTTATACACAGCTCATCGGCGGCTTTTTTGATCAACCTTGGAATTTTATGTTTTTCTGCATCGGTGCTGTTTCAGCTGGTTACACTTCCGGTGGAGTTTAATGCGTCCAGCAGGGCAATCCACATTCTCGGCGAATCCGGAATGCTCTACGAGGAGGAAGTGGACGGAACGAAGGCAGTGCTCAAAGCGGCAGCACTGACTTACGTGGCAAGTGCGGCAGCGTCCATCATGCAGCTGCTGCGTTTAATCATGATCGGAGGAAGAAGGAATGACTAAATCCATAAGTGAAAGAGAGCTCGTATTGGGGATTCTCATGGAGATCACGAGGGAGAATACCTACAGCCATATCGCACTTAGGAATGTGTTGGATAAATATCAATATCTGGACAAAAAAGAGCGGGCCTTCATCACGAGAGTGACGGAGGGCACGCTGGAGCATATGATTGAGATTGATTACATCATCAATCTGTTTTCCAAAGTGAAAGTAAATAAAATGAAACCGGTCATCCGCAATATCATTAGGAGCGCTGTCTATCAGTTGAAGTACATGGACAGTGTTCCTAATTCTGCTGTCTGCAATGAGGCGGTGAAGCTGGCGGTGAAAAAAGGATTCGGAAGTCTCAGAGGCTTTGTGAACGGAGTGCTGCGCAATATAGCCAGAAATCTTGACACCATACAGTATCCGGACAGGTCGGATCTGGTAAGCTGTCTGTCTGTGCAGTACTCCATGCCGGAATGGATCCTGAAAAAGTGGCTGGCAGTCTTCGATGAGGAGACGGTGGAGAATATGCTCGCCGATTTTCAGAAGGATAAGCCTATCACGATCCGCTGCAATCTGCACCGGATCAGCGTGGAAGAACTCCAGAGAAAGCTTCAGGAGGAAGGGGCGAAGGCGGTGGCTCACCCTTATCTGCCTTACGCACTTTCTCTGTCGGATTATGATTATCTGAGAGATCTGCAGAGTTTTCGTGATGGAGATTTTACGGTACAGGATGTCAGCTCCATGCTGGTGACAGAAATCGCGGATCCGCAGAAGGGAGCGAGGGTGATCGATGTCTGCGCGGCACCGGGCGGGAAATCCATTCACATGGCAGACCGGCTGGAAGGCAGCGGCCACGTGGAGGCGAGAGATCTGACGGATTATAAGGTGGAGCTGATCCGGGAGAATATTGCACGTACGGCCGTGACGAATGTGGAGGCACGGGTGTGGGACGCCACGGTAACAGAGGAGCAGAGCCGGGGACAGGCGGACGTCGTAGTCGCCGATCTTCCCTGCTCTGGACTGGGAGTCCTGGGAAAAAAGACAGATCTGAAGTACAAGATGTCGGAGGAGACCAGCGAAGAGCTGGTGCATCTGCAGCGAAAGATCCTGTCTGTGGTACAGGAATATGTGAAGCCGGGTGGGACACTGATTTACAGCACCTGCACCATCAATCCGATGGAAAATCAGGAAAATGTGCGGTGGTTTCTGGAACAGTATCCGAAGTTTCGGCTGGCGGATATCAGAGATCAGCTCTGTGAACCATTGAAGAACTCGGTGACGGAAAAGGGAATGCTTCAGCTTCTTCCCGGTGTGCACGAGAGCGATGGCTTTTTCATTGCAAAGCTGACGGCCCGGAAGAATGCTTCTGTTTCAAGTTCATAGAGCCTGGCGCAGAGGGAAAATTCCGGATCTGCAGATAACCGGGGAATTACGTACGGCAGAGACAGAAGGGGCAACATCAAGAATAAGGGGTACATTATGAAGAAAGATATTTGTTCTTATACATTTGAACAATTGCAAAGCGAAATAGAAGCTCTGGGGGAGAAAAAATTTCGAGGCAAACAAATCTATGAGTGGCTTCATGTGAAGCTTGCGGAAGATTTTGAGGAGATGACGAATCTCTCGAAGAGCCTGCGGGAAAAATTGGAAGAAAACTATGAGATTCGTCCCGTGATTATGGTAGACCGTCAGGAATCAAAGTTGGATGGAACCAACAAATTTCTGTTCCGGCTGTATGACGACAATGTGGTGGAGAGCGTACTGATGCGCTACAAGCATGGCAATTCTGTCTGCATTTCCTCACAGGTCGGCTGCCGTATGGGCTGTCGTTTCTGTGCGTCGACGATCGGAGGTCTGGAACGGAACCTGACGGCATCCGAGATGCTGGGACAGATATACAGAATCCAGAAGATTACAGGGGAGCGGGTCTCCAATATTGTCGTGATGGGAACGGGAGAGCCCATGGACAATTATGAGAATTTCCTGATTTTTATCCGGCTGCTCACCGATGAGTACGGACTGCATATCAGCCAGAGAAATGTGACGGTATCTACCTGCGGTATCGTGCCGCGTATGCGCGAGCTGGCGGAACAAAAGCTGCAGATTACGCTGGCGCTCTCGCTCCACGGCTCCACACAGGAAAAGCGCAGGAGGCTGATGCCGGTGGCAAACAGATACGAGCTGGCGGATGTGCTGGAGGCCTGCGATTATTATTTTGAACAGACCGGACGGAGAATCACCTTTGAGTATAGTCTGGTGGCAGGGGTAAACGACACGGCGGAGGATGCAAAAGAACTGACAGACATCTGCAGACCGAGAAACTGCCACATTAATCTGATTCCGGTAAATCCAATAAAAGAAACCGATTTTCAGAGACCAACCAGAGAAAACGCGGAAAAATTCAAAAATAAACTTGAAAAACACGGAATAAATGTTACTATTAGAAGGGAAATGGGCTCAGATATCGACGGAGCCTGTGGACAACTGAGAAGAAGGCATATAGATAAAAAGGGAGAATAAGGAGGGCATTATGAAAACATTTTCCATGACAGATATGGGCATGGTCAGAACAGTGAACCAGGACTATGTATATACAACCGATAATCCCCTTGGTAATCTTCCGAATTTGTTTGTGGTTGCCGACGGGATGGGAGGTCATCAGGCAGGTGACTTTGCATCTAAATATACGGTGGAAGTAATCACGAGAGAGTTAAAAAAGACGGATGAGGAAGATATCGAAAAGGCGATTTTGAGAGCGATTGAGACAGCAAATCATGAATTGATTGAGAAGGCAAACAGTGATGATCATTTAAAGGGGATGGGAACCACTCTTGTCGTTGCGACAATCGTGAATCAGATGATGTATTTCGCCAACGTCGGGGACAGCCGTCTCTATTTGATAAACAACGGAATCACGCAGCTGACGAAGGATCACTCCCTTGTGGAGGAGATGGTCAGGCTGGGGGGAATCAAGCCGGAGGAGGCGAAGCATCATCCGGATAAGAATATCATCACGAGGGCGATTGGTGCGAAGGAGGCAGTGGAAATCGATTTCTTTGAGCATCGCCTGAAAAAGGACGATATTATTCTGATGTGTACAGACGGGCTGAGCAATATGGTGGAAGATGAAGAATTGTTCCATCTGGTTCAGGGTGGAAGAGATATCGTTGAATCCGCACAGCTTTTGGTGAATACCGCAAAAGAAAACGGCGGTACGGATAATATAGGGATAGTATTGATAGAACCGTGTATAGGTGAGGTGGGTATATGTTAAAAGAAGGAGTATTTTTAGGCAAGCGATATGAAATTATCGAGCGTATCGGCACTGGCGGTATGGCCGATGTATATAAGGGAAAAGATCACAAGCTGAATCGGTTTGTTGCCATCAAGGTTTTAAAGAGCGATTTCAGGGCGGACGAGGAGTTTATCCGCAAGTTTCACAGCGAGGCACAGGCGGCAGCCGGACTGATGCATCCGAATGTGGTGAACGTATACGATGTGGGGCAGGACAGAAGCCTTCATTATATGGTGATGGAACTTGTGGAAGGAATCACTCTGAAGGACTACATTGAGAAAAAAGGACAGCTCTCTGCAAAAGAGACGATCAGTATCTCAATCCAGATGGCGACCGGAATTGACGCTGCTCACAAGCAGCACATCATTCACAGGGATATTAAGCCTGGCAATATTATTATTTCCAGAGATGGCAAGGTGAAGGTGACAGATTTCGGTATTGCAAGAGCGACAACAGAAGCGAATACGATCAGTTCAAATGTGATGGGGTCTGTACATTATACATCCCCGGAACAGGCGAGAGGCGGAGTTGTGGATATCAAGAGCGATATCTATTCTGCCGGTATCACGATGTATGAGATGGTAACCGGTCATGTACCGTTTGACGGGGAATCCACAGTGGCAGTCGCGATCAAGCATCTGCAGGAGGAGATTAAATCCCCGGCGGAGGAGGTTCCGGACATCCCATATAGTCTGGAGTGCATCATTTTAAAATGTACACAGAAAAATCCGGAGAAGCGATATCCGGATGCCCAGAGTCTGATTCTGGATCTCAAGCGTTCACTGGTGGATCCGGAGGGGAGTTTTGTTGCACTCGATGGAGTGGCAAGGCCATCCGAGACCGTTGCAATCACATCGGATGAACTGGAACAGATACAGAGAGAAGCCAACTACGACGATGACTATGATGATGATTATTATGATGAGCAGGATGACTACGATGATGATTATGATGACGAGGATGACGGCTATGATGACCGGGATGAAGATGTGAATCCCAAGATGGCCAGAGTTATGAAAATTCTGATGATCGTGGTTGGTGCAATCATTGCACTTGCGGTGATATTTCTGGTGGCGAGAGCGGCAGGAGCATTTAAAATCGGAAATAATACGCTGCTGTCCGCCACTGCGGATTCTAAAGTGAAAGTTCCGGATCTTGTTGGAATGACAGAGCAGGAAGCAAAGAAGGCTCTGAATGACAAAGAACTTGGATGCAAGGTTTCTGCCAGAAAGACATCTGATAAGTACGAAAAGGGTGTGGTCATGGAACAGGAGACTGCATCCGGAGAAAAAGTAAAGAAGAATACACAGGTTAAAATTGTGGTGAGTTCAGGCAAGACAGTCGAACAAGTCTCTGTCCCGAATGTGACTGGTCAGGATGAGAGCGCGGCACAGAAGACGCTGGAGAACAGCAATCTTGTTGTGGAATCGACGGCGGATTACAGTGATACCGTGGAGGCAGGAAAAGTCATATCAACAGATCCTGCGGCGGGAACGACTGTCGCTGAGGGGACAACAGTTACGATGACAGTCAGCAAGGGTGCGAAGAAACCGGATACGGTTGCAGTTCCGAGTATTGTGGGTATGTCCCAGGAATCGGCAAGTTCGACGCTGTCGGCGTCTAATCTTCTGACTGGAAGTGTAACCCAGAATTACAGCGACACGGTGGATGTGGGCCTGGTGATTTCTCAGAGTATTTCTGCGGGCACCAAGGTGAACCAGGGCTCCGGCGTTGACTTTGTAGTCAGCCTCGGACCAGAGAAAAAGATGATTGAGGTTCCGTCTCTGAGTGGTATGGCGGCAGATCAGGCAACAGAAGCGCTGTCGAGTTTGGGATTGTCTCTTGGAGCAGTCAGTGAAGAATACAGTGACAGTGTTACGAAAGGATTTATCATATCACAGACAGCTTCTGCGGGAAGTCAGGTAGAAGAGGGAACCGCAATTGGCTTTACGGTCAGTCTGGGATCGGAGATAAAAGAACCGGACGAAGGTGATGGAGGCGACAAAGAGGATCCGTCGGACAACAAGACAGATAACAAGACGGACAACAAGACGGATAACAAGCCGAGCGGCAATGGATCTTCGACATCTGATTCATCAACGAATTAAGGAAAACGATTCAGGAATGGGTATGGCTTTTATGCAGGGAAAGATTGTAAAAGGAATTGCCGGATTCTACTACGTACACGTGGTAGAATCCGGTATTTATGAATGTAAGGCAAAAGGAATATTTCGTAAAGAAAAGATCAAGCCGCTGGTGGGAGATGATGTGGTCATCGACGTGCTCGACGAAGAAGAAAAACTGGGCAATATCACAGAAGTCAGAAAAAGAACAAATGAGTTGATCAGGCCGGCTGTTGCCAATATTGACCAGGTGCTGGTCGTATTTGCGGTGACAGATCCGAAGCCGCACCATAATCTGCTGGATCGTTTTCTGATTATGATGGAGAGCAAAGATATCCCGGTTTTTTTGTGTTTTAATAAAAAAGATATTGCTACAAAACCGGAGATAAAAGAATTGCAGGCCATTTATCGGTCCTGCGACTATCCGGTCATTTTCACAAGTGCCAAAGAGGATGAGAACATCGAGGAAGTCCGCCGGATACTCAGGGGGAAGACAACTGCCGTGGCAGGACCGTCCGGTGTCGGAAAATCTTCGATCATCAATATTCTGCAGCCGGAGGCCAACATGGAGACCGGAGAGATCAGCAGAAAGATTGCCAGGGGGAAACACACGACGCGCCACTCGGAGCTGATTCTGATAGAAGAGAGTACTTATATCATGGATACACCCGGGTTCAGTTCCCTCTATGCCAATGATTTTGAGAAGGAAGAGCTGAAATTTTATTTCAGGGAATTTGCGGAGTATGAGGGCAGATGCCGGTTTCAGGGATGTGATCACATTCATGAGCCGGGCTGTGCGGTCAAGGCGGCGCTGGAGGAAGGGAAAATCCATCCGGTTCGCTACAAAAGTTATACAGAAATGTACGAAGAGCTGAAGGAGAAGAAGAGATATTGACGGGAAAGACAAAAAAGAGAACAGTGATTGTCAGCGGGGGAACGCTGGAAGAAAAGTTTACCCTGGATATTCTGAACGATCCGGCCACGGAATATATCATCGGTGTGGATAAGGGGAACGCATTTTTATATGAGCATGAGATTTCTCCGGACTATATCGTAGGGGATTTTGACAGCCTGCCGGGGGAGATACTGGAATTTTATGAACAGAAGAAAAGTATTCCAATCCGGAGATTCAATCCGGTGAAGGATGCGACGGACACAGAGATCGCGGTCAAACTGGCGATGGAGTTTCACAAGGAGAACGTCGTGATACTCGGGGCGACGGGGAGCCGGATTGATCACGTCTGGGGAAATGTGCAGATGATGAAAAGCGGACTGGATGCGGGGCTTACGATCTGTATGATGGACAGCCATAACCGGATTACCCTGATAAATAAAAAAACAGTTCTGAGAAGAACAGAAGCATTTGGTCCGTATTTTTCGGTGTTTCCACTGGGCGGTAAGGTGAAGGATTTTAATATCAAAGGGGCAAAATATCCATTGACGCAGCATACCCTTACGCCTTATGATAGTCTTTGCGTAAGCAATCAGTTTGCTGAAGATACGGTGGAGATTGATTTCCCGGAGGGGACCGTCGTGCTGATGGAAACGCGCGATTAGTGTTGGATAAAAATAAAAGAGAGAAGCATATAGGAGGAAGAATTATATGAAACTGGGAATTGTGGGACTGCCAAATGTAGGAAAAAGTACACTGTTTAACTCACTTACCAAAGCGGGGGCGGAATCGGCGAACTATCCGTTCTGTACGATCGACCCGAACGTGGGCGTGGTGACGGTGCCGGACAAGCGTCTGGACGTTCTGGGAGAGATGTATCACACTAAGAAAATTGTACCGGCGGCAATTGAATTTGTTGATATTGCCGGATTGGTGAAGGGGGCATCCAAGGGCGAGGGACTCGGCAACCAGTTTCTGGCTAACATACGTGAGGTGGATGCAATCGTTCATGTAGTCCGCTGTTTTGAGGACTCCAATATCGTGCATGTGGATGGAAATATTGACCCGCTGCGAGACATTGAGACTATCAATCTGGAATTGATCTTTTCGGACATCGAGATTCTGGAGAGAAGAATCTCAAAGGCTGCCAAGCTCTGCAGAAACGACAAGAAGGCTGCAAAAGAACTGGAATTTCTGAACAGAGTCAAGGCACATCTCGAGGAGAGCAAGCTGGCAAAGAGTTTTTCGACGGACGATGAGGAAGAACAGGAATGGCTCGACAGCTATAACCTGCTCACAATCAAACCGGTTATTTTCGCAGCCAATGTAGCGGAGGATGATCTGGCAGACGACGGAGCAGACAATGCAGGTGTCGCAAAAGTGCGTGCGTATGCAGCACAGGAGAACTGTGAAGTGTTCGTAGTGTGTGCACAGATCGAGCAGGAAATCGCAGAGCTCGATGATGATGAAAAGAAGATGTTTCTGGAGGATCTTGGTTTAGAAGAATCAGGATTGGAGAAACTGATTAAGGCAAGCTATCACATTCTCGGACTGATCAGCTATCTGACCGCGGGCGAGCCGGAGGTGCGCGCGTGGACGATCAAGAGAGGAACGAAGGCACCGCAGGCAGCCGGAAAGATTCATACGGATTTTGAGCGTGGATTTATCCGTGCGGAGATCGTAAGCTACGATGATCTGATGGCGTGCGGAACGCATGCGGCGGCGAAGGAAAAAGGACTGGTACGTCTGGAAGGAAAAGAATACGTGGTTCAGGACGGCGATATCATTCTCTTCCGCTTCAACGTATAAGCCGAAAGGAAGTAAATGACCATGCATAGAATGATTAATTTTCCAAATCTCGGTATCCATCTGTCCAATGTGGGAAAGTCGATTTCAGTCTTTGGATTTGAGATTGCCTACTACGGGATGATTATCGGATGCGGGATGCTGCTTGGATTTTATATGGCATCCAGAGAAGCAAAAAGAACAAGACAGGATCCGGAGATGTATTTTGATCTGGGAATCATTGGGATTATCTGTGGTATTATCGGTGCAAGAATCTATTATGTGATTTTTTCCTGGGATACGTACAAGGACGATCTTCTTTCCATCTTCAATACGCGCGGAGGAGGGCTCGCAATCTACGGAGGGGTGATCGCAGCGGTGATCACGGTTCTGGTGTTTGCACATGTGAAAAAGCTCTCTGCACCACAGCTGTTCGACACGGTCGCACCGTCACTGCTGGCAGGACAGATGATCGGCCGCTGGGGGAATTTCTTTAATCGGGAGGCCTTCGGGGAATATACGAACAGCCTGTTTGCAATGCAGCTCCCGGTGGACGCGGTGAACAGTTCGAGTATCACGGAAAAGATGCGGGCTCATATTGAGAGTATTGATGGAGTCGCGTTTATACAGGTGCATCCGACCTTCCTGTACGAGTCTCTCTGGTGCTTCGTGCTTCTGATGATTTTGTTCGCATACAGAAAGCACAAGAAGTATGAGGGTGAGATTTTTCTGCTGTATCTGTTTGGATACGGCCTGGGAAGAGTGTGGATTGAGGGGCTTCGAACAGATCAGCTGAAGCTTCCGGGAATCGGTTTTCCGGTATCCCAGCTGTTGGCGGGACTGATCGTTGTCGTGACAGGGGCGATGCTGCTGTATTTACGGAACAATCATAAACGGATGCCCTACATGAGAGCACAGAAGACTTATGAGCAGATGCCGGCGACACCGCAGGGAACAAAGAAACCGAAAGCATCGGAGCGGATTTTTAAAAAACGGAAAAATGATACGAAATTAAATAAGTAGTACACATTGGAAGAATAAAGAAATATAAAAAAGATATAAAAAAGCATCAATCTGCAGAGACTTATCTGTGCAGATTGATGCTTTTTTGTATGTGAAAAGGAACAATTACTCGGCAAACTTCACTAGACTTTTAGCCGCTGTCGGGATATAATAGTAATGCATGTGAATAATTAAACTTTTACAATGTAAATCTAAGGAGGAACAAGAAAATGGCAAGAAAAATGAAGACCATGGACGGTAACCAGGCAGCGGCTCACGTATCGTATGCATACACAGAGGTTGCAGCAATTTACCCGATCACACCATCATCTGTTATGCCTGAGCACGTAGATGAATGGGCTACCGCAGGTAGAAAAAATATTTTTGGAGAAACTGTTCAAGTAACAGAAATGCAGTCTGAGGCAGGTGCAGCCGGAGCAGTACACGGTTCGCTGGCAGCAGGTGCAATGACAACAACATTTACGGCATCTCAGGGTTTACTCTTAATGATTCCAAACTTATATAAAGTAGCAGGTGAGCAATTACCAGGTGTATTCCAGGTATCTGCCCGTGCATTAGCAAGCCATGCATTGTCAATCTTTGGAGACCATACGGACGTTTACGCCTGTCGTCAGACCGGTGCAGCTATGCTTTGTGAATCAAGCGTTCAGGAAGTTATGGATTTATCTCCGGTAGCGCATTGTGCAGCACTTACAGGAAAGATTCCTTTCATCAACTTCTTCGACGGATTCAGAACATCTCACGAGATCCAGAAGATCGAGACATGGGATTACGAAGATTTAGCTGATCTGATGAATCTGGACGAAGTAGAAGCATTCAGACAGAGCGCGCTGAATCCGAATCATCCATGTCAGATGGGATCTGCTCAGAACCCGGATATCTTCTTCCAGGCAAGAGAGGCTTGTAACCCATATTATGATGCAATGCCGGGAATCGTTCAGGACTACATGGACAAGGTAAACGCTAAGATCGGTACAGATTATAAATTATTCAACTACTACGGAGCTGCGGATGCTGAGAAGGTTATCATCGCTATGGGTTCTGTATGTGACACCATCGACGAGACCATCGATTACATGATGGCAGCAGGCGAGAAGGTCGGCGTTGTCAAGGTTCGTCTGTTCAGACCTTTCTGTGCAAAGGCTTTGATCGATACAATTCCGGATACAGCAAAATTAATCAACGTATTGGATCGTTCCAAAGAGCCGGGAGCTCAGGGCGAACCATTATTCTTAGACGTTGTTTCTGCATTAAAGGGAACAAAATTCAACGATGTACAGATCAACTCCGGACGTTATGGTCTTGGATCAAAGGATACAACACCGGCGCAGATCGTTGCTGCATTTAACAACACAGAGAAAGAAAGATTCACAATCGGTATCAATGATGACGTGACACATCTTTCACTGGATGCAGGTGCTCCGCTCGTTACTACACCAGAGGGAACCATCAACTGTAAGTTCTGGGGACTTGGTGCAGATGGTACTGTTGGTGCCAACAAGAACTCGATCAAGATCATTGGTGATAACACAGACATGTATGCACAGGCTTACTTTGACTATGATTCAAAGAAATCCGGTGGTGTGACAATGTCTCACTTACGTTTCGGTAAGAAACCAATCAAATCAACCTACCTGATCACAAAAGCAAACTTTGTTGCATGTCACAATCCATCCTATGTGAACAAATACAACATGGTTCAGGAACTGGTTGACGGTGGAACGTTCCTGCTGAACTGCCCATGGGATATGGAAGGAATCGAGAAACATCTTCCAGGACAGGTAAAAGCATTTATCGCGGATCACAACATCAAATTCTACGTGATCGACGGTGTGAAGATCGGTATTGAGACCGGTATGGGACCGACACGTATCAACACGATCCTCCAGTCTGCATTCTTCAAGCTTGCAAACATCATCCCTGAGGAGAAAGCAAACGAGCTTATGAAGGCGGCTGCAAAAGCAACATATGGAAGAAAAGGTGATGATGTCGTAGCAAAGAACTGGGCTGCTATCGATGCAGGTGCTCAGCAGATCGTAGAAGTAACAGTTCCGGATTCATGGAAATCGTGCGAGGACGAAGGTCTTGCTACAAAGACAGCTGAAGGCAGCAGAAAAGATGTTGTTGATTTCGTGAACAACATTCAGAGCAAGGTAAATGCACAGGAAGGTAACAAGCTTCCGGTATCTGCGTTTAACGAGTATGTTGATGGTAATACACCTTCTGGTTCTTCTGCATTTGAAAAACGTGGAATCGCTGTTAACATCCCAGTATGGAATGCTGAGAACTGTATTCAGTGTAACCGTTGTGCATATGTCTGCCCACACGCAGTCATCCGTCCAG
The DNA here is from genome assembly GCF_900142165.1 of Hespellia stercorisuis DSM 15480. Taxonomy (GTDB): domain Bacteria; phylum Bacillota; class Clostridia; order Lachnospirales; family Lachnospiraceae; genus Hespellia; species Hespellia stercorisuis. The sequence continues at coordinate 57,703 of NZ_FQZY01000012.1, forward strand.
TAGCACTGACAGAGGATGAGGCGGCAAAGGTTCCAGAGGGAACACAGCTGAGCGATATGATTGGAATGCCGGGAATGAAGTTTACAATGACAATCTCAGCACTTGACTGTACAGGCTGTGGATCTTGTGCAAATGTCTGCCCAGGCAAAAAAGGCGCTACCGCACTTACAATGCAAAATGCAGCAGCAAACGAAGCAGTTCAGGCAGCTGAGCAGGCTACATTTGACTTCGGAACAGAGATTCCTGTAAAACCTGAAGTTGTTGCTAAATTCAAAGAGGCTACAGTCAAAGGTTCTCAGTTTAAACAGCCACTCCTTGAATTCTCAGGAGCATGTGCAGGTTGTGGTGAGACACCTTACGCAAAATTAATTACACAGTTATTCGGTGACAGAATGTACATTGCCAACGCAACAGGTTGTTCATCAATCTGGGGTAACTCTTCACCGTCTACACCATACACAGTAAATACAAGAGGACAGGGACCGGCATGGGCAAACTCACTGTTCGAAGATAACGCAGAGTTCGGTTATGGTATGTTACTTGCTCAGAAAGCAATCAGAAACAGACTGAAAGCAAAAGTTGAAAAGCTTGCAGATGCGAAGAATGCAGATGTTGCAGCAGCAGCAAAAGAATACCTTGACACATTTAACAGTGGTGTTACAAACGGAGCAGCTACAGACAAATTGGTTGCAGCTGTAGAAGCTTGTGACTGTGACTGCGCAGAAAAGAAAGAACTTCTTTCTCAGAAAGACTTCCTCGCTAAGAAATCCCAGTGGATCTTCGGTGGTGATGGATGGGCTTACGATATCGGATTCGGCGGTGTTGACCACGTTCTCGCAAGTGGACAGGACATCAACATCATGGTTTACGATACAGAAGTTTACTCTAACACAGGCGGACAGTCTTCAAAGGCTACACCGACAGGTGCTACCGCTCAGTTTGCGGCAGCTGGTAAAGAAGTGAAGAAGAAAGACCTTGCAAGCATCGCAATGAGCTACGGTTACGTATACGTTGCACAGATCGCTATGGGTGCTGACTACAATCAGACAGTCAAAGCAATCGCAGAGGCAGAGGCTTATCCGGGACCATCATTGATCATCGCTTACGCTCCATGTATCAACCATGGTATCAAGAAGGGTATGGCAAAAGCCCAGACAGAAGAGCAGTTAGCAGTTGCTTCAGGATACTGGTTCAACTTCCGTTACAATCCAACATTGAAGGCAGAAGGAAAAGCAGCATTCTCATTAGACAGCAAAGCTCCGACAGAGAGTTATCAGGATTTCCTCGACGGAGAAGTTCGTTACAACGCATTAAAGAGAGCGAACCCGGAGAGAGCAGCTCAGCTGTTTGCTAAATCAGAAGCAGAAGCAAAAGAGAGATATGCATATCTGAATAAATTAATCACACTTTACGGCGCTGAGTAATCAACACGTAACAGAGATGATACAGAAAGTGGACGGGATTTTATCCTGTCCACTTTTTTTAGAAGGCAATGCAATTGGGGACATAGCAAAAAGGCAATTGGGGACGTAGCAAAGTTGCAACTTTGCTACGTCCCCAATTAACTCTGGACCTGTCCCTTTTTGCACTTTCCGCCTGAGTTTTACCAAGGATTCTTACCGGGTAATGTACGTTCTCAGAAGACGGAAGGTATTCGCCACTCCGTCCATATGAGAGCGTTCGTAGTTGTGGGAGGCATATACGCCGGGGCCTACAAGGCCGTGGCGGATATCATAACCTGCACGCAGGGTTGCCTCTACGTCGGAAATGTAATGTGGGTAGATGTCGATGGCGAAGTCCAGATTTTGCGATTTAGCAATTTCTGTTAAGGCGGTGATCAGATCATAGTTATACGGGCCGCCGGAATCCTTTGCGCAGATGGAAACCATGTGCTCTGTGCAGCCAAGGTCAGCACCGACGCAGCCCATGTCAACGGAAATCATTTCTCTGGTATCGGCGGGAATCACACATCCGCCGTGTCCGACCTCCTCGTATACCGTAAACAGCAGGGAAACCCGGCGGTTTAGTGAGAGTCCCTCTTCTTTTACGGCTTTGGCGAGACCGAGCAGGATAGCGGCTGAGAGCTTATCATCCAGAAAACGGCTCTTGATATAGCCGCTCTTCGTGATCACGGTGCGTGGATCCATAGCAATGATATCTCCGGTCTGGATGCCGAGAGTCAAGGTCTCTTTTTTGGAAGAAACGTTTTCATCCAGAAGAATCTCCATGTGCTCTTCAGACTGCTCGATCTTCTCATCCGCCACGTGGGAAGACGGTTCGCTGTCTAAAACGACACCAGTGTAAACATGTCCGTCTCTGGTGTGAACGGTACAGTTTTCCCCGTCGGCGGTACGCCACTGGTGCCCGCCCAGAGTTGTCGGACGAAGCCGCCCGTTGTCTTTGATGGAGCGGACCATGGCGCCAAGCGTGTCGATGTGCGCGGCCAGTACCAGTGGATCACCGTCTCCCCCGATGGGGACCAGGACATTTCCTTTAATGGAGAGCTCCGGCTGGAATCCCATATCAGTGAATGTTTTTAACAAATAAGAAGCGGCCTCTTTCGTGAAACCGGACGGGCTTGGAATTGCGGTCAGTGCTCTTAACTGTTCCCCAATATAAGCAGTATAATTGTTCATGTGATGTTCCTCCTAATAAAATATAGTAAATACTATAGTTATTCTAATATGATACGAAGAAAAATACAATACACATTGCAGAAATAATAAAATAATAGTATAATTATAGTAAATGTTAAAGTTAGAGAGAGGAAATCGCATGCAGATATTGGAGAGAATTGAAGAAATATACCCTAAATTGACGAAAAAGCAGAAGCAGATTGCCGATTACATGAAAGACCATGCGGAGGACATGGCCTTTATCACGCTGAAAGAACTGAGTACAGAGGTGGGGATTACGGAAATTACGGTCCTGAATATGTGCAAGGCTCTTGGATATGAGAGCTTTAATGAAGTGAAATATGAATTTCGTAAGTACATCAATGCCAGCAGAGTCACATTTTATCAGGAAAATGACTATTACAATACCAAGGTTCCGGATTATGAGCTGACGGAAAAAGAAAAACTGCTGGTGGATATCTGCCGGGAGGAGCGGGGCCTGATCGAGGAACTGGCGAGAAATTTTGACAGCAGGAGGATGCTTGAAGTGGCACAGCTCTTTTTTGAATATCCGAAAATCGTGCTGTGCGGACGTGGCATTTCTTATCTGATCTGTGAATGCATTGCGACATATCTCTCAGAGGCACAGATTCCCACGATGAAAGTAAATACGGAACTCAATGAAAGTGTCTATTCTGCCTTGCCTATGCTGGATAAGAAGACACTGGTGGTTGCAATCTCTTTCCCGGATTATTACTTTGTGACACAGAAGATGGCAGAGTTTGCAAAAAAGAAAAAGGCGAAGGTCCTCTGTATTACGGATTCGAAGGAGAGCAACATCGCGTGGATCGCGGATGAAGTGCTGACGGTATCCAGCACCACCCGGATGGCGCTCAACACCTTGTCAGCACCCATGGCACTGGCCAATCTGCTGGCGTCGGCGGTGAAAATCGCGTCGGAGCAGAGGCAGAGAAAGGGACATGTGGAAGGGTTTGATAAGCTGTTTTAAAAGGTCTGCAGAGAGGCTTTTGTAGAATTGTCACAAAAATATGGAAAAAGAACTTGAAATTAAGTGAACACTATAAGAAAAAATATGCGTTTTTTACAAAGATGCATATTTTTTTTATATAATATAGCAATTTATTATAGTGCGTGCTATAATATCGATAGAAAATATAAAATACATGCACAAAGAGTCTTTAGGTATAGGGAAAGCGAAAAGGAGGACATATTATGAAAAAGAGAGTATTATCGATCCTGATGGCAGGCGCACTCGCATTGGCGCTGACAGCCTGCGGCGGAGGCGGCTCAGACAGCAAGAATGCGGAGAGCGGAGAGAAAGACAGTGAACAGTACATCAATACATACCTGTATGCAGAGCCCACCACGATGGATCCCAGTCTGCGATCAGATCAGTACTCCAGCGAAATCTTAATCAGCACCATGGAAGGTCTGATCCGTATGGAGCAGAGAGACGGAGAATACGAGGCAGAGCCGGGCGATGCAGAAAGCTGGGAGACAAGCGAGGACGGAAAGGTATGGACGTTTCACCTGGGCGAAGACAGAAAATGGAGCGACGGGGAGCCGGTAACGGCAGATCAGTATGTGTATTCCCTGCGAAGAAGCGCGGATCCGGCAACCGGATGCCCAAACTCCTACTTTGTCACTCCGATTCTCAACTACGATGCGGTCAGCACCGGGGAGATGGCACCGGATCAGCTGGGTGTCAAGGCAGTGGATGAACACACACTGGAGATCACATTGACGAACCCGATGCCAAGCTTCTTAGAGAGCACCGATGCCAGTGTGTTTTACCCGCAGAGAGAAGACATCGTAAAAGAGTATGGTGACCAATACGGAGCGGATGCAGAAAAATTTGTTTACAACGGACCATTTACCATAAGTGAGTGGGTACACAACAGTTCGATGAAGCTTGTGAAAAATGAGCAGTATTGGGACAGCGACAATGTGGATCTGGAGACGGTGAACTATCAGATCATGGCTGATGCAAGTACCATTGCCAATGCATACGACAGCGGTCAGATCGATACGATTGATATAAGCTCCGAGGAAGAACTCCAGAAATACGAGGCAGATGACAGCAACAAGTATACAAAGATTTCCGGCGGATCGATAGTCTTCCAATTCTACAATACGACGGACAAGACATTTTCCAACCAGAATATCCGCAAAGCATTCACACTTGCGATCGATCAGGAGGATATGAATGAGATGGGCTTCGGAAATCTGAGAGAGCCTCTGTACGGATGGATCGCACCGGCATTTTCGGTGGACGGGAAGAGCATGCGTGACGCGGCAGGAGATCCGCTCAAGGACAGGAAGGCTGAGCTTGAAAAAGAGGGAAAAACACCAAAAGATGTGCTGATTGAGGGGATGGAGGAACTGGGACTGGGAAGTGATCCGTCCAAGCTGGATGTGACCTATTCTCTGGCGGGAACGGATGACTGGTACCGTACATTTGGCGAATATCTGCAGCAGGTGTACAAGGATGAACTCGGTGTGAATCTGAAGATAGACTTCACTGAGTGGGGAATCTTCTCGGACAATCTGGCAAATGGAAATTATCAGATCGGTTTCATGTCCTGGGGGGCATACTTCAATGATCCTTACGATATGCTGAGCATCAATATGACAGATTTCAACCAGATTTCAACCAACTGGTCAAATCCAGAATACGACAGGCTCTGTGTGGCAGGTGCAACCGAGATGGATGCGGACAAACGAATGGATGATTATGTGCAGGCAGAAAAGATTCTGATGGAAAACGATGTAATCTGTCCGCTGGCGACAAGTGTTGAACACAAGTTTACGAAATCTTACGTGCATGACAAATATGAAGAATACGGCGAAGAACGTTTGTATTTCATCCATCCGGGCTGGAAGAACGTATATACATCTGGAAGATAATACTAGGAGGAGACCATTGTGGCAAAATATGTGGTAAAAAGAATCTGTTATATGCTGCTTACACTTTTTACAGTTGCATCCATCACATTTTTCCTGATGAGAAGCATTCCGGGAGATCCGCTTGCGAGTATGGCCAAGACCCTTCCGGAGCAGACGAAAGAGAACTTTTATGCAAAATACGGTCTGGATCAGCCGTTATATAAACAGTATTTCAAATATATGGAAGGTCTGGTGCATCTGGATCTCGGGGAGAGCATTCTCTATGCGGGGCGCTCTGTCACATCGGAAATCGCGAGGACATCACCCGTATCTGGAATGGTGGGAGGAACCGCGCTGATCATCGGTACTTTCATCGGCGTATGCCTTGGAATGGTGGCGGCGCTGAAGAAAAACAGGTGGCCCGACTATGTGGTCATGTTTATTGCGATCCTTGGGGCGACCATACCGGTTTTTGTGCTGGCATCGCTGATGCAGTATGTATTTGCGGTCCAGCTCGGATGGCTGCCCGCATCCGGATGGGGAAAGCCGGTACATATGGTCCTTCCGGTGATCGTGCTGGGTTTCGGGTCTGTGGCGACCTATGCCCGGTATATCAAATCCAGCATGCTGGATACCCTGGGGCAGGATTATGTACTGACCGCCCGCGCGAAGGGACTGAGTGAGCGTGCGGTCATTCTAAAGCATGTGCTTCGCAATTCGCTGCTCCCGGCGGTGACTATTTTCTCCAGCAGTATCGTCGGCGTGTTTACGGGGGCCTTTGTGACAGAGAAAATGTTCTCGATACCGGGGATCGGATTGTATTACGTATCCTCCATCAACAACAATGACTATACGATGGTGATGGGAACGACGGTATTCTATGCAGCGTTGTTCATCATCATGCAGCTGGTCGTAGATTTCGTGTATATGATACTGGATCCGCGTATTAGAATCGCATCGGACAGATAGGGAGGAAGATATGCAGAACATACCAATAGAAAAGTTTCAAATCACAGGTCTGAATGAGAATAGCATGGAAGCCGCGTCCAGACCACAGGTCGGATATCTGCGGGACGCATGGATGAGACTCCGTAAAAATAAAGTGGCGACCGCATCCCTGATTCTGCTGTTTGTGATCGTTCTGATGGTCATGATCGGGCCAAAGCTGAGCGGCTACGCCTTTGAACAGATTGACAAGACGGCCAGAAATGCAGCGCCTTGTGCAAAGCACTGGTTTGGGACAGATAAGCTGGGCAGAGACATTTTCGCCAGAGTCTGGATCAGCGGACGTGTATCGCTGACCATCGGCGTCCTCGGTGCATTGATCTGCGCCGTGATCGGGTGTATTTATGGCGGAATTGCCGCGTATTTTGGCGGTGCGGTAGATACGGTCATGATGCGCATCGTGGAGATCCTGATCAGCGTGCCGTATCTGATCGTTGTTATCGTATTTTCGCTTGTACTGCAGAGCAAGGGGATACTGACCTTGATTCTTGCCATGACAATCACCGGGTGGTGTACCATGGCAAGGTTTGTCAGGGCGCAGATGCTGGCGATTAAAAATGAAGAGTACATTCTGGCGGCACAGGCGCTGGGGGTCAGACCGTGGAAAGTCATTTTGCGCCACATGATTCCCAATACGCTGAGCACTGTGATCGTCTCTATCACCTTTGACATTCCGGGGTATATTTTCTCGGAAGCGTTCTTAAGCTATATCGGGCTTGGGATCCAGCCGCCGAACACGAGCTGGGGTGTGATGGCATCCTCCGCGCAGTCTGTGTTTACATTTTATCCGTACCAGTTGTTTTTTCCGGCAGTTATGATAGCACTGACTATGCTGTGCTTCACGCTCCTTGGGGACGGCCTGAGAGATGCGCTGGATCCAAAATTAAGAAAGTAGGTGCGGGAAGATGGAAAAAATATTAGAGGTCAATAATTTACAGGTTTCCTTTCATACATATGCGGGGGATGTGAAGGCGGTCCGTGGTGTGAGCTTTGAGCTGGAAAAGGGAGAGACGCTGGCATTTGTCGGGGAATCCGGATGTGGAAAAACAGTGACGGCGAAGGCGATTATGCGGCTTTTGCAGCCACCGTTTGCTGAGATAAAGAAAGAGTCCAAAATCATGTATCAGGATAAAGACGTTATGAAGATGTCCAAAAAAGAGCTGCAGGCCTATCGGGGAAATGATGTCGGTATGATCTTTCAGGATCCCATGACATCTCTGAACCCGACCATGACGATCGGAAAGCAGATCATGGAAAGTCTGATGCTTCATCGAAAGCTGGACAAAAAACAGGCGAGGGAGGAAGCAATTGAAATGCTCCGGGTGGTGAAGATCTCGGATGCAGAGAAGCGGGTGGACGATTACCCCCATCAGCTTTCCGGCGGGATGCGCCAGAGAGTGATGATTGCGATTGCCCTGTCCTGCAATCCTGCACTTCTGATTGCGGATGAACCGACAACGGCGCTGGACGTGACGATTCAGGCACAGATCATGCGGCTTCTGGGAGATCTGAAAAAAGAGAGAGATACGGCGATTATCCTGGTCACCCATGATCTGGGTGTGGTTGCCAATTTCGCGGACCGGATCCAGGTCATGTACGCGGGCCAGATCATCGAGCGGGGCACGGCGAAAGAAATATTCTACCATGCAAAGCATCCTTATACATGGGCACTGCTGGCTTCGGTACCGAAGCTGGATACGGAGAATAAGGGCGAACTTTACGCTTTAAAAGGGACACCGCCAGATCTGATTTTGGAAATGAACCACTGTCCGTTTGCGGACCGGTGTGAGTACTGTATGGGCATCTGCAGGGAAACGATGCCGGAGGAGACTTTGGTTGACGGAACCCATCGGGTATCCTGTTGGCTGCAGCATCCCAGTGCACCCAGAGTGCAATCCTATTATGAGAAATGCGGGGTGAGAGAACATGAATAATCAGTTAATCGAAGTGAAAGATCTGTGTAAATATTTTCCGGCAGGAAAAGGAAATACACTGAAAGCGGTGGATCATGTCAATCTCACGATCAACCGCGGCGAGACACTGGGGCTAGTGGGCGAGTCCGGGTGCGGGAAGACCACCTGCGGACGCACGATTCTGAAGCTTTACCAGCCCACGGCGGGGCAGGTGATATTTGACGGGAAGGACATCAGCGGGCTGAAAGGGAAAGAGCTGCTGAAGTTCAAGAAACGCGCCCAGATTATTTTTCAGGATCCCTATTCCTCGCTGGATCCACGCATGACGATCGGAGAGATTATTGCGGAGGGGATGGACGTGCACTGCAATTATAATAAGAAGGAAAGGGACGCGAAGGTGGCAGAACTCTTGAACAGCGTGGGAATGAAAGAGGATTATGCAAATCGATTTGCTCATGAGCTCTCGGGCGGGCAGCGGCAGAGAGTCGGAATTGCCCGCGCGCTGGCGGTGGATCCGGATTTTATTGTATGTGATGAACCGATCTCGGCGCTGGATGTGTCTATTCAGGCGCAGGTTGTCAATCTGCTGATCAAGCTTCAGCGGGAGCGTGGACTGACCTATCTGTTTATTTCCCATGACCTTTCCATGGTGCGCCACATATCGGATAGGGTGGGGGTTATGTACCTGGGCAGTCTGGTGGAAATGACGGGGAGCGGAGAGATATTTGCGCATCCGCTGCATCCTTACACAAAGGTACTCATGTCTGCAATCCCGGTGGCGGATCCGGAGGCAAATGGCTCGGAGGAAGAACTGGAGATCAAGGGTGAGGTGCCAAGTCCCGTTCATGCGCCGAGCGGATGCAAATTCCGGACCAGATGTTCTTACGCGACGGACATCTGTGCGCAGGAAGTACCGGAACTTCGGGAAGTGACAGAAGGACATTTTGTGGCGTGCCACCACTGCGGTGAGAGCGGGGAACAGCAAAAAAATGCTTAGGAGGAAAGAATGCTTTCAAAAAGTATGATTGAGGATGTGTTGGACGAAGCATGTCTGCGGGGAGCTGATTTTGCGGAGGTCTATGATGAGAATACATTTCTGCAGGAGACTCAGCTGAACCAGGAGGAGATTGAGCAGAGCCTGACGGGAAGGGAGTGCGGAGTGGGAATCCGGGTATTTAAGGGGGACAGCTGTTACTACGGGTATACCAATGAGAAGTCGGAGGGAGTTATCCAAAGACTTACAAGGGATCTGACAAAATCCATGAAGGATGGTTCCATGACGGGGGATTTTGTGAAAAGTGGTTCTGTACCGGGAAATTTTCGGATGAGGGACGGACTTTTCGAAAAAAAGAATTATACCATGGGGAAAGAGACCGCGCTCGCATCGGCGATGCCCCTTGGCCGGAGACTGGAGCCTGCAAAACTGGCGATTAGAGCCGGTATGGCATATGACGAAGAAATCGTCCGCATGCGGGTGAAGCTCACCGACATGGAGCAGCTGGTGCAGATTGCGAACACGGAAGGGATCTATGTGCAGGATCAGCGGGTCAAGACCAGACTGTATATGACCTCCTTTGCGCAGAGCGGGACAGATCTCCAGAGCGGGTATTATGGCCCGGGCGCAATGAGGGGACATGACTATTATGACCGGATCGATGTGGAGGCGGCGGCGAGAGAAGCCTCCCGGCAGGCAAAGACGATTCTGCATGCCAGGGAATGTCAGGGCGGACAGATGAGCGTCGTTGTGGATAACGGGTTCGGCGGACTTTTGTTTCATGAGGCCTGCGGCCACAGCCTGGAGGCAACCGTGATTGCGCGGGACTCCTCCGAATTTTGCGGGAAACTGGGAACACAGGTGGCCTCGGATGTAGTGACACTTGTGGACGATGGAAGTATCCCAAATGAATGGGGATCGCTCCATGTAGATGATGAGGGAATGCCGACACAGAGGAATGTGCTGATTGAGCAAGGTATTCTGAAAAGCTATCTGGTGGACCAGCTAAACGGGCAGCGTGCGAAGCTTGCTCCCACCGGTTCGGCGAGAAGGCAGAATTATAAATACATTCCGACCGCGCGGATGACTAACACGTACATTGCGCCGGGAGATCACGCGCCGGAGGAAATCATAGGTGCGACGGAGCATGGTCTGTATGTCCGGACGATCAACGGCGGTTCGGTCGATCCTGCGACGGGAGATTTTAACTTCAGCGCGGGAGAATGCTATATGATCGAGCATGGCAGAATCGGTATGCCAGTCCGTGGCGTGACCTTGATCGGAAACGGCGGCAGTGTCCTGAAGAAAGTGGATATGGTGGGAAATGATTTCGACCTGCGCCAGGGCTACTGTTTTGCATCCAGCGGGGCGCTCTTCATAGATGCCGGGCAGCCGACGGTTCGCATCAGCAGCATGACGGTAGGAGGAATTGGATAAGATGACAGGTACATTTATTCGCAGATTTTCAAAAGCGGCCTATGAAAAGGGAATCGAGAGGCTTGAATTTTACGTAGAAAAGGTGCAGCAGGTTTCTGTGGAGGTCTATCAGGGAACAGTACAGAGCAGCCAGCTGAGTGAGGTGACTGCATGCCTTGTGCGGGGGGCGTATCATGGGTTCGCAGGAACTGTCTCGGTGGAATCATTTTCGGAATCGCTTTTTGAGGAAGAACTGGAGACTATCAGAGAATTGGCAGAACTGTCACGCACGGAATTTGTGGCATCCACATTGGTGCCCTGTCAGAATAAAAAAATATATACGCTCACAGAACCTGAAGAGCTGATTCGGAAAATGACGGAAAGTGAGAAAAAGGTAATCGGGGCGTATCCGAAGCTGAAGAAGTTCGGACAATTGGTCTGCGCCGAACAGATCTGTACACGTTCCATTCTGAATGATGAGGGAGTCTGTATGGAGGACAGCAGCAGACATGCGGTTCTGGAGGTGCGGGCGGAGGCAGAAAAAAACGATGTCGTTCAGACCGTGGGCAGCACATATTATGCGGGAGAGGCCGGGCAGATCGACATGGAAGCCATTTTGTCAGAGACCGCCGCAGAGACCTGTGGGATACTGGGAGCAAAGCCGGTCAAAACGGGCCGGTATCCGGTCATCCTGAAAAATAAGATCCTCTGTGAGATGCTGAGTATATTTACCAGTGCGTTCGGGGCGGACAATGTCCATAAAAATCTAAGCAGACTGGCCGGAAAAAAAGGAGAACAGATTGCCGCGGCGATCGTGAATCTGATCGAAGAACCGGATCTTGCCGGAGGAATCAACAACCGTACCTTTGACGATGAAGGGACGGCCACCTCAAAAAAGGAACTTGTAAAAGACGGTGTGATGCAGATGTATCTCTACAACCAGAAGGAGGCCAGAAAAGACGGATGCGCCTCCACCGGAAACGGCTTCAAACTGAATTATAAAAGCGAGCCGGAAATCTATGTCTCCAATCTGAAGTTGGTGGGAGAAGAGAAGACACGAGCCGAACTGATCCGTGAAATGGGCACTGGACTTTTCATCACAGAGTGCGACGGGATGTTCGCGGGAGCAGATGCGGTGACCGGCGATTTCTCCCTGATTTCCAAAGGATATCGGATTGAAGGCGGTGAGATTGCAGGGGGCGTCAATCAGATTACAGTCGCGGGGAATTTCTTTGAGATGATCAAAGAAATCAGCGGCATTTCCAATGATTATCTGATCACCGGGACGGAGCGGGGAGCCTATGTAGCACCGTCGGTATTTGTGAAGCAACTTGTAGTGTCGGGGACATAGCAAAAAGGCAATTGGGGACGTAGCAAAGTTGCAACTTTGCTACGTCCCCAATTGCCCCTGAACCTGTCCCAAAATGAAACTTGTATATTGAACAAAGATGTGGTATCATCAAATCAACGAAATAATGATAGAGCCGGAGAGAGCAGATTATATACAGCAGACATGCTGTCTTATAGTTATGCTCTTTTCGCTTCGCAGGGGAAATAAGGAGAAAGCCGGATGGAACAGAGAATATATGACAGTGTGGCAGAAAACCCGATCATTGCTGCCGTGAAGGATATGGAGGGATTGAACAAATGCATAAAACTGGAAGACGTGAAGATGATCTTCATTCTCTTCGGTGATATCAACACCATCAACAGCATTGTTGAGATGGTCAAGGCATCGGGAAAGCTTGCCATGGTTCACATAGATCTGCTGGTGGGGCTCAGCGCGCAGGAAGTGTCGGTGGATTTTATAAAAATGAATACACAGGCGGACGGCATCATCACGACAAAGCAGAGGCTGGTCAGACGTGGAAAAGAACTGGGACTGTGCACGATTCTCAGAATGTTTATTCTGGATTCGCTTTCCCTGGAAAATGTAAAAAAGCAGGTAAACATTGAAAAGCCTGACATTATAGAGATTCTGCCGGGAGTGATGCCGAAAATCATCAGACGGATCTGCAGCTGTACGAAGATCCCGGTCATTGCGGGCGGTCTTATTGCGGATAAGGAAGACATTGTCGGTGCACTGAATGCCGGGGCAATCGCAGTATCATCCACAAATGAAAACGTATGGGAAATGTAAGGCTGCACTGCTGATTAAACGGGCGAGTCTTGAAATGAACAAGGAGGAAGAGACATGGGACAAAAGTATGTAATGGCATTTGATTCGGGAACCACAAGCAACCGATGCATCTTATTCAACGAGAAGGGTGAGATCTGCGGTCTGGCGCAGAAGGAGTTCACGCAGCATTTTCCGAAACCGGGCTGGGTGGAACACAATGCGGAGGCCATCTGGTCAACCCAGCTGAGCGTGGCCGTGGAGGCCATGGCAAAGATCGGGGTGACGGCCGAAGACATTGCGGCAATCGGAATCACGAACCAGCGTGAGACTACCATCGTCTGGGATAAGAATACAGGAGAGCCGGTCTACCGGGCCATCGTCTGGCAGTGCCGGAGAACCTCAGAGTACTGCGACTCGCTGAAGGAGCAGGGGCTGACCGAGAAATTCCGTGAGAAGACAGGACTCCTGATCGACGCCTATTTCTCAGGAACAAAGATCAAGTGGATCCTGGACAATGTGGAGGGCGCCAGAGAGCGGGCCGAGCGGGGAGAATTGCTGTTCGGAACGGTAGAGACCTGGCTGATCTGGAAACTGACTAAGGGCAGAGTGCATGTGACAGACTATTCCAACGCATCCCGAACGCTGATCTTCAACATAAATACACTGGACTGGGATCAGGAACTGTTGGATATTCTGGATATTCCGCGGTGTATGCTGCCGGAGGTGAAACCGTCAAGCTGTGTGTACGGTGAGGCGGATGCGTCTTATTTCGGAAGACCAATCCCCATCGCGGGAGCGGCTGGCGACCAGCAGGCAGCACTGTTTGGACAGACCTGTTTTAACGCCGGAGAGGCCAAGAATACATATGGAACCGGCTGTTTTCTTTTGATGAATACGGGAGAAAAACCGGTGTTCTCAAAAAATGGGCTGGTGACCACCATCGCCTGGGGTCTGGATGGAAAAGTGAACTATGCGCTGGAGGGCTCCATCTTCGTGGCAGGAGCGGCAATCCAATGGCTCCGTGATGAGATGCGGCTGGTGGATTCGGCGGCGGATACCGATTACATGGCACGCAAGGTTCCGGACACCAACGGATGTTATGTGGTACCTGCATTTACAGGGCTGGGCGCGCCCCACTGGGATCAATACGCGCGGGGGACCATCGTGGGAATCACCCGTGGCGTCAATAAGTATCATATCATCCGCGCTACGCTGGAGTCGCTGGCATTTCAGGTAAATGAAGTGCTGAGGGCTATGGAGACCGATTCCGGAATTCGGCTCAGTGCGTTGAAGGTTGACGGTGGAGCAAGTGCCAATGACTTCCTGATGCAGACGCAGGCTGACATCATCAACGCGCCGGTGAACAGGCCATCCTGTGTGGAGACCACAGCGATGGGTGCCGCTTATCTGGCAGGTCTGGCGGTGGGCTACTGGAATGGAAAAGAGGACGTAATCAAAAACTGGAGCATTGACCGGACATTTGAGCCGTCCATCACGGACGAGGAACGGAAAAAGAGAGTCAAAGGCTGGACAAAGGCAGTGAAATATGCCTATGGCTGGGCAAAAGAAGAATAGAGATTGCGGAGACAGAGAGTTGTGCAATGAGGAGTGTCGAAAGGCACTTTGATTTGTGTGACTCTTTTTCTTTACAAATGATCAGAAAAAAGCAACCCCTGATTTTTTACCTGTTATTTTCAAATAGGATTGCCTGATTTTAACAATAATAGTGTAACATTGAACAGCTATTATGGAAAAAGGAGATAAAATATGTATGATGTAATTATTATTGGAGCCGGTGTATCAGGAAGTGCAGTGGCGAGAGAATTGTCGAGATACAAGGTGAGAGCCTGTGTACTGGAAAAAAATGAGGATGTCTGTACCGGGACATCCAAGGCAAACAGCGGAATCGTTCACGCGGGATATGATGCGGCGGAAGGCAGCCTGATGGCGAAGCTGAATGTCCGCGGAAATGAGAGGATGGAGCAGTTGTCAAAGGATCTCGATTTTCCATTCAAACGGGAAGGATCACTCGTAATCTGCCTCCACGAGGAAGATCGCGAAAAGCTGGAAAAGCTCTATGAACGTGGAATGAAAAATCAGGTTCCGGGACTGCGGATTCTGGAGCGGGAGGAAGTGCTGGCTATGGAGCCGAATGTATCGGACAATGTGGCAGCGGCACTCTTTGCACCGACTGCGGGAATTGTGTGCCCTTTTGGACTGAACATTGCTCTGGCGGAAAATGCCAATGCCAACGGTGTAGAATTTTATTTTGATACTGAGGTGAAAGAAATCAGCCCCATTGAGGGCGGGTATGAGATTCGGACAAATGACAGAATTTATCAGACCAGATATGTGGTCAATGCAGCTGGTGTTTATGCAGATACATTTCACAATATGGTCAGCGAGCACAAGATTCACATTACACCGAGACGAGGGGACTACTGTCTGTTGGACAAGAGTGCCGGAAATCATGTGGGCAGAACGATCTTTGCACTGCCGAATGAGAAGTACGGAAAAGGTGTGCTGGTGACACCGACTACTCACGGGAATCTGCTGGTAGGGCCGACTGCGGTGGACATTGAGGACAGGGAAGGCGTCAACACTACAAGAGAGGGCCTGGATAATCTGATGGAAAAGGCGGGACTGAACGTGAAAAATCTTCCCATGCGTCAGGTAATCACGTCATTTGCGGGACTGCGCGCCCACGAGGATCATCATGAATTTATCATTGAAGAACTGGCAGATGCTCCGCAGTTTATCGACTGTGCGGGAATCGAGTCGCCGGGGCTGAGCAGCTGCCCGGCCATTGGTGAGATGGTGGCGGAAATCCTGCGGGAAAAGATGAAGCTTCAGCCGAATCCCGATTTTGTCGGAACGCGGAAAGGAATTTTAAATCCAGAGACTCTGACAAAAGAAGAGAGAGTACAGTTGATCAAAGAGCAGCCGGCGTATGGCAATATCGTATGCAGATGTGAGATGATCACAGAGGGGGAGATCATCGATGCCATCCGCCGTCCTCTGGGTGCAAAGTCACTGGATGGGGTAAAGCGGAGAACGAGAGCCGGTATGGGACGATGCCAGTCCGGATTCTGTTCCCCGAGGACCATGGAGATCCTTGCAAGAGAACTGTCCGAAAATATTGAGGATATTACCAAATCAGGCGGCAATTCAAAGATTGTGGTCGGCGTGAACAAAGATTCATTTTAGGAAATGATGGTGCCTGCGTAGCTGCAGGATGTTCATGAGCAAGTAGCAGAGCGGATTGCGAATGTCCGCTTTACTCTGCACAATAATCAAGGAGGAAATACAGATGAAAGCATATGATATAATGAGCGCAAGTGAGACACCGTGCTTGCACGAGTGGCGAACAGCGAATGGCGATCATGATAGCTGCAAAGCAGCGTCAAGCACTGAAAGTGCGAATCATGATATAATGAGCGCAAGTGAGACACCGTGCTTGCACGAGTGGCGAACGGCGAATGGCGATCATGATAGCTGCGAAGCAGCGTCAAGCACTGAAAGTGCGAATCATGATATAATGAGCGCAAGTGAGACACCGTGCTTGCACGAGTGGCGAACGGCGAATGGCGATCATGATAGCTGCAAAGCAGCGTCAAGCACTGAAAGTGCGAATTATGATATTGTGATAATCGGCGGAGGACCGGCCGGACTTGCGGCGGCTGTATCCGCGAAGAAAAACGGATGCGAGAGCATTTTAATCTTAGAGAGAGACAGAGAGCTGGGCGGAATCTTAAACCAGTGTATCCACAACGGATTCGGGCTCCATACTTTTAAGGAGGAACTGACGGGACCGGAATACGCAGCGAGATTTATCGAACAGGCGAGGGAACTGGGTATCGAATACAAGTTGAATACAATGGTCATGGACATTTCCCATGAGAAAACAGTCACCGCAATGAACCGTACCGATGGATTGTTTGAGATCCAGGCGAAGGCGGTCATTCTGGCCATGGGCTGCAGAGAGCGTTCCCGCGGGGCACTCAATATTCCGGGCTACAGACCTGCGGGGATCTTTTCCGCGGGAACGGCACAGCGTCTGGTGAACATGGAAGGGTACCTTCCGGGCAGAAAGGTTGTGATCCTGGGTTCCGGTGATATTGGGTTGATCATGGCGAGACGAATGACATTTGAGGGCGCAAAAGTACAGGTCGTAGCGGAGCTGATGCCATTTTCGGGCGGCCTGAAACGAAATATCGTGCAGTGTCTGGACGATTACGATATTCCGCTGAAGCTGAGCCACACCGTGGTGGACATCCGCGGCAGAGAACGTGTGGAGGGTGTGACCATCGCCCAGGTGGATCCTCACGGAAAGCCGATTGCAGGAACAGAAGAAGAGTACGAGTGCGACACGCTGCTGCTGTCCTGCGGACTGATTCCGGAAAATGAGCTGTCAAGCGGTATGGGAATCGATATGAATCCGGTGACTTCAGGACCGAATGTTAACGAAAGCCTGGAGACGAACATCGAGGGGGTGTTTGCCTGTGGAAATGTACTTCATGTACATGATCTGGTCGACTTTGTGTCTGAGGAGGCAACGGCAGCAGGGAAAAATGCGGCGCAGTATGTACAGACAGAAAGTGACCGGAATGCTTGTGCTGCCGAAAAGGCTGAGACGAATCAGAGGAATGCATCAGAACAAATTACCCTGAATCCAATTGACGGAGTGCGCTACACAGTGCCCCACACTATCCGTATAGATCGCATGAGCGATACGCTCACGGTCAGGTTCCGTGTGGGAAATGTTTACAAAAACTGTTACGTAAGTGCATATTTTAATGATGAGAGAGTCATTCACAAGAAACGTCCGGTGATGGCTCCCGGGGAGATGGAAGACATCAAGCTGTCAAGAGAAAAACTGGAGTCATTCCCGAATCTGAAGACGATCACAATTAAAGTGGAGGAGGCCTAGAGATGGAGACAAGAGAATTGATATGTATCGGCTGTCCTATGGGCTGCCAGCTTACGATAGAGATGAATGACACAGAAGTGGTCAGTGTGGCGGGAAACACCTGCCCGCGTGGCGAGACATACGCAAAAAAAGAAGTGACGAATCCAACCAGAATCGTGACCTCCACAGTGCGGGTGGAAGGCGGCGAGATGGACATGGTTTCCGTGAAGACCCGGGAGGATATCCCGAAGGGGAAGATCTTTGACTGCGTGCATGCGCTGAAGAACGTGACGGTGGCTGCACCGGTGAATATCGGGGATGTTGTTCTGAGAAATGCTGCGGGAACGGGAGTCGATATTGTGGCTACCAGAAATGTGGGAGTGCCGAATCAACACGGGAATTAACTGAGAAAGAGAGGCTTGGGCTGTCGGCCGAACCTCTCTTTCTCAGTTAATTCCCGTGCTGGTCTACGAAGCGTAGATTGCTTATTCGGAAAGAGAACGATATACTGCTTAATGAGGTGAAAAAAATGGATACAAAACGAAAAAAGGAGCTTTTACAAGAATGGAAAGACAGACGTCCCGAGATGGGAGTAATTTCGATTCACTGTAATGCAACGGGCGAAACATTTTTGGGGAGCTCGAAAGACACAAGAGCAGATTTTAACAGCAATCGTTTCAAGCTGACACTCGGTGGACACCCAAACAAACATCTGCAAGAACTCTGGAATGTATATGGGGAAAGCAGCTTCGATTTTTCCACTATAAAAATTCTTAAATATGAAAATCCGCAGAAGGATCATACGGAAGAACTGGAAAAAATAAGAGAACAATGTTTGACAGAGGATACGAAAGCGAGGAAAATATGGAAGTGAACAAAGATACCGTGATCGTGACAGAAGGGGATTGTCACATTGACGGATGAAAACCGGATTCGCATTATGTTCTGATTTCAACAGATATGTTATCATAGTTGAAGGGAGGTGAACCATATGGACTGTACGAAAATTGGAAAGCTAATAGCAGATCTGCGGAAAGAAAAAGGAATGACACAGAAAAATATAGCAGACGCACTTGGCGTGCAAAATAAAACGGTGTCAAAATGGGAATGTGGATTAGGCTGCCCGGACTTGGCCTACTGGTCAGACCTTTCAGCGATTTTTGGCGTTGACATGGCACAAATGATGGAAGGAGAAATTACATCAAACAAGCCGGACAATGGAAACATCGATAAAATTCATTTTTATGTCTGTCCGACCTGTGGAAATATATTAGTGAGTACAGGCAGTGCATCTGTTTTCTGCTGTGGCCGGAAATTAGAGTATCTGAGATTGGCGGAAAAGGCAGAGCAGCTTGATCTGTCAGTAGAAGAAAGCGATATCGATTACTATATAACGTTTGATCATCCGATGGAAAAAGCCCATTATATCTCTTTTGCAGCATATGTCAAGAGTGACAGAGTCTTGCTGAACCGGTTGTATCCGGAACAAAGCCCTGCCTTTCGCATTCCGATAAGTGCCGGGGGAAAATTATATTTGTATTGTGTCAATCATGGATTGACGGTGTATTCGAATTTCTGGACAAAGCAGAATTGGAAGATGTGAAAGGGGAGATAAGGATGAGTTTGTAGAAAAAATATGCAGAATCATTCGGGAAAATCCGGATGCCGATGCAGAGGAGATTTTGGTGAAAGTAGAAAAGAGCAGATCAGGAGCGTAAGCTCGATGAACAGGCCGTATCGTATGATAAGTTTACGATTACAAATTACGAATGATTTCCACAGAACAACATGTAAGAGAAACAAAAAGCTGTCCCCACTAACCAGGGGGGACAGCTTTTCACAGGTCTAAAAGGATTCCGGTGCATCCGGGATAATCACTGCGGCGATAAAATAAGCCAGGATTCCGGTTCCCGTGCATGCCAGCAGTATCAGTCCCAGACGGATGAGTGTAGCATCCACACCAAAGTATTCTCCGATTCCCCCACATACACCACAGATCATTTTGTTGTTCCTTGAACGGTATAATTTTTTATCACTCATAGTTTTGTCCTTCTTTCTTTAAAATATAATGTTGAAATGTTGATTTTTATTTCTTAAAAGAAACATCCACATCGCCCATGCCACAGTCGATATCGCAGGTGGCACTCGTATGGTTGTCAATCTTCTTGTGAACACCTATACCAGAGAATTTCTCGTTCCCGAGTTTTACACTTCCGGCTCCGCAGGAGATATTGTAACTATAATCAGACTGCGCGTTGGTGCAGGAAAGTGTCACCTGTCCCATGCCGCATTTGATATCCAAATCCTGAGAGGCAGCTCCGCTCAATGTAATCTGACCGGCACCACAGTCGATGTCAAGCTCCTGTACCTTGAAGCTGCCAACAGTGGCTGTTCCGGCACCGATGTCGATGCTCAGAGAGTTTGCGTTCAGTGTATCAATATCCAGAATACCGCCGTCGATGGAGAAGTCGGCCTCATCGAGAGAGTAGTTTTTCGGAAGATAGATGTACAGCGTTCCTGCATCTACATTCCCCGGGATTTTATGATTGGTTTCAATATATAATTCTCCCCCGTCCTCATCGTTGTCTGCTTCGATGGAGAGTCCCAGTTTGGAGTTTACAGTACTTCCGTCAACGCTGACTTCTTTGCCATCGTAGGTTTCCACGGATACTACAAGGGCGGTGGCGTCGATCTCGATGGAAGAGATATTGGAATAAGTGTTTCCGTGATTGGAAGTGTGGTTCTGGGTCTGAGTGCTGTCGTGTTCATCATCCGAATCATGGGAACTGCCGTCGTTGGAATCATAGGTGCTTTCGCTCGCGAGCCCGGCGTTATCATCCGAATCATCCGCGTCGTCGAGTCCGGTAATCTCTCTGGCCAGTTCCCTGGCATCATAGGTGTTGCGGCTTGTGAAAGAGTAGGTGTTCCACATGGAGACAGGGTTCCCGCCTAACGCCAGTCCGGTCACCAGAAGTGTAATTCCAAGTACTGCGACAACGCCGCAGGAAATCCAGAATATTTTCCAGCCTTTTTTCATATTATAGCACCGCCTTTCCCTTGTGAACAATTTTTCTGAAAATATTTACGAAGAAACGAAACATTGCCGGGTAAACAATAAAGCAAAGCTTTACAGTGCCTACAGTTGCAATCAGTCCGATAACAAAAATCAGGATACCCGTTCCGCAGGTGAAGATGGCGGTCGGAAATGCGACTGCAATTTTGGTCAGCCCCATGATGATGAGAATAAAACCTGCCAATGTAATTGCGGCGGCCCCGCACACGAGACCGATGAAAAGACCGATAATTGCGAATGTAATTCCAATTACGGCGCCCGCGACTCCGGTGAGGACCGGCCATGCGACAGAAGCGACAGCCAGGGCAATCAGAATAATTAAAATAATTTTTATGATCGAGTTGGTCTGTGTATTGCTGCCTTGCGCGCCATCCTGTGTTCTGGCGGCCGGAGCTTCTTTTTCAGCGAATCTCGGGTCAGTGTATCCTGTCTCGCTAAATTCACCGTCCTCGCTGTTGTCGTGATCTCTCAGTCCTGCTTTGATCGTGGCAGCTACTTTTTCCGGACTCACCAGTTCCTTGATGATAGTATCCTCGTTTTCCGGACCGGCATCGTTGAAATACTCCCGGTAATATGTCATTGCTTCATTGCGCTCTTCTGTAGAAATATCCTGCAGCAGCGATTCTAATTTTATCATAAAATCTGTGCGGTTCATGATGTAGTCCCCCCTTCAAATAATTGGCTGATCTTTTCTGAATAGCTTTTCCATTCTGACCTGTATAGATTCAATTGCGCTACACCGCGGTCTGTCACTTTATAGTACCTGCGGTTTCTGCCGTCAAACTGCATATCGTAGACTTCAAGACAGTCATCCTTCTGCAATCTGCGAAGCACAGGGTACAGTGTGGATTCCGATACATCGATGGCCATCCTGACATCCTGGGTAATGCGGTAGCCGTAGGTTCCTTCTTTTTCGCGGGACACAACGGCAAGTACAATCGCATCCAGAAGGGCGGCTCCAGTATTAAATACCATGCAATCACTCCTTTGCTATGAACAATATTGTTTTGTTATTGATATTATATGACGTATAATATTGTTTGTCAATACAATATTGGGAAAAAGAAAAACAATCGCAGTTTCAAGTGAAGTCTCAAACAATGTCTTAATAGAAATCTCAAATGATGTTGTGGAGGATATCTCAAATGCCAGATACGCCAGTCCGCGCAGCGTACACAGATACTGGGCTGTTCAATCCGTATATGAATTTACACAATCAGATATACACCCCATACTTGCATTTTATGGAAAAAAAGGGCATACTTATATTAGCATTGCGTTTTTTGGACGAGTACTCTTGGAAAATATTTTTTATCAATAGTATTGTTGACCGGAAGACGTTGTACTGGCAATTTACGTTGCTCGGAATCCCGATGTGAGAATCGAAGGCGAGGAGACTTGAAATTCTCATATATCCGGGGTGTGCAGCGATGAAAGAACAAGGAGAGGCATAATATGGATTTAACAAAATTGGGGTCATATGACTTAATAAAAGAAGAAGACTTAAAGGATCTGCAGTCAAAAGGGTATCTGCTGAGACATAAAAAAAGCGGTGCACGTCTGGTGCTGATGGAAAATGATGACGAGAACAAGGTGTTCACCATCGGATTCCGTACACCGGCGGCAGACAGCACGGGGGTGGCGCATATACTGGAGCACTCTGTGCTCTGCGGATCCAGAGACTTTCCGGTGAAGGATCCGTTTGTAGAACTGGTGAAGGGGTCACTCAATACATTTCTGAATGCGATGACCTATCCGGACAAGACGGTCTACCCGGTGGCGAGCTGCAACGATAAGGACTTTCAGAATCTGATGCACGTCTACATGGACGCGGTATTTTACCCGGATATCTACCGTCATGAGGAGACCTTCCGTCAGGAGGGGTGGAGCTACAAGCTGGACGACAAGGACGCACCGCTGGAATACAATGGGGTTGTGTACAATGAGATGAAGGGAGCGTTCTCTTCGCCGGAGGGAGTTCTGGATCGTGTGATCCTGAATTCTCTGTTTCCGGATACCACATATGCCAATGAGTCCGGAGGTGATCCGGAGGTGATCCCGGAGCTGAGCTACGAACAGTTCCTGCAGTTTCACAGCAGATATTATCATCCTTCCAACAGTTATATTTATCTCTATGGCAACATGGACATGGAGGAAAAACTGAACTGGCTTGATGAGCAGTATCTGAATGCTTTTGACCGGATTACAGTAGATTCTGAGATCAGAGAGCAGAAGAGTTTCCCGCAGATGCTGGAGCTGGAGAAAGCTTATTCGATCACCAGCGATGAGCCGGAGAAGGATAACACGTATCTTTCCTATAATAAGGTGATTGGGACCAGCCTGGATGAGAAGCTGTATCAGGCCTTTGAGATTCTGGACTATGCACTTCTTTCCGCGCCGGGGGCACCGCTTAAAAAAGCGCTTGTGGAGGCTGGAATCGGAAAAGACATTATGGGCTCTTACGACAATGGAATTTACCAGCCGGTATTCTCTGTCATCGCCAAGAATGCGAACGCAGACCAGAAGCAGGCTTTTGTGGATGTGATCGAGGGAACACTGCGCGCGATCGCGGACAACGGAATCGATAAGAAAGCACTGGAGGCTGGAATCAATTACTTTGAATTTCGCTATCGAGAGGCCGACTTTGGCAATTACCCGAAGGGGCTGATGTACGGGCTTCAGATGTTTGACAGCTGGCTGTACGACGAGACGAATCCTTTCGTTCACCTGCAGGCAATCCCGGTGTTCCGTTTCCTGAAGGAACAGATCGGCAGCGGATACTTTGAAAAACTGATCCGGACCTATCTGCTGGACAACACCCACGGTTCCATCGTGATCGTAAAACCGGAGCGGGGACGCAGCGGCCGTCTGGACAGAGAACTGGAAGAGAAGCTGTCAGCTTACAAGGCAACGCTTTCCGAGGAAGAAATCGAGGATCTGGTAGCCCGCACAAAGGCACTGGCAGAATATCAGGATGCAGAGGATTCCAGAGAAGACCTGGAAAAAATTCCCGTTCTGGAGCGGGCCGACATTACGCCGGAGACCGCACCAATCTACAACGAAGAACGAAAGGTGGGGGACATTCCACTCATTTACCATGAGGTGGAGACGAATGGAATCGGCTACATGAGCCTGATGTTCGATCTGTCAGGTGTTGCGGAGGAAATGCTCCCCTATGTGGGTATACTCCAGTCAGTCCTTGGAATCATCGACACGAATCATTACGGATATGGAGAACTGTTCAACGAGATCAACGTCAGTACCGGAGGGATCGGAACCTCGCTGGAAATGTATCCGAATGCGGAGAAGGTGGCAGAAAAGGAATTTAAGGCCACATTTGAGATCAAAGGAAAGGCACTGTATCCGAAGATGTCGGTTCTCTTTGATATGATGCGGGAGATTCTGATGGAATCGAAGCTGGATGACACCAAGCGGCTGAAAGAAATTCTCTCCATGAGCAAATCCAGACTGCAGATGCGTTTCCAGTCATCCGGTCATACGACGGCGGCACTCCGGGCACTGTCCTATGCGTCTCCGATTGAAAAGTTCAAGGACGACACGGATGGAATCGGCTTTTATGAGGTAGTAAAACAGATCGAAGAGCATTTTGAGGAAGAGAAGGAAATGCTGATCAGTCACCTGAAACGTCTGGCAGGAAATCTGTTCCGCGCAGACAATATGATGGTGAGCTTCACGGCCGCACGGGAAGGGCTGGAGGTGACCGAGAACGGCATCGAAGCGCTTTCAACAAGACTTGGAAAAGAGGCACCGGTGGGAGAAGAGCCTTGTGTGCTCCACTGCACGAAGAAGAACGAGGGCTTTAAGACCTCCTCAAAAGTACAGTATGTGGCGCGTGTAGGAAACTTCATCGATGGAGGAGCAGCCTATAATGGTGCGCTGCAGATATTGAAGGTGATCATGAGTTATGAATACCTGTGGCAGAACATCCGTGTCAAGGGCGGGGCATATGGCTGTATGAGCAGTTTCAACCGCATTGGAGAAGGCTACTTTGTATCCTACCGTGATCCGAACCTGAAAAAAACGATGGAGGTCTATGAGGGAGTCGTGGATTATCTGGAGAACTTCACCGTGGACGAGCGCGATATGACGAAATATATCATCGGTACCATCAGCAACATGGATCGTCCGATGAACCCGTCCGCCAAAGGAGACCGCTCCATGAATCTCTATATGAACCATGTGTCTGCCGCCATGATCCAAAAAGAGCGCGAGCAGGTACTTTCAGCAACACAGGAGGATATCCGGGCGCTGGCAGATGTGGTAAAAGCAGTGCTGGCAGCAGATCAGATCTGCGTGCTCGGCGGAGAAGAACGAATCGAAGAAAACCGCGAGATGTTCCAGGAAGTCAAACAGTTAAATTAAATGTACGAAGGAGGAACCCGCCGGAGGCGGGGGGAACTCTGGTATCTGATAAAAAGAGGAAGAAAAGAAGGAGAATCTATGCAGGAGAATACGCAGGACATGATGCAGGAAGATGCGCAGGACAATTACAAATCAGGCTTCGCGACACTGATCGGAAGACCGAACGTGGGGAAATCCACGCTCATGAATCATCTGATTGGCCAGAAAATCGCGATTACATCCAACAAACCACAGACCACGAGGAACCGGATCCAGACGGTGCTGACCACAGAGGAAGGGCAGATCATCTTTGTGGACACACCGGGGATTCACAAGGCGAAAAACAAGCTGGGTGAATACATGGTCAATGTGGCAGAACGGACACTGAATGAGGTGGATGTCGTGCTCTGGCTGGTGGAGCCCGCCACGTTTATTGGTGCGGGAGAGAAGCACATCATCGAACAGTTGGCGAAGACGAAGACGCCGGTCATCATCGTCATCAACAAGATCGATATGGTGAAAAAGGATGAGGTGCTCCCGTGCATCGCAGCGTACCAGAAGGCATGTGATTTTGCTGAGATCGTGCCGGTATCGGCGAGAAGTGGGGAGAACACGGAGGAACTGATCAAGGTGATCCTGAAGTATCTTCCTTACGGACCACAGTTTTACGATGAGGATACCGTGACCGACCAGCCGGAGCGCCAGATCGTGGCGGAAATCATCCGGGAGAAGGCACTGCATTCCCTGAATGAAGAGATTCCCCACGGGATTGCCGTTGCAATTGACAGCATGAAGATGCAGAAGAAAGTGATGCACATCGATGCTACCATCATCTGTGAGCGGGATTCCCATAAAGGGATCATTATCGGAAAGCAGGGTGCCATGCTGAAGAAAATCGGAAGTACGGCGCGGTTTGAGATCGAGCGGATGCTGGACTGTAAGGTCAATCTGAAGCTATGGGTGAAGGTACAGAAGAACTGGAGAGACAGCGATTTCCTGATGAAAAACTTTGGATATAAGGATGAGGATTAAAACGTGGATCAGATTGTAGTGACGGGGATGGTGCTGTCGTCGGCACCCATAGGTGAATACGACAGACGGGTCGTGCTCCTGACGAAGGAACAGGGGAAGATATCCGCCTTTGCAAAAGGCGCGAGACGTCCCAACAGCGCGCTGGTTGGAGCCATCAATCCCTTTACCTTTGGTGAGTATACACTGTATGCAGGACGAAATTCATTTACCATGCAGTCCGCACATATCACCAATTACTTTGCAGAGCTTCGGGAGGACATGGAAGGTGCATATTATGGCTTTTATTTCCTGGAGCTGGCGAATTATTACGCAAAAGAAGCGAATGATGAGACACAGATGCTTAAGCTCCTTTACGTTACCATGCGTGCACTCGCGAAAAAAAGTATTCCGCGCAGACTGGTTCGCTGTATCTATGAACTCCGTCTGATCTGCATCAACGGGGAAGGACCGCAGGTATTTCAGTGTGTAAACTGCGGGGACAGCACCAGACCGGCCGTGTTCAGTGCAAGAAAAGGCGGGCTGATCTGCAGCGAATGCAGTGGAGATGTGATCGATGGAATGGTCCTGGACAGCTCGACATTATATAGCATGCAATTTATTGAGAGCACAAAAGTCGAGCATTTATATACCTTCACCGTGAAGGAGGAGGTACTGGAACTTCTGGAGCGGATCATGAAGAGATATATGGACGTGTATGTGGAAAAAAGGTTCCATTCACTGGAGATTTTGGAACAGTTAGATTTATAGTTGGTGAAAAAAGTGGCATTATCGTGACATAATTCGATTGCATGCTTTACAAAACGGTACTTTACCGCTATAATATATGAAATTAATGCTTAGGCATTGTTTGTTTAAAATAATAATAAAAAGGAAATGTGAGGACAGTAATATGGTTGAAAAGACAATGGAAAAAATTGTAGCTCTTGCAAAATCCAGAGGTTTTGTATATCCGGGATCTGAGATTTACGGAGGTCTTGCAAATACATGGGATTATGGTAACCTCGGTGTGGAACTGAAAAACAATGTGAAAAAAGCATGGTGGAAAAAGTTCGTACAGGAAAGTCCTTACAATGTAGGTGTGGACTGTGCAATTCTGATGAACCCACAGACTTGGGTTGCATCCGGACATCTCGGCGGATTCTCAGATCCACTTATGGACTGTAAAGACTGTCATGAGAGATTCCGTGCAGACAAGATTATTGAAGACTACTGCGAAGAACACGACATTCCGTTAGAGGGAACTGTGGATTCATGGTCCAAGGAGAAAATGGTAGAGTTCATTGAAGAACATCAGATGCCTTGTCCGACCTGCGGAAGCCATAATTTTACAGATATCAGAGAGTTTAACCTGATGTTCAAGACCTTCCAGGGCGTTACAGAGGATGCGAAGAATATCGTATACCTCAGACCGGAGACAGCACAGGGAATCTTTGTTAACTTTAAAAATGTACAGCGTACCTCAAGAAAGAAAATCCCGTTTGGTATCGGTCAGATTGGTAAATCTTTCAGAAATGAGATTACGCCTGGTAACTTTACATTCCGTACCAGAGAGTTTGAACAGATGGAGTTAGAGTTCTTCTGCGAGCCTGACACCGATTTAGAGTGGTTCAAATATTGGAAAGATTTCTGCCTGAACTGGCTGTATTCTCTGGGACTGAAGGATGACGAGGTTCGTTACCGTGACCACGACAAAGAAGAGTTGTCTTTCTACAGCAAAGCGACGACAGACGTAGAGTTCTTATTCCCATTCGGATGGGGTGAGCTCTGGGGAATTGCTGACAGAACAGATTATGATCTGACACAGCACCAGAATATATCCAAACAGGATATGTCTTATTTTGATGATGAGAAGAAAGAAAAGTATGTCCCATATGTCATTGAGCCGTCACTCGGCGCAGACAGAATGGTACTTGCATTCCTCTGCAGCGCATACGATGAGGAAGAATTAGAAGGCGGAGATACACGTACTGTATTGCATTTCCACCCGACACTTGCACCGGTCAAGATTGGTGTCCTTCCATTATCCAAGAAGCTGAACGAGGGCGCAGAAAAAGTATTTGCAGAATTATCCAAGACCTACAACTGTGAGTTTGATGACAGAGGAAACATCGGTAAACGTTACCGCAGACAGGATGAGATCGGAACACCGTTCTGCGTAACCTACGACTTTGACTCTGAGGAAGACCTGGCTGTTACTGTCCGTGACAGAGATACCATGGAGCAGGAAAGAGTGAAGGTCGCAGATCTGAAAGAATACTTTGAGAAGAAGTTTGCGTTCTAAGAATTGTAATTGAAGATCAATGTCAGATAAGGGGAACAGGCGTAAGCCTGTTCCTTTTGGATTTAATGCCGGGGAAAATCCCTGAACCGGGCCGGATAGAAACAGCAATAAATCTCATACTGTTTTTCTGTGAAAATAATATTTCTGTTATAAATTGAGAAAATGTACTATAATAAATAACATATGCGACGATTCAGAACGACATCAGTTTGTGCGTGTCCGATTTATCCGGTAAATGAAATGTGCAGGCGGTCAAAACAGCAGTTAAGTGGAACCGTTATGCCCGTGTACGCAGAACAGTCAGGTATGTCTAGTACAGCGTACCGCAAGTAATTCGGTCTAGTTATTTCGAGGACGCTGTACTAGTTCTGAATGGTGACTAAAATGTAACAACAGGAGGAAAACAAAATGGAAACAAAAAATCTGTGGGAAGTATATTCCGAGGAGCAGCTCGGAGAACTGGAGGAAGTAAACAACGGGTATCGTCGATTCCTGGATGAGGGAAAGACGGAGAGAGAAAGTGTGGAGGCGACAGTTCGTCTGGCAAAAGAAGCCGGTTATGAGGATCTGCAGGATGTCATCGCGTCCGGTCGAAAACTGGCAGCCGGGGACAAGGTCTACAGTACATGCATGGATAAGACCGTTGTACTGTTCCAGATCGGCACAGAGCCGATGGAAAAGGGAATGCGTATTCTCGGGGCTCATATCGATTCCCCGCGCATTGACCTGAAGCAGAATCCGGTATATGAGGATACCGGTCTGGCATATTTCGACACACATTATTATGGAGGAATCAAGAAATATCAGTGGGTGACCCTGCCCCTTGCCATTCACGGAGTGGTTGCATTCAAGGACGGAACAAAGAAAAATATCATTATCGGTGAGGAGGAGTCGGATCCGGTATTTGTTGTGACAGATCTTCTGATTCATCTGTCGCAGGAGCAGATGGACAAGAAAGCAGACAAAGTGGTAGAGGGAGAAAATCTGGACCTTCTGATCGGCTCCAAACCGCTGGTGGGTGAGGAAAAAGATGCCGTAAAAGCCAATGTCCTGAAGCTTTTGAAGGATAAGTACGGAATCGAGGAGGCTGATTTCCAGTCTGCGGAATTGGAGATTGTACCGGCAGGAAAGGCAAGAAACTGCGGTCTTGACAACAGTATGATCATGGCATACGGACAGGATGACAGAATTTGTGCGTATACGTCTCTGGCAGCGATGCTTGAGAAAAAGGAAGTGAAACAGACCGCGTGTTGTATTCTGGTAGATAAGGAAGAGATCGGGAGTGTGGGTGCGACTGGTATGCATTCCCGCTTCTTTGAAAACGCAGTGGCGGAGGTGATGGAACTGACCGGTCAGTTCTCTGAACTGAAACTGCGCCGTGCCATGGCGAACTCCCAGATGATTTCTTCTGATGTGAGTGCAGCCTATGATCCAATGTACAGTGCGGCCTACACGAAGAGAAGTGCCTCAGAATTTGGAAAAGGTCTGGTGCTCACGAAGTTTACAGGATCAAGAGGAAAATCGGGTTCTAACGATGCCAATGCAGAGTATATAGCAAAACTGAGAAAAATATTCGATGACAGCCAGGTTACCTACCAGATGACAGAGCTTGGCAAGGTTGATCTGGGAGGCGGCGGAACGATTGCCTACATTCTGGCCAATTTCGGCATGGAGGTCATTGACGGCGGAGTGGCTGTTTTATGCATGCATGCACCCTGGGAGGTGGCAAGCAAGGCAGATGTGTATGAGGCGGTGAGAGGATACAGGGTATTTTTGGAAACGGAAACATTATAAAGGAATCTCAACGGGAGTCCGCAAGCTGGTTTTCACACATTGTTTTCACCTAAAAGGCTTGACGAACTATGTAAAAACATATAAAATATGATGTGCGGCCTGGTAATATTTTATACATGTTACACAAGCGGCACATTTTCATTTCATATGGCAAAATAAAATATAGGAGGTCATGAACAATGGCAAAATGGGTTTACTTATTCAAAGAAGGTAATGCAACGATGAAAAACCTTCTCGGTGGAAAAGGCGCTAACTTGGCAGAGATGACAAACCTGGGTCTCCCGGTACCACAGGGATTCACAATTACGACAGAGGCTTGTACACAGTACTATGAAGATGATCAGCAGATTAATGATGAGATCATGGGTCAGATTATGGACGCAATTGTGAAGATGGAAGAGATCACAGGGAAGAAATTCGGTGATACAGAGAATCCGCTTCTGGTATCTGTTCGTTCCGGAGCAAGAGCTTCTATGCCGGGTATGATGGACACAATCCTGAACCTTGGTCTGAATGAAGAGGTTGTTGACGTTATCGCTGCGAAGTCAGGGAATCCTCGCTGGGCCTGGGACTGCTACAGAAGATTCATCCAGATGTATTCTGACGTAGTTATGGAAGTCGGCAAGAAGTACTTTGAAGAACTCATTGATAAGATGAAAGCCGATCGTGGTGTTACACAGGATGTTGAACTTACAGCAGATGATTTAAAAGAATTAGCAAACCAGTTCAAAGCTGAGTACAAAGAAAAACTCGGTCAGGATTTCCCAACAGATCCAAAAGAGCAGCTGATGGGAGCTATCAAAGCTGTATTCCGTTCATGGGACAACCCACGTGCCAACGTTTACCGTCGTGACAACGATATCCCGTATTCATGGGGAACCGCTGTTAATGTTCAGATGATGGCATTCGGTAACATGGGTGAGACATCCGGAACAGGTGTTGCATTTACACGTAACCCGGCTACAGGTGAGAAGAAGCTTATGGGTGAGTTCCTTATGAATGCCCAGGGCGAGGACGTAGTTGCCGGTGTACGTACACCACAGCACATCGATCAGCTGAAGGATGTTATGCCAGAGGTTTATGACCAATTTGTAGAGATCTGCCACACATTGGAAGATCATTATAGAGATATGCAGGATATGGAGTTCACAATTGAGGACAAGCACCTGTATATGTTACAGACACGTAACGGTAAGAGAACAGCAGCAGCAGCTCTGAAGATTGCCTGCGACTTAGTTGACGAAGGCATGATCACAGAGGACAAGGCTGTACTGATGATCGATCCGAGAAACTTAGACTCCCTTCTGCACCCACAGTTTGATGCAAATGCAGTGAAGGCAGCGACACCGATTGCAAGAGCACTTGCAGCAGCACCTGGTGCGGCATCCGGTAAGGTTGTATTTACAGCCGACGATGCAAAAGCGTGGGCAGAGAAAGGCGAGAAGATCGTACTTGTTCGTCTGGAGACTTCTCCGGAAGATATCGAAGGTATGAAGGCGGCACAGGGTATCCTGACAGCCCGCGGCGGTATGACAAGCCATGCAGCTGTAGTTGCGCGTGGTATGGGAACATGCTGTGTATCTGGATGCTCTGATATCGTGATGGATGAGGAGAATAAAGTATTCAAGCTTGGCGGAAAAGAGTATCATGAAGGAGATGTAATCTCATTTGACGGTACTACAGGTAATATCTACGACGGCGCACTGCCGACTGTAGACGCTACCATCGCCGGCGAATTTGGAAGAATCATGGAATGGGCTGATAAGTACAGAACCATGAAAGTAAGAACCAATGCAGATACACCTGAGGATGCGAAGAAAGCTCGTGAGCTCGGTGCAGAAGGTATCGGTCTCTGCCGTACAGAGCATATGTTCTTTGCAGGCGACAGAATCGATGCATTCCGTGAGATGATCTGTGCTGACACACTGGAAGAGAGAGAAGCAGCACTTGCTAAGATCCTTCCGGTACAGCAGGGAGACTTTGAAGCGTTGTATGAGGCTCTTGAGGGTAATCCGGTAACCATCCGTTTCCTGGATCCGCCGCTTCATGAATTTGTTCCTACAGAGGAAGATGATATCAAGAAATTAGCAGATGCCCAGGGCAAGACTGTTGAGAGAATCAAAGAGATCATCGACGGCTTACATGAGTTTAACCCAATGATGGGACACAGAGGACTTCGTCTTGCTGTCACATATCCGGAGATCGCAAAGATGCAGACATCTGCAGTGATCCGCGCAGCCATCAATGTAAAGAAGGCTCATCCGGACTGGACAATCAAACCGGAGATCATGATCCCGCTTGCAGGAGACAAAAAAGAGCTTGCATACGTTAAGAAATTTGTTGTTGAGACAGCAGACGCTGAGATCGCAGCAGCAGGTTCTGATATGGAATACGAAGTAGGTACTATGATCGAGATCCCAAGAGCAGCCCTCACAGCTGACGAGATCGCAAAAGAAGCTGAGTTCTTCTGCTTCGGTACTAACGATCTGACTCAGATGACATACGGCTTCTCACGTGACGATGCAGGTAAGTTCTTAGATGCTTACTATGATGCGAAGATCTTCGAGAGTGATCCGTTCTCAAGACTGGATCAGGATGGTGTCGGCAAACTCATGAAGATGGCAATTGAGCTTGGTAAAAAGACTCGTCCGGAGCTTCACATCGGTATCTGTGGAGAGCATGGTGGAGATCCTACATCGGTAGAGTTCTGCAACACAATAGGATTAGACTACGTTTCATGCAGCCCGTTCCGCGTACCAATCGCAAAATTGGCGGCAGCGCAGGCAGCACTCAATAGTAAGTAGGTGTTCTCTTTCTTGTTAAGATGCAATAGTCGTTAATGTCCAAGTGCAAAAAAGGGACAGTCTTGGAGAGAGAAGACAGAGGAAAGAAGAGAGACCTTGAGATTTAGGAGAGATTCTAGATTTTGAGGTCTTTCTCAAGTTTGCACAAAAGAGATAGTTATGTTATTTGTTCTTAGTCAAACGAAGGTGAGTCATTAGAACCGATTCATGTTCAGGCATCAGAAGGGAATTTGAAAATAAACGGAACTAAGATCATGAAAAAATCCACTGTATTTTTTTCTTAATACAGTGGATTTTTAATGACTAAATCCGTCCATTGGTTTACCCTCCTTATTCATTTGATATCTATCTGAAACTATTATCTCAAATAGTGAAATTCAAAAGTTTTTTAATGATTCGTCTGATTAGTACATTGGCCTTTACCTCTTTCTTTAATAGTATGGATTTTGTAGATTTAGTTGTCCGGTGGTCTGTCCTCTCTTTCTTTTTGTTAAGTTCATGATATCACACAAAGGATGGTTTGTAAAGAAGAAAATAGATAAAAATAAGAAAAAATATAAATAGTCAGACTATTCTGGCGTGGTGGTAGACGCTCGTTTACCGGATACTATTTTCACTAACGACAGAAAAAGAAGAGGATAAAGGCGGAACACTTGATTATTTCGGAAAATTGTCGCATCTGGATTACACGGTGAGACTGACAGATGTAGACGGTGAAACTGACAGAATGGTTGCATAAGAAAGACAAGTGTACTATAATGATAGCAATTATAAAAAAGAAGACACGTGGATGTTTCCGGTCAAGGAGGCGGCGAAGTCAGGAATCATTCATATGGAAAGAATAAAGCGGATTTAGAATATCCGATTTATCGGAGGAAATCATGAATTATCAAGAGTCAAAAGTATATTTGGAAGATATTTCCAAATACGGAAGTGTATTGGGGCTGGAAAATATGAGAGAGATGTTGGAAAGACTGGGAAATCCACAGGATACACTGAAGTTTATCCATATCTCCGGAACAAATGGGAAAGGGTCTTTGCTGGCTTATATCTCGACGGTCTTGAAGGAGGCTGGTTATGTGGTCGGCAGGTACGTATCTCCAACACTATTCAGCTATGAAGAACGGATTCAGGTGAATGAGGCGGAGATTACAAAGGCGGCTCTTTCCCGTTTTGTTACGGTAGTTTCTCATATCATAGAGGAGATGGTCGCGGAGGGAAAGGCACACCCTACTGTTTTTGAAGTGGAGACAGCCATTGGATTTTTATATTTCAAGGAGATGAACTGTGACTATGTGGTGCTGGAAACAGGGCTCGGAGGGCTGGAGGATGCCACCAATATTGTGCGTACAAGCATTTTGGAGGTGATTACCCAGATCAGCAGGGATCATATGGGATTTCTGGGGGATACTCTGGAGGAGATTGCGGGGAACAAAGCCGGAATTATCAAACCAGAGACAACGGTAGTGACGGGATATCAGGAGCCGGAGGCTTTGACGGTGATCCGCAGGGTCTGCAGTCAGAAGCAGTGCAGCTGCCGCATCGTGAAGCCAGAAGCCGTGACGGCGGTCAGCTATGGTTGTGAGAGACAGCAGTTTACATATGGGAACTGGAAGAATATGGAGATTTCGCTTGCGGGAGTTTACCAGATTCCCAATGCGGTGCTGGCACTGGAAACGGTTGAGGCACTGCGCGGTATTGGATTAGAAATACCGGATGAGGCGGTGTACCGCGGGATGAAGAATGCGGTCTGGAGAGGACGCTTTACGGTAATTCAGAAAAATCCTGTGTTTATCATAGACGGAGCGCACAATGAGGCAGCGGCACAGGTGCTTGCGGAATCTGTCAGAACATATTTCCCGGGACGTAAGATTTATTATATTATGGGAGTCTTCCGGGACAAGGAGTATGAAAAAATCATTCGCCTGACAGCGCCCCTGGCGGAGCATGTCATCACGATAGAGACGCCGGAAAATGACCGCGCGATGGATGCAGCGGAGCTTGCGAATGTGTGGAGAAAGTATCATTCTTCGGTGGAGACGGCAGATACATTGGATCAGGCAGTGGATAAAAGTCTGGAACTCGCGGGAGAAGAAGGCGTGACGATTGCATTTGGCTCTCTTTCTTTTTTGGGAGACATCACAAGAATTGTAGAAAACAGAGGTAATAGAAATGGATCAAGATAAGATAAAAGAGGGCGTACGGCTGATTCTGGAGGGAATCGGGGAGGATGTGAACCGGGAAGGGCTTTTGGAAACTCCGGATCGAATTGCACGCATGTACGGAGAAATCGCGGGGGGGATGTCACAGAGTGCAGAGGAGCCTCTCTCAAAGCGGTTTCATGTGGATAACAATGAGATGGTGCTGGAGAAAGACATTGTATTTTATTCCATGTGTGAGCATCATATGCTGCCGTTTTATGGGAAGGCACATGTGGCATACATACCGGACGGAAGTGTAGTGGGACTCAGCAAGATTGCCAGAACTGTGGAGATTTTTGCGAAGAGACTGCAGATACAGGAACAACTTACGGCACAGATTGCAGATGCATTTGTAGAATATCTGAAGCCACAGGGAGTCATGGTGATGATTGAGGCAGAGCATCTGTGCATGACGATGCGGGGCGTAAAGAAACCGGGAGCACAGACGGTGACCTATGTGACGAGAGGCGTGTTCGACGAGAATGAGCAGCTGCAGAACAAATTCTTTCGGTTGGTGAAGTGATCGGAGATGTGGAAGACATGGAAGAAATAAAAAAGATAAAAGCGGCAGACTCGATGGGAGCGTTAAGTGCAGCGGAAAAGAAGAATGCGATAACGAGTATGATAGAAAAAAGAAATTCAGCAGGCCGGGCAGCAGCAACTGTGAAAACTGGGGGAACGGAGATGGAGCGGGTGAATCGAATCCTGCAGAATCGTATTTACCGTTCCTGTTTACAGAAAATCGAGGAGTGCGAGAAGGAACGCATTTTCTGCAGACATGATATGACACATTTCCTGGATGTCGCAAGGTTGGCATATATCCTGAATCTAGAGGAGTCCTGCGGGATAAAAAAAGATTGTATCTATGCGTGTGCGCTGCTGCATGACGTTGGACGGCACATACAGTATACGCAGAATGTTCCGCATGAACAGGCGGGACTTCCTATTGCGAGCGATATTATGCAGGAATGTGGATTCAAGGAGCCGGATCGCGAGATGATCCTGGATGCAATCGCAAACCACAGGAATGCGGAAATAAAAGGTGAGAGGAATCTGAAAGGACTGTTATACCGGGCAGACAAGATGTCCCGGATCTGTTTCGCGTGCAAAGCGCAGGATGAATGCTATAAGGTTGTCGAGAAGAGGAGAATGGAGTTGTGATGAGAATAGGAAATCAGATGTTTGACACAGAACATCATACATATATTATGGGGATTCTGAATGTGACCCCGGATTCATTTTCGGACGGGGGCAGATGGAACAATGAGGCCGGTGCGCTTCGCCATGTGGAAGAGATGATAAAAGAAGGAGCACATATTATTGATGTGGGAGGAGAGTCCACAAGACCCGGTTACACCAGAATTTCTGATGAGGATGAGATAGAAAGAGTGGTTCCGGTGATTCGAAGAATCAAAGAAGAGTTTCAGATTCCTGTATCTGTGGATACCTACAAGAGTACGGTGGCGAGAGCGGCAGCGGAGGCCGGTGCGGATCTGATCAACGACATTTGGGGATTGAAGGCTGACCCGGCGATGGCGGAAGTTATCGCAGATACAAAGACTGCCTGCTGTCTGATGCACAATCGCAGGGAGGCAGTATATCAGGCATTTATGACGGATATGATTGCAGATCTGCGGGAGACGCTGGATATTGCGAAGCAGGCGGGAATTGCCATGGACAAGATCATGCTGGATCCCGGTGTTGGCTTTGCAAAGTCCTATGAGCAGAATCTGGAGGCAATCAATAATCTGGAATTATTACAGGATCTTGGCTGCCCGGTGCTGCTCGGAACGTCGAGAAAATCGGTAGTTGGACTGACTCTGGATCTCCCTGCCACGGAGCGGGTGGAAGGAACTGTGGCGACCACGGTGATTGGAGTGATGAAGGGCGCCTCCTTTGTGCGTGTTCATGATATCCGGGAAAATGCGAGGGCGATTAGGATGACGGAGGCGATTCTCGGGAGCGGCAAAGCTACGGCGGTGAACCGAAAATAAAATGGTATGAAAAGCATGTCTGCAATGGGCAGGCAGGCCGCACAGATCGCACAGCGGTTGGAATAACTAAGGATAAGACATAAAATGGATGGAGAATCAGATGGATCAGATAAAAATACGAGATTTGGAAGTGTTTTGTAATCATGGAGTATTTCAGGAGGAGAATGTACTGGGACAGAAGTTCCTGGTATCGGCTACACTCTTTACAAATACCAGGAAGGCGGGGCTTGAAGATGAGCTTTCCGAATCTATTCACTACGGAGAAGTCAGCCATGTCATTACGGATTTTATGAAGCAGCATACATTTAAGCTGATCGAGACTGTGGCGGAGCAGCTTGCCAGGAAGCTGCTGCTTGAGACCAGGCATCTGGAAAAAATCCAGCTGGAAATAAAAAAACCCTGGGCACCGGTAGGACTTCCGCTGGATTATGTGTCGGTGGAAATTACCAGAGGATGGCATGAGGCCTATATTGCCCTGGGATCTAATATGGGCGATAAGAGAGCTTTTCTCGATCACGCTGTGGAGGCACTTGGAGAAGTGGAGGGCTGCCAGGTGGTCCGTGTCTCGGAGTATATTGAGACGGAACCTTATGGCGGTGTGGAACAGGATACATTTTTAAACGGAGCGCTGAAGCTTCGGACACTTCTTCCGCCGGAGGAACTGCTGCAGTTGCTTCAGCAGATTGAGGCGCAGGCGGGGAGAGAGCGGATTGTCCGCTGGGGACCGCGGACACTGGATCTGGATATTCTGTTTTATGACGATGCGGTCATTTCGACGGAGCTGCTGACGGTTCCGCATGTGGAACTGCAGCTTCGGAGCTTTGTGCTGCAGCCGCTTATGCAGCTTTGTCCATACAAGCGGCATCCGCTTCTGGGAAAGACCGTAGAGGAATTGTGGAATGCCCTGGGATAGTTTTGTCAGAACAATCGCTTGTGATAAGCGCGCAAAAGCGTTATAATATGATAGCGGATTACGAGTGACCTGGTTATGGCATATCGGCAAATGGATGATCAGGAAACGATAAGATGCCCGCGGTTCCCGGAGTTCAGGGGAGCGTGAATAATAGTTTACAGTGGGAGGAAAATATGACAAGAAGTAAGAGAGCAATTAAAAAACAACGGACTATGGAGAGAAGCCAGAGCAGTGTTCCAGCAGCAGTGACAACGGTGGATACAGTGCAGCCTGCAGTGACGAAAGAGACAGTTACGTTTGAATTTGCAGGAAAAAAGGTGAAGATGGATGAGGTGATGCAGCTCGCGAAAGATGCATTCACACAGTCCCATGAGGGAACAGCCATTGAATCTATTGATTTGTATATTGTTGCGGAGGAGAACGCAGCATACTATGTTGTGAATGGTGAAGGCTCTGAAGACTTCAAAATCACATTATAGGTGCAGGAATATCCAAATACCTACTTGCACACGAGGTATAGGAATGGTATAATAACATCGTTTAGATGCTACATCAAAAAAATGGAGGTAGAAAAAATGAAGAATGCAATTGCAACAACAAAGGCTCCGGGAGCTATTGGACCTTATTCACAGGGCATTGATGCAGGAACAGAGGTATACTGCTCAGGTCAGCTTCCAATCGACGCTGCAACAGGTGAGATGGGAAAAGACATCGTGGAGATGACGAAGAACTCTTTGAATAACTTGAAGGCAATTCTTGAGGAAAACGGAATGACCATGGACAACGTGGTAAAGACAACCGTATTCATGACGGATCTGGCTGATTTCGGTGCGATGAACGAAGTATATGCAAGCTATTTTAGTGCGCCGTTCCCGGCAAGAAGCGCAGTTCAGGTTGCAGCACTTCCGAAGGGCGCAGCAATCGAGATCGAGTGCATCGCTAAAAA
This sequence comes from Hespellia stercorisuis DSM 15480, assembly GCF_900142165.1. Taxonomy (GTDB): domain Bacteria; phylum Bacillota; class Clostridia; order Lachnospirales; family Lachnospiraceae; genus Hespellia; species Hespellia stercorisuis. The sequence continues at coordinate 96,981 of NZ_FQZY01000012.1, forward strand.
ATAGTTTTTAATGCAGGAAAGTGGAAACTGAAAAGTTTATAGACAAGAAAAAGGTACATATACTCACGGTGAGATATGTACCTTTTTCTGTGACACTGCGGACGCTGAACCAATAGGTGAATTATACGTTAAATACGTATTTATCCAGACGCTCCATCGCTTCTTTTACACGGCTCAGAGGCAGAGCGAAATTGATGCGAATTGCGTATGGGCCATGGAACGGGCGACCGTCCTGCCAGTCAACACCTACATCCCAGGCAGCCTTTAGCAGGTAATCAATATCTTTCCCTGTGGTCCGACACCATTCTTCACAGTCGAGGAACAGCATATACGTTGCTTCAGGCTTACTGAATTTGATGCCTTTGAAGTGTTCTGAAATATAATTGCAGGCGTAATCAATATTTCCGGCAACTGTCTCGCGAAGTTCGTCAACCCATTGTTCACCTTCCGGAGTGTATCCGCCCATGAGCCCATACATGCTCAGAACGTTCATGGAGTTGTAATGGGTTCTTGATCCTGCAGATTCCATCAGATCGCGGAGGAACTTGTTGTAAACGATATGATAAGAACCAATCAGTCCGGCCAGGTTAAAGGTTTTGGACGGCGCATAGAGACCGATTACACGTTCTTTTGCGTCCTCGGCAGCCATCAGTGTCGGCACATGTTTATTCCCGTAAAGGATAATGTCTGACCAGATTTCATCAGAGATTACGATGCACTGGTTTCTCTTGTATACCTCCAGGGCTTTTGCAATCTCCTCCTGCTCCCAGCAGCGTCCGGCAGGATTGTGCGGGTTGCAGAATATGGCAATGTGAATATTGTCTGCCTTGAGCTTGGCATCCATGTCGTCATAATCCATGCGCCATACATTGTTCTCGTCCAATTTTAATGGGCTGTGGACAATCTTACGCCCGCAGTCTTCGATGGCATGTGTGAAACCGATGTATGTGGGACTGTGGACCAGAACAGAATCACCGGGTGTAGTGAAAGCATTCAGTGCTGCGACAACGCCGCCGAGTACTCCGTTTTCATAACCGATCATGTCGGCTGTGAGACCTGTAAATCCGTTACGGGATGTCTGCCAGTTGATAATTGCATCATAATATTCTTTGCGTGGTGAAAAGTATCCATAAGCCGGATGCTTGGTACGCTCGATGATTGCTTCTGGGATAGTGGGGCATGCCGGGAAGTTCATGTCGGCAACCCACATAGGAATCTGATCGAAGCCTTCTTTCGGTTTGGAAGGAGCCATCCCCGGTATATTTGGAAGATCCACTGCGATGGCATCCTTGCCGCTGCGGTCCATTATGGTAGTAAAATCGTATTTCATAATCTGTTATTCTCCTTAACTGTTACTTAAATTGACTGGTATGAAAGCGTTATTTGTTGTCGACGAACAAATAATGTAGCTACTAAACCAAAAGTAGCATACCACTTTTATTGACAGAATGCAAATAAATATCTGGAAATAGGCGAAACATGTATTATGTACACAAGGAAGTTCATATTGTTAATAACGACGAAAAAGTGACCTTATGTGTCAAAATGATTGCGTGATTCGAGGGAAACATGTATAATCCGTTATGAAAATAAGCTTGAAATGATGGTATTGGGCCGAGTGTGTCGACCGAATACAACCAGAAACTGCTGAGTGCAGATGGAAGAAAGCGAAGGGGGAAACATGGCAGAAAATGCAAATACAGATCACTTCGACGAGATAGTAAGGAATATCTATGGAAAGGCGGATTCGCTCTATAAATTCGTGGATTTATACAGTGCCCTGATGGCAAAGAAAAACGATTATGGTGACGGACAGCTGATGACCATGGTGGAAGTGCATCTTTTGACAAAAATCGAGGAGAATCCCGGAATTACAGTGACGGAACTGGCGAAAGTAAATAACCGTACAAAAGGAGCTATTTCGCAGAAATTAAAAAAACTGATAGAGTGGGGATATATTGTAGGGCAGAAGAAAGACGGAAATGCAAAGAGCATCCTGCTGTATGCGACGGAAAAAGGTGTGAAGTGCAGCACAAAGCATAAGCATTATGATTTAATTGACATTATGCAGACGACAAGTCAATTGCTGCAGACCTGTTCGGTTGAGGAACTGGATACTTTTTATAAAGTGATAGCAGAATATACAAAGCTGCTGGAAGAGTAATCATCAAACGCAGATGCTTTTTTATAGCGTTTCATTACACGAAAAAGGGGATTCTGTGACATTTTAAAGAAAAAGAGGCATTTATTTTTTATGATGTATAAGCACGGGGAAACAACTGAAAGATGCAGTGGGAACAATTTTTCTTGTGCGTGTTGCTGCAGACTGCATGACGGAACTCTGAAAGGTGATTTTGGGGTGATATGTACAGGCGGGAGAGGACTGATTTTGCGGAATATTTACTCAGTATAAAAGGACGAAAACGATATTTGCAAAAGCGTTTTTTATATGATATATTGTAACTGTTCAGAACTCCATTAGTTAAAGATGATATCGGAATTCCCTAAAAGGGCTTCTCTGATTGCTGTAAAAGCATTTATTCCATGCTTATGAGCAGTCCCAATATAGCTCATGATTGTAAGATATTCCTGTGCGCCTTCCTCACTGCGAAAACATCCTGAGACCTTGGTTTTAACCTTAATCATGCGCAAATCACGTTCCGCAAGGTTATTATCAAACGGAACACAGAGATTCTTTATAAATAAGCAGACTGATGCCTTGTAATTCACAAGTCTGTCAATTAGATTTAGTACCTTGGTCTTTTTCTTTCGACCACGCT
>NZ_FQZY01000136.1 GCF_900142165.1 Hespellia stercorisuis DSM 15480
CAAAAGGCGTTAACAAGGAAAATGTGGATAAAGTGCTAAAAAACATACACAGTAGATGAGGGATAGACACAATTAAATTTATTCCTCAACGCTGTTAGCTTGGTAGATGACTTGTTATTTTTTTATAAATAGTGTAGAATTTTTGTAGTCCTATTAATGATAGAGACAGAATGCTTAAAAATGAACACAATCATAGGAATAACAATAATATTAAAGTAGAGAACGTAGGAGGGATTCCATGGCAAATGAAATGGTTATCGTATTGGATTTTGGTGGTCAGTATAATCAGTTGATTGCACGAAGAGTCAGAGAGTGCAATGTTTATTGTGAAGTTTTACCTTACACAAAGAGCATCGAAGAAATCAAAGCACTGAATCCAAAGGGCATTCTCTTTACCGGTGGTCCAAATAGTGTTTATGATGAAACATCCCCACATTATGAGAAAGCGATATTCGACTTAGGTATACCGATTCTCGGTATCTGCTATGGTTCACAGCTTATGGCATGGACACTAGGCGGTGAGGTTGCAACAGCGCCTGTCAGTGAATACGGTCATACAGATGTTGAAGTTGATACAAATTCTGTATTGTTTAAGGGCATCGAAGCAACGACAGGCTGCTGGATGAGCCATACAGACTATATTAAGCAAGTACCGGAAGGTTTCAAGATCATCGGTCATACACCTGTATGTCCTGTCGCAGCAATGGAAAATCCTGCGCGTAAACTGTATGCAACACAGTTTCATCCGGAAGTACTGCATACAAAAGAAGGTAAAAAGATGCTCAGTAATTTTGTTATGGATATCTGCGAATGTGCAGGTGACTGGCAGATGGAATCTTTTGTTGAAAATACTGTAAAAGAGCTCCGCGGACAGATTGGCGAGAAACATGTTATCCTCGGTTTATCCGGTGGTGTTGACTCATCTGTTGCAGCAGCTCTTCTTTCAAGGGCTATTGGCAAGCAGTTAACATGCGTATTTGTTGATCACGGCTTGATGCGTAAAAACGAAGGCGATGAGATTGAAGAAACATTTACAGGCAAGTTCGATATGAACTTTGTCCGTATAGATTGCAAAGAATCGTATCTTGAGAAATTGAAAGGTGTCATTGATCCTGAAGAAAAGCGTAAGATTATTGGTACAGAATTCTATAGAGTATTCTGGGATGAAATCAAAAAACACCAGACAGACTGCCTCAGCTATTTTGCACAGGGAACCATTTATCCTGACCGTATTGAATCTGGTAAAGGTAAGAATGGTAAGTCTGATACAATCAAGACACATCATAACATGGTTGATCAACCCACAGACGTTCAGTTCCTCGGCACGATCGAACCATTGAAAGATCTTTTTAAAGATGAAGTCCGTAAGGTTGGCGAAACACTTGGCCTGCCACACGAACTCGTATGGCGCCAGCCATTCCCGGGACCTGGTCTCGGAGTTCGTATTATTGGCGAGATCACAGCCCCGCGTATCGCAGTCCTGCAGGAAGCCGACTGGATTCTCCGTGATGAGATGGCAAAGAACGGTTATGAAAAAGAATTGGCACAGTTTTTCTGTGTACTGCCGGGTGTCAACACAGTAGGTGTCATGGGTGATCACAGAACTTACGCTGATTTGATTGCTATCCGTGCCGTCACAACAGATGACTTTATGACGGCTGATTGGGCAAAGATTCCTTATGAAATTCTAGGAAAGGTATCAGGACGAATTACAAATGAAATGAAAGGTATTGTTAACAGAGTAGTGTATGATATTACATCAAAGCCACCTGGGACAGTAGAGTGGGAATAGAACTGTGTTTTGTATCAGTAATAGCTTTTACATAGGCACCTTTGTAAGAATCTATAATAGCATTCCAATACCTAGCTCCCACCAAATTTGCCAATGCGTGTTTATGCTACAAATTGTATTTCATCTCACTATCTATATTTCGGGCTTAGCAAACCACTCTTTTTGAATACATTTAAAAAATCTGGTCTATCCCACAAGAGATCTTGTATCAGTTGCCATGCTTGTCTCCTAACATTTTCTCCCTGTGTAACATTAATATCGAAAGCACAGAGTTCTCAGATTTATTATCTTGAAAATGCAGAGGCTTTAATCAAAGCCAGTTTTGAAGAATATTTTGAAACAAACGATATTCGTTTTCTGATTTTTCCATTTTGTTTTACACTGGTTTGCGGATCGGCGAAGCACTTGCAATCAATCGATTTGAATCAATCAAAATAACGAAAAAAGGCTTTTACATATCTCGCAAATGTATGCCAGAAAAGACGTTTTAGTCAAAGGCGAGTGGAAAACCTCAGAATCCAATGTAGTTGATCGTTTGAAAAAGGATGCACCAGCAAGAGATGTGATTCTTGTTCCCGATGCGCTTACATTAATTGATGAACAGTAACTGTTCAGAACTCCATTAGTTAAAGATGATATCGGAATTCCCTAAAAGGGCTTCTCTGATTGCTGTAAAAGCATTTATTCCATGCTTATG
>NZ_FQZY01000068.1 GCF_900142165.1 Hespellia stercorisuis DSM 15480
ATGACGATGAACAAATATCTGCTTAAATAGGCAGAGCGGAATCTTATATCAAGAGAATCGTGGATTCCCCTCTTGATCAGGAACGGAACACCGTCCCTTTCCCTGCCATCCCGGCGAGGGATTATGGGTCAAGAGACTGGTCCCTTGAAGGTACATAGGGCAGATCCCTATGCCACCAAAGGGCTTAGTTGTGATACCAAGAAATAATTTTGAAACTAATTTACCTTAACACAAGAACTACTTAATTCTATTAAAACAGCCCCAGTAAAAACCGGGGCTAATGTTTCACTTATTTTGGGACATTTTCAAAAACGCTTGACAGCCCTTTTTGTTTTAGTTTTCCGGATACATTGCCTCCAACCAACTGATATATGCTTCCTGGCAGTGTGCATGTGCAAATTGATTGTTTAGTTTTCCATCAATTACCATTTTTGCAACAATTTTTAACGAAGTTGGATTATCAGCTCCATACAAAAGTGTATTTTTCAACCCCGACGGATCATTCGCTAAGACCAGGGCCAACCCATCCTTGCACAACAGAATGGGTCCTACTTCTGTTTTAATATATGTCACTTCTTTTGTTCCATCGAATTTCTTTATAATTGGTTTGTCATATGAGAATTGTTCCATCTCTTTACTGACAGCTACCTCACTTACTTTTGTTTTATTATAGGCTTCTTGTGAAGGCGCATAGTCAGCAAATGCATTTACAAGTGAGTTCTTTCCACCCACGTCAAATCCACCATATGCTGAATTTGCAAGATTTAGAAAATTCTCCTGCATGGTCGAACTGACTTCTTGATCCAGTGTAATATCCTGACCATGTCGCTCGAATCCCCACTGTTCCAACGCCACCTCTGTCACAAAATCCCCAGGATTCAAATAGTTTCTTATGTTATTATATGAACTCCCTTTCTGTGGATTCCCGGTCGTTCGAGGTGTGGCATAGGTATAGGCAAATACATTTGTGCCGCCATAGATCGGGTTCAGTGCTGCTGCCACAAGGTTTGCTACGGCTGCTCCTCTGCTGTGTCCTGTTACCCACACTTTCTTTCCATTAGAGGTATTGTGTTTCTGCACATAGCCTGCTGTTAATGTAGTCACTTCGTCCGCCGCATTTTGGAAACCCTGATGTACACCTTTTGTTTCTCCCATATTAAAGTTACTGATCCACTCATAATTTCCAGAAGTTCCCTTTACCAGAACTGCATAAACTCTGCAGGTATTTCCGCTGCTGTCAGTCATGTCCTTCCAGCCCATTGTAATCTGAACGTGGTCATTATCCGTTTTGGTCGGTGCACTCAAATCCGAGCCGCCTGCCGCAGCCGAGTATTGCGTTACAATCCCCTGAAATCCACAGTTTTTCAAAAAGCTTTCTGCATAGTCTTTCACATAAGCTGTGGTGGCTCCGATCATCGACAGCTTTGCCAGATCAGAATTAGAATCATAGGCGGAACCTGCAAACATAGAATCTGCATACTTTGCTCCAATAGTTCTTACATTTTGATTCCCTACCGATGACTTAAACTGTGCCGCAATATAATTCTCTTTCTTGTATCCACATTTCGTACAAATGCCACTCACAAAAGTATGTGTTTCCTGCACTGCGGGTACACTTGTCTTTTTTCCGCAGATACAGATTCCCTCGTTGCGGCGCCAATGTGTAGACGCATCGATGGACTCATACCCTACTGTTGTTGTCTGATGAACATGTACTTTTTTAGTTTCCGAATAGTTTCCGTAGATTTTCGTTCCATCAGCCAAGGTCTTATAGGCCCGCAGCCGGACATAGCAGTCAAGGGTTAACAACTTATCAATGGTTTTTGACAATTCATTTTTTCCGGTCCACACATATTTATATGTCCCCGATGAAAATGTCGATTTTGTTCCATACTGAATCTGATATCCTGTTATCTCACTCGTCTTTGCATACGTATATTTTACGGTAAATATCCCTGAGACATTTGGTGTACTTGTGGTGATCGTGCCGATATTTCTTGGAATAATTTTGACCGTCACCTTTTTGCTGGCCGCATTATATGTGGTAGTCGAAGCCGCGCGAATGGTAATCGTCGCATTTCCGATTCCGACAATCGTAACCCGCCCGGTACTGGAGACCTTCACCACTTTTTCATCCGAAGACTGATAAGTCAACTTTCCCTTTCCACTGGCTCCCAACGAAAATGTACTGCCACCAACTGCCTCTGTAAATGTGCTGCTTCCACTAATGGTCTGATTTTTCTTCCACTTGGCATACAAGGTAACCACCGCACCATTTTTACTGCTCAGATTCTTCACACTGGCTTTGTCTTTATAGACCACACTTCCCGATGCCGTCTTTGCCCAGCCCGCAAATGTATAGCCTGATCTGCTGAACGTATTGGATCGCAGCGCAACGGAAGAATCATACTTACAGGAGGTAGTATCCTTCATGGTCCCCGAGCCGCCATTTTTGTTATAGCGAATCGAATAACGATTTTGTGTCCACTGCGCATACAACGTGATCACTGCGCCATTTTTACTGCTCAGGTTCTTTACACTTGCTTTGTTTTTATATGCCACACTCCCCGATGCCGTTTTTGCCCAGCCCGCAAATGTGTAGCCCGTTCTGCTGAATGTATTGGATCGCAGCGCAGCCGAAGAATTATATTTGCAGGAAGTGGTGTCCTTCATGGTCCCCGAACCGCCATTTTTATTGTATCGAATTGTATATGTGTTCACTGCCCATTTTGCATAAAGCGTTTTGTTTCCACTTTTTCCTTTGGCAATTGATTGGATTCGGGTAGACTCCTTGAACTTGCTGTCGGTATACCATCCTTTAAAGGTATACCCGGTTCTGGTGGGTGAGGAAAATGTAACTCCTTTGGATGCGTAATAATATGACGGATTCTTACTGCTGTTTTTACCGCCGTTCAGTTTGTACGTGAGATAACCACCTTTGGTCCACCGGGCATAAAGCGTCTGCGCCTTGCTGACTGTCACCTTTGTGGACGATGTAATCTTTGTCCCTCCGGATTTTGCAGTGTACCACCCGCTGAAACAGTACCCACTTCTTGTCGGCGTGGCGAGTGTTCCATAGGTCTTATCCTTATAAACGGTCTTTGTTTTTTTTGTGGTCTTCTTATTATTGCTGAGGAAATATCCCCCATTCGCATCCAGCGTCAGCTTATTAACTGCTCCGGTGGACACAAATTTGATATTATTTTCCTTACAGTACGTATGTATCGCTGAACCTGCGTAACCATAAACGGTTACATTCTCACAATTTGTAAACGCATAATCCCCAATGTATTTCACCTGATATGGCACTGTTATTTTCGTCAACCCCGTACAGTCGTAGAATGCGTGATCTCCTATTTCTGTCACAGAAGAAGGAATCGTTATTTCCTTAATATTGTAGCATGCTCGAAATGCCCATGCACCTATTTTTGTTATTGTATTCGGTATTTCAACCTCTTCAAGGCCAACACTTCCGCCGAACATCCCCCTATAAATTTCTTGCGATCCTTTTTCGAAGGAAACTTTTTTCAGATTTTCACATGCATAGATCATTTCACAATCGGTCCATTTCAGTGTCTTTGGAAATGTGATTTCAGTTAATTTTGGACATTTCCCAAATACACTTTCTCCCAGCCATTTTAGTTTAGGCGGCCATATAATCTTGGATAAATTATCACACATGTAAAACGCATAAGAATCGATATTGGATACCCCGTTCATAACAGGCATAGCAGTCAATGCATCATCTTCCTTAAAGGCTTCTTTTCCAATGTATGTTACACCGTCTGGTATGGTAATACTTGTCATTTTTTGTGTGTAGGATAGAGCTCCCTGCCCAATTGTTTCTAAAGTATCCGGAAGCTGAATTGTTTCAAGATTGGTACATCCACCAAATGCCCACGCACCTAAATCGGTGGTTGATCCCAGGTTTTCAACCTTTACGAGACTTTTACAGTTTCTAAATGCATCATATTCAATTCTCGTCACACTTTTTGGAATGATGATTTCTTTCAGGTTGTCGCATCCATAACACAAGCCGCCCGGGATTGTCTTGACCTCAGCTGGTATTTCAATCCGCTCAAGACCATCACAGTTATTAAACAAATGCACCGGCAATCTCGTTGTTCCCTTATCAAATGTCACCGTTTTCAAGCTGGTGCAGCCCGAAAAAGGCCCTGGATATTGATAATTCCCCCCTACATACGCTCCCGCTTCTATATTTTTTGGAATGTTAATCGTCGATAAACTTGTGCAGTTTGAAAAGGCACCAACGTCCAGTACTTCTAATTCAGACGGCAGAGTTACACTCTGTAATGAAGTACAATTCGAAAACGCACGGTTTCCAATTGCTTTGATGCTTGCAGGAAGCGTAACTGATTTTAAATTTGAACAACCTCCAAATGTATTCCATTCTATTTTGCTCACAGTATCCGGAATCACAATTTCCTCCAGACCAGAACAGTTTAGAAACATACAGCGTTCTATGCTGGTCGTACCAGCGGCAAATTCCACGTTCTTTAACTGTGAGCACCAACGGAATGGCCCCGGATAAGCCACGCCCCCGACATATTCATCCATCTGAAGACCTGCTGGAATTGTTACCTTTGTGATGGCAGTGGATTCAAATGCACTGCATCCCAACTTTTCAAGCTTTGATGGCAATGCAACATCCCATAATTTCGTACATCCGCGAAAAGCTTCCCTCCTGATTTCAACGATAGATTCAGGCAATACAACTTTTATTAGTTCTGATACTCTTGTAAATGCGCCATTTCCAATTGTTGTAACTGGATAGCCGTCAATTGTTTCAGGCACTGAAAGCTGAAAAATATTTTTTCTGATGTCCCATGGTTCATTATCATAGATCGTTCCCGTTATACATACTTTCTGATTCTCTAGCATTGTATATGTGAATATCCCTGATGACAAAGCGGATGCATCCCCAGGAACTTTCGGTTCGGCTGTAGTCTGCCCAGGTTCTTTTCTCGCTTTTTCTTTTTCGGTCTCCTTGCTTATGTCCGGCTCTTCTGTCTCTTCTTTTGCTTTCACAGAGATACTTACTTCTCGACTCAGTCCTTGAATCTCACAGGTGATCGTTGTCTCACCTTCCGCAACAGCCTCAACTCGTCCATCGTTACCAACAACAGCTACAGCCTCATCTGCCGTTTCCCATAAAATATTGTCGGCATCAGACAGCAGAATATCTGTCTCTATGATTTCCAACTGAAACATTTCTCCTTCTGCCATCTTTTCTTCCAACGTATTCAATTGAAACCCCTCTATATTGACATTATATTCAAGATTCTTTGCATAAGTCTCGCCAATACTTCCTGCATTGCAGTACAATACTGGGTGCTGTATCTCCAGAAAAGCATCTTCTGCAATTTCTATGACCTGATAGCTGACCCCATTTATCTCGATCGTTTCAGGAATAATAAATTTTCCGTAATTTTCATCACTCTCATCACGCTGCTCATATGCTTTCATCAAAATTACACTTCCGGGCTCTTCATCCACAGCTTCTGATAAAATATCATATGACAGACCTGTCATCTCATCCTCATAGTCAAATTCAGATTCCGAAACCTCTTCCGACTCCTCCATTTGTGTTTCATCCGGCAACACCTGTATCTGACCCTGCTGTACATCTTCCGCCAAAGCAAGACATGGCGTGTTAATCACCAATATCAACGAAAGTAACAGCGTGATCACCCTCCTCATTTTCTGCATTCCAATACCTCCTCATATCCACTAATTTGCTCATATAATTATTCTAATGTATTCACACATTTTTCACAATCCCATCTGCAAAATCTGCGTTGTTTTTGACATAATTTTCCTAAAACTTGCCACTGCAATCACTTCACCCTCGCCATTCCATTTGCCTCATTTCAAATTCTCTGTTATGATTACACTAAAACTCGTAAAACGGACATTCGGGATCTGCTCTGCACACTTGAAGTTGAGCATGCCTGCAAACGATCAAACTTTCAAATTCACTTTATCCCATAAAGGAAGCCAACCATGAACCGAACACTCACCTACCAGATCTCCGCCCCCAGCGACGGCTTACAGATTAAACAATACCTGCGGCACAGGGGCTTTTCCCGGCAAAATCTAACCGAACTGAAGAAAATGCCGGACAGCGTTCTCGTGGACGGCACGCCCCGGCGTCTCTGCCATCTGCTGACCGCCGGAGAAGTACTGACAATCCACATCCGGGAACTGGAATGCTCGAAGAATGTTCCGCCCATCGACATCCCTCTCCACATCGTCTATGAGGACGAGGACATCGTTGTCATCAACAAGGACGCCGGCATGCCCATTCACCCATCCTTGAATCACTACACGTATTCCGTCGCAAATGGTCTGGCCTATTACTATCAGGCCAAGGGACAGCCTTTTGTCTTCCGCTGTGTGAACCGTCTGGATCAGGACACCTCCGGGCTGACGGTCGTCGCCAAGCACATGGTGAGTGCCAACCTGATTTCCCAGATGGCCAAGAACAAGGTAATCAGACGAGAATACCTGGCAATTGTAAAAGGGATGGTCACTCCGGCTTCCGGGATCATAGACGCACCGCTCTCCAGAAAGCCAGGTTCCATCATTGAGCGTATCGTGGACTTCGAACGGGGAGAGCGTGCCGTGACCCACTACCGCACGTTAAAGGAAGAGCGCGGACACAGTCTGGTTCTGCTCGAGCTGGAAACCGGGCGCACTCACCAGATTCGGATTCACATGAAGCACCTTGGTTTTCCACTCATCGGGGACTATCTCTACAATCCGGACATGAGTCTGATTTCCCGGCAGGCGCTGCACTCCTGGCGCCTTTCCTTTCCGCACCCGATCACCGGAGAATCGATGACCTTCACCGCGTCTCTGCCGGAAGATATGGCACGGATTATTCAATTATCCGATTCAGCCGTAGAATCCGCGTAAAGCGGACATTCGCAATCCGCTCTGCTACTTGCTCATGAACAACCTGCAGCTACGCTGCCTTTCAGCAAGGGCTTTTAATCCCCTGCTGAAACAAGCGTCCCCCTTACCCATAACTTAGTGCTCTACGCACTTGAAGTGGGGGAATGCTTACAGACGTTCAACTTATTGAGAATGCCCGCTTTACGCTGAAAGTATTTCGTGCTAAAATAATGCATAGTAAAAATATTGGGAGAAAATACTATGAAAATGTTAAAACAGGCATTAATTGAGTCATTTCAGCAAATGCATCATTATTTTAAAGATTCAAAAGATGAAATTGCAGATAAAAATACTCTTTTACTCCTGTCTGTATCCTTATTTGGGCTGCCCATTGTTGTATTATTATTGATTGTCACACCATTTATCGTGCCATCCTGGTTTATCACCATCGGTCACTGGCTGTTTCTGCCGTTCTTTTTGATTACACTTTTATTCAGCTTCTATGAAAAACAAAAGACGCACCGTTCTTATGGAATCATTCACACCATGGTTCTGACTTTTATGATTGTTATCATGGGGCTGATCATCTACATCAATACGGTCCCCTATCCGGAAAGCTCTGCCACTCTGGTGACTGCGGCCATGATTGTTCTGCCTGTACTGCTCATTGTTCCGTTTCATGAAAATATTCTGGTATTGATTTTTTCATTTCTGGTTTTCCTCTTTATGAACAAACAATACATTGTTCCGGAGATGCAGGGGAGCAATATTTTCAACGGATTAGCCGGATTGATATTCGGTATCATGGTTTCATGGATTGTAACAAACCTGAGAGCACAGGATAACAAGGATAAACGTGAGATTGTTGCGCGGAGTACTCAGGACAATCTGACAGGTATTCTTAACAAATCCACTGTGGAGAAAAAATGTTTTACATACCTGGAAGAATCTTCTGCCGAGAATTGTACTCTGATTGTGATCGACATCGACAATTTTAAGAATATTAATGACAGCCAGGGCCACTACGCAGGTGATCAGGTTCTGAGCATGTTTGGCGAAGCGGTTCAGCATACATTCCGCGAAACGGATCTTGTAGGTCGAATCGGTGGAGATGAATTTCTCGTTCTGATGAAAGGATTGTCTGACAGCGCTCTGGTCGCGAAAAAAATGGAGCGGCTAAACGACCGTTTCCGCAAACTTCTGGCCAACAAAATTAATGTCAACGCAACCTGCTCCTATGGTGCGATCTTAAAGGGCTCCGAATACATTCCTTACATCTCGCTGTTTAAGATGTCCGACAAGATTCTCTATCTCGCAAAAAAAACAGGAAAAAATCACGGCACGATCATGAGTGTTGCGGATTATCATAAACAGATTGGAAATACAGAAATCATGTTCATCGTTGATGACTCCGAAATTAACCGGTCCATTATCCGTTCCCTGTTTGAAGATAACTTTGACATTCTGGAAGCGGAAAATGGGGAAGAGGCTATCGAACTCATTGAAAAACACCAGAATATCATCAGTATTATGCTGCTTGACATGATGCTGCCGGAGATGGGCGGATTCCTGATTCTGGACTGGTTGGAGACGCAGCACTGCATAAATCATTTTCCGGTTATCGCCATCAGTTCGGACGAAGACACAAAGCTGCATTGTCTGCAGCTCGGCGTCACCGATATTGTCTCAAAGCCTTTTGTTCCAGAGATCCTGAAAAAAAGAGTCGCAAATGCCACGAGAAAATAGTATGATTTTGGAGACCATCCTAACTTTATTTTCCCATTCATACAACAGACAGAGAAAAGCGGATACTCAGAATCCGCTTTTCTCTGTCTGTTTTTACCTTATTACTGCCTGAACATTACCGGATACATTCCTCACGAAATCCTGCGCGTCTTTCACTTCCCCGACAATACTTCCATAATGCGTCGGAACTGCCGCCTTCGGCGCCAGAATATTGACAAACTCAACAGCCTGTTCTGCATCCATGGTATACGTCCCGCCGACCGGCACCAGTGCCACATCACACTTTACCCCCAGATTATCCTCATTCATGTCGGTATCTCCCGCAATATAGTAGCGGATCGCGCCGGCGCAAACAATATACCCCACCCATTCATTGCTCTTCGGATGAAATTTCTTGCCAACATTGTAGGCACGAACCGCCTCCACCCGGATTCCGTCGACTGTCGTATGTTCTCCCGGCGCGAGTGCATAAATCCGGTCTTCACCGAGATGCAGTATCTCTATATCCGCCAGAATTGTTTTCGGCACGACAAAGAGTGTATCCTCTTTTACGATTTTCTGAATATCTTCCGGTGAAAAATGGTCATAATGACTGTGCGTGATAAATATGATATCTGCATCATGCGGCTCTTCCTCCACCTGAAACGGATCAAAATACATGACTTTTCCGTCCTCGATCCGAATACTGCTGTGGCTCAATACTTTTATGTTCTCCAGCAATTATTTTTCCTCCTATCATGTTTGAGTACAATTATGCCCTGGCATAATTACTGCATTGCTAAGTACCAGCAGCACTTAGCAACACCTGAAACGGAATACAAAACGTTCGCTCGCGATTCGCTTCGCTGTTTTTCGGGCAAAGCTTTCTGCTCCACATTTATATTTACACAATCTCAATCTGACACGCGCTCATCGCTCTCAGCGCATTTTCATGACTTTCCGGCGTCACCCCGGCGCAGCACTTCGAGTCGACGATGATCGGGACCTCCGGCAGAAATGCCTTCAATGTCATCGCATTCGAAATCACGCAGATATCCGTGCAGAGCCCGATCAATGTGATGGATTCAATCTCGAACTTCTCCGACATCTTCCCCAGCATTGCCGCTATTTCCGCACTTCCAAACGTGGGCTTTTCGATAATATTCTCCTCATCTCCCACCAGCGCTGCAATCTCCGGATACAATTTCCATCCTTCCGTTTCCCGTATGCAATGCTCCACCGGAAGCTTTTTTCCTTCCTGTGTCTCCAGGTAATTTTCCTCATGCGTGTCCTGTGTAAAGAGCACCGGACCTTCAAACGTTTTTATTTTTTCTACAACATCCGGGAGGATCTTCTGCGCCTCCTTCGTTCCCAGAGCTCCGTCGATAAAGTCATTCTGCATATCGACTACAATCAAAAGCTTGCCAATTCCGGCCGGCTCATCCGACGGATCAAAGTCCCAGAAATCATCCTCGTCCATTTCCTCTATATCATATTTTCCGCTTATCGTCGTAAATGCTTTGCCCTTTTCAAGCTTCTGGTAAATCTCATTTCGGGTCTGAGGTTTGCTCTTCCTTTTTGTGAGCTTCATCGCCTGTAAATTTTCATTTACCGTATCAATATCGAACGCATAATCTGCGGCATCTCCATACCATTCTTTCAATTCTCCATATTCTGGATCCTCCGGATTTTGCAGTACCTCCATCAAATGATAATGTCCCCAGATTCCACCGCAGTCCTCGGGGAGGGCGTCGCCCTTAAACTTTATCACCTCCGGATAGTTCTTATCGTAGTCATCCAGCACCTTCTCGATAACAACCGTATGGATCCACTCATCTCCAAAATCATACGTATATAGAAATGTCTTCTGTTCCTCCACAAAGTGATCGATGATATACTCAGCTGCGTTGTATTGGTCTACGTCTCCCCAGAAATCATCCTCCGGTTCTTCCTCAAACTCCACGCCAAGCTTTTTAAATGTAAAGCAATCCAGGTGGTACCCTGTCCATCCCATCGCCTCATTTAAAATAATACTGAGCTGCGAAAAACTCAATCCAGCCGGTACGATCAGTCTTCTCCAGACCGGAGGCTTTGATTCTTTTACTGTGATTTTCATTTGGTAAGCTTTCATACAGACATTTCTCCTTTCGATCCATACAACATTTGGCATCCTAATTCTGGTCTCGATATTCCGCTAATTCCAAGGCAGTCAATTCGCGGTATCCACCCTTTTCCAATTCTTCATCCAGCTTCAGCCTTCCGATCGAAACCCGTTTCAAATACACCACATAGCACCCGATGCTCCGCATCATCCGCTTCACCTGATGCTTCTTCCCCTCTGAAATGGTCAGGTACCCTGCCGTCACATCCTGTCTGTGAAGATTTTGTTTCACGACCTGGCAGCCGTCCCGCTCCATCTCCCCCCTCAGCTCCGTGTACGTCCCTGCAGCCACGATCTCAATCTCGCCGGGCTTCGCACGCTCGCCCTGCCCAATGTCCATCCCCTGCCTGACCGCCTGGACTCCGGCTTCATCAATTGCCCCAAACACCCAAAAAAAATAGGTTTTCTCCACATGGTGTTCCGGCTTCATCAGTCGATGATTCAAGTCCCCGTCATTTGTGATCAGCAAAAGACCTTCCGTATCCCGGTCCAGCCTGCCGACTGCGAAGAGTCCCGCCGTGTCCAGCTCTGGGAAATACGAAAACACCGTTTTGTGATTCCCGTCATTTTTCGCAGTGACGCATCCCTGCGGCTTGTAAAACATATAACAAATCCTGTCGATACCGGAAATCACTTTTCCACAATAACTGATTTCGTCTGACTTCTCGTCCACCTCCAGCGCAGGCACCAGAACCGTCTCTCCATTCACCTGAACTTCCCCCCGGTAAATGTATTCTTTTACTTTCTTCCGGGTTCCGATCCGAGCCAGGGATACATACTTGTCTAATCTCATTTTTCTTTTACTTTCTTTTGCGCTCTTTTTCTTCTGTTGCCTTCTTCTTCCTTCTGTTACCTTCTGCCTTTGTTGCCTTCTGTTTTCTTCTGATTTCTTCTGCCTTTGTTAGCCTTCTATTGCCTTCTTTTGCTCTACTATCCCTGCACCCATTCCTTCTTTATGCGCCACAGCCCGGCCTGCACGCAGCCAACTCCGTCCGTATTCCCGGCCTTCAGCTGCACATCATAGCGGAAGAGCCGCCTCCAGCTCTCCTGGATCTGACGCTTCTGCTCCGGATAAAAGCTGGTGAGCATCACATCATTTTCATTCACGCCACAAGCCTGTAGCTGCTTGTGGTACTGGATTTCTTCCTCCCGCGTCTCACCCATCAGACTCAGCTGTACGACGCGGTTCCAGTCATACATGTCGAACAAAATCACCTCATCCTCCGGCACGTCGAGCACCAGAAGATGACTTCCCTTTCCTTGATCCACAGCCCGCTCATCGGCAAACGCCCAGTATGGGAACTGTGCCCCCTCCGGTCTCGGAACCAGTTTCTGCGCCTCTGCCACAAACCATTCGTATGCCGTCAAAAATATCGGTGCACTTTCCTTATATTTTTTCTTTACGTACTCCGGTTTTGAGTGGCACACTCCATCCCTGCAGAGCTCTTCGTATACGGCGTTCGCCTGCGGGGAATACAGTCTTATTGTACGATATTCCTTATCCATTCTCTTCTCAGCTCCCATACATTTCCGTATCGGGTGTCATTTCCCACCTTTACAGAGTCATCAAACAATCTGCTCCAACTATTCACGATCTCTCTTTTTATCTCAGGATAGAACTGGGACATATACGCCTTCGCATCGCTAATCCTGTAATCGGCGAGCAGCTTCTGGTGCCGCGCAGCATCGGCCTCATTTGCCGGAATATAAGAATAGTTCAATATACATCCCCATTTTGCAATATTGATGGATGTGATAAGCACCGGATCGATTTCCAACTCCAGAAGCACCGCATGTTCCCCCATGTCCATCTTGATAAATTCCCTTTTTGCGGTATAGCGTCCTGTCTGCTGCAGAGTGTCCAGCACACTTTTATGCTGCTTCGTCCACACCCGGATTGATGTGGTAATTTTTGTCTCCTCCATACACATCCTCCTGTTTTTGTAATATCTCCGCAATATTTATATGAAAAATTATATCACATTCCATGTTTGAATGCAGTGAATATGATATAATTTTCTGCATTGTTTCCAGGAGCATTTACCACTATTTTCGCTCAGTGCTCGCAGCAGCGACATTTTTACCATTAATTATTTCTCAGGTTGTCTAAAGGTTATCTTAAGATTCTAATGTTAAAGTTGTTGTAACATACAGCTTGTCTGATTGCGATTATTACGATTTTGGCAATGATGATTTTTTAACGGCGGGAAAAAAAATGACTATGTGTGTTTAATTCACTTGACTTTTTTAACTGTAACATTTATTATTACAGTAACAAGTATCTATAAACCAAATGTGACTTTTACAAATCACCATCCCGCCCCGGAGTTTTTCCGCACTCTGGTTTCGGAAAGTCACGCACAAATGGAGAGGAGACCATGATTATGCATTTATCAAAACATATTCGTATTTTATTCATCACGGCTGCACTTGCCCTCACACTCACCGCGGTGGCATGCGGACAGAAAGAAGGCGCATCAGGCAAAACAACAGATTCCACCAGCGGAGGGACCTGAGGTTCCGGATTCGCTGCAGCAGCAGATGACAAGAAAGACAGCAGCGCTGAATCCGATGCCAGTTCAGGCACCAAAGCAGATGCAGATGCCAGCAAAGCTGACAATACAGACTCTGATTCTGCAGATAAAGAACCGGCAGAATTATCCGGTGAATTTAGTTCATTTACAGCAACGGATTTCGATGGAAATGACGTAAACCAAAACATTTTTGCTGAAAAAGAGCTGACCGTCGTAAATCTGTGGGGTACTTTCTGCGGTCCCTGCATCCGGGAGATGCCGGAGCTTGGCGAACTGGCAAAGGAATATGACGGCAGCGACGTCCAGATCATCGGAATCCCCGTCGACGTATCCGATGAGGAAACGCTCAAGACTGCGCAGGATATCGTGGCACAGACCGGTGCCAACTACCTCCATCTCGTCCCGAACAAGGAGCTCTATAATATTTATCTGAAAAATGTGTCCGCCGTGCCGGAAACCATCTTTGTGGACAAAACCGGAACCATCGTCGGAAATGCGGTCGGCGCAAGAGACAAGGACTCCTGGAAGAAGCTGATTGACGACACCCTCAAGAAAGTGACGAAATAATATGGCTGAGAAGAAACGAAATGTGATTGGGTGCAGCCTGCTTCTGTGCGGTCTCATTTTTACCGCACTCGGCCTGTGGCGGGGCGAGGCAGGTGTGGTCATGCAGAAAGCGATCCACATCTGTCTGGAGTGCATCGGAATTGGATAAGAAACATATAACCATAAACAACATTACCACAAGGAGAACAAGACCATGAAAAAATCACCCCGCCTCTGGGTACAGATAGGCTTCGCCGCTCTCACTAATGGGTACGTCCTGGGATTCACCAACGGACGTATCTACCAGGGCAGCACCAAGGCACTGTGCGTCCCGGGGCTCAACTGTTATTCCTGTCCGGGCGCACTCGCATCCTGCCCCATCGGATCCCTGCAGGCGGTCCTCGGCAGCCGCGACTTTAGTTTTTCCTTTTATGTGATCGGTTTCCTGATGATCGTGGGTGCCTTTTTTGGACGCTTTGTGTGCGGCTGGCTCTGCCCCTTTGGTCTGGTGCAGGACCTCCTTCACAAAATCCCCCTGCCCCGCATACTCCATTTACGAAAACGAAACAATCTGCCGGGACACCGCTACCTGAAATTTCTGAAATACGTTATTCTGGTTGTTTTCGTCCTGATCATGCCAATGTTCGTGCTGGACATTATCGGACAGGGCTCTCCCTGGTTCTGCAAACTGATCTGCCCGGCCGGGACACTGGAGGCTGGCATTATACTGCCGCTTCTCAACCCGTCACTTCAGTCCGCGATTGGCTGGCTGTATACCTGGAAAATCATGTTGTTAGTTGTAATCCTCGTGCTGTCCATTTTCGTATACCGCCCGTTCTGCAAATATCTTTGTCCGCTGGGTGCCATTTACGGATGCTTCAACCCGATCGCTCTGTACCGTTTTCGGATCGATGAATCGTCCTGCATCGGCTGCCATGCCTGTCAGCGTGCCTGCCCGATGGAGATTCCGGTGTACGAATCACCCAACAATGCGGAGTGCATCCGCTGTGGAAAATGCCGGAAGGCCTGCCCGACAGGATGCATTCACACTACATTAGAAAAGAAAAGACAAACAGAGGAGGCTGCAAAATGACAAGTGAATTTTCAATTGCCATACACACTCTCGTATTTCTGAATCACAAAAAAGATTGTCAGACCAGTGAGAAAATTGCACAAAACGTGTGCACCAATCCCGTAAGAATCCGCAAAATTTTAACCAAATTAAAAAAGGCCGGGTTTGTCGCAACCAAGGAGGGCATCGACGGCGGATGCCACTTTATCGCTGAACCCGACGCAGTTACATTGGAAATGGTTGCACATGCGCTTGGAGAGACACCGGTCCATGTATCCAAACGAACCGGCTCCATCGACATGGACTGCCAGATCGCCTCTGGAATGGGCGACGTGATGGACGACATTTATGCACAGCTCAATCAGGCATGCTTTGAGCGGCTGAGTGAGATGACCATTACGGATATCGACGCACTGATATTTCCGAATAATGTCCTGTAAACTGGGCGTTCGGAATTCGCTTTCCCACTCACTCGTAATCTTACGCAGCTTCGCTGCTATCTCAACAGGAGACTGCAGCTCCTGCTAAACCAAAGATGTCCCCCGCTTTTGCTTGATTTAAAAGCGGGGGACATCTTTTATAAAGTTATATTTCCGGTGCCTCCAGCTGATCGCCAACCAGATCAATCACCTTCGCAAAATCATCACGCTTTCTCAAAGTACTTCCAAGCGATGTCACAACAGCCGTAATCTTCCCACTGCCAATCTCCGTCACAAACGTCTTCACAGCCGGAGGCATGGTGCTGGCCCAAAGCGGAAATACAACGACAATCTTCTGATCCGGATCCGGTTTCTCGTAATCCGCCGGTACCATTTTCCCGCTCATGGCCATCGCTCCGGCCTTCATATAGTTTACTTTCCCCAGCCAATCCCTGTGATCATCGATCTTTCTTGCTGTCGTTTCATAGCGCTCTGCCAGTTGCTCTGCAATTTTTTTGCTTCTTCCAGTTCTCGAGAAATAATAAATCTGCATTGTGTTACCTCCATAATTTATCTCTGTTATAATTTTTCCACCGCTTCTGTGACCGGCTCTGATGTCTGGTTCAGAAAAAATACATCCTTCATAATTGGCCTGATCATTTTTGTCCTCCATGTGTTCCATTTATTCTTTATATAAGTATCGTTCTGGCTGTAAATCAAACACTCACAGTTTAAACCGCACCACATCTTCATGTGGATTCACCTTCGCCAGTCCAATCTCCATCGCCCGCGCGCGAAACGGCGCAAATCCTTCCTGCATCGCCTGAACTGCTGCCGTCATCTGCTCTTTCGACAGGGTCTTGCCAAGCGTCACATGGGGCAGCCACGACATCGGCTGATAGTACTTACTGATCGCCGTCTCCGGGATTCCGGAAAAAACATCAAACACTTGTCCCGATAATCCCAGTAAGTACGCATTCATCACCGGAGCCGCATACAACACATACGGCAGAAGCATTCCCACCGAGACAAACTGCAGATCTCCCTGTCCGAGCTTCCCCTTCAATGATTCCATATACGGCACCAGCACGTCTACATTTCGCGCCTCGATCTGGGAAATGGTCATATGCGGCGGCACGCGATTCTCTGTCATAAATATGTTGCCTGTCCGCTCGGCGATCAAATCAATTTGTCTCTGCAGTTTTTGGCTTGCCCTGTTGTCAAAATATATTGATATTAAATACATACACACTCCATAATTGTAAACTAAACTCCCACCGAAAAAATCGTAATACGCTCTCTCGCATTATTTCCCTCAAATAAATCCTGGCAATCAATCTCATCATAAAACATTAATTCTACTTCCGTCATGAGATAGGAGATATATTCGTCTGATGGATAGTAAAAGAACAATAGCATTTCTCTCGGATTCTCATAATAAGATTCCAGAATCCGATGAATCACCTTACGCAGAATATCCTCCGAAAATGGATTGAAAAAGTAAAATCTGTCTGCCTCCCGCACTTGATACTTCACAGCATCCTGCTGGTACAACGTTACTCTCCCAGAAAACACCGCTGTCTTTGTGTTAGAAACAGCCGTGTCCAGGATGTGCTCATCATACTCGATTCCCACCGACCTGCATCTTGTCTGATACGACAGAAAGAAGTCCGCTCGCCCCTTTCCGCAGCCATAATCGATCAAAATATTTTTCTTTCCAATATATCCGCTGTTCGCGAGTCTCTCCAACACTGCGTAAGGCGTCGGTTCATAAGGGTAGCGATACTGATCCGCATTTGAATCATCTCTTCCCGTCGTCCTGATTTTCAGTAATTTATCCCACTCATTTTCTGTCATATTGATTACCCTCAGGTTTTCTTTTCTTATGTATAAAGTATAGCATAAAAAAGGACCCGACGCATCAGGACCTTTTAGGTGTTATCCAAAAGCAGCTGAAGGAATGAGTCCATACTCAATATTCCTTCAGCCATTTTTTCCATCTTCTGTAATCTGGCATAATCTGTTCCACATATGCCCAAAATTCCTGTGAGTGATTCATATACCTGAGATGACACAGTTCGTGCACCACCACGTAGTCCATGACCTCCTGCGGCATCAGCACCAAACGCCAGTTGAAGTTCAGATTCCGCTTGGAAGAACAACTGCCCCAGCGGCTCTTCTGCTCTTTGATCCGGATACTGTTCGGCCTGAGTTCCATCCGCTCCGCAAAGTAGTTTACCCGCGGTATGATTGCCTGACGGGCCTGTTCCCGATAGGTCTGTCCATCCGGGGCCCGCATGTCTGCCGTCAGCTTTTTCTCTTCCGCATGATTTTCCTTTTTCCGCAGCACTTCCTGCTGCCGGGAAAGAATCCAGTGCTCCTTCGATTCGACGAACTGCTGCACGTCCTGCAAAAGCATCCGAAGCGGTGCTTTTACAATAACCTCGCCGTCTCCCGATATCGTGATTGACAGAGTCTTTCGCCTGCTGCGAATGATGTTGTATTCAAATGTGTGATTCCTTGATATCATGTGTGTGCCCTTTAGAACCGTTCTTTCTTTTTACTTTTTACTTTTTATTTTTTACTTCTTATTTTTTTGCTTTCGATTTTTTATTTTTTGTCTTTTTTGTTTTTTTGCCCTTTTTCCCTGACTTTTTCCCGTTAGATTTTTTCTTTAATTTATCTTTTTTCTTCTCTTTCTTTTTGTCAATCTTTAACTTTTTCTTCTCCTTTTTTGCTTTCTTTCCCTTTGCCTTTTTTCCGACCTTTTCTGCTTTTTTGTCCTCTTTATCCTTTTTGTCTTCTTTATCCTTTTTGTCTTTTTTGTCTTTTAAATTCTTCGAAGCTTTTTTATCTTTCTGACTCTTTTTCTCCTTTTTGGTCTTTTCTTCTTTCTTCTCTTCGCCTTTTTGAGTACTGCCCTGTTTCATCTGCTTATCCTCCACAATCACTGCTGATACAGCCAACTCCGCTGCTGTCATTTCAGCTTCCTCCCCCAAGTCTTCTGCCAGTGCTGTGCCTTCGGCTACCTCTGTTTCTGCCTCCACAGTTTCTGCCACCTTGATTTCCGTCTCCACGGCTTTCTCCTGTGCCGGTATGACCTCCATCGGATTTTCTTCCATTTCTCCACTGTAATTATTCTCTTCGCTCATCTTTCGTATCCTCCTTCATTCACTGCATTCGGTTTCTGATTTTCCTGACTTTTCATGAACCTCACAAACAGAGGCTCCCCTGCCTCCACTCCCGGCTCCCTCAAAAAGTACCTCATAGCAATTCCCCACCAACTATTGACAATAGGAAACGAACATGACTATTTAATTTATTATATTTCCCCTAAACTATTTAAGCAAGTTTTTCTATGGATTTAACATATATTTTACATTCCCGTGTCTATACTCACTGGGTGTGCAGCCATACGTTTTGCGAAATGTTTCCGTGAAATAGCTGGCACCCGAAAAGCCAACCTCAAAACAGATTTCCGAAATATTTTCCTCGGTTGTTTCCAACAGCTCCATCCCTTTCTTCAGCCGGTAATTGGTCAGATATGATATCGGCGTCTCGTTTGTGTATTTCTTAAATATCGCACAGCACGTCGTCTTTCCCACCTTTCCGGCCTGACTGATCTGCTCCAGCGATACCCTCTCCGCATAATTTTTATATATGAAGCGAATCATTTCCTTGAGAATTGTCAGGTTATTATTCTGCGGGACTGACTTTTCCTGCATCTGCCCGGACAGCCGGAACAGATTTTCCCACAGGCCGAAAAGAACAGGCTGCGCCTCCATCGCAAACAACTCTCCTGTGGAAATGCGGTATAGTTCTTCAATCAGTTCCGGCACTTCCCGTTCCTCTTCCCTGTTCAGATCGAACACATAATACGGCATGGCCGCATTCTCCATAACCGGTGTGACATATTGTTTCTCCACATACGGTGATGAGCACAGCAGCATGGGGTGAAACAACGCACAGAGGAATATGCATTCCTCCCGTTCTTTCGAAAAACCATGGTGAAATTGTCTGGTGTTGACAAAAATCCCCTGCCCAGCCTCCAGCCGGACGGTCTCGCCATTCACCCGGTATTCCATATGACCGGACTGCACGAGAATCAGTTCGATATCATCATGCCAATGACTGATCGCGTGAAAATCCGGATACGCGGACAACATTCCCCTGCGGATATAAACAGGAAATTCCGGTATATTGTAAGCGATTTTTTCTGACTGATCCTTTTTGATATCTAATTCTACCCGCATCTGCATCTACTCCTCCCGGATTTGCGGCGTAATTGCTTGTGTAATGGCAACTCTCGCCCTGTTCCGCTCCCCGAAGCTGTTTCTGTGAAAACTGCAGAGCGGGCAGTCAAAGCAATGTGTCCTTGAAACATTGTTATATCATTGTGAAATATTTATATAGATAAAATACATTTTCTGAAATATAATAATATCATAGTCAAAAAGCAGCATCAATAGCATCCTTCCCGGAATGCAGGAAATACAGGAAAGCTGCCGGTACTTTTACCATAGGCGACAACGTGATCGCAGTCGGAAATCCATTCCGGGTGCTGCGTGAAGTGAATGAGCATGACGCAGAGTTCTATTTTAAGTGGCGAAAGATTCCTGAGACACTTTAATTTTGCACCGACATTTATAAAACATTTATAATAAGCCTGCAAATAAAAAGTCAAGGCTAAATTGAAAGAACATTGAAAATTTTATACAGGTTGAAAAGTAGGCATCAAAATAAGACCACCACATCGTGCTGGTCAAAAAATGAGAGTTTTGGATTAGTTTGATTCTGGAAGAGTTGAAAGATATTCGTTCACTCGACCATAGTAGATGCGAAGAAATTTATTCGCACCAGCTGTCATGTAGACATAGTAGGGCTTCCCCTGAGCACGCTTCTTATCAAGAAACATATAAACAGGGTCATCCTGAGGCATGGTTTTGATAAGGGCATCCATTACCTGAAAAAGAGTTTTTCGCAGGTCTGCAGAACCT
>NZ_FQZY01000053.1 GCF_900142165.1 Hespellia stercorisuis DSM 15480
AGAGGAAAGTTCTCTGAACTTTCCTCTATTACATAAAAACCCTCCGGGGGATGCGCACTACGCACAAATGGAATATGGTCACTGAGGTGACCGCGCTTCGGCGCGAGAGTTTCGCTTGCGAAACTCTCTGTTCTTATAATTAAGAAGTTCTTGAGAAAAATAGTCAGATGTATTTTGAAAGAATTGATTGACAGAAGGAAGAACATGTATTAAAGTAGTACTGAAAAGAACTACTACAGCAAAGAGAATTGCTGCAATAAAATGAACAGCTGACGAAATAAACGAGATGCAAGGTTGAAAATTGATAAGAAGACAGTGAGAGGGAATGGATGATGGAGATTCAGCTATTTACAGAGAAGCTGGTACAGTTTGGCCTGACGAGACAAGAAGCGACAGTTTATATCCAGCTTTTATCAGATGGCAGAAAGACTGGCTATGAGATTGCCAAAGCAACCGGAATCTCAAGGTCGAATGCATACGGTGCACTGGCAGCCCTCGTGGAAAAGGGAGCTGCGTACGTTGTGGAGGAATCCTCCAAAAAGTATATACCAGTTGCGCTGGAAGAATTTTGTGATAACTGCATCAAAAAAAGACAAAGTGATAAACAGTGGATGCTCGACAACCTCCAGGTGAAAAAGCCGGACGAGGAGGGGTATATCACGATAGAGGGAGCGACTCACATTGCGGATAAGATCAGAACACTGATCGGACAGACAGAGGAGAGAGTCTATATTTCAGGCAGTATGGAGCACATACTTGCTTATGAGAAGGAGATTCGGGATACACTTGAACTCAGGAAAAAGGTAGTCCTGATCACAGATCAGTCTTTTTCGGAGCCGGGGGCAAAGATCTATGTCAGTGAATCCAAGCAGAACCAGATCGGTGTGATTGTGGATTCCAGGTATGTACTGACTGGCGAGTACGGTGATGGGAGTCTGAATACCTGCCTCTATTCCGGACAGAAGAATTTTGTGTCACTGTTTAAGACGGCACTTGCCAATGAGATAAAATTGATTAATTATATGAAACCAAAGAAGGGAGAAAGTTCAAAAAATGAAAAAAGAAACGTTCGTAACGAAAGCACAGTTAGAGGAAATTATAAAAGAGTATCCAACACCTTTCCACCTTTACGATGAGAAGGGGATCCGCAGCAATATGGAGGCGCTGAGAGATGCATTCTCATGGAACAAAGGGTATAAGGAGTACTTTGCGGTGAAAGCAACACCAAACCCGTTCCTGATAAACATCCTCAGAGAATACGACTGTGGCTGCGACTGTTCTTCCTATACAGAGCTGATGCTGTCTGAGGCCATCGGTGCCAAAGGTCCGGATATCATGTTCTCATCAAACGATACACCAGCGGAAGAATTTGTATATGCGGACAAGCTGGGGGCAATTATCAATCTGGATGACTTCACGCATATTGATTTTCTGGAGAAGACGATCGGACATATTCCTGAGACCATCAGCTGCAGGTATAATCCGGGCGGTCTCTTTAAAATCAGCAACGATATCATGGACAACCCGGGAGATTCCAAGTATGGTATGACAACGGATCAGCTCTTTGAAGCGTTTAAGGTATTAAAGCAAAAGGGAGCAAAGGAATTTGGCATCCATGCATTCCTTGCCAGCAATACCGTGACAAACGATTATTATCCGATGCTTGCGAAAGTCCTTTTTGAAATCGCAGTAAAACTCCAGAAAGAGACTGGAGTACACATTAAGTTCATCAACCTTTCCGGTGGTATCGGTATTCCGTATAACCCGGATCAGGAACCGAACGACATCCGTGCCATTGGTGACGGAGTGCGCCGTGTCTACGAGGAGGTACTTGTACCGGCGGGAATGGGAGATCTTGAAATTTATACAGAGCTGGGAAGATATATGATGGGTCCTTATGGTTGTTTGGTCACAAAGGCGATCCATGAGAAGCATACCCATAAGGAATACATCGGGGTGGATGCCTGCGCGGTAAACCTGATGCGGCCTGCGATGTATGGCGCATATCATCATATTACCGTCATGGGAAAAGAAGAAGCTCCATGTGACCACAAGTATGATGTGACGGGCTCACTCTGCGAGAATAACGATAAGTTTGCAATTGACAGAATGCTTCCGGAGATTGAAAAAGGCGACCTTCTGGTAATTCACGATACAGGTGCACACGGATTCTCCATGGGATACAACTATAACGGTAAACTAAAATCTGCAGAAATCCTGTTGAAGGAAGATGGAAGTGTGCAGTTGATCCGCCGCGCGGAGACACCAGCTGATTACTTCGCAACATTTGACTGCTTTGATATTGGAAAAAAACTGACAAAGTAATATTGGGAATATGGCATAGCAAGGAAGAAGTTGGATAATCCAGAGGACAAAAAGTTCTAAAGTAGTTAAAAATATTAAAGTGGTTAAAAATCTGTTGCATTCTGCCCCAAGTTATGGTATTATAAATCTCGGTTCGGTAACAAACCGAGTTCGCGGATGTGGCGGAATGGCAGACGCACAAGACTCAAAATCTTGCGGTGGTAACATCGTGTGGGTTCAAGTCCCACCATCCGCACTGTAAAAGTGCCCGAAAGACACAGAAAAGACCCATTAGCGTGGGTCTTTTTTTAATGGAATACTTTGGAAGTCTCTGTCCCATGGATACTTTATCGGCAGTGATAATAATCATGAATTTTTTGCTCGATAGCATCCTGCATCTCCCGCACACTGTGGCGTCTCGAGGAAGCGCATTCCTGCGCCTGGCGATCACAGAGAAAGCACTTGCGAAAGCTGGGTCGGGACAGTTTGATGCCATCAGTACCGATGACATCAATGTCAAAGAGACGTCCGAGAGGATGTGATTCTTCGATATCAGTCATAAGCGTTTTGATGTGCTCCGCATCAGAACAATCAATGCACAAAATATATTCATCACCGGTCGGTACGTGGCAGGTCACAGAATCCATAATACGAATGGATTCCTCTTCTAAAGCATGGTCGATAAGAGCCACTCCCTCAAGAAAAACCTGGCGGATTTCGGGTGTCGTTTTGACCGGACCCGGAATATTCATGCAGAATGATATCACAGGCATGTGATAAGCGTTCAGATAATTGGTTTGTTTGCCAGCCCGGCGTTCCCGGCAGTCAAGCATCTGTGGTAACTTAACTTCAATTCCATGCAGCATAATAGAATCTCCTTGTCTATTGAAAATGATTATATGTCTATTATACCGAAAAAAATAAACTTGTAAATTTGTTCTGCGAAAAAAACAAAAAAACAGAAAGAGATTGTTGCATTTTATTATGAAAATGATATGATGAATCGTGGTAAAAGCAAATCAGGATATGTTTAAAAGAAGGTATAAGATGAAAACAATAAAAAATTATTGTCTGATTACGTTTAGTATTTTTATTATGGCAGTCGGTGTGTATTTCTTTAAGTTTCCAAATAATTTCTGTTTTGGCGGTGTGACCGGATTCGCTGTAGTTATTGCCAAAATCTTACCAATATCGGCAAGTATGTTTACATTCTGCGTGAACATGATTTTACTGCTGGTTGGATGGATTTTTTTGGGAAAGAGCTTTGCGATCAAAACAGGGTATGCGAGCATTTTGTTGTCACTTTTGCTGCTCGTATTTGAAAAGGTATATCCAATGCATGTACCGCTATCGAATGAACCGACCTTAGAACTGATCTTTGCAATCACACTTCCTGCAATTGGAAGCGCGCTGCTGTTCAACATAGGGGCGTCCAGTGGTGGAACCGATGTGCTGGCAATGCTGCTGCAGAAATATACAAGA
The DNA here is from genome assembly GCF_900142165.1 of Hespellia stercorisuis DSM 15480. Taxonomy (GTDB): domain Bacteria; phylum Bacillota; class Clostridia; order Lachnospirales; family Lachnospiraceae; genus Hespellia; species Hespellia stercorisuis. Next base: position 3,787 of record NZ_FQZY01000053.1, read on the forward strand.
GTTCATATCGGTATGGCACTTTTAGTAACGGATATGATTGCAATTTTGATTGCCTGCTTCGTATTTGACATTAAAACTGCGCTCTATTCGTTTGTCGGCCTGACTCTGAAATCATTTTTAATAGATGGAATCATAGAGAACATCAATATGTGCAAAGCGTTTACCATCATTTGCGATAATCCGGATTCAATCTGCGATTATATTGTACATGATCTAAATCGAAGTGCAACTGTTTCAGAAGCCAGCGGAGCCTATACCAATCAGGAAAAATTCATGGTGGTCACGGTATTGACTCGTACACAGGCAGTACAGCTCAGACAGTATATTCATCAGAACGAGCCCGGAGCATTCATTTTGATTTATAATACCAGTGAGATTGTCGGCAAAGGATTTGTAACCATTTAGAATGAGAGAAGATAGAAAAAGAAATCGTGGAAAGTAAGTAAGGGGCTGTCGTGTTAGCGGCATGCCCCTTTTTCTAAGATGAATTTTAAAAATGCAAAACGAGATTACCAGGTAGGCTGTTCATGAGCAAGTAGCAGAGCGGATTGCAAATGTCCACTTTACTTGGTATCGGAAAAACCGATAGAATGGTATGGTTATGCATATTTGAAACGGTTACTCTGGAGTGATATATTGATAATGTAAAAAAATAAAATATTTCACAAATGGGAGGTATGAGATGAGTAGTTTTCAGAATACTGTACAAACACATTTTTGGGGTGAATATGTGCTGAACTCCATGTCTGCAATGTCTGCAATATCGGGAAAAGATAAAGATGCAGAATCTACAGATAGAAAAAAACTGAACGATTTATTCGAGATGGTTGATGATTATATAGAACAGGCATAGATGTTATGTAAAATAAAGGATTCATATCAGAAGAAGCCATGAGACAAGAAAGAACTTAAATCTTGTTTCATGGCTTCTTTTTATCTAAAGAAAATGTTTACAGAATAAATGAGAGCACTATGTTAAAAACAGTAGAAAAAATAATGCTGATCGGTACGGCTTGAAACAACAGCTTAGGAAACATATGTGTCCTTTCTTCCTCGGTCGAACAAGACCCCATAATCAGGCTTCCACCGGAAGAAAATGGGGAAATAGCTGAACTCTGAGCACCTATTACAATGCACGAGAACAGGACGAGAGGATGGATGCCCGTAGTGGCCGCCAGTGCAGGAACCAGAGGAAAGAGTGCCGGGCAGACCACACCTAATGTACTTGAGAAAAAGCTCATGATAGCACCGACAATACTAAATGCAATTGGAACAAGCCAAAGTGGAAGACTGCTTCCGGCCCAAGTGGCAAGTAAATCAATGGTACCGGCGATGATTGCGACATTAATCAGCATTCCGACGCCGCAGATCATAATAATCGTGTTCCATGGTACTTTCGCAAGCACATCCTTCTGAGGTGCCAGCTTCATAAATAATGCAATAGCAGAAAAAACAATCGCAACAAGACCTACATCCATTTTACTGTTAATAAATGTGATGATTTCAACATCAGGAGCCACAATATGTAATACTGGAAAAATAAGGACTACTAAAATCATAATCAGCATGAGATACAAATTTTTCTTTTGAAGAGTGGTATAAGGCTTTGGCCTGGTCACAGACGTATTTTGAACTGTGCTGCGGCTGCTTTTAGGTACGAAACGGAAGAAAGAAATTAAAAGCAGAGAGAATACCACGCTTGCAATAAAAATAATTGCAGAGTAACGGAACGAGGTATCTGAATAACCGCCTTCATCCATCAGACCTCGAAAGATAATGCCGCTTCCGCTCGTCATAAAGTTAGCGCCTGAGAGTGCACCACAGTTAATAGCAACGGCACCGGTCAGCTTGTTCATTTTGGCCTCATCACAAATAAGCAAAGTAATGGGAGCCATAAAAGCCATAACAGTGAAAAAACCTGCACCTAAGGCTGCGATTCCTGCACTTGCAAAGTAAAGCGCGAAAGGAAGAAGCCCGGGAAACCTGCGGAAAGCATAAAGAAGATACCGTGCTGTTTTTTCCAGGGTTCCATTCACGAGTGCAAAATTATAAAAAAGAGATACGGAAAAAATAACAAACATGGTACTGACCGGCCATCCGCCGATAATTTCTTTTGGTGATAATCCCAGGGCAAAACCACCAATCAGATACGCAAAAATAATAGCAAAAAATCCTGTGTTGAAGTTGGTTTTATATCCGATAATAACAGCAATCGCAATTGCTGCAACAATAATAAAACTAAGCATATTTTCTCCTTTGCGAGACTAGGAATCAAGGTTTAAGAGATTCTGTTGTATGGTGTGGGTCATATGATATATTTCCTGTGCAGGATGTTTAATTAATTATAATAAAGAACGAAAAAATATATCAGCAAAGTAAGGAGAAAAGGCATGATAGAAATCAAAAAACCGGCAATGGCAGGAACACTGGAGTCGAGTGATTGTCAAGTGACTGTAGAAGAAGGAGAGGGAACGATTGAATTTTCTCTGGACAGTACGGTGATCAATCAATATGGGAACCAGATTCGCAAAGTGGCGTATGATACTTTGAAAAATTTAGACGTAAAGAATGTAAAACTGGCAATTGTGGACAAAGGCGCGCTGGACTGCACGATTCGTGCAAGAATTGAAGCGGCTGTGTACCGATCTGCAGAGCAGACTGAAAATTTACCTTGGGGAGGTGCCATTAGATCATGAATCCGAATAAAAAAAGACTTAGACGAACAATGATGTTCCTGAATGCACAAAAACCAGGACTGATTAAGGATCCCTATATTTATAAGCCGGATTCTATTATGCTGGATCTGGAAGATGCTGTCGCAGAAAACCAGAAAGATGCTGCACGTTTTTCGCTATATCATGCACTGCAGACAATCGATTACAGAGGGTGTGAGAAAGTGGTTCGGATCAACGGACTCGAGACCGCATTCTGGAGAGAAGATGTCAGATGCGCAGTTGCAGGAGGGTGTGATTCCATCCGAATCCCAAAGACGGAGAGTGCACAGGATGTAAAGACCGTGGAAGAAGTGATTATTCAATCGGAAAAGGAGTTCGGGCGTGAACCGGGAAGTGTTTTGATCATGGCAGCGATCGAATCTGCGCGCGGGGTCATGCGGGCACTTGATATCTGTGAATCGTCAGAAAGATTGTTTGGTATCGCTCTCTCTGGTGGAGATTACACAAAGGATCTCCAGACACGTATAACCGGAACCGGAATAGAACTCATGGGCGCGAGACAGAACATGGTCATTGCGGCGAGAGCGGCAGGGGTGCAGTGCTTTGACACAGTTTATACAGATCTGAATGATATGGCTGGATTTCAACAAGACGTTGAGACCATTCATTTGATGGGATTTGATGGAAAGTCAATTATTAATCCAAGGCAGATCAACACGGTCCATAAGATATTTACCCCGTCCGAGAAAGAAGTTATCTTCGCAGAAAAAGTCGTGCGTGAAATCGATGAGAAGAAAGCACAGGGAATTGGTGTATTCACAGTGGACGGAAAAATGATTGACATAGCTTTTTATGATGGTGCAAAGAGAACAATCGAACTTGCAAAAGCATCCGGAACATATAAAGGGGGATTATTAGATGATTAATGCAGTAGGGAGAGACATTCCAGAAGAAATTTTAGAGAAAACCGGAAAAGAAGTATTTCAGGGAGTTCACCATTTTGACGGATATACATACAGAAAGCATGGTCCGTTGACGCAGGCAGTGATTAATTCTGAGGGCAGTAAGCTTGTGGCCGGTATACACGATGTACTTGTAAAATGCGGGATAAAGGACGGCATGACAGTCAGCTTTCATCACCATTTCAGAGAGGGCGATTACGTTGTAAATATGGTCATGGAAGAAATTCACAAGATGGGAGTCAGGGACATTACGATCTGTGCAAGCTCACTTGGAAAAGCACATGATCCGATTGTACCATATATCGAGGATGGAACAATTTCCAATATTTATTCCTCCGGGGTGAGAGGAAAAATCGGAGAAGCGATATCACACGGGAAATTAAAAGGGCTGGCTGTGATGCAGTCCCACGGAGGAAGAGTCCGGTCGCTCGTAACGGGAGAAAGACAAATAGACATTGCATTTATAGGAGCGCCTACTTGTGACGACTATGGAAACTGCCGTGGTATTGGAGGAAACAGTAACTGTGGAGTATTGTCCTATGCAATTGCCGATTCACTGCATGCAGATAAAGTGGTCGCTATTACCGACTGTTTAGTGCCATTTCCAAATTTCCCGGCGCACATCAGTATGACAAGAGTGGATTATGTAGTGGAAGTCGATGCCATCGGAGATCCAAAAAAGATCGCGACCGGAGCAGCGAAACCAACAACAGATCAGAGAAAGCTGATGATGGCAGATTATTGTACAGAATTTGTGGTGAACTCACCTTATTTTAAAGATGGATTTTCTTATCAGACCGGTGTGGGCGGTGCGTCCATTGCATCGACGATCTCTTTAGCAAAAGAGATGAAAGAAAGAAATGTACATATGCGATTTGGTGTCGGTGGATTGACCAAGCCGATGTGTGATTTGCTGATCAACAATCAGGTGGATTGCCTGCTTGATACGCAGGATTTTGACTTAGATGCTGTAGAATCTGTAAAAGACTTAAGACATTTCAGAATTAGCGCCGGACAGTATGCGGATCCATTTAATAAAGGTGCAGTAGTCAATAAACTGGATTTTGTGATTTTAGCTGCACTTGAGGTAGATGAGAAATTCAATTGTAATGTTGTCGTCGGTTCCGATGGAGTCATCACAGGTGCACAAGGTGGACATCCGGATACTGCGGCAGGAGCAAAGTGTGCCATCGTGATCACCCCACTTTTGCAGGGAAGAATCCCTGCAATCTGTACAGAAGTGACAACGGTCACTACTCCGGGAGAAAGTGTGGATGTGGTAATTACAGATTATGGAATTGCGATCAATCCGAAACGTACGGATCTGATCGAGGCGATGAAAGATGTGGACCTGCCGTTTAAAACGATCGAAGAGTTACGTGAGATTGCGCAATCCATCACCGGAGAACCGGAACGAGTGAAATTTGAAGATCGGGTCGTTGGAGTTATTGAAAGCCGCGATGGAACGATCATGGATGTGGTTCGCCAGATTAAACCGTTCGAATTTTCAGAGGAATAGAGGGATCATATGAGTAAAAGTCAGTTTGCAGAAAGTGCAGCCGGCAGTATTGCCGCAGAAATAGGAAGGATTGCATGGAAGGCATTAATGGAAGAAGTATATACTACGCCGAAACCCGGGCTTGTGGACTTTTACTCAAATGGAGCTCACAAGGATATGGATATCCGAACGTTTGAAAGAAGTGCAGACGCGCTTCGGGAATATTTTACTTATATGGCAGAGCAGGGATATTCCCTGCTCTGTACTCCACAAGAATTGTTTTCAGCGATCAGAAAAACAGGAATGACAGCAGAAAAGGCAATGTATAAGGCAACAGATGGAGTAAATACGCACAAAGGCTTGATATTTACAGTGGGCATCTTTTGTGCAGCAGCGGGCAGATGCCTGAGAGAAAAAGCAAAGCGTCTTTCGCTTCGCGATCTGATTCAGACAGAACGGGAAATGGTCACCGAGATCCTGACAAAAGAGATATCCTGTATCAATACAAATAATCCAGGCAGTCATGGAGAAGTCAATTTAAAGAATTACGGAACACTTGGCATCAGAGGAGAAGCAATATCCGGATATGCGACTGTAGTAAAGTATGCAATTCCAACAATTCGAAGCGGTATAAAAGAACAGAAGGAATGGAACAGTATCAAACTACAGACGTTATTTGTGCTGATGAGCAAAGTGGAAGACTCTAATGTATTATCACGTCATGATCCAGGCATTCTTTTGGAAGTACAAAAAGAAGCAGCGGATTTTTTGAAAAAAGGCGGAGCCTATGCAGAGGGTGCAGTAGAAAAACTGTACGCGATGGATCAAGCGTATATTAGCAGAAATATCAGCTCAGGAGGGTGTGCTGACTTACTTGCAACAGCTATATTTCTGATATTTCTTCTGGAAAGGTGGTAAATATGATTTTATCAGGTGCACCACTGAAGGGAAATGAATTAGAAAAGTTAAAGGCTTTTTTGCGGAAAATGGAGTTGGAATATGATGAGGGAATTGAATTTTCTGTTTGTATATTAAGCGAAGATTCTGAGATCATAGGAACAGGATCGGTCGACAGCAATGTTATGAAATGTGTTGCAATTGATGAGACGTATCAGGGGAGAGGGCTGGCAGCGACGATATTGTCGGAACTGGTCCAATACGAGTACGAGCATGGCAGAACCCACCTTTTCATTTACACAAAACCAAAAAATGATGTCCTGTTTTCGAATATGGGATTCTATACAATTTTACAGACGGATCAAGTTCTTTTTATGGAAAACAGGAAAAATGGATTTGAAAATTTCCTGAAAAAGATAAGACAGGAAACACCGGAAGAGGCATTCGATTCAAATAAAAAAACAGGGGCAGTAATTGCCAACTGCAATCCATTTACGTATGGCCATAAATATTTATTTGAAAAAGCACTGGAGCAGTGTGATTATTTACATGTATTTTTATTATCGGATGAGCGAAGTACCTTTAAACCAGAGGAACGATATGAAATGGTCCGAAGAGGTATCGTGGGAATGGAGCGGATTATTTTGCACTGGACATCAGATTACATGATATCGTCCGCCACGTTTCCGACTTATTTTTTTAAAGACAGCAAGCAGGGACAGAAGGCAAATTGTCAGCTGGATCTGGAGTTGTTCGCAAAAAAGATTGCGGTTTCGCTCCATATTACAAAACGATTTGTTGGAACAGAGCCTGGCTGTACCGTGACCAGAACGTATAACGAAGAAATGAAAAAAATATTACCGGAATATGGGATACAAGTCTTCGAGATTGAGAGAAACACATGGAATGACTTGCCGATTAGTGCATCAGTGGTAAGAAAATGTATTGCGGATGGAACGGTTGACAGAATGAGACCCATGGTTCCGGCGGGAGTTTATCAGTATATAACAGAAAAATAAAAGAGGTCGGGTAAGGGGATTATTTAAGAATTTCCCTGAATCATAGCCCGATATTCCCTCGGTGTCATTTGCATCTTTTTTTTGAAGATGCGGGTAAAATAGTTGACATCTGAAATGCCACACATATTTGCAATATCCTGAATGGGAAGTGCGGTAGTATTAAAAAAGTAAAGAGACTGTTCGATGCGCCTGTTATTCACATAAGAGGTCAGCGTCGTGCCAGTCTCTTTTTTAAAACGTGTTGAAAGATAGCTGGCATTTAGTGATAAAGCCTGTGCAACGGTGTTCAAACTTAAATCGTTTGTGAGGTTCGTGAAGATATAATTGATTATCTTTTGCATAGTCGGGGAATAATTGCGCACGGAGTAAGATTGAACAAGCAAACAATATTTCTTTATCATCTCACGATATAATTCTTGAGTCTTTCTGGTAGAGGCACTTTCTTCGATTCTGGCTGCAAATTTTGCAGACAACTCATCCAGATACATGGGATGAACATGACCAAATTGTGCCGCTTTCCGAAAAAGTGTATTCGCAATAATCATATAATTTTTTGTGTCACGCAATGTATCTGGAATGCGTTGGTTTAAAACTAAAGTAGGATTTTCATTTAAATACTTTTCTGCAAGAGCCCAGTTTCCCTGAGAAATGAATTTCATAATTGCGTTTTCTGCTTCATATCGATCTTCAATCACTTTCACGATTTCAGGAGAATTTTGAACAGGCACCTTGCCGTATTCGGTTGGGAACGGTTGCTCATTTTTAAAAAATTTTGCTACATAATTTTCAGGAGTCTCCCATAATTCAGAGGCAAGAGAACGAAGTAATGCTTTCAGCCAGTTCTCGGAAATACCGGAAGGAATGGTTGAATAATAACGTCCAAGCAGTTCGTATGCCTCTTTGGAAGGGCAAAGACAATTACACAATTCTTTTATTCTGCCCGTTGTAAAGATATCCGTTGAGAAGGGTCCGATCAGAAGACCTTTAACAGGATCAGTCTCTGGAAGCAGCAGACCTATATACTCACAATAAAAGGAATCCGTCAGAAAGCTGATCGTATTAGGAACAAAGAAATCTTTATTGCTTATAAAAAAAGTGCTGTCTTCAAATATGCGGGAATTGAATAGATTATTTCTAAGCTGCATATCATATTTATCATCCCATTTTAATGGAAGGTCATCAACAAATGTATGAATGTTTAGTTCATGCAGTACTGTTCTTGTGAAATTCAGAATAGAATCATATCTCATTTTATTACCTCCAAGATTACCATCTCAAAAAACCATCTTACATAATTTTCACTTATTATCGCACAATATTTACCTGCGGTCAATGAAAAATGAAAACTGTGCGAAAACTGATGAAAACTGTCATAACGTATAAATGAAAAAATAGAATATGATGCAGCTACAGCAAATCACAAAAAAAGGAGGAAAAAAATGGAGAACACAGTTAATGCAGTAAAAAAGTTTGGCATGAAAGATAAGTTGGGCTACATGTTCGGTGATTTTGGAAATGATTTTACTTTTATTCTTTCATCCATGTTTTTACTCAAATTCTACACGGATGTAATGGGGGTATCCGCAGCCTTAGTCGGTGTCATGATGATGGTGGCCAGATTTGTGGATGCAATTACAGATGTAACAATGGGGCAGATTGTAGACCGAAGCAAACCAAATAAAAAGGGGAAGTTTTCACCCTGGATTCGAAGAATGTGTGGTCCGGTAGCTCTGGCATCGTTTCTTATGTATGCCAGCTGGTTCCAGGATATGCCAATGGGATTTAAAGTCTTCTGGATGTTTTTCACGTATTTGTTATGGGGGAGTATCTGCTATACAGGAGTCAACATTCCATACGGATCAATGGCATCCGCAATTACACCAGAACCGGGAGAACGTACACAGCTTTCTAGCTGGAGAACCATTGGAGCAACACTTGCAAGTACTGTAATCGGAGTGGTACTTCCGCTCCTGATCTATTACACCGATGCCGATGGAAATTCTGTTTTATCGGGAACAAAGATGATGCTTGCAGCGCTTGTGTGTTCAATTGCAGCAATCGTCTGCTATCTGCTTTGCTATCACATGACAACGGAACGGGTAAAGGTAGAGCAGGTAACGCAGAAGTTCAGTTTTGGAAAACTAATATCAGAATTGGTTCATAACCGTTCGTTAATCGGAATTGTAGTTGCTGCATTATTACTTCTTTTAGCACAGCTTTCTTTAGGAAATATGGGGGCTTATATTTATCCGAACTACTTTGGAAATGCAGCGGGACTGTCACTTGCAACGATGGGTGGAACAGTGGTCACACTGCTATGTGCAACATTTACTGTGAAACTTGCAAACAAAATCGGGAAAAAGGAACTGGGCATCATTGGAGCTTTAATCAGTGCTGCAGCCTTGATTGTTGCATTTGTCCTGCATACACATAACATGTATATTTTTGTTGGCGTATACTGTGTCGTAATGATTGGGATGTCCATGTTCAACCTTGTGATTTGGGCCATGATTACCGATGTTATAGATGATACGGAAGTCAAGACAGGAGAACGGTCTGACGGAACCATTTATTCGGTATATTCTTTTGCCAGAAAACTTGGTCAGGCCTGTTCCTCAGGATTGGCAGGCGTTCTGCTATCGGTAATCGGATATACGGCAGCTACTGCATTTGAACCAAAAGTTGTGGATGGAATCTACAACATTACCTGCATCGTGCCTGCAGCAGGATTTATTCTGTTAGCGTTAGCACTGAAGTTTCTTTATCCATTGGACAAGAAAACAGTCGATAAAAATGCAGATGCTTTATTAGAAAAAAGAAACAACAAATAAATAATGAAAATGACAGGAGGAAAATAATATGTTATATCCAATTTTAACAGATTCAAGATTTGTAAGTGATTTAAGTGGTGTATGGGATTTTAAACTGGATAATGGAAATGGCTTTGAGGAGAAATGGTTTGCGTCTCCAATGAAGGACGCTATGACAATGCCGGTTCCAGCATCTTACAATGATTTAAAAGAAGGAATTGATTTTAGGGATCATTATGGATGGGTTTTCTATCAGAGAAAGATTTCTGTTCCATCGATCGTCAAAAGTCAGAGACTGATGCTTCGCTGTGATGCAGTCACGCATGAGGCAAAAGTTTATCTGAACGGAGCCTTGATCTGCGAGCATAAAGGAGGTTTCCTTCCGTTTGAAGTAGAAATCACAGACAAGATGACAGCCGGAGAAAATCTCCTTACAATTGCAGTCAGCAATATTATTGATTATACAACACTTCCCATTGGCGGAAAGTCGAATATAATGGGTGGTATGGCAGGTATGGGAGAAATGCCGAGCAACAAACCGGCAAACAATCCAAACTTTGACTTCTTTAACTACTGTGGACTGACACGTACGGTTCGTTTGTATACAACGCCTGTAAATCACATAGAAGACATTGTGCTTACAAGCAAGGTGAATGGTACTGCAGCGGATGTTTCTTATCATGTAGAAGGAACAGGAGAGGAACCATGTCACGTTGTAATCTTCGACAAGGAAGGAAAGAAAGTCGGAGAGAGCGATGGCGTAGATGGAACCATTACGGTACAGGATGTCACACTCTGGCAGCCACTCCATGCATATCTCTATCAAGTGCAGGTAACTTACGGAGAAGACGTCTATACAGAACCATATGGCATTCGTACTGTTCGTGTGGACGGAAATAAATTCCTGATCAACGAAAAACCATTTTACTTTAAAGGGTATGGCAAGCATGAAGATACATTTCCAAATGGGCGTGGCATCAATCTCCCAATGAATACAAAAGATATCTCTATCATGAAATGGCAGGGAGCGAATAGTTTCCGTACCAGTCATTATCCATACAGCGAAGAGATGATGAGACTTTGTGATGAAGAAGGAATTGTAGTTATTGACGAGACAACGGCAGTTGGTATTAATCTGGACTTTGGAGGAGGCGCAAACTTTAATGGACAGAAGGTCAGCACCTTTGATCCGGAACATGGCGTACAGACGCAGGCTCATCATAAAGATGTGATTCGAGACTTGATTTCCCGAGATAAAAACCATGCCTGTGTTGTATTGTGGAGTATTGCAAATGAGCCGGATTCTTATTCGGAGGGGGCTTATGATTACTTCAAACCGTTATACGATCTGGCAAGGAAATTAGATCCACAGAAGAGACCATGTACCTTAGTCAGTGTACAGATGGCGGATCCGGACAAGGACGTAACCAGACTCTTAAGTGATGTAATCTGTTTGAACCGTTACTACGGATGGTATTATGGCGGACCGGATCTTATTGAACCGGAGAAAGCATTACGGGCAGAGCTTGATAAGTGGGATGCACTTGGAAAACCAGTGGTATTCACAGAGTATGGTGCGGATACGGTTATGGGACTTCATGATACCACTCCGGTGATGTATACAGAAGAATATCAGGTGGATTACTACAAAATGAACAATCAGGTCTTTGATGATTATGCATGTGTCGCTGGTGAACAGACATGGAACTTTGCGGACTTTGCAACGAGCCAGAGCTTACTTCGTGTTCAGGGAAATAAGAAAGGAATGTTTACAAGGGATCGTAAACCGAAACTGGCCGCACATTACTTCAAGGAAAGATGGCATCAGATTCCAGATTTTGATTATAAGAAATAGTTGACTTTTTCAGAACCAGAATGATGTTCATTGCTGGTTCTGAATTTGATATAGAGAAAGGAAGGAACAAAAAAATGGAAATGACATTAAGATGGTATGGATCTAAATTTGACACTGTGACCTTGAAACAGATTCGGCAGATTCCAGGCGTAACAGGAGTGATTACAACTCTTTATGATACCGAACCAGGCGAGGTCTGGAGCAGAGAAAGAATCCGTGCGCTGATTGACGAGGTCGAGGCCTCCGGACTTCACATTTCCGGGATTGAGAGTGTGAACATTCATGATGCAATTAAAACAGGGGCACCGGAAAGAGACCAATACATCGACAACTACATTGAGACGTTGGAAAATCTTGGAAAAGAAGGCATCCACCTCGTGTGCTACAATTTCATGCCTGTATTTGACTGGACACGAACCGAATTGGCAAGAGTAAGGCCGGATGGTTCGACCGTTCTCGCTTATACGCAAGAGGCCGTTGACGCATTGGATCCCACGAAAATGTTCGATTCCATTGCCGGTGACATGAACGGAACAGTTATGCCAGGCTGGGAGCCGGAGCGTATGGCGAAGGTAAAAGACCTGTTTGAAATGTACAAGGATATCGATGATGATAAATTATTTGACAACCTGAAGTATTTTCTGGAAAGAATTATGCCAGTTTGTGACAAGTATGACATCAATATGGCGATTCATCCAGATGATCCGGCATGGAGCGTATTCGGGCTTCCAAGAATCATCATCAACAAGAAGAATATTCATCGTATGATGGACATGGTTGACAACAAGCACAATGGAGTAACATTTTGCTCTGGTTCTTATGGAACCAATCTGGAAAATGATCTCCCAGACATGATTCGTTCTTTAAAAGGGAGAATACATTTTGCACATGTGAGAAATTTAAAATTTCATTCTCCAACAAACTTTGAAGAGGCTGCGCATCTTTCTTCCGACGGAACCTTTGATATGTATGAAATTATGAAAGCACTCTACGATATTGGATTTGATGGACCTGTTCGCCCGGACCATGGACGTATGATCTGGGATGAAGTGGCAATGCCGGGATATGGACTGTATGACCGTGCACTGGGGGCAACCTACTTAAATGGATTGTGGGAGGCCATTGCGAAAGGAGAACAGCAGAGATGAGATTAAGTGAAGAGGGATTAAAGAATCGAAGCGAGTGGGAAGAAAAGGGATATCATCTTCCACAGTATGACAGACAGAAAATGATTGAGAGAACAAAAGAAAACCCGTATTGGATCCATTTTGGAGCCGGAAACATTTTTCGTGCATTTCAGGCAAATATTGTGGAACGTCTTTTGAATGAACAGAAAGTAGATCGAGGCTTGATTGCGACGCAGAGAGGACTCATTGTTGCAGAAGGTTTTGATTATGAGATCGTAGAAAAGATGAATCATCCCCATGATGAATACAGTATTCTGGTGACATTAAAAGCAGATGGAAGTGTAGAAAAAACAGTGATTGGCAGTATTGCAGAATCATTGGTTCTGGATTCGGAAAATGAGAAGCAGTTTCAGCGTCTGCAAGAGATTTTTAAAAAGGATTCTCTTCAGATGGCAAGCTTTACAATCACAGAAAAAGGATACAGCCTGGTTGGAGTGAACGGGGAGTTTCTTGCAGATGTGGAGGAGGATTTCCTTCGCGGCCCTCAAGAGCCAAAAAGCTATATGGGAAAGGTCGCAGCGCTGTTGTATACCCGTTATCAGGATGGAGCAAAACCAATTGCCATGGTGAGCATGGACAACTGTTCACATAATGGAGACAAGCTCTTTGCTGCAATTTTCTCTTTTGCAGAAAAATGGGCGGAAAACGGAAAATGCGAATATGGATTTGTGGATTATATCAAGGATAAAACAAAAGTTACATTTCCATGGACGATGATTGATAAGATTACTCCGAGACCAGATGCATCTGTGAAGGAAATGCTGATTCAGGATGGCGTAGAAGAGCTGGAACCTGTAATCACATCGAAGAAAAGTTATGTGGCGCCATTCGTGAATGCAGAAGAATGTGAATACCTTGTGGTGGAAGATGCATTTCCAAATGGAAGAGAGGATCTGGCGGCTGCCGGTGTGATGTTCACAGACAGGGAGACCGTGGATAAGGTAGAAAAGATGAAGGTATGCACTTGCCTGAATCCATTGCATACCGCGCTTGCCGTGTACGGCTGTCTGCTTGGATATAAAAAAATCTCAGAAGAAATGGCAGATGAAGAGCTTCGCAGTCTGGTAGAGATCACTGGATACAAAGAAGGTCTTCCGGTTGTAGTCAATCCGGGAATCCTTGATCCAAAAGAGTTCATTGATACGGTACTTCAAGTGCGCATTCCGAACCCGTTCATGCCAGATACTCCGCAGCGTATTGCAACCGATACCTCACAGAAGCTGGCAATCCGCTATGGGGAAACTATCAAAGCATATCTTGCTGACCCTAAGCTGGATATAGATGATTTAAAACTGATTCCGCTTATATTCGCAGGATGGCTGCGGTATCTGATGGGAGTGGATGATCAGGGGAAATCGTTTGACCTCAGTCCGGATCCATTATTAGATCGTGTCTGCCCGATCGTAGCAGAGGTGAAGCTTGGAGAGACCTTTGATGCCAGAGAAGTGCTGAAGGAGATTCTTTCGGATACAGAAATATTTGGAGTGGATCTGCATGAGATTGGAATGGCAGAGCGTGTAGAGCAGTACTTCACGGAATTAACGGCTGGTGTCGGTGCAGTCAGGGAGACTCTGAAAAAGTATACAAGAAAGTAATCTGTAAAATAATTCTATTTGAACCCGGATTTCCAATACGAAATAAAATATTTGGCCACGATCTATAGCTCTGTTTTTATAAGAGAATAGACCGTGGCTTATTTGTAATCTGGAGCAGAATCAGCCAGAAAATAAAAAATCAGGGAAAATAAACAATTCTGAAACAATCCTGTGTTATGCTATGTAAAATACAAGTAAAAGAAAGAGAGGAAGGAATCATTTGATTAATATATTGGTAGTAGATGATGACGCAGCATTAAACAAAACAGTATGCTCTTTTCTAAATAATAGTGGCTTTCAGGCAACCGGAGTGTTAAGCGCAGAGGCGGGATATGAGGCGATGTATAACAATCTCTTTGAACTGATTGTCTCAGACATCATGATGCCGGAGGTGGATGGTTTCGAATTTGCGCAGACGGTTCGCGAGGTGAACAAGAACATTCCGATTTTATTCATGTCGGCGAAAGACGATCTTCCATCCAAACAAAAAGGATTTCATCTCGAAGTGGACGATTATATGGTAAAACCAGTGGACTTAGAAGAACTGATCCTGCGTGTACGTGCTCTTTTGAGAAGAGCCAATGTGAAAACGGAACGGAAACTAACCGTAGGAAATCTTGCCATGGATGCAGATGCAGTGTCGGCACATGTAAATAATGAGGAGCTGCCGGTTACAATAAGAGAATTTAACATTTTATACAAACTGTTGTCCTATCCGAATAAGACATTTACCAGGGCACAGCTTATGGATGAATTCTGGGGCGTGGATACCGAGACAAGTCTTCGGGCGGTTGATGTATATGTTACAAAATTGCGTGATAAATTTTCAGCGTGCGATGGCTTTGAAATCAAGACAGTGAGAGGATTGGGATATAAGTCTGTATTAAAATAAGACTGCAGAGGATGTAGGATCAGAGAGGAAAGTGCGGGTGTGAGCGCTGCGATGTGTCTCTCATGGCAGGAACTGCGTGTCGCCGCATAAGGTTTTTTATGAAAAGAAAAGATGTAAGAAACTCACATTTCCCGATTGTGATTTTTCTGGTAACGTTTTTGATCATATTATTGGTCGGTGGAATCCATACGGGAATTATAACATTTTTTGATGAAAATGTCTGGGGCCGCAGTCTCAGCGGTATAGCAAAAACAACGATCGTGATCTGCTATTGGCTTTTGATTGCCGGTGGGTTCACGTTTTTTACGGCATGGCAGATTAGAAAAGCTTATGAAATACCAATGAAAGAACTGGCAAAAGCCACGGATGCAGTGGCACATGGCGATTTCTCTGTTTATGTAGCACCGCTGCACACTCCGGAAAATCTGGATTATCTGGATATTATGATCATGGATTTTAACAAGATGGTAGAGGAGCTCGGAAGTGTGGAGACATTAAAAACCGAGTTCTTCTCCAATGTATCCCATGAGATGAAGACGCCGATGGCCGTGATTTCCAATGAGGCGCAGCTGTTATTGGCTGAAGGCGGCTTGTCGGCGAAGCAGCAAGAGTCTGTGAGAGAGATTCTTGCTTATACAAGGAAGATGTCGGATCTGATCACAAATATTCTGAAGATGAACCGACTGGAAAAGCAAAAGATTCAACCGGATCGGGTAACCTATGACGTTTGCGAACAATGCTGCAATTGTGTGGTTCAGTTCGAAGAGAAATGGGAAGAAAAACAGATTGAGCTGGAGGTTGATATGGAAGACCGGGTCTATATCGAGGCAGACCCCACCCTCATGGAACTGGTGTGGAACAATCTGCTCAGCAATGCCGTGAAATTCACAGACCCCGGAGGGAAAATCACCATAAAAGAGATGTCGGATGAACGGGATGTGGCAATTAGTATTATGGATACTGGCTGTGGCATGGATGAAACGACGATGAATCATATTTTCGATAAATTTTATCAGGGGGATACCAGCCATGCAACAGAAGGAAATGGGCTTGGCATGGCTTTAGTGCTGCGGATACTTCAATTATCTGATGGGGACATTACGGTGAAAAGTACGGAGGGTGTGGGTTCGACTTTTGTTGTTACATTGCCGAAATTATCCAACAATACCCTGCACGATTTCAAGAAAAGCAAAAATATTTTTTGATAGTCCAATAGAAATGAGCATGAAACAGAATGCTGGAAAAGGAGGTGCGATAGACTATGCATGAAATCAATGGGGCAGGAAGGCACTATATCGGTTACGAATATAAAGAACTGGTGGTGGAAAAAAGTCAGCTGTCCTTTTATCTGGATGGATATGAGAACTTTGGCTGGGAGGTGGATGAGAGACAGCAGACACCGGTGGAAAGTGAGAGAAAAGGAAGCTCAGTGCTCCGTCTAAAAAGAGACCGGAAAATCATGAATAAAGCTGAACTTACAAGACTGCAGAGATATTTTGAGGACTGCTTAAAGCAAATAAGCGCGCTGGAGGCATCAAAGACGGGCACTGCGACCGTGATTGCCCTGATCACCGGAATATTGGGAACTGCATTTATGGCATGCTCCACTTTTGCGATTACACATGAGCCGCCACTTATCCTGCTCTGCATCCTATTGGCCGTTCCGGGATTTGCAGGATGGGTACTTCCTGTTTTCCTGTACAAAAGGACGATATTAAAAAAATCACAGGAATTAGAGCCGATGATCGAAGCGAAGAGAGAGGAAATCTATGAAATCTGTGAAAAAGGACATAATCTTCTGGTTTAGACCAGGGGATTCATATGACGGAATGAGAGTAGCACAAGGAGGTGTTACTCTTTTTTTTACAATTAATAATTCACAAACACAACTCAGATATTTTAGAAACATTCTTAAAGTATTCTATACCTATCAACAAGAGATGATGTTCAAAGAAAAGGAGAAAATCAAAAATGGCAAAATCAAAACTGGTTGCTGCAAACAAAAAAATTGCAGAAAAAGTGGTAGGCGGATACAGGAAAATTGAAGAAACTGTAGTGGGAGGCTATCAGAAAATCGAGGACACGGCAGTCGGAGGATATAACAAAATGGCAGATGCTTTCGTTGATCAGTATCTGACGAGAGACGGTGAGTCCGTGGAGGATGCAAGAAAACGTCTTGCACAAGAAGCAGAGGAAAGACAAGCAGCGAAAAAACAGAAATGTAAGAAAGAACAGGCAAATCATCAGAAATATTAGAAAAGAAAAAGAGGTATAAAAAATGAAGAAGAGTAATTTTACAGCATTGGTAATGGGAACAGTAAGTGGTGTGTTTTTTGCATTGGGAATGTGCATGACAACGCTTTCGGAATGGAATGCATTCCGGCCGGGAGTTATCATGGGATGCGTTGGTATGTTAATGGCACTGGTTACGGTGTTTGTGTGGAGAAAAATGGAGCACAAAGAGCCAATTAAAATTACAGGAAAAGCAGTTCTTACGACTGTGGTCGCAATCATCGGGGCACTTGGACTTGGCGTTGGAATGTGTATGACGATGGTATGGAGCCATATGGTGACAGGAATTGTAATCGGATTGGTTGGAATTATTGTGTTGCTGATGCTGATTCCGATTTGTAAAGGAGTGAAGTAAGAAAAAATGTATAGATGAGAAAGGGACAGGTATTTAAGGTTGTATTTGTAATGCTCAACCATTATAATAATTTCTATAGTATTGGATTCTATAAGAAGCAGGTGCAGATTATATGATGTAATTATCCGATACCGCAAGGAGGGGTTCCATGCTGATAGAAGTTACAGAAGAAAAGAAGAAAACGATGACATCTACGGAGCGCAGTGTGATTGACTGGCTGAATGAGCACGAAGAAGAGATACCGAACCGGTCAATCAATGAAATTGCGGATGCAAGTTTTACTTCACCGGCGACTGTTTCAAGAGCAATTCGAAAGTGCGGTTTTTCAGGAATTTCGGAAATGAAATATAAAGTTTCAAGCAAATTGAATTATATTGTGGCGGGCAGGATTGTCAACGAAATATTTAATCGTTCTATTACGGAGTGTCAGAAAACAATTGAAGCATTAAATGTGGATACCATTCTGCGCGTAATTCGTTATATTAAGTTCTCAGAAAAAATTTATATACTTGCAAGAGGGACAACGGCATTGATTGCTCGTGATTTTGAGTTTCAGTTGCAGCTGTTAGGCTATAATGCATTTGTATTATCTGATTCACAGATTATGAGAAATTCAAAAAAACTATTTAAAAAGGACGATGTTGTCATTATTTTTACTGTAAAGAACAGTACTCCAGAGTTGGAGATGTCTGCCAGATTTGCAAAAGAAAAGGGGGCGGTTGTGATTACCTGCTGTTGTATTCCCGGAACATCTCTGGAGGAATATTCGGACCTGTCGGTTTTGGGCGGTAATAAGAATAATAGCATGATTGAGGAATACAATGTAATGTCAAGGCTCCCACTTCATATTATTTCGAGGACACTCATTGATTATCTAATGTTATAGAGCATCCGTTTGACACAAGTTAAGAAGGACTTTCATTTCAGCTTAGGAATGAAAGTCTTTTTTTTGTTGTTATGTATCCGAAAAAGCGGTCAATGACGGGGCATATTGTGCACTTTGAAAATAAAAAAATGTGATTTTCAGAAAATCAAAAGTACGTGAACCCCTTATTTTACACGGAAAAGAGTAGAAGACACGCAAAATAAGGTAATCAAACATGAAAACATTTTCTAAATCATTCTGTTAGGATGAATTTAGAAAGCAACAGAGAACAAAAGAAGCATGAAGGAGAGGAAAAGAAATGATTGGTATTTTGGTAGTAACACATGGAGGATTTTCAGAAGGTTTACTGAACGCAGTCGAACTGATTGCCGGAAAGCAGGAAAAAGTAAAAACGATTGGGCTTTACCATGGTGATGGGATTGATGAATTTACCGACAAGGTACAGGATGCATATGAAGCGTTAAACGAAGGCGATGGAGTTATGGCATTTGTTGATGTCTTCGGAGGAAGTCCTTCTAATGCAGTGATGAAATTAATAGCAAAAGGAACAGATGTAAGAGCAATTGCCGGAGTGAATATGCCGATGCTTGTAGAAGCATTTATGTCGCGAGAAAGTTATTCGTTGGATGAGCTGTGTGAAGTTTGTCGCCAGTCTGGGATTGAAAACGAAGTTCTTTTGTATGAAAAGTACAAAGAAATGATGACGAAACCGGACACAGAAGAAGAGGATTTTTAAGAGAAAACTTAAAAATAAATGAAAAAACAGGAGGAAATAAGATGAGCAGTATCGCATTAACAAGAATTGACGACCGATTAATTCATGGACAGGTCATGACGTCCTGGCTGAATTATACCAGCGCAACCAAGATTATGGTGGTGGATGACAAAGCAGCCGAAGATTTGTTTTTAAAATCGGTTCTGAAAAATGCAGTACCTAAAAATGTAGGACTGGGTGTGTTTACAGCAGAGAAGGCGGCAGCAAGATTGGTGAAAGGGTTTCCAGAGACGGATAAAGTTATTGTGCTGGTGAAATATCCGGCTACGATTTGCAAAATGATGGAATATGGAGCGACTTTTGAAAAGGTTAATATAGGTGGAATGGGAGCGGCGAAAAACCGCGAAAAATTCTATAAAAATATCTCCGCATCGGAGGAAGAAAAAGAAATGCTTAAGAAAATGATTGATGCAGGATGTAAAGTTACAATTCAAATTATTGCAGAGGATTCCGCAGTAGATGTTGCAAAATTATTGTAAATTTAAAAGTCCCTATCGGTAGGGGGGAAGGAAAAAAGAATGAGTATTTCAATTATACAGGCAATACTAATTGGTCTGGTATACTATCTTGGAATTAATGGTACTCCATGGACCACTCTTTTAGGCAGCACCATTCTTCAAAAGCCATTGGTCGCAGGAGTAATCGTAGGATTTATATTAGGAGATCCGGTGCAGGGAGCCATCATAGGTGCAGCAATTCAACTCCCGTTCATTGCATACATTTCAGCAGGGGGAGCACCACCTACAGATCCCGGACTGGCAGGTACACTTGGCACAGCACTCGCAATGGCGGCTGGTGTGAAACCGGAGGCAGCTATTGCCATGGCGGTTCCGATTGGTCTTCTGGGAACTATTATCTGGGTACTTCATATGACAATTGACGTGTTTTTCGTACATGCAATTGACCGTGCGGCAGATGAAGGAAATATGAAAAAAGCAGTGTTCTATCATGTCGCAATGCCACAGATTGTCACACTTTTACTCGGTGCAATTCCGGTCGCTCTTGGCTGCTATTTTGGCTCAGGTGTAGTAACCAATATTATTGAATTGTTACAGGGAAGGCCTTTGCAGACATTAGAGGTTATAGGAGGACTTCTTCCGGCTATCGGTATCGCTATGAATCTTAGAGCAATCAGCAAACCGGGTATTCTTATGTGGTATGTATTAGGATTTATTCTTGCTGTATATCTTGGTCTGCAGACAATGCCAATCGCGATTATTGCCGGAATTGTAGCATACCTTTATACAGACTTGATAGCAAAAACAGAAGAAAAAACAGTGGCCCTGGATTCATCTGAGGACCTGGATGATGATTTCATATAAAGGAGTAGGATATGGAAGAGCAGAGAGTGAAATTAAGTAAAAAAGATGTACTTAGAGCATTTTGGAAATGGACCTTCTTTTCCCATTCCAATTACAATTATGAGCGATTGCAGGCAAGTGGTGTCCTTCAGTCCATGTCTCACATACCGGAAAAATTGTATCCGGGAGATAAAGAAGAACAAAAGAAATTCATGCAAAGGCATATGTCTTTCTACAATACAGAACCTCATTTTGGGGGAATCATTAATGGTATGGTGCTCGCGATGGAGGAAGAAAGAGCGAATGGAGCCTCTATTGATGATGATGCAATCAACAGTATTAAGACAGGACTTATGGGACCAATCGCCGGTATCGGAGATACTTTATGGCAGGGAACCTTACAGCCAATCGCACTTGCTGTCGGCATTAGTATTGCTGCGGGTGGAAATGTAATCGGTGCTCTGGTGTTTGCCTTGATTATGATTGGTGTGATGCTTCCAATCGGATACTTTATGTATATGAAAGGATATACAACCGGAAAAACAGGAGTAGAGGCAATCTTGAGTGGTGGAAAAATGAAGCAGATCATTCAGGCGGCTTCTATCATGGGAGCAACCGTGCTTGGATCACTGACCGCTAATTATGTTACAGCGAAGTCAACCATGAATATATCGGTGGGTTCTTCTACACTGGCGTTACAGACAGATATATTAGACAAGCTTTTACTCGGAGGTGTTCCACTGGGCATTACATTACTGACATTGTATCTATTGAAGAATAAGAAGATGAAATCAACAACAGTTATGCTGATTCTGGTAATAATCGGATTGATTTGTGGTGCTACTGGAATATTAGGATAAAGAAAAGTGATAAGAAGAGAAAAGGAGAATAAAAAATGAGTGAAACGATGAAAACAGCAGTTTTTACAGATATAAAGGAAATTGAATTACAGGAGTGTGACAGACCTGTTCCGACAGGAAATAAGGTATTGGTGAAAATTGATGCAACAGCTATCTGTACCTGGGAGCAGAGAGTATACACTGGTGTGAATAAGGTGGAATTTCCCTTTATCGGCGGCCATGAAATTGCCGCGCACATTGTTGAGATGGGAGATGAAGTAAACAAATTAGAGTGGAATGTCGGAGACAAGGTCGTTGTGGGAGCAACGCTGCAGTGCAGAAATTGTTTCTATTGTAAAACCGGAAATTCACAGAGCTGTAACCATTTCAATCATAGTGCGCAGTTGGAAGGAATGCCTCATAAGGGGATGGGCGGACTCAGTGAGTATATGCTGGTTTCACCGGATTGTATGTTCAAATATGACAATGTGGCACCGGAAGAAGCAGCGATTATTGAACCGGTATCTTGCGTGATTCATAGTGTTGAGACCGCAAATATCCAAATGGGTGATACAGTACTTGTCATTGGATGTGGTATTATGGGACTTTTACATACAGCAATCGCAACGAAACAGGGAGCATCTGTAATTGTATCGGATGTAAACGAAGATCGTATGGAAATCGCAAAGAAAATGGGTGCAAAACACACGATCAATCCGGCGAAAGAAGATTTAGCAGCACAGGTTACGAAAATTACAAATGGCTTAAAAGCACAGGTAATCTTTGATACAACACCGTTGCCGTCTGTCGTAGCAGATACGTTCAAATGTGTATGCAATGCGGGGAAAATTGTTTTATATAGCTCGATTCATCCGGCAGAACCAGTTCCATTTGACCCGAACTGGGTACATGGAAAATCAATTCAGATTTTAGGTACAGCAAATTCCAACGACAGAGATTTTGTGAGAGCCTCACGTATGGTGTCGGAAGGTGTTATTGATTTGAAACCATTCGTAAGTGCAGTGTATGCAAAGGATCAGATTAAAGATGCATTTGAATCTGCAATTTTAGGAGACAAATTCCGTGTGGTTGTACAGTTTTAAAGTAGGAGGTAGTTCATGATTTATACATTGACAACGAATCCGGCCATTGATATGAATATATGCACCAATGGTCTGGAGGCAAAAAAAGTAAACAGAACATTTGGTGCAGTTTATACGCCGAATGGAAAAGGGCTGAATGTGAGTTTTGTACTGGGACATTTTGGCGTACCATCTACAATTATGGGGTTTTTTGGCGGCTTTTCAGGAAAATATATTGTGGATGAATCCAGAGATAGAGGGTTTAGAGTAAAACCAGTTTGGGTGGATGATACAACAAGAGTTAATATTTTTCTGAATGATGGAAAAACGGAATATAAGCTTGTAAATGAAGGCTCTTTCGTGACGGAGGAAAATCAAAGAGCGTTATTAACTGCGATTGAAGAGAATGAGGATATGGATCAGTTGTCCATCAGTGGAAGCCTTCCCAAAGGTGTAGAACCGGAGTTTTATGATAAAGTATTAACCATTTGTCAAAAGAAAGCAGTGGATGTGATTTTGGATATCAGTTCTCAAAAGCTAGCAGATTTGTTAAAATATAACCCGCTGCTAATTAAACCAAATGATGAGGAATTGCAAAGTATTTTTGGGATAAAAATTGATTCAGAGGATGATATTGTCAAAGCATTGGAGATGCTTTATGCAAAAGGAGCACAGAATATCTTACTTACACTAGGGGAGAAGGGTTCTTATTTCTATAATGGAAAAAATATTTATTTCGCAAGTGCCCAGCCAATTAAGCTATTAAGTTCGGCATGTGCCGGAGATTCCGCATTGGCGGCATTCCTGAGTGTGTGGCTGGAGAAACCATTTGAAATTGAAGCGGCATTAAAAAATTCTGCGGCGACCGGAGCAAATGTAGCAGAAAGTAATGCAATCGGCACATTAGACAAAGTAGAAGAATATAAAAAAAATATTCAGATTAGGAAGGTGAAATAAATGCCATTAGTTACAACAAAACAATTATTGCTGGATGCGCAGGCGGGTCAATATGCAGTTGGTGCATTCAATGTGGAAAACATGGAAATGGTTCAGGCGGTGGTTACAGCAGCGGAGGAACTTCATTCTCCGGTCATTATACAGACGACACCATCGACAGTCCAATATGCAGATTTAGCTTATTTCTATGCAAATGCAAAGGTTGCAGCAGAGAGGGCAACTGTTCCGGTAGCCATGCACCTTGACCATGGCAGTAGCTTTGAGTTGGCAATGAAAGCACTCAGAACCGGATATACTTCGATTATGATTGATGGTTCTCATGTCAGTTTTGAAGAAAACATCGCGGTGACAAAAGCAGTCGTAGACGCCTGCCATCCATCTGATGTACCAGTAGAAGCAGAGCTTGGAAAAGTTGGCGGCAAGGAAGATGATTTAGATGGCGGCGAAGGCGGTGGATATACCATTCCTTCCGAGGCAGTTGAATTTGTTGAAAGAACAGGAATTGATTCTCTTGCAGTTGCAATTGGAACAGCTCATGGCGTATACAAAGGAACTCCAAAACTTGATGTTGAGAGACTGAGCGAGATTCGTGAAGTGGTTTCCATTCCGCTGGTTCTTCACGGAACATCCGGAGTACCGGACGAAGCAGTAAAAGAGTGTGTAAAGCGTGGAATCTGCAAAGTGAATTACGCAACAGATCTTCGCATTGCATTTTCAAAGGGGGTCAATGAAATCTTAGCTGAGAATCCGGATACAATTGATCCAAAGAAATATAATGCATGTGGAAGAAAACGTGTAAAAGAATATGTGATGAGTAAAATGCAGGTTGTAGGAAGCGTGGGAAAAGCATAGTGCGACAGGGGCAAAAGTGGCTAAACTTTTGCCCCTGTTTTCCGCTTCAGTTCTGATATAAATCGTTTTGCAATTGGAGAAAAAATCTGCTCTTTTTTCCAGATGAGATACATCGGCGTGGTCAATGATGGAGAAAGAGGAATTGCTTTCAGACCACTGCCTTCACTGGTATCTATGAGCTTGTCGAAGGCAAGGAGGCAGCCAAGCCCCCTTTTGGCAAAGATAGAAGCATTGTAAGCAAGCCGGAAACTTCCCTCCAGATGAAGCTCTTGAAAAATATTGCCGGCCCATCCGGGGATGTCTTTCTTCCAGGACTGTTCAGAACAGAATAAGGGTCTTCCAATCAGATCCTGTGGCGTAATAAACGGCTTGTCTGCAAGGGAATCGGTGACAGGGATGACAGCGACCCATTGATCGAATTTCGGAAATGGAATCGCATTGTATTTGTTGAAATCGGGTTCTTCCACAATGGCGGCAAAATCTAAAATTCCTTTTTCGAGTTTTTCTGATACCTGTTCGGTGTCTCCGCTTGTGATGTGATATCTGAGATTTGGATATCTTACTTTAAAATCCCTTATGAAATCAGCGAGAAAATCAATCTGATAGCTTTCCGCAAGACCTAAATAGATATCACCGCCGGTAATATCATCCAGAGAGCGAAAACTGTCGGATATTTTATTAGCCATGGAAAGAAGATCTTCCGCCTGTTTGCGCAGAAGATTCCCGGCATCGGTAAGTTCGATATTGAAACTATGGCGGATGAAGAGTTTTTGACCCAGCTCATTTTCAAGAGATTTGATCTGTCTGGAAAGAGTGGGCTGTGTGATATGAAGAATATCCGCGGCCTTTGTCATGTTCTCTTCCCTTGCAATTGTAAGAAAATTCTGCAATATCTTGAGTTCCATCTTTGTCATCTCCTCGTACTTATTTCAGTAAAGCGGACATTCGCAATCCGCTCTGCTACTTGCTCATGAACATCCTGCAGGTAGCTGCAGGATGTTCAAATAAAGAAATGGAGAGTGATCATGAAGACAGAAGAATATTTGGAAAATTGGAGAAAAGGAGCAGTCGTGACAGGCGGCTCCGAAGGACATCAGGTGATGCATCAGCTTTCGCAGCAAGCAATGCAAATTACAACAAAGATAAATGGCAGTTACCATGAACCAAAAGAAATCGTTAGTCTTTTCTCTGAATTGATTGGAAAAGAGGTGGATGAATCCTTTGGCCTGTTCCCACCGTTTTACACAGATTGTGGAAGGAATATATTTGTAGGGAAAAATGTATTCATCAACTGTGGATGTCATTTCCAGGATCAGGGAGGAATTTATATAGAGGATAATGTATTGATCGGATCGCAGGCGGTACTGGCAACCGTTAACCATGGGTTTCGGCCGGAAGAGCGCTCCAATAATCATCTGATGTCAATTCACATAAAAAAAGGCGCATGGATCGGGTCGCATGCAACGATTCTGCCAGGTATAGCAATCGGAGAAAATGCGATTGTAGCAGCAGGAGCTGTTGTTACAAAGGATGTACCGGCGAATGTCATTGTCGGCGGTGTTCCGGCAAAAGTTATAAAAAAGTTGTAACTGTTCAGAACTCCATTAGTTAAAGATGATATCGGAATTCCCTAAAAGGGCTTCTCTGATTGCTGTAAAAGCATTTATTCCATGCTTATGAGCAGTCCCAATATAGCTCATGATTGTAAGATATTCCTGTGCGCCTTCCTCACTGCGAAAACATCCTGAGACCTTGGTTTTAACCTTAATCATGCGCAAATCACGTTCCGCAAGGTTATTATCAAACGGAACACAGAGATTCTTTATAAATAAGCAGACTGATGCCTTGTAATTCACAAGTCTGTCAATTAGATTTAGTACCTTG
>NZ_FQZY01000029.1 GCF_900142165.1 Hespellia stercorisuis DSM 15480
AGCCTGTGAAATTGAAGATTGGAAATCACATCGTTATAAAAATTAGGTGTAATAGGATTGTTTTCTTCGACGAATAAGGTTATCATAGTCTTACTGGGACATAGGCATGCCTATGCTCGGTGTGGTGAGGCAGGAAACCAAACTTTGGTCGGGGAGGTTCCTGCTTCTTTTTGTAGTTGCAACAACTATGATAATACAAAAAGGTACAAGATAAAACAATCTGCTGAAAAATAAGCCAGATTAATTTATCCTGTACCTTTTTGTAATTTGCTTGAAAACAGGAAAATGAGAAGCAGGTAATTATACGAATTACAGAATATAGAAGGGAAATCGTATGACAGAGGAAATGTAAAAGCCAATAGCACTTACGGTACAGGACGAATCAACGCATACAAGATTATGGAGGAAACTCTGAACTTAAAAGATGTGCGTATCTTTGACTATATCGAAGATGAGGAAGGCAAGAAAAAGGCGGTACTCAACAAGAAAGAAACAGCCATAGCGCAGGCAAAGCAGGAAATGATAAAGCAAGGATTTGTGGATTGGGTATGGTCAGAACCGAGCCGCCGGGAGGAACTGACGAAGCTATATAATGAGAAATTCAACTCCATTAGACCTCGTGAGTATGATGGAAGTCATATCGTTTTTAATGGTATGAATCCTGAAATTGATTTGAGAGAGCATCAAAGAAATGCAGTTGCTCACATCCTTTATGGTGGAAATACCTTGCTTGCTCACGCAGTAGGTGCAGGAAAAACTTTTGAGATGGTAGCGGCTTCTCAGGAATCGAAGAGACTTGGTTTATGTAACAAGTCGCTATTCGTAGTTCCAAACCACTTAACAGAGCAGTGGGCAGCGGAATATCTGCAACTGTATCCGGCGGCGAATATTCTTGTTGCTACCAAGAAAGATTTTGAAACAAAGAACCGCAAAAAGTTTTGTGGAAGAATTGCAACAGGAGATTATGATGGTGCAGCGACACGTTGCTGCAAATAAACTTCAATGGGGGTAAATAAGCCTCAAAGAAGGTAAAAGTAGCGGCAAGCTTAAAGCTTGCTAACTGATATTTCGAGGAGTGGAATGATAGGGTAACGCCTTGAAACGCTCCCTCTGATACTGCGACAAAAGATGAGAACGTGTAATAGTTCGATTCTGATGCAGCTCGCTAAAGTCAGCTGTATGCACTCGCTATACCGAGGTCAACACAAGAAACAACGGTATGGCAAAAGCGAACCAGAGGTGGTCGTGAGTGATAGGCTGGGAGTCTATAAAGTATCTATGGTGAGAATGAGAAATCTGACAAAAGTCTGAATGTACAGGTCTATAAGTCGGCACAGTAGAAAATGCTGTGATTCATGTAAATGAAGTATATGGGGTAAAGTAAGATTCGTCGTTATGAAATACCCTGTAGTGTTACAGGCACTACCCAGTATACAGGCCTAGAGGACAGCCTAAGGATACGAATGTAAAGATAGAAATATCGAAACGTGGAAAGTCTTGGAACGTGGAGTGATTACACACTGTGAAGCGGTTGGCAGGAAAACTGTAAGGTATAACTGCCATTAATCCGAGGTGAAAGCGCAGCCATAGTACCAATGAAACCATAGAAATATGGTGGAGGGATGGGCTGTAGTCAGTAATAGTAGTAAAGATACAAAACAATGAAACAAACATTATAGGTTCGAGTAAGACTAAGAAAGGCTGATACAAATGTGAAATATCAGGAGGTACAGCCGACTATGATAACCGAGCAAAGGACGCTCAAAAAGGCAAAGTTACGACACGCTGAATACTATGATTTCCAGAAAGTTCAAGATGATTTATATGCAAAAAGCAGTAATGAATATGTTTTCAAAAATCTGATAGACATTATTACCAGACCAGAAAATATCAAGCTCGCATATAGAAATCTTAAGAGCAATAAAGGAAGCCATACAGCGGGAACGGACAAGCGAACAATCGAATATCTGGCAAGAATGCCAGAAGAAAAACTGGTCAGTAAGGTGCAACAGAAATTTCGGTGGTATGAACCACAGAGTGTGCGCAGAGTAGAAATACCAAAAGGGGAAGGCAAAACAAGACCTTTGGGAATACCGACAATCATGGATAGGCTAATCCAACAGTGTGTTTTACAAGTTCTGGAGCCTATCTGTGAAGCTAAATTTCATGACAGCAGTTACGGATTCCGACCAAATAGAAGTCAGGAACAGGCTATAGCATTGGCAGAAAAATATATGCAACAGTCACATCTGCACTTTGTTGTAGATATCGACATCAAGGGATTCTTTGACAGTGTTAGTCATGGAAAGCTGTTAAAACAGTTATGGGCACTGGGCATAAGGGATAAAAGGTTGCTTTCTATTATCTCATCTATGCTTAAGGCGGAAGTGGCTGAAATTGGGTTTCCAGAAAAAGGCACACCACAGGGTGGAATTATTTCGCCCCTGTTGTCTAATGTGGTTTTGAATGAACTGGATTGGTGGATTGCAAGCCAGTGGGAAAATATCCCTACGAAGCATCCATACTATGTGCAGATACACAAAAATGGGAGTGAAAACAAAGGCACTAAATACCGTGCCTTGAGAAGCTCCAGTAATCTGAAAGAAATGCATTCCGTGAGATTTGCTGATGACTTTAAAATATTCACAAATAATTATAGCGATGCGGTCAAAATCTTTAATGCTACGAAACAGTGGCTGAGTGACAGGCTTGGGCTTGAAACAAGTGAAGAAAAATCAAAGGTTATATGCCTGCGAGAGAAATATTCTAATTTTCTTGGATTCAAGCATAAGGTCATCAAGCGTGCAGGTCAAAAAGGAAAAGTCAGATATGTGGTAAAAAGCCGTATCAATGATAAAGCACTGAAAAGAATAAAGACCAGAATACCAGAACTAATCTATGATATAGAAAATAGTGCAGGAGAAAAGGGAAAGGAGTATAAAGCGGTTTGTGCTTACAACTCCTATATCCTGGGAATGCACAGCTATTACAGAATTGCTACGATGGTCTATTTTGACATCAACCCGATTGCCTTTCAAGTCCATAAGAGCCTAAAAGCCAGATTAAAGGAAAGAGTAAAATCTGCTTCCGAAGTAAAAGAAAGACGCATAACTGTTCGAATGCCAGCGTATGTAAAACAAAAGTACGGAGACAGTCGACAGTTAAAATATGTTGGTGGAAATGCACTTGTGCCAGTAGGATATGTGCAATATAAAACGCCCCTAAACAAGAAAAAGTGCGTAAACTCTTATACAAAAGAAGGCAGAGAAGAAATTCATAAAGACCTGTCAAACATAGACATAGGAGAGTTACAGGAGTTAATGAGACACCCCATTAGGTGCAAAAGTATTGAGTTTAACGATAACCGCCTATCACTTTATTCTGCCCAACAAGGGAAATGTGCAGTATCTGGGATAAAGCTGACAAGCGAAAATATCTATTGCCACCATATAGTATCAGAATTTAAAGGTGGTGATAACAATTACAAAAACCTTATTCTTGTAACAAAAGAAGTGGATGCACTTTTGCATGAAAAGAATCCTATCAAAGTAGAGGAATTAAAAGAAAAACTGTGTTTGACAGAAAAGCAATTGGAAAAGGTTGCTAAATTGAGAAAATCCTGTCTGGGTTAAGAGTTGTTAGAATTGTTTTAAATACTATTACTGATGGAAAGCCGTGTGAGGGGAAACCTTCATGCACGGTTTGGAGTGGGGGAAAATCCGGCGATAACATCAAAGGATTACCTATCACTATCAGTCATTATCGGGCATAGTCAATTTGAAAAAATCCCAATGTCAGTAGCAAGACAGAAAACAATTTTGCAGCAACAGATTGATGAACTGACCGAAGGAATTATTGAGTTAAAGCGGAATCGTGGAGAGAAATTTACCATCAAGCAGCTTGAAAAATCAAAGAAATCCATCAGTCAAAAACTGGAGAAATTAAATGACCAGAGTAGAAAAGATGATGTTGTAACCTTTGAAGAATTAGGTGTGGACAGAGTCTTTATTGATGAAAGCCATTTTTACAAAAATCTTTTTTTATACACGAAAATGCGAAATGTAGGTGGTATTGCCCAGACAGAAGCACAAAAATCCTCCGATTTATTTATGAAATGTCGCTATCTTGATGAGATAACGGGAGGTCGTGGCACTGTATTTGCTACGGGGACCCCGATAAGTAATAGTATGGTGGAACTTTATACCATACAGAGATATTTGCAATATGGAACGCTGGTGAAGAATAATTTGCAACACTTTGATGCTTGGGCAAGTACCTTTGGTGAAACAGTTACGGCTGTGGAATTAACCCCGGAAGGGACTGGTTACAGAGCCAAAACAAGATTTGCGAAGTTCTATAATCTGCCGGAACTAATGGCGATGTTTAAGGAAGTTGCAGACATTAAGACAGCAGATATGTTGAATCTTCCGGTGCCAGAAGCGAAGTTTCACAATGTAGCAGTTAAGCCATCGGAAATGCAAAAAGAAATGGTAGAATCCCTTGCAGAACGAGCAGAAGCAGTTCGCAGCGGCGGGGTAGATTCAAGCGTTGATAATATGCTGAAAATCACAAACGATGGTCGTAAACTTGCCCTAGACCAGAGAATGTTAAATGAAATGCTGCCTGATTTTGAGGGGAGTAAAGTGAATGCCTGTGTGGATAATATCTATCGAATCTGGTCTGAGACGATGGAAAAGAAATCAGCACAATTAGTGTTTTGCGACCTTTCCACACCGAAAAATGATGGGAGATTCTCTGTCTACAATGACATCAGAAAGAAGCTAGTCGAAAGAGGTGTTCCAGAAAATGAGGTAAGATTTATCCACGAAGCAGACAGTGATATGAAGAAAAAAGAACTGTTTCAAAAGACCCGCAAAGGCGATGTGAGAGTGCTTCTTGGCTCAACACAAAAGATGGGAGCAGGAACAAATGTGCAAGATAAACTGGTTGCACTTCACGATGTAGATTGTCCGTGGAGACCATCCGATTTGGAACAGCGAAGTGGTAGAATTATTCGGCAGGGCAATGAAAATCCAGAAGTAAATATCTACCGATATGTAACAGAGCAGACCTTCGATGCGTATTTGTATCAACTTGTGGAGGGGAAACAGAAGTTTTCAAGTCAGATTATGACAAGCAAATCGCCAGTTCGTTCGGCAGAAGATATTGATGAAACCGCATTGTCCTATGCTGAAATTAAAATGCTTGCAACGGGTAATCCCTATATCAAAGAGAAGATGGACCTAGATATTCAGGTGCAGAAGTTAAAGCTCTTAAAGTCCAATTTTCTATCAGAAAAATACAGGTTAGAAGACAAAATCATAAAATATTATCCGCAGAAAATCATATTTTTAGAAACCAGAATTGCAGGTCTTACAAAAGATGTAGCAACTGCAAAGGCAAATCCGAAGCCACTTGATGACCGATTTATCGGTATGATGGTTTCGGATATTTTTTATGCAGAAAAAGCAGATGCAGGGAAGGCAATTATAGAGGCTTGCAAGGCAATGACAAGTCCTGACCCTATTGTGCTTGGAGCGTACAGAGGTTTTCAGACGGAGCTTTTATTTAATACTGTGGAGCGAAGTTATGAAGTGAAATTAAAGGGGGAAACAAGTCGAACGGTGTCCCTTGGGGAAGACCCACTTGGCAATATCATCAGACTTGATAATGGGATAGAGAAATTTGCAGAAGGCTTATCTGCCAGTGAATATGAACTGGAAAATATGAAAAAGCAGTATGAGACAGCAAAGGTGGAAGTAGAAAAACCATTTGTCCACGAAGAGGAATTAAAGGGTAAATTATCAAGACTTGATGAGCTGAATATTCTTCTGAATATGGATAAAAAGGAAAATGAGATTGTAGGCGGCGAGCCTGAAGAGGGCGAGAGCGAACCTATGAAGAAAGAAAAATCAAAGGAGCGAGATAGTCGCTAGAAAGAAGGTAATTATGAGAAAGAAGTCTATTTATTATGAGTGCAACAAGGAGAAAAAGCAGGATGGTGAGAGGCAGGGTGCTATGAAGCGTTATCGCCTATATGCTGAGAAACTAAGTGGAAAAAGCAAATAAGAAAGATGAGGTGCCATTATGGATTACAGAGAATTTATCAATGAAGTAGAAAATACTATTTTAGATTATATGCCTCCGGAATATGAAAATGCAGAGGTTAGAATTGATGGAACGATGAAGAACAACAGTGTGATGAGACAGGGGTTATCCATTCACAGAGAGGGAGAGGTTCTAACACCAAAACTGTATTTGGATGAGTTTTTCCAGTCCTATGAAGAAGGAGATTCAATGAAGGAGGTGTGTTCGCACATTGCCAAAGAATATACGAAACACAGTCTTGATGATAAGACCTTTGGTGTGGAATCTATCCTGAGTTTTGAAAAAGCGAAAGATAATATTACCACCAAGGTAGTGGCGGCTAAGAATAATAGGAGCCTGCTTCGGGAAAGACCATCCACGAAGTTGGATGATTTGGCAGTGATGTATCAAATAGAAGTTGGGACTACGCCATTTGGAAGAGCCACAGCACCCGTCACAAATGAACTTATGAAAAGCTGGGGCGTTACAGTGAGCGAGCTTCATCATTTGGCAGTTGAGAATACGGAGAGAATCCATCCATCAAAGCTTAGTGCAATAGAATCCATCTTAGTGGGAATAGAAGAAAACATGCTAGAGGAAGGAATCACCTATCAGCAGTGTGTATTGATGGTACTGACAAACGAAGACAAAGTAGGTGGGGCCGGTGTACTTGCCAACCCACAGGTTCTTAGTAAAGTGTCAGAAGTAATTGGAGACAGCTACTATATTCTCCCATCATCTGTCCACGAGGTCTTAGTAATTCCAAAGGAATGTGCATATATAATGGATATGACACCAAAGGAACTTGGAGCGATGGTCCGGGATGTCAATGCTGAAGAAGTAAGCAAAGAAGAGCGCTTATCGGACCATATTTATGAATTTGATAAGGATAAGAAAACCCTTGACACTGTAAAAGAATCAAAGGAAAAGACAAAAGATTTAGAAAGATAGGCGGGTGATAGTATGCCATATATACCACCAGAGATTATTACAGAAGCAAAGAGAATGGATGTGCTAACCTATTTAAGAAATTATGAGCCGGGCGAACTTGTAAAGCTGTCTGGGAATACCTACTCTACAAAAGAACACGATAGTTTGAAGATTTCTAATGGAAAATGGATGTGGTGGAGCAGAGGAATCGGGGGTGTATCTGCCCTTGATTTCCTTATCAGTGTGAGAGGATTGGACTTTATACAGGCTGTGGAAACCATTATGGGAAATGTAGGAATTACCACTCCAACCTATGAAACAATTGGGACGAGTTATGAGGAACGACCACTGCTTTTGCCAGAGCAAAGTCCAACAAGTGATGTGGTTATGGAGTATCTGTTTCGGCGTGGCATTGATTATGAAATCATAAATGACTGTCTGGACAAGAAACTCATTATAGAATCGCTTCCCTATCACAATGTAGTTTTCATTGGATACGATGAGCAGGGAGAAGCAAAATATGGAGCCTATCGTGCCACCAATGGAAAGCGCATTATGGGTGACTGTTCGGGTAGTAAAAAGCAGTATTCGTTCCGACTGATTGGAGAAAATGAAAGTGAAATTCATCTGTTCGAATGTGCCATTGACCTATTATCTTATGCCACACTTTGCAAGTTAGACGGAGAAGATTGGCGAAATATGAACCTCATATCCTTATCCGGTGTCTATGCTCCAAAGAGAGATATGAAGGAAAGCAAAGTACCAGTGACAGTAGAGAAGTTCTTAAAAGAACATCCAAAAATCAAGCGTATCAATCTTCATTTGGATAATGATATAGCAGGAAGAAAGGCGACGCAAGGCTTGAAACTTGCGCTGCCAAGTGAATATGAAGTCGTTGATAATCCACCGCCGAAGGGCAAAGATTACAACGACTTTCTTTGTATCCGGATGCACATAAACCAGAATAAATTCAGAGAAGAAAGGAATTGTGAGAGATGAATGCAGAAGAAGTAAAGAAAACTTATTCCGAAGGTATGACCATAGTTCTTGCAGAAACGAAGGGTGAAGGAAGAATGCCAGCAGGACTTCGTGGAACAGTAAAATATGTTGATGATATAGGGCAGATTCATATGAAATGGGAAAATGGAAGTTCCCTTGCCCTTAATGTAGAGGAGGATAAATTCATTATGGTAGAAGAAACAAAGAAGATTTCAGTGATATTAGTAGAACCGGGGAAATATCCTAAGGTGATTGAAATGGAGAATTCCTTAGAAGCAATGCAAGAAGCTGTTGGAGGCTATATTGAAGAATATATGCCATTTATTGATGATGTTGCGATTGTGTGTAATGAGGAAGGAAAAATGAATGGAGAGGAATTAAATCGGGCTGTTTATGATAAAGATGGCGAGCTGATGGATATTGTGGCAGGTAAGTTCTTCGTGTGCTATGCACCAATTGAAAGTGAAAATTTTCAAAGTCTCCCCAAGGATTTGGAGAATAAATACCGAGATAAATTCAAATATCCGGAGCGTTTTTTCAAGCAGAATGGAGAGATTAAGGTAGCACCTTATAAGCCAGTCACAAAAGATATGGAACGCTAAATTAAAAAAATCGGGGCAACCGAGGAACTCTGTATATTCTTAGCGAGCAGACCATTTGGATAACCACAGTTTCCAAACGGTAGATACTCGTTAGGGGTTGCCCCTAATACCCCAAGAAAGGAACTTGATAATATGAGAAAGAGAAATATTCAAAAGATTGTGCGATTCAATCGAAGTGAAGCACAGGATTTACAGAGAAAATCCAAGAAAGCGTGTATGAGCGAAGCAGGTCTGATTAGACTTCTGATAAAAGGTTATGAGCCGAAAGAGAAACCTGATGACAGATTCTTCGATACAATGAGAGAGTTATCTGCTATTGGAAACAACATTAACCAGCTTGCAATCAAAGCCAATGCACTAGAGTTTGTAGATGCAGTAATGCTGAAAAAGGAAGCAGAGCGTTGGCATAAGTTCCAAGCTGATGTGGAACAAGCGTTTCTTCGCCCTGATAAAAGTAATATGAAATGGCAGTAAGTAAACTCTGGTCTGTTTCTACAAATCTGGAGCGAGTAATTGAATACGCAGCGAATCCAGAAAAGACATCAGCAAAAGTATATAGTGAAGAACAATATCAAGCTCTTGCCGATGTTTTGTCTTATGCAAAAGATGAGGAGAAAACAGAGCAGGAGTTTTATATTGAAGGGATAAATTGCAATCCAATCACAGCTCGTGACCAATTTGTAACGACAAAGGAGTTGTTTGGAAAAACCGAGGGGATTCAAGCATATCACGCATACCTTAGTTTTAAAGAACAAAATATTACTCCAGAGATGGCACAAAGAATAGGAATGGAATTTGCAAAAGAGGTGTGGGGAAAGAAATTTCAGGTTGTAGTTACCACTCATCTGAATACCAAACATCTTCACTGCCACTTTGTAATAAACTCCGTATCATTTCTTGATGGAAAGAGATTGTGGGGAGAAGAAAAAGCGTGGTTTAAATTCAGGCTTGTTGCTGATAGGATTTGTGAGAAATATGGACTGTATTATAATCCGAATCCAAATAGAAGCAAACAAAATTCTTATTACTATAAGCAGGAGCAGGCAGGAATGCCAACCAGATATTCTATGCTTAGAAGTGCTATTGATGAGGCAATTGCACACAGTACCAATCTCAAAACATTTGAGTACAATCTTACTCAGATGGGATACAAGCATTGTCTAAGCGAGAGCAGAAAATACTGGACAGTCATTCCGAAAGGATACAGTAAGCCTGTTAGACTTAAAAATCTAGGCGAGGAATATAGCGAGGAAGCGATTAAACGAAGACTTATAGAGAATCAAAGGCTTCCGATACTTCCCTTTTCAAGTGGAAGTAAAAAGCAATATAATCTCCCAACCAGAGGGGATAAAATCAAGAAAAAGAGTGGTATTTATTGCTTGTATCTTTACTACTGTTACAAGTTGGGATACTTACCTAAATATAAGAAACCAGATACAAATAAGCTGCATTATCTTTTAAGAGAAGATTTATTAAAACTGGATAAGATTTCAGAGGAGGCAAGGCTGCTTGGTCGTGAGAATATCTCGACAGACAAGCAGCTTTTCTCATATAAAGAATCAGTTATGGGAGAGATTTCAAAACTGACTGACGATAGAACGCACCTGCGAAAAATGATGAGAAGAAAAATAAGTGACGATGAGCTATCAAAAGTCAAAGATGAAGTTTCGACAATAAGCGACAAAATTCGACTGCTCCGTAAGGAAGTAAAAACTTGTGAAAGTATTGCCGAGAGGTCAAAGGTTATGGAATATAACTTATCACAGGATAATCCCACAGAGCAGAAGAGTAAAAGGAAGGAGAAAGAAACCTATGAACAACGGTGGTGACGCAGCAGAACAAATCGTTCGATTATCCTTAGAAGGAGTAGAAGTAGCTGCAAAATTAAGCGGTTCAGCCGCAAAGAACATTGCCATTCTTTTGGCTTCCGTATTAAAGCAGGAAGCAAGTCAGGTGAACAAGACAAGAGGAAAAGCAAGACTTACCAATATGATTAAATCTGGTAAGGAATTAAAAGTATTTTCTATTTCAAATAAAGACCTAAAAACATTTACGGAACAGGCAAAGAGGTATGGAGTTTTGTACTGTGTACTTCGAGATAAAAATACAAAAGGCGATAATGTTCCCGTAGATATTATTGCTCGTGCAGAAGACGCTTCTAAAATTCAGCGTATTGTAGAGAGATTTGACTTTAATACTGTTGAGAAAGCTTCTGTTATTGCGGAAGCACAAAAGGAGAAAGCAAATAGAGAGAGCATGGCAAAGGAAATGCCTACGAAATCCAAAAATGAAATTATTATGGAGGAGGCAGTCAGAAAGCCTATGCAAAAGGAGGGACAGTCGCAGTCAAACCCCTCGGTTGCCAAGACGGACAAAAACCCTCCGTCAAGGCAAAACTCAGAGCAGGTAGATATGCTCTCTGACAAGGGTGTTGCTGGAAAGGAAACAAAACCATCTGTGAAGGAAAAACTCGACAGATATAAGGCAAAGGCAAACCAGCAAAAAGAATCAGAACACAAAACACCTGAGATTGACAAGCCGAAATCCACAACAAAAAATGCACAGACAGTGCATACGCAACCCAAACCTAAAGTTAAAAAATCAAAAGAGAGGTAGCAAAAATGACAAATGATTTTGAACCAAGAAAAGCGAATGAAAGACCAAGACTTTCAAAAGAAGAGTTTGCAGAGAAAAAGAAAGCAGAAAAAGAAGGCATTTATAAAATGGTAGATGATACTGCAAGAGAAATTGTAAATGACCCTGAGAAATTTATGGAGTATCTAAATACGCAAAGTCAGATGGATAGATATTCAGCAGTTAATACACTTCTTATTTACAATCAGCTTCCAGAAGCGACACAGCTAAAAGACTTTGAAGATTGGAGTAAAGAAAATGTAAGAGTGAAAAAAGGTGTGAGAAGTATTTCTATCTTGGAGCCAGTAGAATATACCCGAAAAGATGGGAATACAAGAGTATCCTATAATGTGAAAAAGGTATTTGATGTATCGCAGACAAATGCAAAGAAACCGCCTGCACCAAGCGTAAATCGTGACCCGAAAGAATTGATTACCACAATGCTTGATTCCTCACCTGTTGATGTAGAGAGTACAAATGAACTTCCATATCCGAATATGGCAGCGTTTTATAATAATGAGAAGCAGGTACTGTATGTGAAAAGAGATGTAGGAGATAGTGTTGCTGTTGCCCAATGCGTAGCACAGGAACTTGGTCACGCTCAGCTTTCCATCAATAGTGATAAGTACAGCCGCTTGGAGATGGGATTTCCCGCAGTGTGCATTGGCTATATGCTTTGTCAAAAGTATGGAGTTGATACACAGAACTTTGCCATCAACCGAATTCCTGACAATATGAAAAATGCAGAGCCGCAGGAAATCAGAGGAGAACTTTCCAAGATGAGAAACGCAATGGCGGAAATTCATTCCAGAGTTTCCGATGAACTGTATAAGAAAAAGCAGGAGCGTTCAAAGGATTACGAAAGATAAGGTGAGTATATGGTAAAAGAAGAAAAATATTATATTGCTTTGGATGACTATGAGCATGGGATTATTGTACGCTCTCTTAATGACACGAAAACAGAACTTCAGAGAGAAGGTAAATTTACCAATGATGTGAATGACCTTATTGTGAAAGTTGGAACTGCCCCAAAGAAGAAATTCAAAGTAATAGAGAAAGATAATGAATCGAGATAGAGAAAAGCAGTCGTCAATTATCTTATCTCTGATTGGCATTATTCCTATGATATGGCTTGGTTTAAAAATTGCACCATCAACAAAAGGTGGTCTGCCAGAAATATTCCAAAGCCTTATGCTGATATTTGAGAAACCATTCTATATAGAACTTTGTGAGGACAGCTTAAAAACTGTCCTCATTTTACTCTTGTGCTACGGAATGGGGATTGGCATCTATCTTTCATCCAATAGGAATTATCGAAGACGGGAAGAGCATGGTTCGGCTAAGTGGGGCAATGCCAGAACAGTGAATAAGAAATATAAGCAAAGTCCGCAATCAGAGAATAAGTTAATGACTCAATCTGTGAGTATTGGGTTAAACGCTAAGAAACACAGGCGGAATCTCAATACCTTAGTATGTGGTGGTTCTGGTGCAGGAAAGACAAGATTTTATTGTAAGCCAAATTTAATGCAATGTAATACCTCATTCGTAATACTTGACCCGAAGGGAGAAATGCTTCGAGATACGGGTAAACTCCTTAAAAACCGAGGATATGAGGTAAGGGTTCTTGACTTAATTTCAATGGAAAAGAGCCATTGTTATAATCCATTTGTATATTTGAAAAATGACAATGATGTGCAAAAGTTGGTTACCAATCTTTTTAAGAGTACAACGCCAAAAGGTTCGCAGAGTAATGACCCGTTTTGGGATACTTCTGCTTCAATGCTTCTTCTTGCACTTGTCTTTTACTTGCATTATGAAGCACCAGAAGAAGAACAGAATTTTGCGATGGTAATGGAAATGTTAAGGGCGGCATCCATAGAAGATGAAGAAGATACAAGACCGTCACTACTTGATGAATTGTTCCAAGATTTAGAGATGATAAATCCTGAGCATATTGCCTTGAAATATTATCGTTCTTACCATTCTGGTTCTGCCAAAACATTAAAATCAATACAGATTACACTTGCAGCACGACTGGAAAAATTCAACTTGGAAAGTTTAGCTGCACTTACGACAACGGATGAACTAGACCTTCCATCTATGGGAGAAAAGAAGGTGGCACTGTTCGCATTGATACCAGATAATGACTCCAGTTTTAACTTTCTGGTTTCGATTTTATATACACAATTATTTCAACAGCTTTTCTATACTGCTGACCATATCTACGGTGGAAGTTTGCCAATGCCAGTTCATTTTCTGATGGACGAATTTGCAAATGTTTCATTGCCTGATGACTTCGATAAGATTTTGTCGGTAATGCGTTCCCGTAGCGTATCGGTCAGTATTATTTTACAAAATTTAGCACAGTTAAAAGCACTTTTTGAAAAACAGTGGGAAAGCATTGTGGGTAACTGTGATGAGTTCCTCTATCTTGGTGGAAACGAACAGTCAACCCATAAATATGTGTCAGAACTTCTAGGCAAGGAAACCATTGATACGAATACCTTCGGAAAAAGTACAGGCAGAAGTGGTAACTACTCCACGAATTATCAAATAAGTGGCAGAGAACTCCTCACTCCAGATGAAGTAAGACTTCTGGATAATCAATATGCCATTCTTTTCATTCGAGGAGAACGACCAGTGATGGACTTGAAGTATGACATTTTAAAACATCCAAATGTAGCTATGACAACAGATGGAAAAGAAAAACCGTATGCACACGGTGAGGTAACAATTGAACACACAACTATCTCTATGATTCCGATGGACCTTACAATGCTTCCAAGTGAGAACTATGGAGAAACAAACTATGAACTTCTATCCGATGAGGATTTTGAAGGAAACAACAACTTATAATTTGGAGGAAATGAATATGACATTTTTTAAGAAAAATAACGAAACAAAGGTAACTAAGAAACTTCCAATGACAGGAAAGGTAAAAAAAGGTTTTAAGGCATACTGCACAATGATGATTATGGGTGCTTTGATTATTGGAACGGGTACAGTGGCATTTGCTGCTGAAGGAGGCGACCCTCTTACCGTTATCAATAATCTATCCACATTTATCTTTAGCCTGATTCGTGCGATTGGTCTTATCCTTTTAGGATTTGGTATTGTGCAGGTAGGCTTGTCACTGAAATCTCACGACCCATCACAGAGAGCTAACGGATTCCTTACGCTTGCAGGTGGTATTATCATCACATTTGCAAAAGAAATTCTTACTCTTATCACTGGAGCGTAAGACGGGGTTCGTTATCAACGAGGGGTGTACCGAGGAATCTGGTACACCCTATTTTAAGAAGGAGGTACGAATAAATGAGTGATAACTGGGTAGTCCAAAACCTCGAAAATGCCTTGAAGACTTGGAATGATAAGATGAGCGAAATATGGACATTGCTTACTACCACACCTCAGAATTTCAAAGGCGGAGGAATATGGAAAGTAATCGTAGACATTAATGGAGCAGTTCAGGCAATCGGTATTGCATTACTGGTGCTTTTCTTTGTTGTAGGTGTGGTTAAAACCTGCGGTTCTTTTACGGATGTGAAGAAGCCTGAACACGCATTAAAACTATTCGTTAGATTTGCAATTGCAAAAGGTGTAATCACCCACGGTATGGAACTAATGCTTGCACTTTTTAGCATTGCTCAAGGAACGATGTCTACCATAATGAAAGCGGCAGGATTTGGAGTTCCAAATAAAACAACACTTCCAGCAGAAATGATTACAACCATAGAAGATTGTGGATTCTTTGAGAGTATCCCGCTTTGGGCAGTAACGCTTATTGGAGGACTGATTGTAACTGTCTTATCGTTTATCTTGATAATGAGTGTGTACGGAAGATTTTTCAAAATGTATATGTACACAGCACTAGCACCAATTCCACTTTCCACGTTTGCAGGAGAGCCATCACAAAACATAGGAAAGAGTTTTGTGAAAAGCTATTGTGCAGTATTGCTTGAAGGGGCAGTTATATCTCTTGCTTGCATTATTTTCTCTGTGTTTGCGTCTTCCCCACCAGTGGTGAATCCAGACGTAGCAGCAGTAACGCAGGTATGGGCATATATTGGAGAGTTGGTATTTAATATGCTGATTCTTGTGGGAACAGTAAAAATGGCAGATAGGATTATTCGAGAAATGATGGGACTATAAAAATATATAAGGAAAGAAAGGAAGACTTTATGGAAGTAAAAATCAATCGAGAAATAAGAAACTTCACAGAATCAATGTTTTTTGGACTGTCACTTAGACAGTTCATTTTTTCTGTCCTTGCTTGTGGGGTAGCCGTAGGAATTTATTTTTTAGGCAAACCCTATCTTGGAATGGAAACGACATCGTGGGTGTGCGTGGTTGGAGCATTTCCCTTCGCAGCACTTGGATTTTTTAAATATAACGGAATGACTGCTGAAAAAGCAATTTGGGCGTGGATTAAATCAGAATTTCTTATGCCAAAGAAATTGGTGTTTAAGTCCACCAACACCTATTACGAGTTAATGAAATCAAATATTGAACAGAAGATTAAGGAGGCAAAGAAACAAAATGATTAAAACACTAACAACATTATTTAAACAGGATAAAGAGAAATTTGTTGTACCGAAAGGGGTGCAGGACATTCTGCCAGTGAATGTGATTTATGATGATGGAATCTTTAGAAGCGGAAAGGACAAATATTCTAAGAGTTTTAAGTTTACAGATATTAACTATGCAGTAGCAAGCAGAGAGGATAAAGAAGCGATGTTTCTTGAATATTCAGAGCTGCTGAATTCCCTTGATAGTGGTGCAACGACGAAACTCACTATTAACAACAGAAGATTGAATCGACTGGATTTTGAAAAGACAATTCTTATTCCAAGAAAAGACGATGAGCTTGATGAATATCGTGAGGAATATAATAAAATGCTCCTTGATAAAGCAACTGGGGCAAATGCCACTGTGCAGGATAAATATGTCACCATTTCTATCAATAAAAAATCTGTTGAAGATGCAAGAACCTATTTCTCAAGGGTAGGTGCAGACTTGATTTCGCATTTTAGCAGGTTAGGTAGTAAATGCGTAGAATTTGAAACAGATGAAAGACTTCGTATTATTCACGATTTCTTTCGAGTGGGAGAAGAATCCTCGTTTCATTTTGAACCAAAAGATAATCGTAAGAAGGGGCATAGTTTTAAAGATTATATTTGTCCAGACTCTATGGAATTTGAAAATGACTATTTCAAAATGGGAAAGAGATATGGCAGAGTAATCTTTTTAAGAGAGTACGCCTCTTATATCAAAGACAGTATGGTAGCGGAACTTACGGATATGAATAGAAACCTGATGATGTCTATTGATATTGTGCCAGTGCCAACAGATGAAGCAGTAAAAGAAGCTGAGAGCAGACTTCTTGGAGTAGAAACAAATATTACGAACTGGCAGAGAAAACAGAATCAGAATAATAACTTTTCGGCGACAGTGCCATATGATATGGAGCAGCAGAAAAGAGAGATGAAAGAGTTCCTTGATGACCTTACTACTCGTGACCAGAGGATGATGTTTGCAGTGCTTACTATGGTTCACACAGCAGATTCAAAGGAGCAGTTAGACAATGACACAGAAGCACTTCTTACGACAGCAAGAAAGCATTTGTGTCAGTTCGCAGTTCTGAAATTTCAGCAGATGGATGGACTGAAAACTGCTATGCCATTTGGTGTGAGAAAAATTGATACGTTCAGAACACTTACTACAGAGAGTTTGGCAGTGTTTATGCCTTTTAGAGTGCAGGATATTTATCACGAAAATGGAATCTATTATGGTCAGAATGTTATCAGTAAAAATATGATTATTGGAGACAGAAAACAGCTCTTAAATGGTAATGAGTTTATTTTAGGTGTATCGGGTGGTGGTAAGTCCTTTGCGGCAAAGGGGGAAATCATCAACCAGATGTTATCCAGCGATGCAGATATTATCGTTATCGACCCAGAGCGTGAATATTCACAGCTTGTTAAGGCGATGGGAGGAGAGATTATCAATATTTCAGCAACCTCACCAAACCATATCAATGCGATGGACATGAATAAAGATTATGGAGATGGAGCAAATCCAGTCATTCTTAAATCTGAGTTTATTATGTCTCTTTGTGAACAGCTTATCGGTGGGAAAAATCTTGGAGCAAAGCAGAAATCAATCATTGATAGATGTACTGCAAGTGTTTATCATACCTATCAGCAAAATGATTATACGGGTACAGTTCCAACCTTGCAGGATTTTAGAGCAGAGTTATTAAGTCAGCCTGAACCAGAGGCAAGAGAGATTGCACTTGCCATCGAATTATTCACCAACGGTTCATTAAATACCTTTGCAAAACCAACAAATGTAGATACGGACAATCGCCTTATCTGCTATGACATCTTGGATTTAGGAAAACAGCTTATGCCGATTGGTATGCTTGTCGTTCTGGATAGTATTCTGAACAGAATTACGCAAAACAGAGCAAAAGGGAAGCATACCTTTATTTTTATTGATGAGATATATCTTTTGTTCCAGCACGAATACTCAGCGAATTTCCTCTTTACACTTTGGAAGCGTGTAAGAAAATATGGTGCATATGCAAGTGGTATTACGCAGAATGTAGACGACCTTTTGCAGAGCCATACAGCAAGAACAATGCTTGCTAATAGCGAATTTATTATTATGCTGAATCAGGCATCCACAGATAGAATTGAACTTGCAAAACTCCTTAACATTTCAGACCTTCAGCTTTCCTATATTACCAATGTAGACGCAGGGCATGGATTGATTAAGGTCGGCAGTGCATTAGTGCCTTTTGCAAATAAATTCCCTAAGAATACGAAACTCTATAAACTGATGACAACCA
Source organism: Hespellia stercorisuis DSM 15480 (assembly GCF_900142165.1). Lineage (GTDB taxonomy): Bacteria > Bacillota > Clostridia > Lachnospirales > Lachnospiraceae > Hespellia > Hespellia stercorisuis. Next base: position 18,106 of record NZ_FQZY01000029.1, read on the forward strand.
AACCAGGCGAGGGCATTTAGCTCTCGCTTGGTTCTTGAAAGGACAGGAAAATGAAGATAAAAACATATCGAATCATAATTGCCATATTAGGTATCGTGTTTCTTGTAAGTATGGGAGCAGTGGTAAAGAACTATTTGGATTCTCAAAAGCAGCAGGAATTATATAATGACCTTGCAGAAGTTGTGGAAACAGAACCAGAGAAAGAGGAAAAGCCAATGATTTATGACGGAGATACAGAGTTTCTACCAGATTATCAGGAACTGTATCTTCAGAACAATGATATGGTTGGGTGGATAAAAGTAGAAGATACAAAAATCAATTATCCTGTGGTTCAGTCAAAATATGAACCAGACTTCTACTTAAAGCATAAGTTTGATAAATCATATTCGGAATATGGGTGTCCTTATGTGCAGGAGAATTGTGATGTAGAGAAACCAAGCGACAATCTCATCATCTATGGCCATCATATGAATGATGGCTCGATGTTTGCCGAACTTACGAAATATGAAAGTAAAGGATTTTATGAAAATCATAAGACAATCACTTTTGACAGTGTAGCACAACACAGAGAGTACGAGATTGTTGCAGTGTTTAAAACCGTTGCTTATTCCAGTGACGGATTCCAATATTATCGTTTTGTAGACGCTGAAAATAGTGAGGACTACGATAATTATATTGAAAAGTGCAAGAAATTAGCCTTATATGAAACAGGAGTTTCTGCCCAATACGGAGATAAACTCATTACCTTATCTACCTGTGAATATTCCCATAATAATGGCAGATTCGTTGTAGTAGCAAAATTAAAAACAACATAGAAGGAGATGTGTATGAGTAGCATTATTTACTTAGTGGCATTGTTTATGGCAAAGGTTGTAGATAATGCACTAGGGACAACAAAAACAATAATGATTCAAAGAAGTCGGTGGGTAATTGCAGGATTTGCTGTAATACTTTCCGACTTTATTTATTTCTGGATAACGAAGCGGGTTGTGTCTGCTGACAACTCAATTGCAATGCTTGTAGTAGCAGTTGCAGGTGGAGTTGGATGTTCTTTGGCTTGTTTTGTTAATGAAAAGCTGTCAAAGGATAGAACTTATGTGAACGTGATTATGTCAGATAATCTAGATGAGATGAAGAAATTACGGGATTTTCTAGCACATCATCATATCACAAATGTTGCAACAGACAGTTACACATTGAATTGGAATGACAAGACCATCACAATTACCGCATATGCAGAAACAAAATCCGAGAGCAGGTTAATCAACCAATTCATAAATAAGAGTTCTGTGAAATTCAAAAGAGTAATCCAGCAGAGCTAGAAAGGAGGCTCTATGGCAGATATAAAAACAAAAGATGTGATAAAAGGCACAATCAAAACTTTAGACCGAGCTGCCATTGCGACGGATAGAGTAAAACACGCTTATGTAACAACAAAAGATAAAGCAGAACAAGCGGTACGGACAGATGAAAGCTCTGGTGGAGAGTATGCTTCTAATAAAGCTTCAGCAGGACTATCTGCTGGGACACGCAGAGGAATACAGACTTTTGATAAAGTCGGCAGAGAAAGCACCAAAACTACGATTGACAATGTGAAGAAAACAGCCGAATTCACAAAAGAGAAAGTAGCAAAAACAAAGCAAAACGTAGAAAATTTTAAGTATAAGAGAGCTGAACAATCACTGAAAAGACAATCTGGAAAAGCACCAAATCAATCTATCAGAACAGCAAAAGAAGTTGAGAAGAATATAAAGCAGTCTGTAAGGTCAACGGGAAATAAAACTATTAAGCGTGGAATAAAAGCACCAGCTAAAACTACAAGGAGATACTTAAAGACAGCGGAAAAGACTTCAAAGACAGCAATCAAAACCACAGAGCAGAGTGCAAAAGTGGTAAAGAACACTGCTAAGACAAGTGTGAAGGCTACTCAAAGGGCAGCTCGTGCAACAAAGAAAGCAGCAGAAACAACAGCGAGAGGTGTGAAAGCTGCAACCAAAGCGACAATTCAAGCAGTGAAGGCAATTATCGCAAGTACCAAAGCACTTATTACTGCAATTATTGCAGGAGGCTGGGTAGCCGTTGTAATTGTTGTTATTTGTGTGCTACTAGGTGCGGCGGTTTCTCTTTTTGGAGGAGGGACTGAAAATTCGGGATATACTCCTGTAAGTCAAGAGGTGGAAGCCTATACACCGACAATTACCAAGTATGCGAAACAGTATGGCATACCTGAGTATGTGGAACTGATTAAGGCAGTTATGATGCAAGAGAGTGGTGGCAGAGGGAATGACCCAATGCAGGCAGCGGAGGGGGCATTTAACACGAGATACCCTAAGCAGCCAAATGGGATTCAAGACCCTGATTACTCTATCCAATGTGGCGTTCAGGAACTAAAAGCTGCCCTTAATTCCGCAGGTGTGAAAAATCCAATTGATATGGAAAATATCAAACTGGCATTACAAGGCTACAATTTTGGCAGTGGATATATCACTTGGGCGAAGAAGAATTATGGTGGATACTCCTATGCAAATGCAGTGGAATTTTCCACAAACCAAGCTAAAAAATTAGGCTGGGACAGTTACGGGGATACGCTATATGTATCTCACGTTTTGAGATATTATCCTTATGGTCGAGCTTTTACCAGTGGTGGTAATCAAGCGATTATCGAAGTTGCATTATCTCAACTTGGTAATAAGGGAGGACAATCTTATTGGTCGTGGTATGGATTTAATTCTCGTGTGGAATGGTGTGCCTGCTTTGTATCTTGGTGTGCAGACCAAAGCGGATATATTGAGCAAGGCATTATCCCTAAGTATTCTCTGTGTAGTGATGGGGTAAATTGGTTTAAGAAAAATAAGCAATGGGAAGATAGAAATGCAACCCCGCCTACGGGAGCAATTATTTTCTTCGACTGGGGTAACGATGGAACGATTGACCATACAGGACTTGTAGAAAAATGCGAGAATGGTAAGGTTTATACTGTCGAGGGTAACTCAGGAGATATGTGTAGGCAAAGAGAATACGCAGTAGGTAGTAGTGTGATTTATGGTTATGGAATACCTGCATATTAGGAAGTTTTGGTCAAAGAAGAAAACAATAGGTGACTACCTTTCGGGGAAGTCATCTACTACATAAAACTAGGTGTTGAAAAAATACAACATCTGCTTTCACCACAAATGAAAATATGGGCATATTCCTTGAAAATCGGGATTTTAGTGTTATAATGTATTATAAGTTATTATAGCCACTTATTTATGGTTTTGTATGAGGAGAAGTAGAATGAAATTAAGTTATGTAAAGCTACAAAAATTGATGGTTGAAAATCAGATGAAGGGTACTGATTTGATAAGAGCTGCTGAAATAACTGCTTATGCAATGACAAAAATAAATAAAAACGAACCAGTGTCACTTGAGAACTTTATGAGGATATGCAAGGTTTTTCACTGTGATATTGGAGATGTATGTGAAGTTATACTAGACGATTGATTAGTATATTTTCTACGGAGGGACAACAGATGGAACTAGAAGTTATTGATAATGTCAGCAAGACACTAAAAGATGATATTTCAGAGGAGCTTCAGCAAGGTAGTAAACTATCAATTGCAGCAGCTTGCTTTTCTATATATGCTTTTCAGGAATTGAAAAAGGAACTGAAAAATGTAGAAGTGTTAAGGTTTATATTTACTTCACCCACATTCACAACTGAAAAAGCAAAAAAAGAAAAGAGAGAGTTTTATATACCGAGATTGAATCGTGAAAGAAGTCTCTATGGAACAGAGTTTGAGGTGAAACTTCGCAATGAATTAACCCAAAAAGCAATTGCAAAAGAATGTGCGGAATGGATAAAACAAAAAGTAACGTTTAAGTCCAACATTTCAGGCGACAGTATGATGGGCTTTATAAACATAGACGAGACAAACTATATGCCTGTAAATGGATTTACGACAATTGATTTAGGTTGTGAACGTGGAAACAACGCATATAATATGGTTCAAAAAACTAAAACTCCATTTAGTAAAGCCTATATAGATATTTTTGAATCTTTATGGAATGATTCAGCAAAGCTGCAGGATGTTACAGATGAGGTGATTGAAAACATCACTGCTGCGTATCAGGAAAACTCACCTGACTTTATCTATTTTATTACACTGTATAATATTTTCAATGAGTTCCTAGAAGATATATCTGAAGATGTGTTACCAAATGACGCAACGGGATTTAAGGACAGTAAGATTTGGAGTATGCTTTATAATTTTCAAAAGGATGCGGTTCTTGCTATTATCAATAAACTTGAAAAGTTCAATGGGTGCATATTAGCAGATAGCGTTGGTCTTGGAAAAACATTTACTGCCCTTGCGGTAGTTAAATATTATGAAAATAGGAATAAATCTGTTCTCGTTCTATGTCCCAAAAAACTAACGAACAACTGGAACACATACAAAGATAACTATGTGAATAACCCTATTGCAGCAGATAGATTGAGATACGATGTACTTTACCATACGGACTTAAATAGAGTGGCAGGAAAATCAAATGGATTAGATTTGGATAGGCTTAATTGGGGGAACTATGACCTTGTTGTCATAGATGAATCCCATAATTTTAGAAATGGTGGAAAATTGAAAGGTGACGATAATGAAAAAGAAAATCGTTATCTAAAACTTCTTAATAAAGTTATTCGTAAAGGCGTAAAAACCAAAGTCCTTATGCTTTCAGCTACACCTGTAAACAATAGATTTAATGATTTGAAGAATCAGCTTGCATTAGCGTATGAAGGAAATACAGACTACATAGATGATAAATTAAGTACAAGCCGTTCAATTGACGACATATTCAAAAATGCACAAAGGGCATTTAATACTTGGAGTAAATGGGAAGCGTGTGATAGGACAACAGATAACTTACTTAAAATGTTAGACTTTGATTTTTTTGAAGTCTTGGATAGTGTTACGATTGCACGTTCAAGGAAGCATATTCAAAAATATTATGATACCACAGAAATTGGTACATTTCCTACCAGACTAAAACCTATATCCTTAAATCCTAAACTGACGAATCTGGAAAATGCAATAAATTACAATGAGATATTTGAACAGTTGATGAAACTTTCATTGACGATATATACTCCGACACATTTTATTCAGCCGAGTAAGTTGGATAAGTATGCAGAACTATATGAGGATAACAAAGTAAATGTTGGATTTACACAGGCTAATAGAGAACAAGGAATCAGAAGGCTGACGGCTATCAATTTAATGAAGCGTATGGAAAGTTCAGTGTATTCTTTTAACCTGACTTTGAAACGTATTAAGGATTTAATCGAGAATACAATTAAGACTATTGATACTTTTGACAAGACAAGTTCTTTAAAATTGGAAATGACCGATATTTCCAATTTAGATGAATTTGATGGAGAAGACCAGAATGGGGAAGATTTATTTACATTCGGGGAAAAAGTCAAAATTGAACTTGCGGATATGGATTATAAATCTTGGCGAGATAGTCTTGTAAAGGATGCCGAAGTGTTAGAACTTCTGACACTAATGGTTGGAGATATTACACCAGAATATGACAGTAAGCTACAAGAGTTGTTTAAGGTGATTCAGAATAAAATTGATAATCCTATAAACGCAGGAAATAAAAAGGTAATTATTTTTACTGCTTTTGCTGATACAGCAGAGTATCTTTATGACAATGTTAGTAAGTATGTGAAAGATAAATACGGATTAAACACAGCAATGGTATCTGGGTCCGTAGAAGGGCGTACAACTGTACCAAAACTTAGAAGTGATTTGAATACAGTATTAACCTGCTTTTCGCCTATTTCAAAAGACAAGCATTTGTTAATGCCAAATGATAATACAGAAATAGATTTGCTGATTGCAACAGATTGTATTTCAGAAGGACAGAACTTACAGGATTGTGATTATTTAATAAATTATGATATTCACTGGAATCCAGTTCGTATCATACAAAGATTTGGTCGAATAGACCGTATAGGAAGTAAAAATGCGTACATCCAGCTCGTAAACTTCTGGCCAGATGTAACCCTTGATGAATATATTGATTTAAAAGCAAAAGTCGAAACTCGTATGAAAATTGTCGATATGACCGCAACAGGCGATGATAATTTATTGAGCGATGAAGAAAAGACTGACCTTGAATATAGAAAATCTCAGCTTCGTAGATTGCAAGAAGAAGTTGTTGATATTGAGGATATGACAACGGGTATTTCTATAATGGATTTAGGATTGAATGAGTTTAGATTAGACTTATTAGAGTATGTAAAGAATCACGAAGATATTGATAATACCCCATTTGGGTTGCACGCAGTTGTGCCAGCAAATGAGGATATGCCAGCAGGGGTTATTTATGTCTTGAAAAATCGCTCAGATAGCGTGAACATTGATAATCAAAATTGCTTACATCCATTCTATATGGTCTATATAAGTAGTGATGGCGAAGTAGTTTGTGACCATCTTTCGCCAAAAGCAATGCTTGATAAAATGAGATTTCTTTGCAAAGGAAAAACAGAGCCTATTCCAGACCTATATAAGATATTTAATAAAGAAACTCGTGATGGAAGAAATATGAATGAATTCTCAAATCTTCTTGGTGATGCGATTTCGTCAATTATCGAAGTGAAAGAGGAAAGTGATATTTCAGCATTTCTGAATGGTGGACAAGTTAGCTTTTTATCAAGGGAAATTAAGGGGCTTGATGACTTTGAACTAATATGTTTCTTAGTTGTTCGATAAAGGAGTGTAGATATGTTTGGATTGCCTAAAAGCACAGAATTAGTGAAACCACAACAAATACCAAAGACTGCTTTATTTGCAACCTATCAAATGAATGCAGCGGAGAAAGCACGAATAAACAGAGACATTTCAAAGATAGCCATAACAAATGAATTTTCTAAGGCTAAGATAAATATTGAAGAAGGCTTGGAAGTTAAAAACTTTTTTGTTATGAATGTTGCAATAAAAAGCAAAGATTTTAGTGATGCTACCATTGTGAAGATTGCAAAACTTATTCCACAGAAAATTTTAATGGTGCTAAGTTTTGATGATGAAGTAAAATTTGCTGTCTACCATACGAAGTTACTTCAAACCGATTGGAAAAAAAGAGAAAAATGTCGCATTGAAATAAAAGGTATGAATCTCGATGCCGTTTGGGAGAATATCGTAGCTCAAATAGGAGCGATAAAAGTTCAAGCAGATTCTTCACTGGAAGAGCAGCTAGAACTAAAAGAAAAGCGAGAAAAATTATGCAATGAAATTTCCAAGCTGGAGAAACAAGCACGAAATGAAAAGCAACCAAATAAGAAGTTTAATCTGGTTAAAGAAATAAATAAAATTAAGGAACAATTGGATAATATTTGAAGTAAAGGAGTAAATGAAATTGGCGTTAGATAACAAAGCAATAGAAATTTTGTCGGTTAATGAAGTAAAAGACAAGATTGTTACATCTCAGTTCTTAGACCAATTTATTGCGGACAATGACAAAGAACCTTCTTGGGATGGATTCGTATATATATATGGCAATAAATCGAAAAAGAAAAGTGACTTGAAAGGTCGTATGCCAGTTCAAGTTAAAGGCAAAGAATGTGATGACCATACGAAGGATAAAATATCATTTTCTATGGAAACTACAGATTTACGTAATTATCTATACGATGGAGGGTGCGTTCTTTTTGTTGTATACATAGGAAATAATGGCTTGACTAAAAAGATTTATTATGCTGAATTAACGCCTATAAAACTAAGAAAACTTTTAAATGAAGCGAAGGAACAAGGACACAAGACAGTACATTTGCAAAAATTTCCGACGGATGAAAATCAGAAAGCTACAATATTTTTTAATTGTCTGCAGAATTGCCAGAAGCAAGCGAGTCTTGGAGAAGGTAAACTATTTTCTCTAGAGGAATTGCAAAAAGAAGGGGTATTGGAAAATATAGTTATACCATTCTCTGGTGTAGGCTTTGATGACCCGCAAATGGCATTGATAAAGAGTGAGGTATATTTATATGCTAAAATAAAAGGAAGTTCAATTCCACAACCAATAGATATAATTCCAGAAGATGTACATACAAAACAAAATATGGATGCCTTGATTTCAGTTGAAGACAAGATTTTTTACACAAATTATGAAGTTATTAAGGGTATAAATGGAGTGACATTGTGCTTTGGTAGTAGTTTTAAAATGACATTTGCAGAAAATGAAAATTCTTGCAAAATCAAATATAAGAATTCTGATAAGATGAGGATTTTGGCTAAAGACCTTGATTTTCTGCTTTCTTATATAGACAAAGGATATTTTAAAATAAATGAAGTGAAAGTTCCTTTTGATTACAAAGGAGCAGATACAGACAATTTTGATATTGAAAAAGAAAGAGAACATTTAGAATATGCACAGAGAATTGTAGATACATTAGATATTCTAGGTTGTTTAGACGATATAGACATAAATGATATGGGGGATGAGGATTGGAGAAATCTTAATAGACTGGGAACTGCCTTTATTGATAAAAAACCAGTGAAAGGTTTAAATACAGGATTGCCGATTGTTTGTTGTATGAAAGTGGCAAAGCTAAGAATTGTAGTACATTTGGAGGAACTAGAAGAAAAGGGAACATATGAAATAAGTGATTTCTTCAACGATGAATTCAGGGTCGAATTTGAGGATACTAAGGGAAATATGTTACCAATTTCACCGTTTTGTATTTTCCATAAAGACGATTTTCTTACCATAAGCAATATGAAATTTGAAATGTTACTTCCATCCTATCAAAAGACAGAACATCATTATGAAACTTATAATAGAGCAAACTGGTTTTTGCTTGAATTATTAGGGGCGTATGACAATGCAGACGGGATAAGAAAAGAAAAGCTTATTAAGACCTGTGATGAGTTTAGCAACTGGCTTTTGGAAGCACCTGATGAGGAATTAGATTATCTAGTAAAAACACTAAACAGATTGCAAGTGATAAGAAGACAAAGAGAGTTTAATGATGATGAAATTGCTTCTTTATATGAAATAGTCGAAAGTCAAGAAAAAAATGATGGCTGTATTGTTGGAGCATATCTATTATTAGGACAACAACAAGCTGCGAAAAGACATTTTGAAAAAATGAACGATAAAGAACAAGAAGAATTTGTAAAATATCCAATATATAAATTTTGGTTAACGGAGGAGAATTAGAATGGACAAATTAAAAATGCACACACCTAACAAGGCAGATGAGAATTACGAAAAATTGGAAGCGATGTTTCCCAATGCCATAACTGAAACCATTGATGAAAATGGAGAGGTTGTAAGAGCAATTGATAAAGATGTGCTTATGCAAGAAATTTCCTGCAAAGTAGTTGAAGGGCGTGAAGAACGTTATCAGTTTACTTGGCCTGACAAGAAGAAATCAGTTCTCCTTGCCAATGCACCTGTTGCAAAGACATTACGCCCTTGTAGAGAAGAAAGCGTTGAGTTTGATAATACAGAAAATCTTTACATCGAAGGTGATAACCTTGAAGTGTTGAAGTTATTACAAGAGACCTATCTAGGAAAGATTAAGATGATTTATATTGACCCACCATATAATACAGGCAATGATTTTGTATATGAAGACGATTTCTCTCTAACAACAGAAGAGTATATTGCCAATAGCGGTCAACTTGATGAAGAAGGGAATCGACTTGTAAGAAACCTTGATAGCAACGGACGATTTCACACAGATTGGTTAAATATGATTTATACACGAATTAGATTATCTAAGGATTTACTTTCAGATGATGGTGTTATATTCATATCAATTGATGACAATGAAATAGACAATTTATCAAAAGTATGTTCAGAAATATTTGGTGAATCAAATTTTGTTTGTAAGTTTATTTGGAAATCAAAACTTGGTAAAGTTGGAACTACATCAACAATATCTGCAACTCACGAATATATTCTTTGTTATGCAAAGAAATTAGAAATGTTGTCTTTTAAAATGATAAGAAATGAAACTGATGGACGAAAAGAGAATTTAAGACAGTGGGGTGTGGCTGACCGTCGTGAAGACCGTCCATCAATGTTTTATCCAATTACAATTGATAATGTTAGTGTTCTTCCAATAAAAGATGATGGAACTGAAGGAAGATGGAGAGTGGGCGCAGAGATGGCACAAACACTTTTAGACGAAGGCGTGCTTGAATTGAGTGAGAAGAATGGAAAATATAATATTTATAGAAAATTCCCTTCTGGGGTATCATACACACCTTATGATACACTTTTGCTAGAAAACATTGGAACAACGGCAAAAGGAGCTGCAATGTTAAAAAGTTTGGATTTAACAAAAGCATTTGATTTTTCAAAGCCAGTTGATTTGATTAAACATTTTGCATATTTATGTACAAATGAGGATGATATAATTTTGGATTATTTTTCGGGCTCAGCAACTACTGCTCAAGCAGTACTACAATTAAATGTGGAAGATTCAGGAAATAGAAGATTTATTATGGTACAGTTACCAGAAGAAACAGATGTAAAATCCGAAGCGTACAAAGCGGGATATAAGAATATTTGTGAAATTGGTAAGGAGCGTATTCGTAGAGCTATTAAAAAAATAACTGAAGATAATCCAGATGCCAATTTTGATGGTGGATTCAGAGTTCTGAAATGCGATAGTTCCAATATGAAAGATGTTTATTATAATCCGACTGAATATCAATCAACACTTTTTAATTCATTATCGGATAATATTAAAGAAGACAGAACTTCTGAAGATTTATTGTTCCAAGTAATGCTCGATTTGGGGGTTGAATTATCAAGCTCAATAGAAGAAACAGAATTACTTGGGAAGAAAGTATTTAATGTTGCTAATGGATTTTTAATTGCCTGTTTTGATGAAAATGTAAGTGAAGATGTTGTTACAGAAGTAGCAAAGAAAAAGCCATATTACTTTGTTATGCGTGATAACTCGATGGCTAATGATAGTGTTGCTACTAATTTTGACCAATTATTTGCAACATATAGTACTGACACAATAAGGAAGGTGTTGTAATGAGTGGGACAATTGATTCTCTTTCAAGGATTCAGGGACTTGCAGACAAATTGAAAGACATCTCTATGCCAACAATGCCTGACGAATCAATTTTATACCAATTTAAACCTGAATTACCAAAGATAGAAATTGATGAGAAAAGCACATTTGCATATCAAATGCAACAACAAACAAATCAAATTCTTGAAAAGAGTAATGAACAAATAAGGTTGCTTACAGAGCATAATGAAAGACTGGAGAGTAACTATAAAAAACTGGAAGAACTTTATAAACTCAAAGAGAGAGAATTAGTTGAGGCAAAGCAAGAAACGAGAAAGACAAAAAGAATGAGCATTGCAATGCTTGTCGTTGCCATTATTTCTATGCTTGTTGCAAGTGCAGCGTGGGCTAGTCCGCTGCTCATAGGAGGTGTCGCATAAAATGAAATTTAACTTTAAAATACAAGAATACCAAACGGATGCAGTAGAAGCTATAGTAAGTGTGTTTAACGGTCAAAAGAAGTATGACAAAATCAGTTATATAAGAGATATAGGAAAACGTACTAAAAAGGCAGAGCAAATGACTTTCGCTCCTAATTCGGATAATGGTATTGTTGAAATGTATGACCCTCTTGATGATACTGGGTACAAAAATGAAGTAATTGAACTGACAGATGACCAACTTCTAACCAACATACATCACTTACAAAGTCAGAATAACATTAAACATTCAGCAAGTCTAAACAAGGACTTAGGGCGTTGCTCCCTTGATATTGAAATGGAAACTGGAACGGGAAAAACATATGTATATATTAAAACTATGTTTGAGTTATATGAGAAATACGGGTGGTGCAAGTTTATTGTTGTAGTGCCAAGTATTGCCATAAGAGAAGGTGTAAAAAAATCATTTGAGATTACAGCAGACCATTTCAAAGAACATTATGGAACAAAGGCAAGATTCTTTGTATATAATAGCTCTAACTTAAAAGAATTAGATAATTTCTCTCAGGGAGATAAAATAAATGTAATGATTATAAATACACAAGCTTTTGCTTCTTCTCTTAAGGAAGATGGAAGAAGCAAGGAAGCTCGTATTATCTATTCTAAACGAGATGAGTTCGGCTCAAGAAAACCTATTGATGTTATTGCAGCAAATAGACCAATAATTATCTTGGATGAACCTCAGAAAATGGGTGGTGCAGTTACACAAAAAGCTCTAAAGAACTTTAATCCATTGTTCAGCTTGAATTATTCTGCAACGCACACTGTAAAACATAATACAGTTTATGTTTTGGATGCTTTGGATGCATACAACAAGAAACTTGTAAAGAAAATTGAGGTAAAAGGATTTGAAGTAAAGAACTTCAGAGGAACAGATAGTTACCTTTATTTAGAACAAATATTGCTTTCTTCAAAGAAGCCACCTATGGCTCGTATTGAGCTTGAGATTGCATACAATAAATCCACTAATAGAGAAACCCGTATTCTTGGAGTAGGGGATAATCTTTATTATGTTTCTCAGGAAATGGAACAATACAAAGGATACACAATTTCGGAAATCGACCCACTTACGGGAACAGTTACATTTACTAATGGTGAGGAAATAAAAACGGGAGAAGTTGTTGGCGATGTATCTGAAAGTGATATGCGTAGAATTCAAATAAGAGAAACAATCAAATCCCATTTTGATAAAGAAGGAGTATTGTTTAATCAGGGAATTAAAACCCTTTCGCTGTTCTTTATTGACGAGGTAGCAAAGTACCGTCAATATGATGAAGCTGGAAATGAACTATTAGGCGAATATGGGAAAATGTTTGAGCAGGAATACCTTAGTATCCTTAATGAAAAAATTACTTTGATTGATACTCCATATCAGAGATATTTGAAGTCTATGTGTAGTGAAGTATCAGAAATACATAAGGGATATTTCAGCATTGATAAGAAAACTGGGAAGAGTATTGACAGTGCGGTAAAAAGAGGCAGTGAGTTCTCAGATGATATTTCAGCATACGACCTGATTCTGAAAAATAAGGAGCGTCTATTATCTTTTGAAGAACCAACCAGATTTATTTTCTCACATTCAGCATTAAGAGAAGGATGGGATAATCCGAACGTATTCCAAATCTGTACACTAAAGCATAGCGATAGTAATACCGCAAAACGTCAGGAAGTTGGTCGTGGGCTTAGACTTTGTGTTAATCAAGATGGAAATAGAATGGATAGTCAAAGCTGCGGTGAAAGAGTTCACGATATAAATATGCTTACAGTTGTTGCAAGTGAAAGCTACACTGATTTTGTTACTGATTTACAAAGCGATATTAAGAAAGTACTTTTTGATAGACCAACAGTTGCAACAAGTGAATACTTTAGCGGAAAATATGTAAAAGTAGATGATGTTCCGACACTAATTGACGATGAAAAAGCCAATGACATTGAATTTTATCTTATTAGTAATGGCTATGTAGATAAGAAACGCAAAGTAACAGATAAATACAGAGACGAAATTGCAAATGGTACAGTTGCAGAACTACCAGATAATTTAAAACCGATGGCTGAGGGAATACATTTGCTTGTCCAGGCAGTATATGATGATAGCATTCTTAAAGATATGTTTAGTGATGGTCACGAAACGAAAGTTACAGAAAATCCACTTAATGCTAACTTTGAAAAGAAAGAGTTTCAGGCTTTATGGAATCAGATTAACCATAAGTATGCTTATACCGTTGAATTTGATAGTGATGAACTAATCCAGAAATCTATTGCTCATATTGATGAGAAACTTTTTGTTGCCGAATTACAATATACAGCTACAATTGGTCGTCAGACAGATAAAATAGATGAGTATGAAGTAAGCAGAGGAGCGTCTTTTGTCAGAGAATCATCAGGTACTTATGGACTGAAACACGCCGAAGTGAGCCAAATCAAATATGACCTTGTTGGAAAAGTAGCGGAAGGCACTACTCTTACGAGGAAAACAGTTGCAAAGATTTTGGCAGGAATAAAAGTTGACAAGCTCTATATGTTCAGAAACAATCCTGAAGAATTTATCTCAAAAGTTGTGAAGCTTATCAATGAGCAAAAAGCAACAATGATTGTAGAACATATTACATATGACCCTATTGAGGGAGAATATGATAGTACAATTTTTACCGCTGAAAAGAACACTCAAAGTTTTGAAAAGGCATTCGTTGCAAAAAAGGCTATCCAAGACTATGTTTTTACTGATGGGTCTGCCGAAAAGAGCATAGAAAGAAAATTTGCAGAAGAGTTAGATTCTGCTGATGAGGTCTGTGTATATGCAAAACTTCCAAGAACATTCCAAATTCCGACACCGGTTGGAAACTATGCTCCAGACTGGGCAATTGCTTTCTATGAAGGAAAGGTAAAACATATATTCTTTGTTGCTGAAACTAAAGGTACAATGGAAAGCCTGAACCTAAGACCTATTGAACAAGCGAAAATATCTTGTGCGAAGAAGCTATTTAATGAGATGTCTACAAGTAAGGTAAGATACCACGATGTGGATAGTTATCAGAGCTTATTAGACGTAATGAAGTCAATGCAGTAAAATTGTTTCTTAGGTAGGTGAACTATGAGTTTGAACACTTTTGAAACTATATGGAAAGCAATATGGTTGATAAATAATTGAAATACTACATAAGTACGGAAAATGCAGTGTTTAAGGCACTGTGTGTGGAATGGTGAAAGGAGAAATTATTTGAAAATACATTCTTTAGTAATTAAGAATTTTAGAGGATATAAGGGCGAAACAAAAGTATTATTTGATGATTTGACAGTCTTTGTGGGACAAAATGATATTGGTAAATCAACAATACTTGAGGCATTGGATATTTTCTTCAATAATAACAAAGGAATTATCAAGATAGACCCACTAGACGTGAATATATTTGAAAAAGAGGAAGGAAATGAGGAAACAATTATTTCCGTTACATTTACAGATTTGCCAGATTCTATTGTTATAGATTCAAGTGCAAGCACAACTTTGGAGAAGGAATATCTTATCAATGAAGATAACCAACTTGAAGTGGTCAAGAAATTCAAATCTGGTGGAAGTGCAAAAGTTTTTATTAAAGCATTTCACCCAACACATACTGAATGTGCTGATTTGCTTTTGAAGAAAAATAAAGACCTTAAGAAGATTATAAAGGATAATTCCATAGAAGTTGAGAATCAAAATGTAAATTCAATTATGCGCGAAGCTATATGGAAGCATTATAGTGATTGTTTGGAATGTAAATCTATAGAAATAGATACATCAAAAGAAGATGCAAAAAATATATGGGAGAAATTAAATTGCTATATGCCAGTATATTCTCTGTTCCAGTCTGACAGAAAGAATAGTGATGGGGATAGCGAAGTTCAAGACCCATTGCAAGAAGCAGTCAAGCAAATACTTAGTGACGAACAATTACTAGAAACTTTAAATATAGTTGCTCAAGAAGTTCAAGATAAACTAAAAGAAGTTGCTTCAAGAACACTTGATAAATTAAGGGAAATGGACCCTAATGTTGCTAATAGTCTAAACCCAGTCATTCCATCAACGCAGGGGTTAAAGTGGCAGGATGTTTTTAAGAAAGTATCAATTTCTGGGGACGGAGATATTCCAATCAATAAAAGAGGTAGCGGGGTAAAACGCTTAATACTACTTAATTTTTTTAGAGGAGAGGTTGAGCGAAGACTAGAAGCAAGTGACAATACAGGTGTCATATATGCGATTGAGGAACCTGAAACTTCGCAGCATATAGACAATCAAAAGAAATTAATTGTAGCTTTGAAAAGTTTATCAGAGATGGCTAATGTGCAGGTTGTACTGACTACCCACAGTTCATTTATTGTAAAACAACTTGATTTTTCCAATCTAAGATTGATAAGTAAGGACAAGGAATCACATCAGAAGAAAATTGATAAGGTATTGCCAGGGCAATTAAGTTATCCTTCCTTAAATGAGGTGAACTACATTGCTTTTGATGATGTGACGATAGAATATCATAACGAACTTTATTCATATATTGAGTATCGTGGGTGGATAAACGATTATAGAAGTAAAGCGCAGAATACCAACCGCACATATAATCGTGTTATGAGGGATGGAACAATCAAGGCAGAACAGAAAATTCTGTCAGAGTATATTAGAAATCTTATTCATCATCCCGAGAATAGGGAAAATGCAGCATATTCACACCAAGAATTGAATGAATCTATTGTAAGTATGCGAGATTATATCCAAACAAAGACCGATGAAACAGAATCAGAATAACGCAGATAAATTGGATTGATTATAGAATGACATTTATTGGGAAATAGTTATTTTTAGTATAGGAAAGGATGGCATATGGAAACAAAACCAAGAATACTTTATCTCTTAAAGATTCTACAAGAGCGTACCGATGAAGAACATCAGCTTTCGACGAATCAGCTTATAGAGATATTGAATGATGAGTATGGCATATCTACATATAGAACCACTATCTCAAAAGATGTGACTGCCCTGCAGCAGTTTGGAATTGATGTTGTGTCAGTCCGTTCTACACAGACAAGATATTTTATAGGCGATAGAGATTTTGAACTTGCAGAACTAAAGATATTGATTGATGCAGTGGAATCTTCCAAGCTGATAACACATAAGAAATCAAAGGAACTGATTTCAAAAATACATACACTGACCAATGAGGGACAGGTTTACAAGTTAAAAAGGAACAATTATTTTGCTGAACGAGTGAAGCCTGATAATGAACTGATTTATTATATTGTTGACGCTATTAACGAGGCAATCAATAACAATAAGCAAATCTCCTTCCAGTATTACGAATATTCGGGACTTAAGAAAAAGGTTTTGAGAAATAAAGGAGAAGTGTATATTATCAGTCCATACAGTCTTGTCTGGTGTGGCGATTACTATTATGTGGTCGGTCATTCAAAGAAGAAAGATAAGATTGTAACCTTTAGGGTAGACAGAATTGCAGCGACACCTGAAATCTTATATAAAGATGGAGTTCCAGCTCCTAAAGATTTCGATGTGGCAGAATATACAAAGCAGGTATTCTTTATGTATGACGGAGAGCAGGTGGAAGTTACGCTGCGATGTGATAACAGCTTGATGAAAACGATGATTGACCGCTTCGGAGAAGATGTAACAACCCTTGCATATGATATGGAATCATTTAGATTGATTACTACCATTTCGGCAAGCCAAACATTCTATGGATGGGTTTTCGGATTCGGTGGCAAGGTACAGATATTAGAACCAGCAGAAGTAAAAGAAGAATATAGACAGATGATACTTGATGAAAGTAAGTGTATAGAGGAATAAAATATGAATGTAGAATTTCTGGTAAACCAAGAATTGAATGATGGTAGACAGCTTTTCATTACCGAAAAAGAATTTAAAAAAGCAGCAAAGAACGAAGACGAATTTAATAGTTTTGCATTTGCCACAGAATGTTTTTTCTCATATTATGGTTTAGATACTTTTATCAATGTTAGAGAATATGAAATCATTAGACAGGAACTGACTGCAGGTGGAGCTGTTATCATCACTGTTGTAGAAGAAAAAAATCCAAGAAACTGTTTTCTAGAGGTGTATGTATCGAATCATAACAGACTTAAGAAAGTTGAAATATAAGATAACCATTGGATTTGATTCAAGGAAGTGAGGGACTTCCACGAGGCATAAGATAAATGAGACGAAAATGTAAATTAACAAAAATTGCAAAATCTCAGCAACAAAAGTTTTTTAGATTATGTGGAGAAAAGTACCGTAGAAAACTAATCGGAAAAGAAAAGATGACAGTTGCCGACTTTGCCAATATTACCTTGATATTAAGCTATTTGGACTTTTCATCGTATTATTCTTATGTTTTGTGCAAATATCCAGAACAGTTGGAGATTTATGCAAATGTTATTGACAGAGAAGTGGCAGATGATGAGCCTTTATATGTCGATGATATACTGGATGAAAATGAAATAATTATCAAAAGATTTTGTGATGGTATTCAGAACAAGCGTATGCAAAAGATTTACAGAGAGAGGTTATTTGTTTAAAGTTACCGAAGGAGCTAAGGGCTGTGTGAATGCAATAAAGAAACGTACAGAACGAATGGGAAAGCAAATCTTATGAATTGAAATGAGATGAGGTGTTGCTCGATAGCGACACCTCTATTTTTCTGTCCATTTTTATATTGCGTTTATTCAATTATCAAGTATAATATACTTATCAGAAACGAAGCGTTTCACTTAGAAAAAGAGGTGCAAAATGAGAAGTAAAAATCCTGAACTGATGAAGAAAATATTAAAATATGCAGAGCAGTATTATCTGGATTTTGGGCATTCGCCTACTACGCTAAATATTGCAAAAGCACTTGATATTGCAAAATCCACTGTATACAGATACCTGTTAGAAATGAATGATAAAGGTATGTTGGAATATGATGGTCAGGAGATACAAACAGCAGTAACAAGAAAAGTGAATCAGGATATTTCTCAGACAGCGATTGTTGGTTCTATTCCTTGTGGAACACCTGAGTATGAAGAAGAACATATCGAGGGATATGTAGCTTTGCCAACTGCCATCTTTGGAAAAGAAGATTTATATATTCTTAGAGCCAATGGAGAGTCAATGATAGACGCAGGTATTGATGATGGAGATTTAGTTGTTATTAAGAAAAACAAAAAAGCCAATGATGGAGATATTGTTGTCGCACTTGTAGATAATCAGAATACTCTAAAGCGGTTTTACAGAGATGATGAAAACCGACGTATTATTCTCCATCCAGAGAATAAGAAATTCAAAGATATATATGCCGAAGAATGTACGATTCAAGGCGTGGCTTGTCACATTATAAAGGAAATCTAACCAGTGAAAGGCAAACATTATGAAGAATGAAGGAATTCGCTATCATCATTATGATAGTGCGGAAATAAAATCAAGTGATTATGCAGATAAAATAGTACCCTGCATAACAGTGGAGGTGGATACAACTTGAACACATTTTATACTAGAACTGAGATTGATGAAATCGGTGCAGGTCTTATCCAAGTATATAAGGATAAGCACCCAAGCAAAGTTGTCGCATATATAGATATTGAACATTTCATAACAGATTTTCTGGGACTTAAGATTGAGTTTGCATCTTTTCTCAGTCGAAAACTCTTTTCCTGATAAAACCTTTATGGCTCCATTTTGGAATCTAACAGTTGCTGATAGACTAGTTCCATATATAATGATCCTTTGTCATATCATGATGAATCGTTACGTAATATTCATCTTCGACCTGCTCCACATTGATTGCATGCATTTCATCGGCCGGCTCTGCCTCAAGCACTGGTAAGGTGATTCCACAGCAACTAATCACCGCCTCTCCCGTTGCAGAAATAACATTTCCACAAATTGGACATACATACAGTTTTGTTCTAAGCATATTAAACGAACGATTGGTGTTCGAAATATCATCTCCAGATAATAATTCAATCGTAGAGATTCCAAGCGCTTTTGAGATATGCTCTATTAGCGCAATATCTGGATATCCCTTACCGGTCTCCCATTTTGAAACTGTTTTATCACTTACTTGAAGATGTTTGGCAAGCTCAAGCTGTGTCATTTTCTTTTCTTCTCTGAGTTTTCTAATAATAGATCCTGTAACATACTGATTCATTCTGTTCAACTCCTTTCTGGCTTTAGGATATCAAATGAACACGAACCTGTTTACCTACGCGTAGTAGAGTTGTTGTAACAGAACCAAATTAACCCATTTACTGTGCGACTGTCTATTCCACGATAACTGCTGTTCCACTTGCTGTCACCATAAGCATTCCATTGTCGGCACCTAGCACTTCATAATCAATATCAACTCCTACAACAGCATTGGCACCCATTGCTTCTGCTCTCTGTTCCATCTCTCTGAGTGCATTCTGTCTTGCCTGTATCAGCTCTTCTTCATAACTTCCAGATCTTCCTCCAAAGAAATTACTGAGTGACGCAGCAATATCTTTTACAAAATTAACGGGTTACTTGTATTTGTAAAATCCTTCGCCTGAAGACACTCCAAGTTTTCCTTCTGCAATGTATTTGTTCAAAATACTTTCCATCGCTTTAAAATTATATGGCATCATCATCTTCTTCAGAAGTGGTGAGAAGATACCCGGTACACTCTGGTACTGATGCACAATATTGTATGCTGTTGTAAGTCCCACTGTATCAAAAATCTGGAAGGGGCCCTTCGGGGCACCGGTTCCATGTGTCCATGCCATATCAATACTCTTTGGATCCGAAACACCTGATGCATATAGGTCAAGTCCACTTAATAAAAAGGGAACTAACATGGAGTTCAGAAGGTATCCATTCTTTTCCTTTAAAACCGGTAATGCAATCATTCTAATATCGTTCGCAAACTGGATTAGTTCATCAAAGTGTTTCTTGTCTGTCTTATCTTGAGCCATAACTTCCGCCGTATTATTCTTCCAGATTGAATTCGCAAAATGAAGCGATAAATACTTTTCAGGTCTTCCTGTATATTTCGCAAAAGCGGAAGGAAGTAGTGTGGAAGAATTCGTAACAAGGACCGTTTTTTCAGGCAAAAGTGGGGCAAGTGCCTTATAAAATACAATCTTGTCATTTGTATTCTCTGCCATAGACTCAATCACAAGGTCAGCATCACCTACTGCTTTCTTCAGATCAAGTTCAAGCTGAATGCTTTCATATGCCCTATTGACCTTTGCGATCAGTTCTTCCTTCTTAAAGTTCTCTTCCGCTGCAATTCCTGCACACCAAGGGCCTTCTCCTGAAGCCATCTTTTCAATTGCCTCAAGATAGGTTTCTTTCAATTGATCAAGCTTAGGCTGTGTTCGTGTAATGGAACTCTCACTTCTCAGCCAAATCGTTACATCAAATCCACAAAATGCTGTCTGGAATGCAATCTGACTTCCCAGAACACCACCACCACCAATTACAACTTTTGAATATCTCATTTTATATCCTTCTTTCTTTTTGTAGTTTAGAAATAATATATCACTATAGATTTAAAACCGCAAATAATATTCTGCACCTCAAATACTAACAAACCTCACTTTGTTTTGTATACACACTTAGCTTAAAAGAACACTATTTCACGAAGAATTTAAACTGATACTCCCACATTGTAACATTATTTACCACCACCTTTCAATCTTTTTCAATAAATTATTGATTGCAACTTTGGAGTAAAGATACTTATTAAACCCTGCAAGTTATCCACAGAGCAACACTCGATTTTCAAGATGATATCTTTATTATACCAGACATTTTTCATACACTTCCTTGTACGGATAGTTTTCTGACAAATTCATAATTACAGTTCTTGCGGTTTTAATGATTTTGGCTGCAAGAAATACATACTTCAAACGAAAGGTCTTTATTTGCTGTCTGTATTCTGAAGGCTCTAAGGAATCAATCTTGAACAACAAAAACAGGTTATATGAAAGCATCATCATTTGAAATACCGCTTCATTTGCCCAAAATGATTTAAGTAAAAGATGACCCACCGCCATGTCGTATTTGGCTTCTTTAATATAATTCTCAGCATTGCCACGTTTTTCATAGGATATAACTACTTTTTCAGAAAGCAATGTAGTGTTTGTCACAAAGAAAAAGTATTCGTACTCAGAGCCTTCTAAAAGTGATATTTGTGCTCTTTCTTTTTCTGGTTTCAGTACGCGAGACACAACAAACCTTCTGTCTTTCTCCCAGTTATCTAATTTTGTAAACAGTTCTGTAGTTTCTCTGCCTTCTTCACCTTTAACGAATACAACCGATGAATTCGTTGCTTGGGATGCAAGCGTAGAATAACTTTTGGGTTTAATTAAATATTTGCAACCAAGAGATTCTATCGTTTCAATAATTTTTTCATCAAAGTAGCCACTATCCATTCGAAATAAAATCTCTAAATCATCTGTTTTGATGTTGGCTACTATTTCTTTGATCATTTCAGATGCACCGTTAGCTGTGTAAGTATTGCCACTTCTTACAAATCCGGTGACGTAGGCTTTTAATTCGTTGCAAAATGCAAACTGGATATTGTAGCATCGGTTTCCTAGTTTCTTGGGATTATATCCTTTTGATGCACCTTCTTGATGACCTTCTACGTTGATTACACTACTATCAATATCAATCGTAATGGATGTCAATTTACTTTTAGTGAGCAGTTTTTTAAAGACTTTAAAATTAATGTCTCTAAACATTTGTGTTGTCTTAAAGGTGAAGTTTCCTAAAAACCGTGACACTGTTTCAGGTTCTTTTACGGAAATATCAAATTCATTAACGAGTGGATCATTTTGAAGGATCTTTAGACGTTCTAGCTTGTCTATACCAATAAAGTGACCACAGATCATCGTCTTTATATGATTCATCTTGATTTTATTTGTGGAGTCATTATCAAATACGAGGTCATTTTCAACTAGATCAAAAATCTCATTACTTTTTGCGTTCTCAAGGAGAAGAAAAAGACCTGCATTTGATGTTAGATTCTTAGCTGTGAAATCAATTTTATTAATCATAATTTAAACCCCTTTTTCTGCTTTTGTTACTATTATTGTACCATATATCGACTCATAAAAGCTGATAATTCAACACATTTTTGAGCATTTTTCTTTCACCCAATGGGTGAAAGCTGAATTTTGAAGGAACGTATATTTATCAATGCTTTGAGGGTGGTTTATAAAGTACTGACGTAGAATCTCAGTGTATTATTCATCAGTGTTCCTCATTTATATGATTTCCTGTACACGACCGACTTGACCATCATCGAGCATTACCTTGATACCGTGGGGATGGTGGCTACTGTTCGTGAGAATACGGGCAACAACACCCTCTGTTAGCTTGCCTGTCGGCTGGTTTTTCTTTAAGACTATTTTTACATTTGCACCGATGTGAATATCGGCTCTGTTTTGTCCGTTCATAATATATACTCCTAAGTAGCTGTCGTACTAATCAACTCGAATGTTTTTGAAAAAATCGCTCCTTGGTTCCATCGGCAATCTCAAATTATATCCGAGCCTGTTCATTTCCTGAAGCTTAATCAGCATCAGGTTGATTTCCGAGTTCATTATCTGTGACATTTGAACGATGTCATATCCGTTTCGAGCCAATTCCATACACTCATCTGTATCAATAAGAGTATGGGCAGCAAACGCATTTGCTTCATATTCGGTTGTGCTTTGCATACGGAAAAGCTCAAATTCTTGTAGACCTTCTCCCTTTGCCAGCTCTCTATGATAAATGTCGTGACCCATTTCGTGTCCGGCGACCATTTGTGTTAGATACTCGTCCATCTTACTATTTAGAAACATTGCTCTGTGTTTCCAACGATACACATACATACCTAAAAGACTGTTGAAGCAGTCTACCGGAACTACATCAATGCCGACTTCTTTTGCTAATATCAGCGTATTTCTTGTTCCGTTTTTTTGAACGAGATTATTTGCCTTTTTATATATTCCAACAGAATCAATCAATTAAATACACCTCCCAAAAGGGTGCAATCCACCCTTTGACATATAAATTCTATCAGAGCAAGTATCCCATAAACCGTACTTACTCTGTTTTGTATTTCTTGGGGGTGTATTTTTTGTTGTCCTCTTTGGCTTTCCAATAGTAATCCTGAAACGCTTTCATTACGCCATCAAGATCCTCGTCTGAAAGTTCACCGCCTGCAAACAGACCGCCCATTTCTTCAACGAGTTTCTGAGCCTGTTTTTTGCCGGTATAGCCGTAACGCTCTCTTGCGGAAATGATGAAGTCATCGTTCTCATTGCGAAGCTCGTCGGCACTCACGCCAAGTATATTCGCAAGGATGGTATAAACCTCTCTGTTTTGCGGATAAGTTTTTCCTTTCTCGTAGTTGCTGATGGTATTCAGACCAAGACCTGCTTTTTCGGCAAGCTCCTTTTGTTTCATATTGGCTTTCAATCGCAGTGTACGGAGTTTTTCGCCAAAGGTCATTGTTGTATCCTCCTATTTTCACAAACTAATTGTGAATTATTCTGTATGGCACTTGACAATCACAAGCTGATTGGATATAATGATATTCACAAACCGCTTGTGAATTAACAAGTTAATTGTACACTGGTTTGGGATTATTGTCAAGGGGGTTGCGAGAATTGTCAAAATCTATTTTGCATTGTGATATGAATAACTTCTATGCGAGCGTTGAATGTATGCTTGACCCTTCGCTTCGCAGCCATCCGGTGGCAGTCTGTGGCTCTGTTGAGGAAAGGCACGGCATTGTCCTTGCAAAGAACTATGCCGCAAAAGCATTCGATGTAAAGACCGGAGATGCTGTATGGCAAGCAAAACAGAAATGCAAAAACTTGGTAGTTGTTCCTCCCCACTATGAGGAGTACATCAAGTATTCAAAGCTTGCGAGAAGTGTTTACGGCCGCTATACCGATCAGGCTGAACCTTACGGTATGGACGAATGCTGGCTCGACATAAGCGGAACACAGAACATATTCGGCTCACCCGAAAAGGTTGCCAATGAAATCCGAGAAACAATTAAGTTTGAACTCGGACTTACCATCTCGGTTGGTGTATCTTTCAATAAGATATTTGCTAAGCTCGGCAGTGATATGAAAAAGCCGGATGCCGTTACTATTATTGAGAAAGATACTTTCCGAGAGAAGATATGGGGACTTCCCGCTGCTGACCTGCTTGGAGTAGGTCGTGCAACGCAGCGTGTTTTAGATAACTATTGTATCCGTACTATCGGTGACTTGGCTAACACCAGTCCGGACTTGCTGAAAAGCAGGCTTGGAAAAAACGGCGTCGCTTTGTGGAATTTCGCTAATGGTCAAGACCATTCCATCGTGGCAAAGCAAGACTTCGTATCTCCGGTAAAGAGCATCGGTCACGGTACTACAACAGTTGCGGACTTGGAAAGCAGCGAACAGGTGTGGGCTGTTTTCCTTGAACTTACGCAAGAGATTGGACACAAGCTCCGTGTTCATCAGAAATGCGCCGAGGGAGTCGCAATACACATCCGAGATAACACCCTTTTCTCAAAGCAATGGCAAACCAAGATTTCGTTGCCGACACAATCACCGATGGTAATTGCAAAGACAGCATTTGCTCTGTTTAAGCAGAAGTATTCTTGGACAAACCCTATCCGTTCCGTCACAGTTCAGGCAATCAACCTTATTCCACAGGACACGCCCCGCCAGATTGACCTGTTTACTGATGTGAAGATGATAGATAAGTTTGAACGCCTTGATTTGTGCATTGAGGAAATAAGGCGTCGTTTCGGAAATGACAGTATTCGCAATGCTGTCTTATGCTCTCATTCTAAAATGCCTCCGGCACGAGTGGAAATCACGATGCCGACAGGAATGATTGGCTAAGGAGGATAACCGTAAAATGGAACAGCCACAGAGAAGAAAAGTATATGTTAAGGTAAACGCTGACCACAATCCCGACGGCTCTTGCCGTCCTAACGCCATTACCTTTGAGAACGATGAGGTATATGAAATAGACCGTGTTAAGCGGAAATGCCGTGCAGCTTCGATGAAGGTCGGAGGAAACGGTATTCGCTACACCGTAATGATATGTGGACAGGAGAGTTACCTTTTTGATGAAGAAAATGGAAAATGGTTTGTAGAAGCCAAATCATAAGGAGGACTGTTGAATGAAATGTTTGTCCCGACAGGATATTGAAGCAATCGCAACCCGTGTTGTGACTGCGTATTATAAGCTCCCTGAACTTCAAGGGCAGCAAATACATCGCATAGACCCGGAACTGCTACTAACAAAGGTGCTTGGTCTGAACATAGAGTATTATCACTTATCTCGTGATAACTCCATACTTGGAGCAACCTCGGCATCGGAAATGGGCATTGAGGTCTTTGACAATGATGATAATGAAGCCATCTACTTTTTGGATGGCAAAACCGTCTTAGTAGAGAAAGATTTGAAGGACGACACAACCCAGCAAGGACGCTGCAACTTTACCATTGCTCACGAAGGAAGCCACCAGATTCTAAAGATGCTCTATCCGAGAGAATATGGTGTGAACTCAAACTCAGCCAAGCTACACTTCTATCGTGCCAATTCAGAAAAAAACAAGCCTATTTCTGATTGGGAGGAATGGCAGGCTAACGCTCTCGGCTCAGCAATCTTATTACCCAGAGAAAGAATTGAAAGAGCGATGTTTATGTTTAGCCTCGGAGAGAAAATCACGATGCTCAACAAAATGGTAGATTCACGGGTATATGACCGTTTCAAAGACCTTGCGTGTTTTTTAGGCGTATCAAAGACAGCTCTTGCCATTCGTATGAAACAGCTTGGAATACTCGAAAATGATTATCTTGATGACCCTTACCGAATACTTGATGTTCCGTATGACGGAGGTGGTCGTGTATGAAAGATAAGCAAATGAAGGTCATTGTGAAGTGTCCCCATTGCGACTGGCGCATACTGGACAAGGTAACACCCACATCGGGAGAAATCGAAGTCAAATGTCCGCAATGCCACAAGGTTGTGGCAGTTGACCTCTCACTTCGCAGGTCGATAAAATACAGATTGGCGATGGTATCGCCTCAGATTATAGAAAGGCAGCACAACAGAATAAGATAAGCAACTCTTTGTACCGAGCCACGGGTCTGTGGTTTAGCTTCTGCTAAACCCTCCAAGTCACCAAATTGCCGGACGCTGAGAACCAGAGGATAACTCTATCCTTTTGGTTTTCGGTGTCCGGCTTATTTTTTGCTGTTTGCTCCGGAATGGAGAAGCAAATGTATAAATTGGAGGACTGGCAAAGCTCAGTTAGCAGGTATCCGTAATCTCCGAATTTTGATTGTCCAACAAACCTAAATCAAAATTTTAAGGAGATTACAACAATGACTACTTATTTAATTTATTCGGATATTAAAGCAGATAGAAAGGTTCTCAAAGTGGCAACACAAGAAGAATGGACTGAAATAATGTGCAGCAATCGTGGCTTGCCTATTGCTACTCGAAGATTTTTTATCAAGGACACTATCGTAGAAAAAGAAAGCGTTGACCAAATGTTTATTGAGGTTTCTTTAGAGGAATACAGAAAATGGCATTCAGAGCATATCAGCTCAGAAAAGAAACGAAAGTACAAGATGAAATACAAAATGATTTCGTTAAGCAGCTTGGAGCATGACGATTGTGTCGCTCCAATGAATTCGGTGTCTTTAGAGGATACCAGTATTGAAAGTGCTGTTATAGGCGAGCTTTTGATGGAACAGGTAAAAACAAAACTATCGCAGTGGAAACCTTGGGCAGTTGAACTATTTAACTGTCTGTATGACGGAGAAGAAAAGGAAGTTGTGCAAGCATTTATCGGGAAACACGCAATTACTGAGCGTGCTTTCAGATACAGGAAAACAGAGTTAAGAAAAGTCGTCAAGAATTTTTTACAAAAATAATTTTTCCGTTTTTGGCTTTGAAGGTTGCAGTAGAGAAGTGTAGGCAACTAACAAGCACCATTGTAGGAGGTCATTATGAATAACGGAAATACAAGAAGAATTTTCAGAGGCGATATCTTTTATGCAGACTTGGGCGACACTGTTGGCTCTCAGCAGGGCGGCATTCGACCCGTTGTTATCGTTCAAAATAATACAGGCAACCGATTTAGTCCAACCATCGTTGTCGTACCCTTGACATCAGTCAATAAAAAGAAACGGCAGCCGACCCATACCTATATAGGCAAGTGCTTCGGACTTACCGCTGAATCCATTGCACTTGCCGAGCAAATAACGACAATAGATAAATGCAGACTGCACGATTACATTGGTCATATGAGTGCCGGAACAATGTTGCGGCTGTCTAATGCATTGTCAATCAGCGTCGGAATTGACAATGGAGGTGATGGTCGTGACTAAAGAAGAAAAAGACAAGACTGTTCCGGTATGGCAAAGGGCTTTACTCACTTTAGAAGAGGCCGGAGCCTACACGGGCATTGGTGTAAACAAGCTCCGAGAAATGTCCGATGACGATTCCTGTGAATATGTCGTTTGGGTTGGCAACCGCAGGATGTTTAAGCGAATAAAGCTTGATGAGTATCTTTCTAACGCATATTCTGTTTGATTTGTCAAAGGTGCGATCCGGCAAATCGCACCTTTGTCCTTTTCGCTTTATTCCGCTATCCTATGCTCAACGAAAACGGAATAAATCACGGAGGACAAAGAAATGGATGCCAATAAGAAAAAAGAAGTCCCTATATGGGAGAAATCAAACTTAACGCTTGAAGAAGCCGCACGGTATTACAACATTGGAATTAATAAGCTCAGAGATATGTCAAAAGAAGAAACCTGCGACTTTGTTCTTTGGGTTGGAAATAGGCGGCTCATCAAACGAAAGAAGCTTGATGAATACTTGGAAAAATCATTCTCAGTATAAGGAGGAATCAGGATGAAGAAGAAAGCGCAAACCGGAGTGCGATTTGATAATCGACATATCCGACTGCGAACCGGAGAGAGTCAGCGACCAAACGGAACTTACTTGTTCCGCTGGACATCCGAGGACGGCAAAAGGCACTCAATATATGCGCCCACACTCGATAAACTTCGTGAACAGGAAGAACTGGTCATTGTTGATAAGCACGATGGAATAAAGACGGATGTAAAGGGGTTGACGGTCAACGATTTGTTTGATTTATGGTGTCAGCTCAAGCGAGGAATTAAAGACAGCACCTTTAAGAATTACATCTATATGTATGAGATGTTCGTCAAGCCGACCTTCGGTAGAAACCGAGTGGTACGAGTGGCAAAATCAGATATACGACGCTTCTATAACAATCTCGTTGATGGAAAATCTCTGAAAGTTGCCACGCTTGATAATGTTCACAATGTGTTGCATCAGGTGTTTCAGGTTGCCGTTGATGACGCAATTATTCGCATAAATCCGACAGACAACATGATGAAGGAACTGAAGCTTGCGCATAGCGGATACAAGAGTGAGCAGCGAAAAGCGCTCACGATGGAAGAAGAAAAGCTGTTTCTTGGCTACTTAAAGAAGACACCGAGATATTTTCACTGGTATCCGCTATTCTTTATCATGGCAAACACAGGAATGCGTGTCGGAGAGATAACAGGACTGCGCTGGCGGGATGTCGATTTGGATAAAGGTATCATCAGCGTAAATCATACCTTGGTCTATTACAATCACCGAGATGAAAAGGGCTGCTATTACAGCATCAATACACCCAAGACGAAAGCCGGAATGCGAGAGATTCCGATGATGGACGAAGTGAGAGAAGCGTTCTATTTGGAAAAGCAGTATCAGCAAGAAGCGGAAATTGAGAGTATTAGCAGAATTGATGGTTACGATGATTTTGTCTTTGTTAATCGGGACGGAGTAGTACAGAACCTCGGAAATCTGAACAAAGCTATTCAGAGAATAAGCCGAGATTGCAACTGCGAAATAATTGAAATGCAAGGCATTGACAGTGACCCGGTTCTCCTACCTCATTTTAGCTGTCATAACCTCAGACACACATTTGCAACAAGGTTATGCGAGTCTGGCATCAACCTCAAGGTTATTCAGGATGTTTTAGGACACGCCGATGTATCAACCACAATGAATATTTATATCAATGTCACCAATGACCTCAAGAAAAAGGAAATAGCGAGCTTCGGAAGTTTTATGAAGCAGAGCGAATCACACGGAACAACTGAACAGATATAACAATGAGCCTTGCAGTTTTGCTGCAAGGCTCATTCGCATCCTTAACAGAAACGGGACTCCTTTATATAATGTATGAAAAAGCGAGAAAGAGGTGTGCCTATGAAAAACAGTAAATCGACCATTAAGCCGGAGCTTATGCAGCAATGGTCTGAAAGAAACTATCCGCTTACGCCGGATGATATATCTTACGGTTCAAACAAGCTTGTGTGGTGGCACGGTTCCTGCGGCCACGAATGGCAGGCAAGTCCCAAAAGTCGATCTGCCGGAGAGAATTGTCCGATATGTTCCGGTGCAAGGGTTGTATCCGGAATAAATGATTTGAAAACCTTATACCCCAAGCTGGCTTCGGAATGGTCAGATAAAAACCATCCGTTAATGCCGACAATGGTCAGCATGGGTTCGCACAAAAAAGCGATTTGGCAATGCTCGTGCGGGCATGAGTGGTCAGCCACAGTTAAGAGCCGTGTTTATGGAAGTGGATGCCCATACTGCTCACATAATCTCGTTATGTCCGGCTTTAATGACCTTGCCTCCTGCTTCCCTGAAATCGCAGCAGAATGGTCTGAACGCAATTATCCACTAAAGCCTGATATGGTGACGGCTTTTAAGAACAAAAAGGTCTGGTGGAAATGCAGCGAAGGTCACGAATGGAACACGCTCATTTCGACTCGCTCCGGTGGAAGTAATTGCCCATATTGCAGTGGCATTAAGTTGCTCACAGGCTACAATGATTTGGCCACGAGGTATCCCGTTCTATCAGAAGAATGGTCAGATAAAAACCTTCCTGTCATTCCCACTATGGTAAATGAGAAGTCAACCAAAAATGTATGGTGGAGGTGCAACACCTGCGGATTTGAATGGCAATCCGTTATAAGGGCAAGAGTAAGAGGCGCATCTTGCCCGGTATGTGCAGAAAGAACTGTCCTTGAAGGATATAACGACCTTGCAACAACAAATCCTGAATTGGTTTCAGAATGGGACAACAGCAAGAACGCTGACTTGCTGCCGGGTAAGGTATCTAAAAGCTCATTGAGAAGCGTGTGGTGGAAATGTTCTTACGGTCACTCTTGGAAAGCTCGAATCGCTGACAGAGCGATAAACGGCGAGCAGTGTCGAAAGTGTAACGGTGAATTTCATCAGGTACTTTCACAGTTGCTTGTTATGCTCTATGCGAGAAAAGAGGGCTTGAAGGTACTCGTAAATTCTGATAAGCAAATCGGGCTGAAGCTGGAAACCTATTTGCCAGAACTGTATCTTGCCATTGAGTCGTCGATTCCTACTAATCAGGATGGGAGAGATGCCGCAGAAATCAAAAAGTTTATCTGTGAGAAGAACCATATTGACTTGGTACGTATTCCATATAAGCAGGGGATGAACGAAGCGGAGTGCGCAGATAAAATCAAGAGCTCATTCAGAAAGCACTGCTGCATTATCAAATCGGATAGCGAGCAGGATGTTGAATTGCTTCGCACCCGGTTTTTTCAAAGAAACAAGCAATTAGGCGGGAACTCTTGAAAAAAGTGCGAAATCATGTTATAATATAATAACTTTATGGTTTCATTGTTGGTGTTAATCCGCTTTAATCCATTATTTAATCCACTGTTTTTTTATAGCGATACAGAACCGTACAGAACAGTAGGGCAAAAAAAGAAACACCTTTGAAAGAGATAGAGAACAATGAAAAATCCGTATACAATTGTGAAATCTACCGATGACATCCCGACAATGAAGTCATTGGAGAAATAATCCAGTATTTATGCGGGTTTGCAAGGTCTAAAATGTTATCTGACATCAAAATGACACTTTTTGGGTTCGAATTGTCGAAAAAAGTCAAACCAAGATAGAAAGTTTATGCATCAAAATTAAATCATAAAAATGCGAAGAGCATCTTTTAAAAGATAAAAAATCTTTTGAAGGGTGCTCTTTTTTCGTTCAGTATTCAAGGCAAACAAATCTACTGTCACTAGGAGATTATATGGATTCATCAAAGAATAGATTCAAAGATTTAGACAAGCGTGTAGAGATTCAGCAAAACATCAGGCAACTAAGAAGATTATACCTTCGTTACCAAGAGGCAGAAATTGTTTACAGTATGACCCATCGGAAACTATTAGAGATAGCCGGTAAAGCAGGGGCTATTTATCGTATGGATGGCACGGTTCTTATAAGAAGGGATATTTTTGAAGAATACCTGGAACAATTTCATGAACCGAGTACCTTATCGGGAAATGAGGAGGATGACCAATGAGAGGAAACGCATGGAAAGTATCAGATCAGCTAGATGATATTGATTTAGCGTTTTTAAGAAGGGATTTCGTTACTATCAAAATCGCTCGGAACTATTACGGTATCGGTGAAAGACAATTGATCCGTAAAGCTCATGAAGCTGGGGCTGTCTACAAAATCGGAAAGATGGTTTTATTCAATCGTAGAATACTCGATGGCTATTTCAGAAGAACACAGAAGGAGGAATAAATATGTGTAAGGTAATCGCAATTGCAAATCAAAAAGGTGGAGTTGGAAAAACTACAACATCAGTTAATCTTGGTATCGGGCTTGCTAGACAAGGAAATAAAGTATTGCTTATTGATGCGGATCCGCAGGGAAGTCTCACAGCAAGTCTTGGATATATTGAACCGGATGATATAGGTGTCACATTGGCAACAATCATGATGAACGTAATAAACGAGGAAGAATTCGAGGTTACAGACGGAATACTTCATCATCAGGAAAATGTTGATTTGTTACCATCCAATATTGAACTTTCAGGACTAGAGGTATCGATGGCAAACGTCATTAGCCGGGAAGTTATCATGAAAGAATATATAGAAGAGATTAAGAAGCAATATGATTATATTCTAATTGACTGTATGCCATCTCTTGGAATGATCACTATCAATGCGCTTGTATCTGCCGATTCCGTGCTTGTTCCAGTGCAAGCAGCGTATTTACCGGTAAAAGGTCTGCAACAGCTGATTAAGACAATCACAATGGTTAGGAAACGTTTGAATCGAAACCTAAAGGTGGAAGGTATATTACTTACAATGGTTGATTTTAGAACCAACTTTGCAAAGGATATTTCAGCACAAGTAAGAAAAGAATATGGTGCGAACATCAATATCTTTGATTGTTCTATTCCAGTATCTGTAAAAGCAGCTGAAACCAGTGCAGAAGGAAGAAGTATTTTTGCGTATTGTCCAAAAGGTAAGGTTAGCATAGCTTATGAGGAATTAAGTAAGGAGGTACAGGCTCATGAAAACTAGGAGCGGAGAAAAGATCAAACTGACAAGTATTGAAGAACTTTTAGGTGTGCCAAATGAAGAAGTTGCATCTGAGATAGAAATTGATAAAATCCGGTGTTTTCAGGATCATCCATTTAAAGTTCTCGATGATGATAAGATGGCTGAACTTGTGGAAAGTGTAAAGGAAAAGGGAATATTAACTCCGGTTCTAGTTCGTCCGACAGGAGAAGATTTTGAAATGATATCCGGACATCGTAGAATGCATGCAGCTGTCATGGCAGGATTAACAATGATTCCAGCTATTATTAGGGAAATGTCAGATGATGATGCCACTATTGCAATGGTGGATGCAAATATTCAAAGGGAAGAATTGCTTCCAAGCGAAAAAGGTTTTGCATTTAAGATGAAGATGGAGGCTATGAAGCGTCAAGGAAAAAGAACTGATTTAACTTCCAACCAAAATGGTGGGAAGTTGGAAACGGCAGAAGTTGTGGGTAATGAGTCGGGGATTAGTCCGAACCAAGTGCGTAGATATATCCGATTAACTGAACTGATTCCAGAACTTCTTGATATGGTAGATGCTAAAAGAATTCAATTTACGATAGCAGTGGAAATCTCATATGTCCCGCAGAATATTCAGCAATGGGTGTATGAATACATAAGGGAGAATGGACCGATTAAGCCGAAGCAGATTGAAATTCTTAGAAAGTACATTAAGTTGGAGCCAATGACACAAAGAAAATTAATTCAGATTTTCAATGATTCGCAGGTTGGAGCTAAACCTGCAGTAAAGGTGACTTTATCAGAAAAGAAACTACGAAGTTATTTTCCACCATTCTATAACAATTATGATATGGAGAAGGTCATCATGGAATTATTAGAGGAATGGAAACAGAAACAGGAGAAGGCAGATGAAGAAAACTTTTAATTATTATTATGGGAGCCAGGCGGATCAATTTTCTTTTATAAGGATACCAAGAACACTACTTATTGAAAAAGAGTTTGAGGATTTACCATTAGAGGCAAAAGTGCTTTATGGACTACTTTTAGATCATCTTGGAATTGCTTATAAAAATCAATGGATGGATGAGCAGAACAGGGTCTATCTAATCTATCAGATTAAAGAGATACAAGAAGATATGCATGTTTCAAAAAAGAGAGCAATCCAGTGCTTATCAGAATTAGAAAAATTCAGATTAATAGAAAAGAAGACGAGAGGACAGGGATTGCCAAACCTTATCTATGTGAAGAGGTTAGTGTCTGCATCATAAATAGAATAATTCAACAAATAAGACTCTCAGGGGTGTCGATTTCGGAACCTCTGAAACCAAATATGAGAAGTAGAGCATACGATGATCTCTCGGAATCTTGATTGATCATGCCAGCCATGCTGGCAAATGCTCTTTGAAAAGTAAATATTATCCATGAAATAAAAAAATGGTACAAGAAATAGACATAACTGTCGCTATGTCAAAGAAATTAGGATATAATAGTCTTTGGATTATGCTGCTTGTAGAATCAACTTTCTGAGGGCGGATTCAAAAGGCAAATCCCATGCATCCAGGTGTTGTAACATCAGGATGTGATAGAGTCGGCAGTACCACATCTTAGTTGAGCGGTGTCTGCCGTCTTCTAGTTTAAAGTATAATTTCTCACGTTTGTTAGAGCGTTCAGCAGAAGTTCTTGCATTGTACTCAAGTTTCCATTCCTCACTGTCACGAGGCGGTATGTTAAACAATCTTGGATTATCTTTCATTGCTAAATGAACTGTTCTTCCATACTTTGATTCAGAGCATGGGTGTTCACAGGAACATCCATATTTTCGACTAGCAAGAGGACATCTAAATTTTATACGATATTTAGAAGGCTCAGAGCCATCATGGTTCATGCGATGACCTGCACGACAGACAGGAACCCCATCTTTACCGATGGTAAAGTCGTTCTTGTAAGGGAGATTGCTTCCGCGTTTCCAATTCAAATCAATAAAAGGAGTAATGGAAGCACGTTTGCAGTATTCATAATAAGGCATTGCATCATGAGCAGAATCAAGAAGCAGTTTGTTTACCCTGTAGTCAGGCAGGAAATTTTTCATTCTGAAAAAGGTATGAAGGAATCCGTGTGAGTCATGCTTTGAAGCTGGCGACAATAAGGGGAATACAGGGAGATCACTATAAGAATCAGAGGCTACAAGCATATATAAATCGTAGCCATGATACCAGCAGTCTCGTGAGGAAACCCAACCAATATCACAATCTGGTTGAGAAAAATATCGATCACAATTGCAATCAGTAATGCCTTTTGTAGCACAGTCACAGATACGATGCTTGCGTTCTCTGTGAGAAGTAACAACAGGAGTACCATCACCAGCTAAAGCAAGAGATTTTGGATTAATAAGTCCCTTAGAAACAGACAAATCAAGGAATTCTGATTTGTATAGTTTGAATAAGGAACCATAGGGCTGTTCATCAATGTGAAATATGGTATTTTCCAGTTCAGGAAGAAGTTGTTCCACGGTAACTTTCTCAATAGAATCCGCTTTTGTTCCTTTTAATTTTGGCTTTTTCACTTTTGTTTTTAAAGGATGAATATGGGAAGAAAGATGGCTCTCATCAGAATCCCATAGTCTTGAAAGAAAGTCATAGAATGTACCAACCCCCGGAGTGTCACCAAACTCAAAGCCGCTAAGAATGGCATAGAGAGGGTTGATTTTAAGCTGGGCAGCCCAGTCAGTTAAAGAGGATACTTTGAATTCAATCGATAGCAGATAGGAACGCTGCATACAGGAAGGAGTCCTTGGTTTAGGACCAAAGACAGAGTATTTCGATTTCATGAACTCATCGGTAAAGGATAAATCGAGATTCCAAAATCGCTCGATAATATCCCAAGTTGAACGAGCAATGGAATCAAGATTCGGATAATATTTACGGAGATTTTCGAGAAGAAAATCTTGATAGGCGGAATGGCCGCCAGAATTAACAGGTAACATAAAAATCGCCTCCAATCGAAAAATATCTTATAAATAAGGGCGCAAAGCGCCACATTTTTCGATGAAGTTGTCAAGTTTTTTTTGATAAAAAGTGGGGGATTTTAATAAAAAAGGAATCTGAAAGCCTTGATTTTACTGGCTTAGAGATTCCGAGAGAATATTACGAAGAAAGGAGGGTAACATGAGTCAGAAAGCAACATTTAATTACTATTACGGACAGGAATCAGATATGTACACATTTTATCGCATTCCCAAGTTATTATTTACACATGAGTATTTTCGCGAATTATCCAGTGACGCAAAGATTCTATATGGATTGATGCTGGATCGAATGTCTTTATCCATAAAAAATGAATGGTTTGACGACCAGAATAGAGCTTACATATACTTTTCTGTGGAAAATATCATGGAATTACTGAATTGTGGTAAGAATAAAGCAGTCAAAATCTTACAGGAACTGGATAGTGAGCAGGGAATTGGCCTGATTGAAAAAAGAAGACAGGGATTTGGGAAAGCCAATGTCATATATGTGAAAAACTTCGTCATTGAAGATAACAAAGAGCCAAATCCAGCGATGGAGAAGGTGCTAGAAGAAGATTCTGACAGTGGTTTAAAAAGTAAACTTCAAGAAGTTTATAAATCAAACTTCAAGGAGTTTGAAAATCAAACTTCTAGAATCCCTAAAAGTAAACCTCAAGAAGTTTACATATCAAACCCTAATTATAATAATACTGTAACTGTTCAGAACCCCCTTGGGGAACTAATTAATTTTTGTACAAAACAGAGAATTTTTAAAACCTGTTTTGCGATATTATTTCGGTAATT
>NZ_FQZY01000133.1 GCF_900142165.1 Hespellia stercorisuis DSM 15480
ATGAATCAGAAATGGAATAAAAAGGACATTTCTGTAGGAAAAAAAGAGCTGCGCACCGCTGAATTTAATCAGCTAGTGCGACAGCCCCTTTTTTTGTGCCCTTAACGCACGAAAATCTCTAGTTGTAATTTTCTCAGCTGACCGCTTTTGATATTTTCAGCATCCCGGATTTCACCAGCACCGGCCGCAGTACATTATACAGCACTCCCACCAGCACAACCGACACAACCGCATTGACAAATGTGGTCGCCGCGCTCCACTTGGCAAGCACCTCCGCCATCTCCTGCGGCTGTCCTAAAATGTACATCTTATAGAAATATCCGACAATCGGATCAGCCACTACATTGAAGGCCAGACCGGCAATTGCCGCGATCGTGCTCCATTTGGCAATATATTTCTTATCCGTACTCTCATTGATCTTCGCATAATTGTGAGCCACCAGCCCTACAATCAATCCGATACAGAATTTCAGGATAAATGTCTTTGGCGCCCCCACGATATAAATCGGATCCAGAATGTCCGCAACCGTCATACCGACTGCCCCTGCAAGACCACCGTACACCCCACCAAGCAATAATGCACCAAGCACACAGAATGCATTTCCTATGTGCAGAGACGTTGCATCCCCTCCCGGCATCGGTATCTTAATCTGTAAAAATGTGAACGACACAAAACACAATGCCGCCAAAAGCGCTGTCTGCGCCAGCTTTACTACCGTCTGATTTCTCTGTTCCATAATCTGTTCCCTCTTCCCATTGTTTTGTTTATATTCCTCACAGCATCTTTTCTGATTATCTGCTCGGCTCATGTGCTATATTAGCACCAATATGGCTTTTTCAAAACTTCCAGTTATACAGTTTTCAACCATGCCAGTTCATCAACTGGTGGGTGGCACGAATAGGGACAGGTTAGAATGCAATTGGGGACGTAGTAAAATGTCATTTTACTACGTCCCCAATTGCATTCTAACCTGTCCCTATTTTTTATTTCTGGTTCGCCGGTTCTATGGCGATTGTTTTTCCTTTGATCTTTGCGTGCTTCATGGCTTCGAGAACATCTTTCGCATATTCTCTCGGCACTTCCACGAACGTATACTTGTCGAACATATCGATGGAACCGATCAGCTTGCCCGGCATGCCGCTCTCGCCTGCGAGAGCGCCTACAATATCTCCCGGCTTTGCTTTGTTCTTTTTCCCGATATTGACAAAGAGACGTACCATGCCCGGTTCTTCCGCTCCGGTATCCCCAAAGATTGCTTCTTCCTGAACTGTTTCCTCATCCTTCATACCTGTGCACATCTGCAGGAAGGCCGCCGCCATATCCATGGCTGTGTAGTCGGAATCGTTGAGCTTTGCCTCTATAGAGCGGAGCACTGCCGTCAAATCCTCATTCTCGATGATGCGGTCAACATCCTCCAGGATATTCTCTATCTTCGTGCTTGCAACGTCGTCCAGAGACGGAACGTTCTGTGCATAAATCTTTGTCTTGCAGTATCTCTGAATCTCTTTTAATTTGTATACTTCTTTTCCAGATACAAAAGAGAAAGAACGACCGACACGTCCGGCACGTCCGGTTCTTCCGATTCGATGTACATAGTACTCATCATCCTGTGGAAGATCGTAGTTGAACACCGCCTCGATGTCATCTACATCAATTCCGCGGGCCGCTACATCGGTTGCCACAAGGATGTCTGTCTTTCCCGTACGGAACCCCTGCATCACGCGGTCACGCTGTACCTGCTTCATGTCTCCGTGAAGTCCGGCTGCAAAGTATCCACGTCCGAGCAGTCCGTTTACCAGAATGTCAACCTGCTTCTTTGTGTTGCAGAATACAACCGAAAGCTTCGGTGTGTAAATGTCCAGCAGACGGGACAGAACTTCTTCTTTGTTCTTCGGACGCACATCGTAGTAAAACTGTTCGATGTTCGGAACGGTCAGTTCCTTCTTTACAACCTTGATCACCTTGGCATTCTTCTGGAATTTTTTCGTGATGTCCATGATGGCCTTTGGCATGGTTGCCGAGAACAATACGGTCTGTCTGTCTTCCGGCACGCCCTCTAAAATGGTTTCAATGTCTTCACGGAATCCCATGTTGAGCATCTCATCCGCCTCGTCCAGAACGATGGTGTGTACATCGTCCATCTTCACGGTCTTGCGGCGCATATGATCCATAAAACGTCCCGGTGTTCCGATGACCAATTGTGTTCCGCTCTTCAGAGAACGGATCTGTTTCACGATCTCCTGTCCGCCGTAAATTGGCAGAACCTTGATGCCATGCATATAATGTGCAAGATTACGGATTTCCTCCGCAACCTGGATTGCCAGTTCTCTGGTCGGGCAGAGAATCACGCCCTGCAGATTTTTGTTCTTCGGATCGATCTTCTGTAATAACGGAATACCGAATGCCGCTGTCTTTCCTGTTCCGGTCTGAGCCTGACCGATGATGTCCAGTCCGTTCATCTCTTCCGGTATGGCCTGCGCCTGTATTGGTGATGCTTCTTCAAATCCCATCTTCTTTACTGCTTTTAATATCTCGGGACATAAACCTAATTCTTCAAATTTAATTGCTTCCATATAACTCCTTCTTGTTTGTATGGGCAACTGTCATCCTGCTTTCTTAGGTCTAGCCTGAAAAAGAGATCTTCACTTCTACGCAGTGGGTAAACAACAGATAAGTGACGGGTAACATATGCCCAAAATAATACCCTTTGCCTGTTGCCAAGCAAAGGGTAATTCGCTACGAATACAGACTTAATCATAACAGTAATGTTTTGTATTGTCAATCAAAACTGAATAAATTCAGCGTTGAGGAATAAATTTAATTGTGTCTATCCCTCATCTACTGTGTATGTTTTTTAGCACTTTATCCACATTTTCCTTGTTAACGCCTTTT
>NZ_FQZY01000019.1 GCF_900142165.1 Hespellia stercorisuis DSM 15480
CTGGAGATCAACACACTGGAAAATGCAGTCTATCTTAACATGAAAAACGATCTATCCTTTGTGATTCATACAGAGCTGTCGCTTTATGAGCACCAGTCCACCTATAATCCAAATCTTCCGATCCGGGATCTGTTTTATGTTGCAAAGGTCTATCAGGGAATGACGAAAGACATGAATCTTTACGGCAGCCATCAGATTGAGATACCGACGCCAAGATTTATTGCTTTTTATAACGGGATTGAGAAGCAGCCGGAGCGGAAGGAACTGAGACTTTCAGATGCATTCAGAAGGCAGGGAGGGAAAAGCAAAGAAGAGAAGGCGGGAAGTATCAGCGAAAAGATACTTGATGCTGGGGCGGAGGCTGCAGATAATCGAGAGGAAAGTCTGGAATTAAAGGTCTTGATGATTAATATTAATCCCGGTTATAATGAAGAACTTATGAAAGGTTGTAAAACATTGCGGGAATACACGGCTTATGTGGATAAGGTTCGTACATATGAGAAGAGAATGAGTCTGGAGGACGCAGTAGAAAAAGCAATTGACGAGTGCATCAAAGAAAGCATATTGGAAGAGTTTCTGACGAAGTACAGAGCGGAGGCGAAAGACGTGAGTATATTTGAATATGATGAAGAAAAACATATGCAGCAGGAACGGGAAGAGTGGGAAAAGCGAGGAGAGGAACGGGGAGAAAAGCGAGGCAGAAAACAGGGGATCAGTAAAATCAATCAGCTGAATCAGATGCTGATTGAAAATCAGCGGCTGGATGATCTGCAGCGGGCAGCATGTGACGAGGAATATCAGATGAAATTACTGGAAGAGTATGGTCTGGACTAGCGGATACGGTAAATTTCGGACAGAGAAGAAAGAAGGATGAATATGTATAAGTTATGGGAGAGTCTCAAAAAAGCAAAAGATTACAAATGGGTGGATCTGACCCTGTCAATGAACAATGATAGTCCGTTTTGGTGTGGCATACCGGATGGGTCAGTTGAACTGGGTACGACATGCTATGACTGGGGGAATGAGATGTTGGATTGTCTCATTCAGACATTCAAATTTCCGGGACAGTTCGGGACGCATATCGATTTTCCGGGGCATTTTGTGAAAGAAGGAGACCTGTCGGAAAAGTACGGTGTAGAGAATCTAGTATTTCCTCTCTGTGTAATCAATATCACGGAACAAGTGCAGGGAGATATTCATTATGCAGTAACGGTGGAGGACATCAAAGCATACGAGAAAAAATACGGAACAATTCCAGAGGGGGCATTTGTTGCCCTGCGGACAGACTGGTCAAAGAAATGGCCGGATATGGATGCAATCTCAGGGACTGACGCAGATGGAAATGATAACTTCCCGGGATGGTCGATGGAGGCTGTGAAATTCCTGTATGAGGAAAGAAACATTGCTGCAAACGGGCATGAAACGTTGGATACGGACGCATCGGCAGAGGCACAAAAGGCGGGAGACCTCGCCTGTGAACGTTATATTTTATCAAAAGGAAAACTGCAGGTAGAGCTTCTGACGAATCTGGACAAGGTGGCAGAGGCAGGAGCAGTGATCATGGTAATGTATCCGCGTTTTGAGGGTGCAACGGGGCTTCCTGCAAGAGTGGTGGCGATCACGGAATAGAAATATAGAAAAAAGTACTTGACATTCCCCCTGACTGGAACGTGTAAAGTATGAATACGGAAGGAGGAAACGGAATGTATTCCATAGGTGAATTTTCCAAAATAGGAAGTGTATCAAGAAAAACGCTGCGCTATTACGATGAGATCGGATTGATGAGTCCGGCGTTCGTGAATCAGGAAAATCATTATCGGTATTATTCGGATGAACAGGTCTACAGGATACTGCTGATATCGGAACTGAAGTGTTATGATTTACGCCTGGAGCAGATCAAAGCAATTCTGGATAGTGAAGATGAACACCTTTTGGTACATTTTTTGGAACAACGTATTCAGGAACTGGATAATCAGATGCAGGAGAATATCCGGTTGAAGCAGTGCATCGAGAAAAAGGTGCAGCAGATTCAGTCAGGAGGAAAATTGATGGATAAGAATTTAGTATTAGAAGTAGGAGCAGAAGAGTATGCGCCGGTACTGGCCGTATGCAGGAAAGCAGTGATCGAGATTTCGCAGATCAGCAATGTGATCGGGAGTGTATATGAAGAAATCTACAAAAACGGATTGAAGCAAAATGGTCCGGTCATGACTTTTTACGCAGATGAAGAATTTCATCATGAGCATGCGAATGTAGAGGTGTGTATTCCGGTCGAGGACAGCCAGAGCGTGCAAAATTGTGAGAATGTGAAGCTGCTCGCTCCGGGAATGTGTGCAGTCTGTGTATATACCGGCCCATATTCAAAGCTTGGCGAGGCTTATGCGGCAGTGCTAAAATGGATAGACGAAAATCATTATGAGATCGCATCGGCGCCATTTGACTGTTATATAAATTCGCCGCAGGAAGTGAAAAGTCCGGAGGAGTTTGTCACAAAGGTATGTTTTCCGATTAAACAAAAGGAAAACTAATCATTTTTGAACTGTTCTGTTCTTAATAGTTTTGTTCTTGGGCATCTCCCCTTCTGGTGTGGAAAGTACCAGACAGGGGGATGCCTGTGTTGGCGAGAGGAAAAGCAGCACGGGCATCCTGATCAGCGAAATTTTCTCACCTTCTCTGAGATAGCAGCCAGTTCTTCTTTTGACAGCTCCGGCAGATGCTCCAGCTTGTCCATGAACATGGTCATAGTTTCTTTCTGCTGCATCTCCACGATCTGTCCGTAGAAGCTGACAACGACACCAGTTGCGATAGCGATGACAAATAGAGAGTAGATTGTCAGTAGGACAGAGCAGAACTTGCCGATAAAGGTGACGGCAACTACATCTCCGAACCCGGCGGTGGAGATGACGGCATAGCAGTACCACAGCGCGGTTCCATAGTGGTTGATATCGGGCTCAACAGCCTGGATGACAGCAGCCACAAGGAAGAGAAAAGCGACAAAGCCGAGGATGATGTGATCTGCTTTGGTTCGTTTCAATATGACAAATAGTATTCTTAGTTTTTTCATGACAGATACTCCTTATATTATGTAGTCCGCAGTGCCGTTCGATTCCGCGTTGCTGCATCTCACTCGCGGGCGTTCGCCCTATCAGCCGATGCCAGCAAGCATTTCCTTATGTGCGAGCACAACGTAAATGCTTGCCTGCATCTGCTGGCTTTATATCACGTAGTCCGCAGTGCCGTTCGATTGCGCGTTGCTCCATCTCACTCGCGGGCATTCGCCCTATCAGCAGATGCCAGCAAGCATTTCCTTATGTGCGAGCACAACGTAAACGCTTGCCGGCACCTGCTGGCACTGCTCATTGCTGTCGCGTACATTATACCATGAATGAAATGGTGTATCTAGTATAAGCGACATTAAATAACCTTACGTTTCACTTGCCTGAATTTCCGGATTCAGCATTCCAAAAGCCTCGGCGTAGCCTGCTACGCCTGCATTTTTAAAATACTGCCTTCGAAAATTTATTCTGCATAGTTTAGCTAAATCTGAACAATACAGCACACTAGGATATAAAATGTGTTCGGAAAAACGTATTTGGAATATAAGAAAAACGTATTTTGCTGTCTGGGAAGGATACAGCAGGAGGGAGCGGTATGCGGTCCGAAACATGGAAGAACTGGTTTCAGGCCTAACGGAGCATGACGATAAGCAGGCATACCGCAATCTGCAGGCACTTGTAAATGAAAGTAACTGTGGCCCCGATGTCTATGTTTATTTTCACCAGTTTGTGCAGATGATGTCGAATCCAAAATCTTATATCAGAACACGTGGGATAACGCTCATCGCGGCGAATGTCAAGTGGGACGAGGACAACCGGTTTGACGAGATCGTCGCTGAATATCTGCGGCATGTGGAAGATGACAAGCCAATAACCGCGCGGCAATGCATTCAGACTCTGCCGACGCTTATAAGATATAAGCCGTATCTGAAACCGGAGGTCGAGCACGCACTGCGCGGTATATCGTATGGAAAATATAAAGAAAGCATGCAGTCACTGATCCAGAGTGATGTTCAAAAAGTGCTGGAAAAGATAAAAAGCCCCGCCTGAAAAGCAGGCCAATAAAAAGCACAAAATCGATGAATGATTTTGTGCTTTGAGAAAGCTTATAAAAGATGGGGGCCAAGTGTGATACAAGGTTGAATACGATTGTATTTACTCGTCCCATCCGACATGGAAACGGATGTTGACCGATATGTTCCGCATGAACTCTCCGTCCTTTAAATCAAGATCGTGTTCGTCCGATACGTGGGGCAGATTGCCGTCCGGATCGTCCAACTCGAGTGAGATCCAGTCGCGTGCGGCATCATTTGCATTGTCGATGGCGTCATCTAAATCAGCGCCCTCCGCAAAACAGCTCTCCAGATCTGGGAAATATGCTTTGTAGCTGCCATCCACATCCTGGTGGAAAACAGCTGGATATATAAATTTCATGTGTAAGACTCCTTTCAAAATTTGCACGAAGGAAGGACCCGCCTGAGATGGGAAGAACCCTGGTGTCTGCGCAGAGATGCCACGAGCGAAGTTCGTTTTCATGCATCTGCTGAAGAATGAATCACGTATTAGTATACCCGAAAAGAAATGTTTCGTAAAT
This sequence comes from Hespellia stercorisuis DSM 15480, assembly GCF_900142165.1. Taxonomy (GTDB): domain Bacteria; phylum Bacillota; class Clostridia; order Lachnospirales; family Lachnospiraceae; genus Hespellia; species Hespellia stercorisuis. Next base: position 4,651 of record NZ_FQZY01000019.1, read on the forward strand.
ATTTTTTGTGTATTTTAGAAAAAACAAGCCGGAAGGCCCATAAAATAAGGAATGCAACTGCCGGTTGACAAATTTCCAAGCGCTCTTGGTAGTGTGCAGCCACTCAAAAAGCTACGATGTGGTTGTAACGAGACAGTGGTTGTGAAAGGGATGAGCTTATGATTATCAGTGAAAAGATTATGGAATTAAGAAAACAAAATGGATGGTCGCAGGAAGAACTGGCATTTCAGCTTGGAATCTCCAGACAGTCTGTATCCAAGTGGGAATCGGGGGCATCGATACCGGATATGGAAAGGATTCTCAAGCTGAGTGAGATTTTTGGTGTCACCACGGACTATCTTCTGAAGGATGATTTGAAAAAAGAAGAAAGCTATGTTGTGGAACAGACCGGGAGTGAAGAGACGTGCAGACGGGTCTCCATGGAAGAGGCCGATGCGTATATGGAACTGAGAACAAGCAGTACCAAAAAAACAGGACTTGCAGTTGCAGGATATGTGTTGTCACCGACAGTGCTGGTTTTCCTGATGGGGCTGCGTGAGGCAGGCATTCTTCGTATCAGTGAAGATGCGGCAGGAGGAATCGGAGTGGTGCTTCTGCTGATCGGAGTTGCCTGCTGCACCGCTTATTTTGTGATGCATGGGATGAAGCTGGAAGAATATGATTATCTGGAACGGGAGCAGTTTCAGCTAGCCTACGGTGTGGAGGCTGTGGTGAAAAAAAGAATGGCAGAGTACGAAGCCATTTACAGGGTCAGCAATATGGCGGGGGTATTTTTGTGTATTGTTGCAGCGGTTCCGCTTCTGATTGCCGCGACGTTGGACAGCACGGACAGCACGTACATCTTCTGTACGGCAGGACTGCTGGTGGTGATCGCTGTGGCGGTGTATCTCTTTGTATCTGTTGGAATGCAGAAAGAGTGCTATCAGATCCTTCTGCAGGAGGGGGATTATACCCTCGAGAAGAAGGCAGAGACTCGTGGCACCGAGCGGTTTTCAAGAATCTACTGGTGTCTGGTTACGGCGGTGTATCTGGGACTCAGCTTCTATACAAATGGCTGGGACAGGACGTGGATCATATGGCCCTGCGCGGGGGTTGCGTTTGCAGGAATCCGCGGAATCGTGTATGCTGTAAGTAAGAAGCAATGAATTAGGACAGACTGATGTGCAATACGAGAGGGATGCGGATATGAACGAAATGATTTGTGTTTTGATTGTGGAGGATGATGAGATCCTCGCAGGGGAGATAAAAGATTTTTTAGAAAAATGGGGATACCGGGCTGTGTGCGCTTCGGACTTTTCCAATGTGACAGCGGAGTTCACACGGTGCCATCCGCATCTGGTTCTGCTGGACATCAATCTCCCGTTTTACGACGGAATGTACTGGTGCCGCAAGCTGCGGGAGATTTCGGAGGCTCCTGTTATCTATATCAGCAGCCGGAACGATGATCGGGATAAGATCATGGCGATCGCGCAGGGCGGGGATGATTTTATCGAAAAACCGTTTCATCTGGAATTGATGAAGGCAAAGATAGAGGCCGTGATGCGGAGAGCTTATCAGTACAAGGTGAAGGATCGGGTCTATCTGAATCAGGACTTGTGCTTTGAATTTCAGACCTCATCACTGATCTATCGGAACCGGGAAGTCGAGCTGACCAAATCGGAGAAAAAGATACTCGCAAGGCTGGTGGAGGAAAGACCAGAGGTCGTGACACGGGAGAATCTGATGCAGGTGTTGTGGAACACGGATGAATTTGTCTCTGACAGCACACTGACGACCGTGATCAGCCGGCTTCGGAGCAAACTGGACGCCGCCTGCGGCAGGGACGTGATTCAGACCAAGAAAGGACAGGGGTACTATATCGCATGAAGTATCTGAAAAGACATAAAACATATCTTTGTGTGACCTTGATCTGCTGTATTGCCTATAATCTTTATTTCATCTTTCTGGTTCCGGGTGTGAAAAGCGGATACCTGGTCTATCTGGATGTCCTCTTACTTGTAGGAGGACTCATTTTTGTGTGTCTGGATATTGCCCGCTATTACAGGTGGGAGAGAAAAAAGGCGGACTTTCTGTCGGCACAGAGTATCGCGGACTGTGAGCTGGGAAACTTTGAAAATCAGGATATTGTGGTTCATGATCAGGAGATTATGGCGGAACAGCTTAGGGAACAGTTTGACGCCAATTGCAATCTGGAGGATTATATTGCCATGTGGTGCCATGAGGTGAAAATTCCCCTGGCATCGACACTTCTCATGGCGGAGAGAATCGAGGATCCGAAACTGAGAAAATCGATGCAGGTACAGCTGGAGAAGATGAATCAGCAGCTTAGGCAGGCCCTGCTGGGCTGTAAAGTGCAGAGCAGTGTCTTCGACCTTCAGATCAAACCGGTAAAACTTATGGACTGTGTCAGAACCTCGCTTCAGAACAATCAGTTCTTTCTTCTGCAAAGCCGGTTCGAGATGGACATTCAGGTACAGGGAGAGACCGTTTATACGGATCCATCGTGGCTGGTCTACGTACTGGATCAGCTGATCAGTAATGCAGTCAAGTATGCAAAAGCGTCGCCGGTTCTGAAAATCCGGGCGAACCAGACAGAAGAAAGGGTACGCCTGTTTGTGGAGGATAACGGCGAAGGGATCGCACAGCAGGATATCCGGCGTATTTTTGAAAAAGGATTCACCGGCAGCAATCATCACAATGGCAGATACAAGTCGACGGGAATGGGACTTTATATGGCATCGGTGATTTTGCAAAAGCTTGGAGTCGGGATTGTGGTGGAGAGCGAACTGGGAGAGTATACGCGGTTTACGCTGGAATTTCGCGACAATCATGAGCACTTTCTGATATAGGAGGGGGTTCTAACCTTACAAAAAATGTAACATAAGTCTCGGCTTTGTAAGGATAATGAGAGGATTTTTCAGACATTCTTTTCTATAATGATCAGCATAAGGAGGTTTTAGATTATGAATGAAAAGAAAGTAGTAGAAATCAGACATTTAATAAAAGATTATGGGACAAAGGGCTTCCAGACAAGAGTCTTAAAGGGAATCGACCTGGAAATTTTCCAGAATGACTTTATTGCCATCATGGGTCCGAGTGGTTCGGGCAAGACGACACTTCTGAATATCCTCTCCTCGATCGATAAGCCGACGCAGGGGGCGGTCATGCTGGACGGCAAGGATATTACAAAGGTATCGAATCAGGAGCTGTCGAGACTTCGCAGGGATAAGATCGGATTCATATTTCAGGATTATAACCTGCTGGATACCATGACGCTGCAGGATAACATCGCGCTGCCACTGTCCCTGAACGGCGTTCCAGCCAGGGAGTGCATCCAAAAGGCGCAGAAGCTGGCCTGGATGTTCGGACTGGAAGAGCATTTGCAGAAATATCCGTACCAGCTCTCTGGTGGACAGAAGCAGAGAGGGGCGACCAGCAGGGCACTGATCACGAATCCAGAGATCATTTTTGCGGATGAGCCGACAGGCGCACTGGACTCAAAGTCAAGCCGTGATCTGCTGGAGCGTCTGAGAACAGTCAATGACCAGAAAAAGGCGACGATTCTGATGGTTACACACGATGCATTCTGTGCATCCTATGCAAAGGATGTCTTTATCCTGAGCGATGGAATGATTCAGTGCAGGCTGAGCAAAGGGAAAGACCGGAAGGAGTTTTACGACCGGATTATCGATATGCAGGCGTCTATGGGAGGTGACTTCTCATGAGTATGGTGAAGCTGGCGGTACAGAATTTTAAAAGCAGCTTTCGAAACTATTTGTCACTGATCCTCTCCATGGCATTTACAATCCTCATTTTTTTGAATTTTCAGTACATTGTTTTTTCGGATGCATTTGCGATGCTGGGAGAACAAAATAAAGATTATATTGACATCGTGGTCAATGCAATTCTTATTGTACTGGGATGCTTTATGTTCTTTTTTATCTGGTATTCTACCAATGTGTTTCTGACAAGACGGAAAAAAGAGATTGGGATTTATGTTTTTATGGGGCTTTCCAATCAGAGAATCGGAAAGCTCTATATGATGGAATGTCTGATGACGGGAATCCTTGCGATGATCCTTGGAGTGGGATTCGGTGTGCTGGTAACACAGCTGTTCCAGATGATTCTTCTGGCAATCTCGGATATTTCTGTGGAGATACGTTTCCATTTTGAGCCGGAACCGATCCTGATAACCATCGCCGTATACCTCATCATGTATGGAATTTTTGTGATAAAGGGATATGTCAGTATCGTGCGAAGCAGCGTACTGGAGATGGTTTCTGCAAATCGGCAGAATGAGTATGTGAGACAGAAGGGATGGCTTCTGATCGGAAAGGCGGTTGTGGGAATAATCGTGCTGGGTGCAGGGTACTATCTGGCAGTCAAAGACGGCGGTCAGGAAGTGATGGGAAATGTTCTTATTGCGGTAGTTCTGGTCATCATCGGTGTGTATCTGCTCTTTGGCGGATTTATACCGTTTGTCTTTCAAAAGCTGGAGAAGAATAAGAAATTTTTGTATCAGAAGCAGAGAACTCTGTGGGTGAGCAACGTCATTTTCCGTATGAAGAAAAACTATCGTTCTTATGCCATGACCAGTGTACTGATGCTTTGTTCTGTCACTGCTCTGGCGACGGGATTTGCCATGAAGATGCGTTATGACAATATTGTACATTTTCGGAACACCTATACGTACCAGATTGTCAGCGTACGGCAGGGGATTGGCGAGGAGATCGCGGATCTGATCAAAAAGGATAATCAGATTGATTACAGCAATGAGATTCCGATGCTGCAGCTGGATCCGTCTCTTTATCACGCACATTATGAAGGGGAACAGTACGTTCTGCTGTCTTATTCGGAGGTGGCACAGGCGGCAGAAGATGCCGGGCTTGCATTTGAAATGGAGGAGCCGGCGGCGGATGAACTGATTGAGGCCGGTAATGTTCCGCTGATTTCCATCATTACAGAGGAGAGCGGGATTACGATCACGCTCGATGGAAAAGAGTTCAGGCAGACGGACGATGTCGAGGTTCCTTATCTTGGCTATCTGCAGGAGTCAATGTCGTTTTACATCGTAAATGATCAGGTTTACAGAGAATTTCAGTCGAAGGGGCAGCAGCTTTATACCTACAATTATCGGATTGACGACATTTACAATTATGAGGCTTCTATGGATGAACTGGACACGATTGTGAGCAATACTCCGGACAGTCAAACAGGACGCATAGCAATAGATCCAAGGAATCCGGAGGAGGAATGGATCAAGATTCTGTATTCGGTCGGTGTCTTTATGTTCCTTGTGTTTACACTTGCCAGTGGAAGTATCCTCTTTATGAAACTCTATAATGATGCGTTTGAGGAAAGAGAAAGATACGGGGTGCTCAGAAAGCTCGGATTCAGTCAGAAAACAATTGAAAAGTCAATTTCCAGGGAACTTCTTATGACCTACGCGCTGCCGTTTCTTGTTATGGCACTATCCAGCTTCTTTTCCGTGCATGCGCTCGGAAAGATGACACATACATCGCTTTTGACGGTCAATGTGGTGAGCGTCGGGGTGACTCTGGTGATTTTCCTGATCTGTTATCTGTGTTCGATACTGGTATACCGGAAAAATGTCTTCTTATCAGGAATTTCGCGTTGACATTTGATTTCAGTGAGGTATACTGACTATATAAACAAAAATAGTCAAAAAGGAGAAAACATTTGCCAAAGTGTTATTCAGAACAGGAAAGAGAATATATCAAAAACCGTCTGAGGGAAGAGGCAGCCAAGTGTCTGGGGCAGTATGGGATCCGGCGCACAACGGTGGATGAGCTCGTGAAGCGCGTGAAGATTCCCAAGGGAACTTTTTACTTGTTTTATCAGTCGAAGGAACTGCTGTTATTTGAGGTGATTCTGAAATTTCATGACCAGATTGAGACGGAATTATATCAGGCATTTGCGCAGATCTGCGAAGAGAACTTCCATGCGGAGAAGGTGACCGATATCATATTTGGTTTTTTCAAAAAAGCTTCGGAATCGCCGATACTGAGGATGCTGGATTCCGATGAGGTCCAGCTGCTTGCACGGAAACTTCCGCCCGAGGTCCTGCAAAATCATCTGGAATACGATGAGGATATGGTGGAGCGGGTGTTCTCGCTGCTGCCAGTCAGGACTGATGTAGATCAGGAAGTATTCAGTGCTGCATTTCGCGGAATCTATTTTGCGACACTGCACAGAGATGAGATGGGAGCAGAGCATTTTGACGAGGCGCTGCGGCTGCTGGTAAACGGGCTGGTGCTGCAGATGATGCAGTAGAAGCAGAAGAGAGTAAGGGAAATAGACAGTATGACAGAAGTGAGTCCGGCAAAGTTTGTCGGACTTAAAACAAAGCCAAGTTTGACTATATAGTGAAAAGCAGTCAAATGGTTTTCTCGCAGAATCATTATCGGAAAAAAAGGAGGATATCATGATAACCGTACAGAACTTAAATTTCAGCTATACCGGCAGACCATTTATACAGGATATGAACTTCCATGTCTCGCAGGGGGAGGTATTCGGATTTCTCGGACCCTCCGGGGCCGGAAAAAGTACGCTCCAAAAGATTCTGACCGGAATGCTGCCGGGGGATCAGGGGCAGGTGCTGGTCAACGGCGCAGAGTGTAAACAGCACAAAAAGGATTTCTATGAAAACATCGGAGTAGACTTTGAATTTTCCACCATGTATGAAAAGCTGACGGCAAGGGAAAACCTGCGCTTCTTTTCTTCATTGTATGAGAAGAAACCACGTCCGGCAGATGAACTGCTGAAAAAAATGGGACTTCTGCAGGATGCGGACAAAAGGGTCTCCGATTATTCAAAGGGGATGAAAGCACGGCTCAACTTTATCAAGGCACTTCTGCACGACCCGGCACTCCTGTTTCTCGATGAACCCACAAGCGGTTTGGATCCCACCAATAACCGTCTGATGAAGGATATGATTCTGGAGGAGAAGGAGCGGGGGAAGACGATCCTGCTCACCACCCACAACATGCAGGATGCCACAGAGCTCTGCGACCGGGTGGCATTTATTGTGGGCGGACAGATCATGGCGTTGGACAGTCCTCACAATCTGATTATGTCACAGGGGGCAGCATCGGTGACCTATTGTTGGCAGGAGGCAGGAGAACAGTCGTCGTCCTGTGCTCTGGACAGAATCTCTGAGGATGAAAAACTGAAAGCATTGATCAAAGAAAACAGGCTGGTATCGATTCACAGCAGCGAACCGACGCTGAATGACATTTTCATAGATATTACAGGGAGGACACTGGTATGAGGCTCAAAAAATTGATAGCAGGCGATATAAAATTTCAGATAAAATACGGGTTTTACTTCCTGTACGCAGTTCTGACCATCCTCTATAGCGCGGTGCTCCTTTCCCTCCCGCAGCAGTGGAGAGACCGCATTGCGACACTGCTGATTTTTTCAGATCCCGCAGCTATGGGGATGTTTTTTATGGGAGCCATCGTGCTGCTGGAGAAAAGCCAGAGAGTGCTGTGCACACTGGCTGTCTCGCCGGTCAGACCCGCGGAATACATCCTTTCAAAGCTGCTATCAATCGGAAGCATTTCCGTTATCGCTGCAGTTGTGATTGCTGCTGCTATCGGGAAGAAACATATAGGATTGCTGGTGGTGGGAACCGTGGTGACGAGCGTGGTCTTTACGCTTCTGGGAATGATCGTGGCAGCAAAAATTACGAGTCTGAATCAGTTCATCCTCTGGACGGTTCCCTTTGAGCTTATCGGGTTCGGACCGGCGGCACTCTACCTGTTTCAGGTGGATTTTCTGGGCTTTTCGTATTATCCGGCAAACATCTGTATCGATCTGGTGGCAGGACAGGTACCGGGAATGCAAAAGCTTGCGGTGGTCGGCGTATTAATCCTGATTTTGTTTCGGACAGCCTGTAAAAGTGTCTCAAAAATGTTCAGCGAACTGGGAGGTGCAAAGCTATGAAAGCGATTTGCAGTAGTTTCAGGCAGATGATTCTGTTCCTGAAAAATGATATGATGCTTGCCGTTGCATGTGGTGCCCCGGTTTTGATAGGTATCGCATTTCGATTTGGGATTCCGCTGCTGGAGCGGATTCTGACCGGCCACTTTGGCATGGAAGAGATCCTGACGCAGTATTATCCGGTGTTCGATCTGTTTCTGGCATGTATCACGCCTGTTTTCTACTGTTTTGTGGCAGCGATGGTGATGCTGGAGGAGCGGGATGACCACATCATGACAGCACTGCATGCCACACCATTAGGGCAGACCGGATACTTCATCTCACGGCTGGGGCTGCCGGGAGTTTTCTCTTTTCTGATCACAGAGATCATGACTGCCGTTTTTTCGCTCACCGCACTGTCAGCTGTCACACAGCTTTTGCTGGCGCTGGATGGAGCGGCCCAGGGCGTGATGTTTTCCCTGCTGGTCGTCACATTGTCCTCAAATAAGCTGGAGGGAATGGCGGTGACAAAACTGACCTCGCTTATAATCCTCGGGGCGGTGGTTCCATGGTTCGTCCCGGAGCGGGTGCAATTTGTGTTCTGGCTGCTGCCATCCTTCTGGATGGGGAAAATGGTCTGGGGGCAGGAACATCTCCTGGTGCTGCCATCGTTGATTCTGGCGGTTCTGTGGATCTATGTGCTTCTGCGCAGGAGTGCGAGACGGGGATGCAACCGAAGAGGGAGAACAGACAACGGATGTTTAAAGAAGTGGGCGGCATAAAGAATGCCTGTAAATTTGCGAAAGAAAAGTGGAAATGAAAATAGTGTAGAATAAAAGGGAATATTATTTTGAAATCTGTAAAAGATGGTAAATAATAAAAGACTGTGTTATGATAGCTGTGAAAATAATTTTCGCGGAGGGAACAGCTATGGAACGTCAACAGAATGTATTGGACCAAATCTGCATCATGTACGATTCTTTTTTTGAACAGGAGAAAAAAATTGCATCGTATATCATGCAGAATCATAAAGAAGTAGTGAATATGACGATTGGAGAACTGGCAAAAGAAAGCGGAACCAGCGTTGCGACGATATCCCGCTTTTGCAAAAAGTGCAACGTGGATGGATTTCACCATCTTAAAATCAGTCTCGCAAAGGAAATCGTAGAATCAAATGATGATGTGAAAGTATCAAATGATATCAGCAGAGGAGACATCGAGCAGTCGCTGCAGAATATTCTGGCCAATAAGACAGAAGAAATAAAGCAGACGATCTCTATGATTAACTGCAGCGAGCTGGACCAGATATTAGATATCATACAGATTGCAAATCTGGTGCAGCTGGTGGCGGTCGGGAATACCATTCCGGTTGCGCTTGATGGAGCATTTAAATTCAATGAGATCGGGATCAAGGCGGTGTCCGGCACTATTTGGGAGACTCAGCTTGCATTTGCTCTGACCTTAAAAAAGGGTGATGTGATGATTTTGATCTCCAATTCCGGAGAATCGAAGCGGGTCTGCATGATGGCAGAGGAGGCAAAGAAGAATGGGGTGATTACGATCGGTATCACAAACAATCCCAATTCTACTCTGGGTGAAATCGTTGACTTCCACATCAAGACCGCAACAAGGGAAAAGCTGTTTTTAAATGAATTTTGCTTTTCGAGGGTGTCAGCGATGACCGTGATGGAGATCTTTTATTTGTTTCTGACGGTAGGACAGAAGAAAAGTTATGAACATTTGAGTTATTGTGAAAATCTTATGGCTGATGAAAAATTATGATGAAATAACAAATTCGAATGACTATATAGAAGGCGCCCGCTGTTTCAATTATCCGAAAAAATGACCAAAAAAGAGAGTTTGTTTCGCGGAGACGGACTCTCTTTTTGTGCGCTATTAACAAAGACAATGTATGAAAATGATTTTCGCGGAAATCGTATTGACAAAAAGATATTTCACGGTATAATTACTTATGAAAATAATTATTGCAAAATGAAAGGAAACGAAAACCGTTACTCGTCAGTCCGAGACAAATTTATCGGTCATGGAAAAAGATGAGAAGAAGGAGAGAGGTTGAATATGAGAATCAGTGATTTATTGAATCAAGAAGCAATTGATCTGAATGCAAAAGTATCTTCGAAGATGGATGCCATCAGCCATTTAGTGGATCTGATGGACAGAAGTGGCAGTCTCAGCGACAAAGAGGCATATCGACAGGGCGTCCTGGCAAGAGAACAAGAGGGAAGCACAGGAATTGGAGAAGGAATTGCAATCCCGCATGCTAAAGTTGCAGCGGTGAAAAAACCGGCATTGGCGTCTATGCGTGTCAATCAAGGAGTGGATTATGATGCCCTGGACGGTGAGCCAGCAAAATTATTCTTCATGATTGCCGCACCGGAAGGCGGAGCCAATGTGCATCTGGAAGCGTTGGCGAGATTGTCGAAGATGCTTATGGACGATCAGTTTCGTGAGGATCTAATGCAGGCGGACAGTGTGAGTGGATTTCTGGGAATCATCGACCGGAAAGAGGCAGAGCTGGATGCAGAGGTGCAGAAAAAAGAGTCCGGGAAATCGTCCGGAGAGATGACTGTGGACCAGCAGGGATATCCGGTATTAGCAATTACTGCCTGCCCAACGGGAATTGCACATACCTATATGGCAGCGGAAAGTCTGGAGAAAAAGGGACAGGAAATGGGCTGCCCGGTCAAAGTAGAAACACAAGGGGCAGAAGGTGCCAAAAATGTGCTGACGGCAGAAGAAATACGTCAGGCAGAGTGCATCATCATAGCCGCGGATAAAAATGTAGATCTGGCGAGATTCGATGGGAAACGTGTTATTGTGACGAAGGTTTCTGACGGAATTCATAAACCGGAGGAATTGATCGAAAAGGGGCTGCATGGTGAGGTGGAAATCTATCATCACATTGCCGGTGAAGAGACAGCGGAAGTAAAGGGAGAAGGTCTGGGACGTTCCATCTATAAGCATCTGATGAACGGAGTGTCCCATATGCTGCCGTTTGTTATCGGCGGAGGTATCCTGATCGCACTTGCATTTTTATTTGATGATTACAGCATCGATCCGTCAAACTTTGGAAAGAATACACCGCTGGCGGCTTATCTGAAGACTATTGGTGAATTTTCATTTGGAATGATGCTCCCGGTTCTGGCTGGATTTATCGCCATGAGCATTGCAGATAGACCGGGACTTGCGGTTGGTTTTATTGCCGGGATGGTTGCAAAAGCAGGCTGTACATTCGCAAACCCAGCCGGAGGAGATGTGAATTCGGGCTTTTTAGGAGCGCTTTTGGCAGGTTTTGTGGCAGGGTATCTCGTGCTTTTGCTGAAAAAGCTGACGGCGAAGATTCCGAGAGCAATGGATGGCGTGAGACCGATGATTATCTATCCTGTGGTGGGGATTTTGGCAGCGGCAGTCGTTACAACGTTTATCAATCCATTTATGGGCATCATCAATACGGCACTGACAAATGCACTTAACAGCTTGAATGGAACCAGCAAAATTCTGCTCGGTATGGTGACTGCCGGAATGCAGTCTACAGATATGGGTGGCCCAATAAACAAAGCGTCTTATGTATTTGCAACATCCCAGTTGTCAGAGGGCAACTTCGAGATTATGGCCGCAGTTATGGCTGGAGGAATGATTCCGCCGCTTGCCATTGCACTTTGCACTACATTTTTCAAGAATCGTTTTACAGAAAAAGAGAGACAGTCTGGTATGGTCAATTATTTGCTTGGGTTATCCTTTATTTCAGAAGGCGCCATTCCTTTTGCGGCAAGTGATCCGCTCAGAGTCATTCCATCCTGTATCGCGGGTTCTGCTATTGCCGGCGGATTGTCCATGGCGTTTGGATGTACGCTTCGTGCCCCTCACGGAGGAGTGTTTGTCATTCCTACGATAGGTCATCCATTTCTCTATATGGGAGCAATCCTGATCGGGTCTGTTGTGGGATGCGTTATTCTGGCAGTTTTGAAAAAGCCGCTGCAGAAAATGGGAAAATAAATTTACAGACAATCAAATAACTTTACAGAATATAACGGAGGTATCATTATGAAAGAATACAGATGGGCTACACTTGGTTGTGGCATTATCGCAAATCAACTGGCACAGGCGATGGAGGCGAAAGGAAGACGGCTTTATTCCGTGGCAAACAGAACACATGACAAGGCGGTTGATTTCGCAGACAAGTACGGAATCGAGAAGGTATATGACAAGATAGACGATGTGTTTGAGGATGAAGATGTAGATATTATTTACATCTCCACTCCGCATAACACGCACATCAATTATCTGAGAAAGGCACTGGCAGCAGGCAAACATGTGCTCTGTGAGAAATCCATCACACTGAATGACGAAGAACTCGGCGAGGCAGTGGCGCTGGCTGAGGAAAACCACGTCATTCTGGCGGAGGCGATGACCATCTTCCACATGCCGATTTATAAGAAATTAAATGAGATTATAGAGTCCGGCAGACTTGGCGCGCTGAGTCTGGTTCAAATGAACTTTGGAAGCTACAAAGAATACGATATGGAAAACCGTTTCTTCAATCGCAGTCTGGCGGGAGGGGCAATGCTGGATATCGGCGTGTACGCACTGTCGTTTGTCAGATGGTTCCTCTCTTCCAAGCCGGATCAGATCGTTTCCCAGGTGACCTATGCACCGACAGGGGTAGATGAAAAAGCCAGCATTCTGCTGAAAAACCCGGAGGAGGAGATGGCGACTGTGATCCTTTCGCTTCATGCGAAACAGCCGAAACGCGGCACGATCAGCTTTGAAAAAGGATACATTGAGATGTTTGAGTATCCCCGCGGGGAGAGTGCTGTCATTACGTATACGGAGGATGGCCATACAGAAGTCATCGAAGCCGGTGCGACAGCGGATGCCCTGCAGTACGAGGTGGAGGACATGGAGATGGCGGTGTCAGGAGAACGCGATGAGATGCATTTGGACTATACAGTCGATGTGATGGATATGATGTCGCAGATCCGCAGGGACTGGGGAATGAAATACCCGGAAGAGGAAAAGTAGAAAAACACCTGAAAAATGTGAACATATAATCTGACGGAGAGTGTGAAAAATAAAACAATTGCGTGAAAAAGAAATCAATTGTTGACAGAATACTGAATAGTCACGTATAATGACGTTAATTTCATACATCGGATGATGGGTTCGAGAGAGACCTTCTCTAAGTCAGTATACGCATGATAACAGAGTGAGGAGGCGCCGAAGGGGAAAGTGAACATTTGAAACTCTCAGGCAAAAGGATTGAATCCGGACGAAACTCTGGAGAACAGTAGTTTATGTACCGACGAAGTAACGGAACGAATGTGGCGACATTTGGTGAAGGAATCTTTCAGGTAAAAGGACAGAGACGAATATGGATATCGAGTCAATTGATATTTGTGTTTGTCTTTTTTTAATACCTGTTAAAAAAATGGCAAGAGTAAACAGATTGACCGGGAGGGAAATTCGATCGAGGATACACAAGAAAAAGGAGGAAGTAAAACATGGTAGAATCAGTAATGAATTTTGTCGGACAGTACGACGAAGAGGTAGGCAGTGCATTGAAGGCAGAGTGCAAAAGACAGCGCAGAAATCTGGAGCTCATCGCATCCGAGAACATTGTTTCAGAGGCGGTCATGATGGCAATCGGTACAGTACCGACAAACAAGTATGCGGAAGGGTATCCGGGGAAACGCTATTATGGCGGTTGTGAAGAGGTGGATGTGCTGGAGAATCTGGCAATCGAGAGAGCGAAGAAGCTGTTCGGATGTGACCACGTCTGTGTGCAGCCACACTCGGGAGCAAACGCGAACAATGCAGTATATCAGGCATTTTTGAAACCGGGAGACACTGTGCTCGGTCTGGATCTGGCAAACGGCGGACATCTGACACACGGTTCACCGGTGAATATGTCGGGGATTCTGTACAACTTTATTCCGTACAGTGTCAACGAGGAGGGTTACATAGACTACGAGGCGGTCAGAGCACTGGCGAAAGAGCATAAACCGAAGATGATCGTTGCGGGGGCAAGTGCATATCCGAGAGCAATCAGGTTCGATGTATTTGCGGACATCGCCAAAGAGGTAGGAGCATATCTCTTCGTGGATATGGCCCACATTGCAGGACTGGTTGCGGCAGGGCTTCACCAGAGTCCGGTACCGTACGCGGACGTCGTGACAACAACAACCCATAAGACGCTCAGAGGCCCACGAGGCGGGATGATCATGTGCAGGGAGGAATATGCAAAGGCGGTCAACAAGGCCATTTTCCCGGGAACACAGGGGGGACCGCTGATGAATGTAATCGCAGCCAAAGCAGTCAGCTTCGGTGAGGCTCTGAAACCGGAATTTAAGACCTATCAGGAGCAGGTGCTTAAAAATGCAAAAGCACTGGCAGAATCTCTGACAGCGGAAGGCTTTCAGCTGGTGAGCGGAGGAACCGATAACCACTTGATGCTGGTGGACCTGCAGAACATGGATGTGACCGGTAAAGAGATGCAGAGACGACTGGATGAGGTATATATCACCGTCAACAAGAACACCGTGCCGAACGACCCGCAGAGCCCATTTGTCACAAGTGGAATCCGAATAGGAACACCTGCGGTTACGACAAGAGGACTGAAAGAAGAGGACATGAAGGTAATTGGCCATCTCATCAAATTGACGGCGACAGAATTTGAGGAAAAGGCGGATGAAATCCGTGCTGCGGTAAATAAGATCTGTGCAAAATATCCGCTTTATGAGCAAACAAAGTAAAAAAGTAAGGGAACCCTATCAATAATAAATATCAAGTAACGAAAAAGAGGAGAAAAAGCATGGAATTAAAAACACCACTTTACGATGCACACGTTGCAGCAGGCGGGAAAATCGTCCCATTTGGAGGATATCTTCTCCCGGTGCAGTACACGACAGGCGTAATTAAGGAGCACATGGCAGTTCGTACACAGGCAGGACTGTTTGATGTGTCTCACATGGGCGAGGTTATGTGCGAGGGCGCGGATGCGCTGAAAAATCTTCAGATGCTTCTGACCAACGATTTCACGAATATGGTGGACGGCCAGGCACGGTACAGCCCGATGTGCAACGAAAATGGCGGAACCGTTGATGATTTGATCGTTTACAAGAAAAAAGATGACTGCTACTTTATTGTTGTGAATGCATCCAATAAGGACAAGGATTACCAGTGGATGCTGGATCACCAGTCCGGTGATGTGACATTTACAGATATTTCCGATTCCATGGGACAGATCGCACTGCAGGGACCGAAGGCGATGGAAATCCTCCGCAAGGTGACTTCCGAGGAAAGTATTCCGAAAAAATATTATCACGCGGTGTTCGATGCAGAGGTCGCAGGAATGAAGTGCATCGTATCCAAGACTGGGTATACCGGGGAAGACGGTGTGGAAATCTACATTGACAGCAAACAGGTTGAGAAAATGTGGAATGTCCTGCTGGAAAACGGAAAAGAAGAAGGTCTGATCCCATGTGGTCTGGGTGCGCGTGACACACTTCGTATGGAGGCATCTATGCCGCTTTACGGACATGAGATGGATGACGAGATCACACCGCTTGAGACCGGACTCGGATTCGCAGTGAAGATGGCGAAAGAGGACTTTATCGGCAAGAAAGCAATCGAAGAAAAAGGAGAACTGACAAGAAAGCGTGTGGGACTGAAGGTCGTGGGCCGCGGAATCATCCGAGAGCATGAGGATGTGTATGTGGGAGAGCAGATGGTTGGGCATACGACATCGGGAACCCACTGCCCATTTCTGGGGTATCCGATCGCCATGGCACTTCTTGATATTGCGTACACAGAGATCGGAACGCAGGTAGAGGTCGAGGTGCGGGGGCGGAAAGTGGCAGCAGAGATCGTTGCACTTCCATTCTACAAACGCAGTAAGTAAAAAACATAAAATGCAGTCAGGAATAAAGAAACAAAAAATGACATAAATTCAGTCAGAAAAGAAGTTGGAAAAAGAAAACAAAGATTGTGTCAGGAGAAAAGGAGAACAAAGTCATGAAATTAGGAGAAGGTCTGGTTTATTCAAAATCACACGAGTGGGTGAAATTCGAGGGAGATACCGCATGGGTAGGTCTGACAGATTACGCACAGTCAGAATTGGGAGATCTTGTTTACGTAAACCTCCCGGAGGCTGGAGATGAGATCGAGGTAGAGGAGACATTTGCAGACGTAGAATCTGTAAAGGCAGTGTCCGATGTATACTCACCGATCACAGGAACCGTGTGCGAGATCAATGAGGAACTGCTCGACAGCCCGGAGAAGATCAACGAAGATCCATACGGAGCATGGTTGGTAAAGGTAGAAAATGTTACGGCGAAGGAAGAGCTTCTGTCAGGGGAAGAGTACGAGGCATTTGTAGCAAGCGAGCAGGCATAGGAGAAATGTAAAATACGGGAGGTGTCATATGGGAAGTTATGTCCCTACAACAGAAAAAGAACGCCGGGAAATGCTGTCAGAGATAGGTTTTCAGAATATCAATGATCTTTTCAGCCATATTCCGGATGAGGTAAAGGTAAAAGACGGCCTGCAGATTCCTGAGGGAATGTCAGAGCTGGAGGTGCGCAGAAAAATACAGAAAATTGCAGGAAAAAACAAGGTCTTTTCTCAGGTATACCGGGGAGCGGGCGCATACAGACATTTTATTCCCGCAATTGTTAAGAGCGTGATTTCAAAAGAGAATCTGCTGACCGCTTACACCCCTTATCAGGCAGAGATCAGCCAGGGAATCCTGCAGTCCATTTTCGAGTATCAGACCATGATCTGTGATCTCACAGGAATGGATGTCTCCAACGCATGTGTGTACGATGGAGCGGAGGCAGCGGCGGAGAGTGTTGCCATGTGCAGAGAGAGAAAGCGCGCAAAAGCGTTCGTCTCAGCAGCGGTACCGCCGTATGTGATGGAAGCAATCAAAACGTATGTGTTCGGAAATGAGATGGAACTCGAGATCATTCCGGAGAAAGACGGCATTACGGATATCGCATATCTTCAGGAGCACATCGACAAGACAACAGCCTGCGTCTATATCCAGCAGCCAAACTACTACGGCAATCTGGAGGATGCGAGTGCACTGGAAACGGTGATACACGAGGCGGGTGCGAAGTATATTATGGGCGTGAACCCGACCGCTCTGGGTGTGATGAAAACACCGGGAGAGTACGGTGCGGACGTGGCGGTCGGCGAGGGCCAGCCGCTGGGACTGCCGCTCGCATTCGGCGGGCCGTATATCGGATTTATGGCAAGCGTGGATTCTATGATGCGCAAGCTGCCGGGCAGAATTGTCGGACAGACCAGTGACAGCAACGGAAAGACCGGTTACGTGCTGACCCTTCAGGCGAGAGAGCAGCATATCCGCCGGGAGAAAGCATCCAGCAACATCTGCTCCAACGAGGCACTCTGTGCGCTGGCAGTGGGAACCTACCTGTCAGCTATGGGAAGAGAGGGATTCCGCGAGGTGGCAGTGCAGTGCAGCTCCAAGGCACATTATCTGGCAGCAGAACTGGAAAAGATCGGTTATGAATTACAGAATAAAACAGAGTTCTTCCATGAGTTTGTGACGAACTCGAAAGCACCGGTTTTGAAGGTGATGGAGGCGCTGGAGGCACATGGCATTCTCGGAGGGCTGCCGCTTGCAGGCGACCGCGAGGGTCAGATCCTGTGGTGCGCGACCGAGATGAACAGCAAATCAGAAATCGATGAGATGATACAGATCTTGAAGGAGGTGTAGAGCATGCTGGTATTTGAAAAGAGTAAAGAAGGAAGAGGATTTAGTTCCCTGCCGGCCTGTGATGTGCCTGAGGTACTGCCGAAAGAGGAGTACAGAAGAGGTCTGGAACTGCATTTGCCTGAGATTTCGGAGAATGATCTCAGCAGACATTATACAGAGCTTGCCAAAAAATCATATGGTGTCAATGACGGATTTTATCCGCTGGGTTCCTGCACCATGAAATACAACCCGAAAATCAATGAAGACATGGCGGGACTGCCGCAGTTTACAGAAATTCATCCCCTGCAGCCGGAGAGCACCATACAGGGATGTCTGGAAGTGATTCAGAAAGCAGAAGAGTATCTCTGCGAGATCACGGGTATGAACCGCATGACCATGCAGCCGGCAGCAGGAGCGCACGGCGAGTTTACCGGGCTTCTCCTGATCAAGGCATATCATGAGAGCAGAGGGGATCACAAGCGGACGAAGATCATCGTTCCGGACTCTGCACATGGAACCAACCCTGCGAGTGCGACTATGGCCGGATATTCGGTTGTGAGCGTTCCATCCATGGAAGACGGATGTGTGGATCTGGAAAAACTGAGAGCAGTTGTGGGCGAGGACACGGCGGGACTGATGCTGACCAACCCGAATACAGTGGGACTGTTTGACAAAAACATACTGGAGATCACCGATATCATTCATGAGTGCGGCGGTGTGAACTACTACGACGGTGCGAACCTGAATGCCGTGATGGGAATCGTGAGACCGGGAGACATGGGATTCGATGTCATTCATCTGAACCTGCATAAGACCTTCTCCACACCGCACGGCGGTGGCGGCCCGGGAAGCGGCCCTGTGGGATGTAAAGAATTTCTTGCGGAATTTCTTCCGTCTGTGCTGGTCGAGGGAACAGAGAAGCTTACGCTCAAAAAACCGGAGCACAGCATCGGTGAGGTGAAGAGCTTTTACGGAAATTTCCTTGTGGTAGTACGTGCACTGACTTATCTGATGACGCTTGGCAAAGAAGGGATTCCGGAGGCGAGCCAGAACGCTGTGCTGAATGCAAATTATATGATGAACAAGCTGAAGGATATCTATCCGATGGCTTACGACGAAGTGTGCATGCATGAATTTGTCATGTCCATGGAGGAATTGAAGAAAGGGACAGGCGTTTCTGCACTGGATATTGCGAAAGGACTGGTGGACAACGGGATTCATCCGCCGACCATGTACTTCCCGCTGATCGTCCATGAGGCACTGATGGTAGAGCCGACGGAGACCGAGTCAAAAGAGACGATGGACAAAGCGATTAAAGTATTCAGAAAAATCTATAACTTTGCGATCACGGCACCGGATTCACTGCATCAGGCACCGGTAACGACACCAGTTACAAGACTGGACGAAGTAGAAGCGGCAAGAAATCCGGTTCTGCGATATCAGTTTTAATTATTTCTAATCATTTTTAATAATTATGAAGCTTTTGGGGAATCCTGACAGTATATGGGAAACTGCCGGGATTGCGCCCCAAGTGTAAAATAAAATCAGGCGGCAGAGCGGATTGCAGAGAACCGCTTTACACGAGAGGAAAAATGTATGATAGAGCGTATTACGTACATAGAGAGTGACCAGGTGGATCCATATTGGAATCTGGCAATCGAAGAACAGCTTCTGCTCAATTGCCGGGAGCAGGAGTGCATACTATATTTATGGCAGAATAAACAGACCGTTGTGATCGGACGCAATCAGAATGCATGGAAAGAATGTCTTACCCATCAGCTGGAGGCAGATGGCGGATATCTGGTTCGGAGGCTTTCCGGCGGCGGTGCTGTTTATCATGATCTCGGGAATCTGAACTTCACATTTCTGGTCCGCAGAGAGAATTATAATCTGGAAAAGCAGCTTCAGGTGATTCTGAGAGCGGTACAGATGCTCGGAATCTGTGCAGAAAAATCCGGGCGTAACGATATTCTTGTGGACGGGAAGAAGTTTTCCGGGAACGCATTTTATGAGACCGGGGATTATTGTTACCATCACGGTACGTTAATGGTGAACGTCGATGTGAATGAGCTCTCGAAATATCTGACAGTTTCAAAGGAAAAGCTGAAACTCAAGGGTGTGGATTCTGTCCGTTCACGGGTAGTAAATCTGCGAGAACTAAATCCGGAGATTACAATAGAGAGTTTGAAGGCTGCGCTGCTGAAAGCATTTGAAGAGATTTATGGGATGCAGGCAGAAACCCGCAGCGTGGAAGATCTGGATGGCATACCGCTTGAAAAATCAGTGCAGAAGTTCGTGTCCTGGAATTGGATATATGGCCGGAAGATGGAGTTTCATCAGGAATTATCCCACCAGTTCCCATGGGGAAATTTTACGATGCAGCTTCAGATAGACAAGGGAAGAATCAAGGATGTTATGGTCTTTTCAGATTCCATGAAACCGGATATGATAGAGAACATTCCAAAATATTTAAAAAACCATACGTATGATAACCGGGTGCTCCATTCAGAGCTGGGCCTTTTCTGGACCACAGATCCACAGGAGGAGGCAATGTTGGAGGACATCCGCGGCTGGGTGCGTACAGCAGAACTGTAAGATCACAGAGCAGAGCTGGGGAGCAGATGCGGAATAGATCTGCTCCGATTTGCACAATAATATTCAGAAGGGAATCAAAAAGGTGTCGAGATGGAAAATAAATTTGATCTGATTGTGATCGGTGCAGGCCCGGGAGGCTATGTGGCAGCAATCAAGGCGGCAAAGCTGGGATTGAAAACGGCAGTCGTAGAGAACAGAGAAGTGGGCGGAACCTGTCTGAACCGTGGATGTATTCCTGCCAAGGCGATGATCCACGCGTCCTCATTATATCGCGAGATACAGGAGAGCGAGCGCTTCGGAATTACCGCGCCGACGGTGTCGTATGATTATGGGAAAATTCTTGCATACAAAGAAGACACCAGTCGGAAACTGAGCCAGGGAGTGGAGCAGCTGTTTCAGGGAAACGGAGTGACACTTTTAAATGGAGTGGGGACGCTGGAAAAAACAGGGGCAGTGACGGTTACCTCCGGGGGAGAGACGACAAGTTTTTACGCAGACAATGTGATACTTGCTACCGGCTCAAAGCCGCTGTGTATCCCGATTCAGGGAAAGGACCTTCCTCATGTGGTGACCAGCGATGAGCTGTTTCGTCTGGAGAAGGTTCCGGAAAGTCTGCTGATCATCGGCGGAGGTGTGATCGGCGTGGAGTTTGCAACGGTATTTGAAGCGCTGGGCAGCAAGGTGACGATCGTCGAGGCATTGCCAAGAATTATCGCCAACATGGACAAAGAATTTTCGCAGAATCTGAAGATGATCCTGAAAAAGCGCGGGATTGATATTCATACTTCGGCGACGGTCCTGCGTCTTGAACAGGATGGAGATCAGCTTGCCTGTGTCTTCTCGGAAAAAGATGCGGAGCAGAGTATCTCAGCAGAGTATGTACTGATGGCCGTGGGGCGCTGTCCGAATACCGACGGATTGTTTGGCGACGGAGTGGAGCTTGAGATGGAACGGGGACGTGTGGTGGTCGACGCGGCATTTCAGACCAGTATGGATTATGTCTATGCAATAGGAGATCTGATTAAGGGAGTACAGCTGGCCCACGCGGCAAGTGCACAGGGAATCTGCCTGGCAGAGCGCCTTGCGGGAGTGGATGCGACGGTAGATCTGAGCGTGGTGCCGGGATGTGTTTACACCAATCCCGAGATCGCATCCGTGGGTATGACAGAGGAAGAGGCAAAGGTACAGAACATTCCGGTAAAGACCGGGAAATTCATTATGAGTGCCAATGGAAAATCCCTGATTACCATGGAGGAGCGCGGTTTTGTGAAAGTGGTTGCCCACGCGGAGACGGAAGAGGTTCTGGGAGCACAGATGATGTGTGCTCGCGCTACGGATATGATCGGCGAATTTGGCACGGCAGTTGCCAACCGCCTGACCGTGCACCAGATGCTGAAAGGAATGCGCGCGCATCCGACCTACAACGAAGCAGTCGGCGAGGCACTGGAAGCGATCGCGGGCGGAGCGATTCACGTGATGCCGAAGAAAAGATAAGGGATCAGGCCGTGCAGCAGGAGTCAATCAGCCGGTGAAGTGAAGAATTAAGAGAGAAAGAAGAAAATGAGGAAAACAGATGAACTTTATTAGTCTTTTTGATGTGATCGGACCGAATATGATCGGACCCTCCAGTTCTCATACGGCAGGCGCGGTGGCCATCGCGCTGCTTGCCCGGAAGATGTTCCAGGAGGAAGTGAGAAAGGTCACATTTACCTTGTACGAATCTTTTGCCAAGACGTACCGCGGACATGGGACCGACCGGGCACTCCTCGGAGGAACCCTGGGATTTTCGCCGGATGACAGAAGAATACCGGATGCATTTCAGATTGCGGATGAACTGGGGGTGGCGTACTCCTTTGTGGCAGACGAAGAGACAAAGACCAACCATCCGAACACAGTGGACATTCTGCTGGAGAACGGTGAGGGACATACCTTGTCCGTCCGGGGCGAGTCCATCGGCGGCGGTAAGATCAAGATCGTGCGGATCAACGGAATTGATGTGGAGTTTACGGGAGAGTACAGCACTCTGATCGTCAAACACACGGACAAGCCGGGCGTGATCGCGTATGTGACCCAGTGTCTCAGTGAGTGTGCGGTGAACATTGCGTTTATGCGCGTGTTCCGGGAGGAGAAGGGCGCGGTGGCCTACGCGGTCGTTGAGTCGGACGAGGAGATCACGGATCATGTACTCGAAAAAATTGGAAAGAACCAGTGGATAGAAGAGCACATGCTCATTCAGATGTAGCACAGGGTACGGGAGGAAGAACATGGATTTTTTAAATGCAGAGACATTATTAGAATGCTGCAGGAAACAGAATATTCCGATATCCGGGGCAATGCTTGCCAGAGAGACGAGTCTTGGCAGCTGCACGAAGGAGTCTGTGGCAGAGCGTCTGGAAAAGGCGGTTCAGATCATGAGGGATGCTTCTCATGACCCAATAGAGAACCCGAAGACATCCATCGGTGGCCTGATCGGCGGCGAGGCGCAGAAAGTGCGGCGGTATGCAGAAGCGAACGGGAGCATCTGCGGTTCTTCCCTGACGAAGGCCATCAGCTACGGGATGGCAGTTCTGGAAGTGAACGCGACCATGGGACTGATCGTGGCGGCACCTACGGCAGGATCTGCAGGTGTGGTTCCGGGAGTTCTGCTTGCACTGCAGGAGGAGTATGAACTGTCCGATGAGACACTGGAGAGGGGACTTCTGAACGCGGGAGCCATCGGTTACATTCTGATGCGCAACGCCTCGGTGTCCGGTGCGGAGGCCGGCTGTCAGGCAGAGGTAGGAGCGGCATCGGCCATGGCGGCGGGAGCGGCGGTGGAGATGCTGGGCGGCACGCCGGAGATGAGTTTCCATGCGGCAAGTCTTGCACTCTCCAATCTTCTGGGCCTGGTCTGCGACCCGATTGCAGGCCTGGTGGAGGCGCCCTGCCAGAGCAGGAACGCCATCGGCGTTGCCAACGCATTTACCTGCGCCCAGCTCGCACTGAGCGGAGTGACCCACCCGGTGCCTTTCGATGAGATGGCTGAGGCTATGTATAAGGTTGGAAGAACACTGCCATTTGAACTGCGGGAGACCGCCATGGGCGGGAATGCGGGAACACCGACCGGATGTGCCCTCAATTGCGGGAAATGTAAATAGAGAAACGAGATAGAGAAATATATCTGAGGAACTGCTGCATGAGTATTATTTTGTGCAGCAGTTCTTCTGTTATTCGGGTGAGACTCCTTATTAGTCAAGCAGATTTTAGTATCCGCTTTGTTTAGAAGCAGGGGATATCTCTGGTAAGGTTATGCGCCATATGAATAAACATATATACGATATATGGTTTATAGATGGTCACGGAAAAGCAGGCATGTTAAAATGTAATAAAAGGAGGGGGAATGACTTTCTGGAATTGTGAATATTTACCAAAAGGAAGGCCGCTAAAATGATTGGAGGTATGTCATGAATTTAACAGATTTGGAGTCTGTAGTTGCAGTGGCACAATATGGGTCGATTTCAAAGGCAGCAAAAGAATTATTTGTTGCGCAGCCCAATTTGAGCAAGGCAGTCAGAGATCTGGAGGATGAATTTGGGGTTGTCATTTTCAAACGGACGGTAAAGGGGGTGATTCCAACCAGCGATGGACAAGAGTTTATTCAGAAAGCAAAAGGTGTACTCAAACAGGTTGATTCACTGAAAGGGGAATTCGGTGAGACATCGGCAAAAAAGGAAAAGTTGAAAATATCGGTGCCGAGAGCAAGCTACATCAGCCATGCATTCGCGAAGTACGTGAACGAATTACCGGCGGAAAGTATAATTTCACTCCATTACGATGAGTGCAATTCTAACGAGGTAATTAACAACATACTGAATTTGAAATATGGTCTGGGAGTTATCCGGTTTGATATTGAGCATGAAGAGGATTTTCTTTCCTTTTTACATTTCAAAGGTCTGCGTCATGAGATACTGTTTGAATTTGAATATCAGCTATTGGTTTCGAAAAACAGTCCGTTGGTTGAAAAAGAGCACATCACGGAAACAGATTTGAGAGATTACATTGAGATTGTTCACGGAGATACAAAACTGCCGAATGGCGAATATCTGAATATTGTTTCAGGGAAAGAGAATCGTGGTGAAAAGCGGATCTACGTACATGAGAGGGGCAGTCAGTTTGACCTTCTGACAGATGCGCCAAATACCTATATGTGGGTGTCACCGATACCTGGAGAATTATTGGAACGTTACGCTCTGATTCAGAAGAAAAGTTCTTGTGAGACGAAGAAGATGAAGGATTTTTTGATATTTAGAGAAGGGCACCGGAAGAGCAAAAGTGAAAAAATTTTTTTGGATATATTAAATGAAACGAAAGAAGAAGTAAAACAAAATACAAATTGAGAGAGAGAAAGCGGATGCTGTATGCATTTGCTTTCTCTCTGTTTTGTTGTTGAAAATGCACAAAGAATAAAAACAATATCTAAAAATCATATACTAAGTATATAACTTTAAAATGTGAATTAAATAACAAACCATGATATATTAAAAATATAAATAACTGCATAAACGAAAGGAGACGCTTTATGGAAAGAAAAACAGCACTTTACGATTGTCATGTGGCTTGTGGAGGGAAAATAGTACCATTTGCCGGATATTCACTGCCTGTCCAGTATCAGACGGGGGTTATCAAAGAACATATGGCGGTGAGAACCAAGGCCGGTCTATTCGACGTATCCCACATGGGAGAGGTAATGTTTGAAGGTCCGGACGCACTCAAAAATATCAATCACATTCTGACAAATGATTTTACGAATATGTATGACGGACAGGTTCGCTATAGTCTGATGTGTTATGAAGATGGCGGTGTGGTAGATGATCTGATCGTGTATCGGTATAATCAGGAGAAGTATCTGGTTGTAGTGAATGCGGCAAACCGTGAAAAAGACGTGAAATGGATGGAGGAGCATCTGATCGGTGATGTGAAATTTGAAGATATATCCGACACCTTATCGCAGATTGCATTACAGGGACCGGAGGCGAAGAAGATACTTGAGAAGCTGACGAAGGAAGAAGATATTCCGGAGAAATATTACAGCTTTGTACCGAAAGGCGAGGTTGGCGGAATTGAATGTATCGTATCGCAGACCGGATATACGGGCGAGAGCGGGTATGAGTTGTATGTTGCCAATGCCGATGCTCCGAAAATGTGGAATATGCTGCTGGAGACAGGAAAGCCGGAAGGGCTGATTCCATGTGGTCTGGGGGCGAGAGATACTCTGCGCCTGGAGGCGGCGATGCCATTGTACGGACATGAGATGGATGAGACAATTCACCCGTTGGAGATCGGACTGAAATTTGCTGTCAAGCTGAAAAAAGAAGAGTTTATCGGGAAGGATGCAATTGAAGCAAAGACAGCACTTACACGAAAACGTGTTGGTCTCAGGATGATTGGAAGAGGAATCGCAAGAGAACAGGAAAAGGTATATGCAGACGGAAAAGAAATTGGCTGGACGACATCAGGAACCCATTGTCCATATCTTGGATATGCAATTGCCATGGCAATTCTGGATATTGATTATACAGAGCTCGGCACGAAGGTTGAGGTGGAGGTTCGCGGAAAACGGATTGAGGCAGAGGTTGTGGCGTTACCATTTTATAAAAAAGAAAAGTAAATATAATAATTTAGGATAATTCAGACCAGATGAAAGCGAAAACAGGAGGGAAAAGATATGAGCAATTTAGAAAACTTAAAATACAGTAAATCACATGAATGGGTAGAAGAAACTGGTGAGAACACAGTAAAGATTGGCTTGACAGACTTTGCACAGCATGAATTGGGAGATCTGGTGTTTGCAAACTTGCCGGAAGTCGGTGATGATGTGACGGTGGAAGAGGCATTTGCTGACGTGGAGAGTGTAAAAGCGGTTTCCGATGTGTTCAGCCCGGTTACAGGTGTTGTATCAGCAGTCAATGAAGAGCTGATGGATAATCCTCAGAAGATTAATGAAGATCCATATGGAGCATGGTTTATTGAAGTGAAAGAGGTGTCTGACAGGGAAGAGTTATTAGACAGTGAGGCTTACAAAAAATTCTGTGAAGAGGAGGCGTAAGTATGGGAAATTATATTCCATCTACCCAGGAGGAGCGGGCAGAGATGCTGAAGGCGGTTGGGGTCGGTTCTTTTGACGAACTGTACGCGGTTGTGCCGCCTGACATGAAGGTAGATAAATTAAACATTCCGGACGGAAAGTCAGAGCTGGAAGTCAGCGAAATCATCCGTGGACTGGCGGCAAAGAACAAAGTGTATGGTTCTATATTTCGTGGGGCAGGAGCATACAATCACTATATTCCTTCTATTGTAAAGAGCGTCACCGGAAAAGAAGAATTTCTGACAGCGTATACACCCTATCAGGCAGAAATCAGTCAGGGAATTCTTCAGTCTATTTTTGAATATCAGACCATGATCTGCGAACTTACGGATATGGATGTATCGAACGCATCTGTCTATGATGGAGCTTCGGCTGCGGCAGAGGCGGTTGCGATGTGCAATACGCGCAAGAGAAAAAAAGCGGTGATATCAGGGGCAGCGAATCCGATGGTGATTCAGACAATCCTGACCTATTGCGAGGGAAGTGATACAGAGACCGTCGTCGTTCCGGCTAAAAATGGAAAGACGGATTTGGAGGCTCTGAAGGAGGCAATGGACGAAAAAACAGCAGGTGTGTTCGTACAGCAGCCAAGCTATTTTGGACAGATTGAGGATGCTGAGGCAATCGGGGCAGCTGCTCACGAAGCTGGTGCAAAATACATAATGGGTATCTATCCGATTGCAGGTGCAGTGCTGAAATCTCCAAGAGAATGCGGTGCAGATGTTGTCACAGGCGAAGGCCAGCCACTGGGCATGTCATTGGCCTTTGGTGGACCATATCTGGGATTTATGGCGTGTACCCACGATATGATGCGTCAATTGCCGGGGCGTATCGTCGGGGAGACAACCGATGTGGATTACAACCGCGCGTATGTTCTGACGCTGCAGGCAAGAGAACAGCATATACGCAGAGAGAAAGCCTCTTCCAACATCTGTTCTAATCAGGCACTCTGCGCGATGACAGCGGCGGTATATATGACCACGATGGGGACGACCGGGATGAAGCAGACAGCCGGACTGTGCTACTCAAAGGCGCATTATGCGGCGGAGCAGATCAGTAAGATTGCAGGTTTTGAACTGGTCAATGACGGTGATTTTTTCAATGAATTTGTGACAAAAACACCGTGTGCGGCAGATGTAGTTTTAAAGAAGCTTGCCGATGCGGATATTCTCGGAGGATATCCAGTGGAGGAGGGGATACTCTGGTGCGTGACAGAGATGAACTCCAAGGCACAGATTGATGCATTAACAACAGTTTTAAAGGAGGTGCGTGCATAATGGATTTAATATTTGAAAAAAGCAGAATAGGGCGCGGGTGCACCGTTCTTCCAGAGTGTGACGTCCCGATTGCAGAGATTCCGAAAAGTGAGGCAAGAGCATGTGCTCCGAGACTTCCACAGATGGCAGAAATCGATATTTCCAGACATTATACGGAATTAATGAAACGTACACATGGTGTGAACGATGGCTTTTATCCGTTGGGTTCCTGCACCATGAAATACAATCCGAAATTGAATGAAGAGCTGGCGGCACTTCCCGGATTTACTGGTGTGCATCCACTGCAGGAGGAGAGCACGGTTCAGGGGTGTCTTGCAGTTTTAG
Source organism: Hespellia stercorisuis DSM 15480 (assembly GCF_900142165.1). Lineage (GTDB taxonomy): Bacteria > Bacillota > Clostridia > Lachnospirales > Lachnospiraceae > Hespellia > Hespellia stercorisuis. Next base: position 32,657 of record NZ_FQZY01000019.1, read on the forward strand.
AAAAAACGGAAGAACTGCTCGGTGAAATCACCGGAATGGACCAGATGACATTTCAGCCGGCGGCCGGAGCACATGGTGAATTTACAGGTCTGCTTTTAATTAAGGCTTTCCATAAGGCGAGAGGTGATGTAAAGCGGACAAAGATCATTGTACCGGACACGGCACATGGTACCAATCCGGCATCCTGCACGATGGCCGGATTCAAGGTAATCAGTGTTCCGTCCAATGAGGAGGGGTGTGTGGATCTGGAGAAACTGCGTGAGGTGGTTGGCGATGACACGGCAGGCCTGATGCTCACAAACCCGAATACCGTTGGTATTTTTGATCGAAATATTCTGGAAATTACAAAGATTATACATGAGGCTGGAGGACTTAACTACTATGATGGTGCAAATCTGAACGCGGTAATGGGAATTGCCCGCCCGGGAGATATGGGGTTTGATGTGATTCATTTGAATCTGCATAAGACCTTCTCCACACCTCATGGCGGTGGTGGACCGGGATCAGGAGCAGTGGGCTGCAAGGAATTTCTTGCACCGTTCCTGCCAAAATTCCATGTTGTAAAAATCGGAGATGAATATGCTTTTGAGAATCCGGCACAATCCATCGGTTCGGTAAAAGCTTTTTACGGAAACTTTCTGGTGGTTGTGCGTGCACTGAGCTACATTCTGGTGCTTGGTAATCAGGGAATACCGGAGGCAGCGGGAAATGCGGTACTTAATGCAAATTACATGCGCGTGAAGCTGCAGGATACATTTGACATTGCATTCAATAATATCTGTATGCATGAGTTTGTTATGAGTATGACAAAACTCAAGAAAGAGAAAGGAGTATCTGCTCTGGACTTTGCAAAAGGGCTGTTGGACCATGGGGTACATCCTCCGACCATGTACTTCCCGCTCATTGTGGATGAAGCGTTGATGGTGGAACCCACAGAAACGGAGTCGAAAGATACATTAGACAACGTGGTAGCCATTTTCAAGGAAATATATAAAAACGCTCGGGAGAATCCGGAGGCTATGCATGAGGCACCACATACGACACCTGTTCGTCGGCTGGATGAAGTAGGGGCGGCACGCAATCCGGTTCTGAAGTTTGAAAAATGGAAATAATGAAGCAGATGTAATAAAGAATAAAAATCATAGAATGGCCGCATAACCGCAGTGAGGATTTTCCGTTTATACAGGAAGAACGCAGGAAATGCGGTCATTCTTCAAAAACAAGAATGGCTGGAATGCTTCTGAGCCAAAGGAGAGATGAAATGAGTGAGAAATATGAGCTGATCGTACTCGGTGCGGGACCGGGCGGTTATGTGGGGGCAATCAAAGCAGCACAGCTTGGACACAGGGTAGCTGTTGTGGAAAATCGGGATGTAGGCGGAACGTGTCTGAATCGAGGATGTATCCCAACAAAGACACTGATTCATACGACAGAGCTGCTGGAAGAAGTTCAGTCCTGTGAGCGGCTTGGAATCCGTGTAGGACAGGTGGCAGTTGATTTTCCTCAAATGCATGAGCGAAAGAGCGAGGTGGTGACGCAGCTTCGTACCGGAATTGAGAGCCTGCTGAAGGCAAATAAGATCGATGTGATTCGGGGAACCGCGAAAATACTGAATGCACATATCGTGCAGGTCGGCGGGGATACCTACGAGGCAGAAAAGATTCTGATTGCGACGGGATCCAAGCCCATGTGTCCTCCAATTCCGGGACTGGATCTTCCGGGGGTTGTTACAAGTGATGAGATGTTGGAAGGCCAGGGGGTGGAGACAAAGAATATGGTTATCATCGGTGGCGGCGTCATCGGAGTAGAGTTTGCCAGTATCTACCATGCACTTGGCTGTGAGGTTACAATTATAGAGGCACTGGAGCGGATTCTGCCGAATATGGATCGCGAAATATCCCAGAATCTGAATATGATTCTGAAAAAACGTGGAATCAAAGTATATACGGGTGCCAGGGTAGAACGCGTAGAGCAGGGTGAAACACTGCAGGTTTTCTTTACTGCAAAAGAGAAGGCACAGTGTGTGGAAACGGAGACAGTTCTGGTATCCATCGGAAGGAGTGCCAACACAGAAAACATCGTGGCAGGGGACATGGATCTGCAGATGCAGAGAGGATTTATTCCGGTAGATCATACATATGAAACCAGTATAAAGGGAATCTATGCAGTCGGAGATGTGGTTCTGGGCGGAACCCAGTTAGCGCATGTGGCATCAGCTCAGGCAGTCAACGCGGTATGCTCCATGTTTGGAGAAAAAATGCCCATGAATCTGTCCTGCATTCCATCCTGCATCTATACCAGCCCGGAGATCGCGTCGGTGGGGATGACCGCAGAGGAGGCAAAAGAAAAAGGAATCGAGACAATCACAGGAAAGGCAATCATGTCGGCCAATGGGAAGACCGTCATTGCGCGGGCAGACCGCGGCTTTATCAGGCTGCTGTTCGAGAAAGAGAGTAAGAGAGTATTGGGGGCAGTGCTGATGTGTTGCAGGGCGACAGATATGATTACCGGAATAACCGATGCAGTGGCTAATGGGTTGACAATGAGTCAGCTTGCGGCAACGGTAAGACCACATCCGACATTCAGCGAGGCGATCGGTGAGGCCATTGAAGATGCAGAGGGGGGCGCAATTCACGCCGCACCAAAAAGAAAATAACAGGAGGTAAGGGAAGATGGAATATAAAAGTGATATTGAGATTGCACAGGAAACACAGGCAAAACCGATTCGGGAGATAGCAGAAGGGCTGGGAATCCCGGAAAAATATATTGAGAATTATGGACCTTACAAGGCAAAAATTGACTATCGGTATTATAAGGATGAACTGGTTAACAGACCAGATGCAAAACTCATTCTGGTGACCGCAATCAACCCGACTCCGGCAGGGGAGGGAAAGACTACTGTGACGATCGGTGTTGCGGATGCCCTGAACCGACTGGGAAAGAAAGCCATGGTAGCGATGAGAGAGCCTTCGCTGGGACCGGTTTTCGGTATCAAGGGAGGGGCAGCTGGCGGTGGCTATGCACAGGTCGTTCCGATGGAGGATATCAATCTTCACTTTACAGGTGATCTGCACGCAATCGGAGCGGCGAACAATCTGCTGGCAGCCCTGATTGACAACCATATTCATCAGGGAAATGGACTCCGTATTGACACCAACCGCATCACATTCCGAAGAGCAGTGGATATGAATGACCGCCAGCTCCGCAACATTGTGGACGGGTTGGGTGCAAAGGTAGATGGAACTACGAGACAGGACGGATTTGATATTACGGTTGCATCTGAGGTGATGGCGGTCTTCTGCCTGGCAAATGATATTATAGATTTGAAGGAACGTATTGCGAGAATGATCGTTGCCTATGATTTGGAAGGAAAACCGGTGACTGCAGGACAGCTGAATGCCCAGGGGGCAATGGCGGCACTGCTGAAGGATGCGTTAAAGCCCAATATGGTGCAGTCCCTGGAAGGGACTCCGGCGTTTGTACACGGCGGACCATTTGCCAATATTGCACACGGCTGTAACAGTGTGATTGCAACTAAGATGGGAAGTAAGCTGTCAGATTACATGATCACTGAGGCCGGATTCGGTGCGGATCTGGGAGCAGAAAAATTTGTGGATATCAAATGCAGAATGTCAGGTCTGCGGCCAAATGCTGTTATCTTAGTCGCTACAATCCGTGCCTTAAAATACAATGGAGGAGTGGCAAAAGCGGATCTGAATCAGGAAAATCTGGAGGCGCTGGAAAGAGGAATCCCAAATCTGCTGAAGCATATTGAGAACATTACGAAGGTATATCATCTGCCAACGGTGGTCGCAATTAATAAATTCGCAGCCGACACGGATGCAGAGCTGGCACTGGTTGAAAGCAAGTGCCGGGAGCTGGGCGTAAATGTGGCGCTTACGGATGTATGGGGAAGTGGCGGCGCAGGTGGTGAGGTATTGGCACAGGAAGTCATTCGTCTGGCAGAAGGTGAGAGCTCCATGCAGTACGTATATGACACCGAAGCACCGGTGAAAGAAAAGATCGAGACCATTGCGAAGAAAGTTTATGGAGCGGACGGGGTAGAGTTTGCACCGAAGGCACTGAAAGAAATAAAGAATCTGGAGGCTCTTGGATATGGGAATCTGCCAATATGTATGGCGAAAACCCAGTATTCATTGACGGACAATGCAAAAGTACTTGGAAGACCGGAAGGCTTTAAGCTCACAATCCGCGACATTACTGCATCCGTGGGAGCCGGTTTCCTGGTGGCACTCACAGGAGACATTATGAAAATGCCGGGCCTGCCCAAGGTTCCGGCGGCAGAAAAAATAGATGTGGATGAAAATGGAGTTATCTCCGGATTATTCTAAATAATTTTAAGTAGGGAGAAGAACAATATGATGCTGGAAAGAAAAGTAACAGATTTTCTGGAGGTTCTGTCATCAGATGCACCTGTGCCGGGAGGCGGCGGTGCATCTGCCACAGTGGGCGCCATGGGAGTTGCACTTGGAATGATGGTCGGGAATCTGACTCTGGGCAAAAAGAAATATGCAGATGTGGAGCCGGATATCAAAGTGCTGATAGAAAAATCACAGACGCTGATGAAGGAACTGATACGACTGACCGATGAAGATGCCAGAGTTTTTGAACCGCTGTCCCAGGCGTATGGTCTTCCGAGAGATACCGAAGAGGAAAAACAGGCGAGAGAAATCATCATGGAAAAGGCTCTGTTGGAAGCAAGTCTCGTTCCGATGCAGATCGTGGAGAAAGCGTATGAATCGCTCTCCCTTCTCGAAGAGCTGGGAGAGAAAGGCACAAAAATAGCGATGAGTGATGTAGGGGTCGGAGCCTTGTTTGCAAGAGCCGCGCTGGAAGGCGCATCACTGAATATCTTTATCAACACAAAACTAATGAAGGATCGCGTGAAGGCGGAAGAACTCAACAAAAAAGCAGAAGCAATGATTGCCAGCGGCAAAGCATTGTCAGACAAAGTGTACCTGGATGTGCTGGATAAGATTCGATAGGGAGGAGGCGTATAGTCATGAAAGAGATAAGAGGTGCGGAGGTTGCAAAGGCATTAAAGGCACAGATGACGGAGGATATTGCCGCTCTTGGCGGGTACATTCCACAGCTTGTGATTGTGAGAGTGGGCGAGCGGCCGGATGATATTTCCTATGAAAAGGGTGCAGCAAAGCGTGCCCTTGCAATGGGACTTCGCTGTACGTCCTTTGTGTTTGATGCAGAAATCAGTCACGAAGAGTTTGTAATGGAGTTCCAGAAAATTAACAAGGACCCGGAAGTGGATGGCATTCTGATGCTGCGCCCCCTTCCGAAGCAGATCAATGAAAAGGAAATAGAGCGTCTGATAGATCCAGGGAAAGATATTGACTGTATCGGCCCGATGAATCTTGCCAGGGTATTTGCGGGGGAGACAGATGCCTATGCGCCCTGCACAGCGGAGGCGGTTATGGAGATGCTGAAGTATGAGGGGATTGATCTGAAGGGAAAACGAGTGACGATTGTGGGCAGAAGTCTTGTGGTAGGAAAACCGCTGGCGATGCTGATGCTGGGGCAGCATGCAACTGTAACAATCTGCCATACAAGGACGGCGGATTTTCAGGGAACCTGCCACAATGCTGAGATTCTGGTCGCAGCTGCGGGAAAAGCAAAGATGATAAAAAAAGAACATGTTGCGGATGGTGCCATTGTCATCGACGTAGGAATCAATCTGGATGAGGAAGGAAATCTATGCGGAGATGTTGACTATGAAGAGGTGAAAAAAACAGCAGGAATCGTGACTCCGGTTCCGGGCGGCGTCGGAAGTGTCACAACACTGGTTCTACTGAAACATCTGATTCAGGCAGCAAAACAAAAAAGAAGATAAGAAGTGAAAATGCTATGGATAAAAACAAAATTAAAGAAGGCGTTCGACTGATTCTGGAAGGGATCGGAGAAGACGTGAATCGGGAGGGACTGCGAGAGACACCGGATCGAATTGCGAGAATGTACGAGGAGATCATGGCCGGTATGCTTCAGACCGCAGAAGAGCCGCTTTCAAAGCAGTTTCGTGCGGAAAATAACGAGATGATCGCAGAGAAGGATATCGTATTTTATTCTATGTGCGAGCATCACATGCTTCCATTCTGCGGAAAGGCGCACATTGCATATATACCGGATGGTTCCGTAGTCGGAATCAGTAAAATTGTCAGAGCAGTAGAGGTCTACGCAAAAAGGCTGCAGCTTCAGGAACAACTGACTGCTCAGATTGCAGATGCATTTGTGGAATATCTGCATCCCAGGGGAGTGATGGTAATAGTCGAGGCGGAGCACCTGTGTATGACGATGCGCGGCGTAAAAAAACCGGGAGCAAAAACGATATCATATGTAACCAGAGGGGTATTTGAAAAGAATCCGGAATTACAGAATGCGTTCTTTCGTATGGTACACAATTAGCATTCAGAAATCGCGGGAAAGGGGAATCCTATGATAGAGCATATCACATACATAGAAAGCGACCAGTTAAATCCGTACAGGAATCTGGGACTGGAGGAACAGCTTCTGCTGAACTGTCAGGAGCAGGAGTGTATCTTATACTTATGGCAGAATAAACAGACGATTGTGATTGGCCGCAATCAGAATGCATGGAAGGAGTGTCTTACCCATCAGTTAAGGGAGGATGGCGGTCATTTGGTTCGGCGGCTTTCCGGTGGCGGAGCGGTCTATCATGATCTGGGAAATCTGAACTTTACGTTTCTGGTCCGGAAAGAAAATTATGATCTGGAAAAGCAGCTGCAGGTGATTCTGAGAGCGGTGGAAATGCTCGGAATCTGTGCAGAAAAGTCAGGTCGCAACGACATTCTTGTGGATGGGAGAAAATTTTCGGGAAATGCATTTTATGAGACGGGGGATTATTGTTACCATCATGGTACATTGATGGTAGATGTCAATGTGAATGAGCTTTCCAGGTATCTGACAGTGTCAGAGGAAAAACTGAAGCTTAAAGGTGTGGATTCTGTCCGCTCACGGGTGGTGAATCTTCATGATCTGAATCCTGAGATTACCATAGAAAGCCTGAAGATATCCCTGAAGAAAGCCTTTGAAGAGACTTACGGAATGCGGTCACAGGTCCGCAAAAAGGAAGATCTGAATGGGAAGGCGCTTGAGAAGTCAGTGAAGAAATTTGAATCCAGGGAATGGATTTACGGGCGAAAAATGGAATTTCAGGAAGAATTATCTCACCAGTTCCCGTGGGGCAGTCTTACCATGCAGCTTCAGATCGATCAGGGGAAAATCAAAGATGTGATGATTTTTTCAGATTCCATGAAACCAGACATGATAGAAAGCATTCCAAAGTACTTGAAAAATCATACATATGAAAATCATGTGCTGACCTCAGAACTGAGCCTTTACTGGACAATGGATCCGCAGGAAGAGGCTATGATAGAGGATATACGCAGCTGGCTGGGAGCAGCAGAACTTTAAAAAACAGATTGACGAACCCGTATGCCATGGTTATAATAAAAACACGCGGGTACCTGAACCGGTTGCTGATGATTGGCAGGGGACAGGCAGATCTGTGGATAAAACAAAATGAAAGGTGGCTCCGGAAACATGAAAATGCAATAATTGAACGTTATTTTTGAAAATGGTGACTTTGAGTCTTATACCGCCGGGTATAGGCTTTGATTCGATACCATTTCGTTCAGTTATTTTATGCTCATGTTCCGGATGTCACTTTATTTTTATATCATTTTATACCCGATTTTTGCGAACGCAGCCCTGCCTTCAGAAAGAAGGCGGCGGAAAACATCTGCTGCTTTAACAGGCGAAGTATGCGTCTGATGAGAGGCGGCAGTGAGCTGCTGTGCATGGGGAAAAATGTATTGTGACTTTACAGGGCGAGTGATAATCTCTTCTGAACGAAATGTTTAGGAGGGATTTTTTTGTTACTGAGAGCAGAGAATATACAGAAAGAATATGGGATACAGGAAGTGTTTGATATCGAACGGATCGTCATTGAGGACGGTGCGAGAATCGGACTTGTGGGGCGTAATGGAACCGGAAAGAGCACACTTCTGGACGTCCTTGACGGGCGGACGGAGGCGGATCGGGGCGTCATAAAACGGTATTGCGAGATCGCCCGGATCCGGCAGGATTCCCAGTCGGAAGGCGAGCCGGAGGAGCAGATGGTCAGCAGGCTTGGTTTGCGAAAGAGTGCGGTGGAGAGCGGAGGCGAGAAGATGCGGCTTGCCATTGCGGCAGCATTTTCCAGGCATGCGCCGCTGCTGTTTGCGGATGAGCCGACCACTAACCTGGATATCGACGGAATCAAAATGCTCACGAAGATGCTTGCGGGATACCGCGGAGGGTTCGTTCTGGTGTCTCACGACCGGAAACTGCTGGACGATGTGTGCAGCCAGATCTGGGAGCTGGAGAATGGACAGTTACGGATTTTTGACGGAAACTATTCGGATTGGGCGGCGCAGAAGAAGCAGGAACGGGAGTTCCAGCAGTTTGAATATGAACAGTACCAGAAGGAAAAAGTCCGGCTGAACCATTCAATCGTTGAGGTTCGGGAGGCGGCGCGGGTGATGAAGCGTCCGCCGAGAAAGATGGGACACAGTGAGTGGATGCTGTACAAGGGCATCGCGTCCGAGCAGCAGCGAAATGTATCCAACCGGGGAACAGCCATGAAGAGCAGGCTGGACCATCTGGAGAAAAAGGAGAAACCGGCACAACTCCCCCATGTGACCATGAAGGGGATGCACACGACGAAGATCAAGGCGAAATATGCGGCAAAGATCGTGGATCTCACGGTGGAATTTGATGGACGCAAAGTGCTCAATCAGGCAGAGCTGTGGGTCGAATCCGGCAGGAAGACCTTTCTGACCGGTGGAAACGGCGCGGGGAAAAGTACACTGCTTGGTGCGCTGATGCAGAGACAGCCGGGAACATTTATCACGGAGGATGCCAAAATCGGGTATTTTTCACAGGACCTGATGGAGCTGCAGGAGGAGAAGACCGTACTGGAAAATGTACTGTATACCGCGGCTGAGCCGGAGCATATCTGCCGGGCGGTGCTGGCGAATCTGTACATGGGTAGAGAGGACCTGCACAAACAGGTCTCCGTGCTGTCCGGAGGCGAACGGGTGAAGACCGCGCTGGGGAAACTTCTGGTGTCCGGGTGCAATTTCTGCATACTGGACGAACCTACCAATCACATGGATCTCTATACCATGGAGGGACTGGAGGCCATGCTCGCTGAGTACGAGGGCACACTTCTGGTGGTCAGTCATGACCGGAGACTTACGGAAAAGCTGGCGGATGTGGTATATGAGGTACGGGATGGAAGGTGCAGGGTGCTTTAGGAAAAGAAAAACAAAAATCCTCTTGACAAATATATATCGCAGTGCTATATATAATATATAACGAGGTGCGATACATTGTACTGAAATACATTGCAGTGGAACACATGCACTGAAATATATAGCGCTGACATACAGGAGGAGCATAGAATGGATGCACATATTAAAAAAGTATATGTCCCGATGACAGAAACCGGTTTTTACATCCTGCTCTCTCTTCGGAAGGAGATGCACGGCTACAGCATTGTGCAGCAGGTCGAAGAGATGACAGGCGGTGAGGTCCGGCTGAGTCCCGGAACGATGTACGGCTCACTCTCCAAGATGGAGAAGGATGGACTGATTGCATTTGTACGGGAGGAAGAAAAGAGGAAGATCTATCAGATCACCGAATTGGGAATAGAAGTACTGGAACGAGAGATGAAGCGAATTGAGCGTTTATACCGGAACATGAAGGAGGCTGTGTCATGAAAGAAACGAAGCTGGAAATCCGATTTTTTACAATCACCGAGTATGAAAAAGAACAGGAGTATCTGCGCGAGCGGCATCAGTCCGGCTGGAAGTTTGTGGGGTATACGGTTCCCTGTTTTTATCATTTCGTAAAGTGCGAGCCGGAGGATGTGGTCTATCAATTGGACTACAACAAGGATGGGGCTGCACATAAGGATGAATATGTACAGATGTTTACAGACTGTGGGTGGGAATATCTGATGGATGTTCTGGGATACAGCTATTTTCGCAAGCCAGTCTCGGAGATGAAGGAGGACGAAGAGATCTTCTGTGATGACAGCTCCAGGCTGGATATGATCGGAAGAGTGTTCAAGGGAAGGATGATCCCGCTGATCGGTATTTTCCTTTGCTGCATCGTGCCGCAGATGTTCCGGGTGTTTCACCTTCAGGATGCGGCGGACAGAGGCATCTTCTTTGTGTTCTGTGCACTGCTTGTATTGTATCTGATTCTATTCGTGCAGTTCGGTGTTCAATACTGGCGACTGAAGAAGAGAACAGAACGTTAGAGCGGAAACTGTCTGAAAAAATAAATCATCAGGCCGGGAGTGAGAAGAAAAAGTCACTTCCCCCGCCCGGCGCGTCTTCCACCCAGATCCGTCCTCTGTGCAGGTGGATGATTTCCGCGGCGATACAGAGTCCGAGACCGAAGTGTTCTTTGTCGGTCCGGGAGGTCTGGACACGGTAGAAGCGCTCGAAAATCAGAGCCTTCTGTGCATCCGGGATGCCGGGGCCGGAGTCCGAAACGCGGATGAGAAAACGATGCGTCTCATGGGTGAGCGAAAGCACGACATGTCCGCCGCCGGGGGTGTAGCTGAGTGCGTTGTCCAGAAGGATAGAGAGAATCTGTTCGATGCGGCCACCGTCGCAGTTACATTCCGGGAGGGGGACTTCCGGTAGGTTTACGGACAGACGGATATGCTGCGAGCGGGCTAACAGTTCATATTTTTCATAGGTATCAAGAATCAGGGTGTCCAGTTGTGTGGGCACCTTTTTTATTTGCCAGTTGTGGGCATCGGAGCCGGCCAGAGTCAGCATTTCATCTACCAGGCGGGCCATCCGCGCGGATTCGGAGCGGATCGCCTCTGTGAAACGCGGCGCATCTTCCGGTGCAGCCTTTTTCAGCGCGGACACGCTGGAGAGCACCACACTCAGGGGCGAGCGCAGCTCGTGGGATGCGGAGGCGATAAACTGTGCCTGTTTTCTCCGGCTCTCCTCGATGGGGCGGATCAGATACTCTGTAAAAAACCAGCAGAAGATGGCGAGCAGAAGGATTCCCGCAAGAACCAGCAGGGCGAAAAACCATCGCTGACGCAGGAGCAGCGTATGCTCCGACGCTCTGGAATAGAGAACGAGTGCATGGAGAACGCCGTCATTTTTGGGCAGCGTCATGACACAGACCTCGTACCTCGTGCCCTGTTCATCCTTCATGGAGAAGTTCTGGGAGTCGGACAGACGACGGTCGGCAGAGCCCGACGTGATGTCGAAGCCGTAGTCTTCCTCCGCGCGGGCAGCCGCCTGTTCCAGAAGTGCGGAATCCTCGGATCCGTGCGCAAGCCTGTCCATATAGAGTGGAACACCGTTGTCATAGATGGATACCAGATAATTTCCATCCCGTTCCTGGCTGGCCAGCCATTCGTGGGTGATGATGTCCTGACCGGTCATATAGGTCATCATGGTGTTTGTTGTGTTGAGAAAGGTCACGTAGTTGTTCTGGATCATCCCATTCTCTGACAGATAGAGACACAGAGCGGTCATGGCGATCAGAATAGCACCGGTGACAGCGGTGAAAAAAAAGGTCAATTGCAGGTGCAGTTTTTTAAACATGAGATTCCTCCAGACAGTATCCGATTCCGCGGATGGTTTTCAGCTGAACGGTGCTGTTCACGGAAGACAGCCGCCGTCTCAGAAAATGGATATAGTTGTCCAGGTTGCCGTCCTCCACCTCGGCATCCGGCCCCCAGACTCTGGCAAGAATCAGGCTGCGGGGGAGGGTCTGCCCACAGTTGCGCAGGAAAAATTCCAAAAGGGTGCCTTCTCTTTTGGAGAGCAGAAGCGTCCGGGAACCACAGCCCAGCCGCCGGGTGGTAAAATGATAGGAAAGATCCCCACAAGTGAGGAGCTCCGTGGCGGACAGTGCCGGCGGTCTCCGGATGATGCAGCGGATTCGTGCCATCAGTTCTTCATATTCAAATGGTTTGACAATATAGTCATCCGCGCCGCCGTCAAGTCCCATGACCCGGTCAGACAGCTCACCGAGCGCAGTTACCATCAGAATGGGTGTTGTGATTCCGAGAGACCGCGTCCGATGTAAAATCGTGATCCCGTCCATAGAGGGAAGCATCCGATCGAGCAGAATCACATCTGCGGACTCCTGGCGGATCAGTTCCCAGCCGTCCGCACCGTCGTGGCAGACGTCCACGGCGTATCCTTCCTGTTCCATCTGATAGCGCAGTGAATCACACAGCCGCACATCGTCTTCAATGATTAATATTCGCATAATAACTCCTTTATATCTTTCTATATATAGCTGTTCGGAAACCAGCCGGAATGCTCTACGAAAAACAGTGTACCATAAAAATCTTTATTTTTTCTCTAAGAGGATCATATTTTAGAGGAAAAATAGAGATGCAATTAGAGAAAGGTTAGAGAGTCTCCTGCTATAATCGTCTCAAAAGCAAAGAAAGACTTTTAAAACAGCAAAGAGAGACCTTTAAAACAGCAGTGAAGCTGTGTGAGCGTTCTTTGAAAAATTAGGAGGAGGAGATCATGAAACAAAACACAAAAAAATGGATTGTACTTGCCATGGCCGGAGTAATGGCACTGATGACACTTTCCGGGTGTTCGAAGGCAGAGAAAGAGAAGAAAGAAACTGCCATGGGCAGATATACGGAGGAGGAGATCAAGCTTGCAAAAGGGGCGGGCTACCTGATGGATCTGCAGCAAATGGCAGATGGAACGCTTCGCATAATCAGTATGGATACCAGCAGCGGGGAGTACCAGGTCTACAGCTCCGATGACGGAGAGGATTGGAAACAGGGTGAATTTCCGGTGAATGTAAACTCCGAAGAGCTGCGGCCAAACGGAGGGGAACTGTACCTGAATATGGCCCCGGACGGGGAGATCATGGCCCGGGAAACCTGTTACGATGACACCACAATGGCAGCAAGCAATTATTATCATCTGATTGGAACCGATGGAACGGTCACAGATCTGACGGTCAGCGTACCGGGAAGTGAGAAGGATGGCAATGAGGTAAACGGTGTGATGTTCTCCGACAGCGGAAAACTTTATGTGACAGATTATCACAACGTCTTATATGAAGTGGATAAGACAACAGGTACGATTGTGAAAACATTTGACGGGGGAGGCGGGGGAATCCGTGTCAGTACGGTGACGGGCAGCCAGTGTGTACTCGTCACGGACAGCCAGGTGCTGTGCTATGATCTGGAGTCTGGAGAACCGGAGAAGCCCGACAAAGTATTGACTGATCAGGTACTGAAAAGCATGGGGGACAAGAACAACAGCTATGGAGGTTTTCCGGCAGTCCTTTTTGAAAAGGGCAGGGACGGCGGCCTGTTCTATGGCTGCGCGGATGGGGTCTATTACCATGCGGACGGTGGAAGTGTCTGCGAGCAGATTATAAACGGACAGCTTACCAGTCTGGCGAATCCGACACTTGGAATCAGCAAAATGTTCCAGCTGGAAGACGGAAGTTTCCTGATTGCAGGACTGGAGAACGGGGAGACAAGCAAACTGTTTCGCTACACTTATGATGAAAAGACTCCCGCAGTGCCGGATAAAGAACTGACGGTTTATTCTCTGGAGGATCATTCTTATCTGAGACAGGCCATCTCCCTGTTTCAGAAGGCACATCCGGACACTTTCGTCAACCTGGAAGTAGGTGTGACTGGGGAGGACGGCGTCACCAGAGAGGACGCGCTGCGCACACTGAATACGAACATTCTGGCCGGAAAGGGACCGGATGTGATGATCATGGACGGCATGCCGATCGACAATTATATTCAGAAGGATATGCTCATGGATATCACGGATATCGTGCAGAAAATCAAAAAGAGTGATGGCATGTTTGAGTATGTGACCGATGCATATAAGACAGATGGAAAGCTGTATGCTGTTCCTGCAAAGTTTTATGTGCCCATGATCGAGGGCGATGGGGATACTGTGATGAAGTCGGCGGGAAGTCTGACGGATCTGGCGGATCGGGTAGAAACACTTCAGGCATCAAATCCGGGGGGGAATATACTCCAGAGTATGAGTGCAGAGGAATTGCTGAAGGAATTGTTTTACGCGGACTCTGCCAACTGGGGACAAAAGGATGGCAGCATCTCGGAAGATGCAGTCCGGGATTTCCTGACGCAGGCAGACCGCATCTATAACACCAGGACGCAGGAGGAGACAGGCGGTTCGGCTTATGTGTCAAACTTTACGACAGATAGTGCGCGGGATACACTGACCCAGTATATTATGGGACTGGTCACAGGGGAAGGGAAAATCGGATTTGGCACCCTTGGAGCGATGGTGAATTTTGCCACAGTTACCTCGGCACAGGAACAGATGGAGCAGGCAGAGTTGGAATATGCGCTGCTGGACAGCGGAAACAAAAAGAGCTTTGTGCCATCGGTTATCGTTGGGATCAGCAGTGGGACAAAGCAGGAAGACCTGGCCGGATCGTTTGTGGAAACGGTGCTGGGCAGCGATACGGGAACACAGGGGGATTATGTGTTTTCTGCAAATAAGAAAGCGTTTGACACGGTCAAAAAGATGCAGTGGAACGCCAACGGCGCAGATGAGATCGGTGGAATCGCGATCACATCAGAGGAGGGAGTCCTGATTGAATTTGCAATCAAAAAACCTTCCCAGAAGGACATGGACCGGCTGACCTCGCTTTTAGAATCGCTGGACAGTCCCTGTATCAATGATGCCGCAATTCAGGATCCGGTGATGGAGCAGGGAGCCTCCTATCTGCGCGGGGAGCAGTCGCTGGAGGATGCGGTTTCCAATATCATGCAGAAAATCAATCTGTACCTGGATGAATAGAGGAAAGACGAACAGAGGAAAAATGTGTGTATAACAGAAAAAAAAGAAATACGTTTCGCGGACTGCTTTTTGTGCTGCCGAGTATGGCAGGGGTCATGGTCTTCATTCTGGTCCCCTATCTGGATGTAGTGAGGCGCTCCTTTACGGGGGCCGTCAGCAAACGCTTTACCGGATTCCAGAATTATAGTACGGTGCTGACCAACCCTGCATTTCACCTGGCATGCAAAAATACGGCCCGGTTCGCGGCCGTCTGCATTCCCATTCTGATCGTGCTGTCCCTTGCCATTGCCGTGTTCCTGCATCGCCAGGGGCGGTGGGGACACAGATTAAAGAGTGCTTATCTGGTTCCGATGGCTATCCCGGCCGCATCTGTGGTGCTGATCTGGAGGCTGGTGTTTGACAATCATGGCCTGCTCAATGGGCTGCTCTCGTGGCTCCATGCAGGCACCGTGAACTGGATGAACACGGGAGCAGCGTTCTGGGTGCTGGTGTTCAGCTATATCTGGAAGAATCTGGGGTATGATGTCATCCTCTGGATTGCCGGGCTTGGCACCATCCCGGAGAGCATTTATGAGGCGGCGCGTGTGGACGGAGCCGGGGAGTGGGATCTGTTTTTCAGAATCACGCTCCCCAATCTGTTTCCGGCCCTTTACACGATCACGGTACTGTCTTTTTTGAACTCGTTCAAGGTATTTCGGGAGGCGTATCTGGTGGCGGGAAATTATCCAGATGACAGCATGTATCTTTTGCAGCATCTGTACAACAACTGGTTCCGTGATCTGTCCATGGACAAGATGGCGGCAGGAGCCGTGCTCATGACGGTGGTGGTCTCACTATTAGTGCTACTGCTGCAAAAAGCGTGGGGAAGGGACGTGGAATAATGAAAAAATATATAATCTGGGCGGTGCTCTTTGCCGTTGGATTTCTGGCATGCTATCCGGTGCTGTTTCTGACAGCAGGCTCCCTGATGGGGCAGACAGAGCTGCGGGAGCTGTTGGGACCGGTGCTCTCCGGGAGCGGAGGATATGTGCGTTTTCCACTGATGTCATTGTACCCGACTTTGCGAAACTATGTGGGAGTGCTGATGGATTCCCCGGAATTTTTCGTTATGTTCTGGAACAGTGTGAAGACGGTGGCCGGGATCCTGGCCGGACAGCTTCTAGTGAGCGTTCCGGCGGCGTGGGGATTTGCAAGGTATGACTTCCCATGTAAGAGTGCGCTGTTTACGCTCTATATCCTGCTGATGATGATGCCCTTTCAGGTGACCATGCTGTCGGGCTATCTGGTACTAGATAAGCTGCAGCTTCTGGATACCCTGTGGGCGGTGATACTGCCGGGGGTATTCTCTACATTTCCGGTGTTTCTTATCTATCGTTTTTTTGTGGGAATCCCACAGGCTATTATCGAGTCGGCCAGAATCGACGGGGCGGGAGAACTGCAGATTTTCATGTCCTTTGGACTGCGGCTGGGAGCGCCGGGAATCCTGTCGGCCATGGTTCTGGGATTTTTGGAATACTGGAATCTTATTGAACAGCCGCTCACCTACATCAAGGATAAATCACTCTGGCCGCTGTCACTCTACCTGCCGAACATTGGTCTGGAGGAGGCCGGCACCGCATTTGCGGCATCACTTCTGACACTGGTTCCTGCAATGCTTGTGTTTCTTGGCGGGCAGGATTATCTGGAGCAGGGAATTATGGCGGCGGCCGTGAAGGAGTAAATAAAAAAGAAAAAAGAAACTGATACAAAAGGAGCCAAACGATGCGAAGTGTGGAGAAAAAAGGACTGTGGAAAAAACTATGGAATTTCCGGATAAAAACATTGCCGGGAGGGCGCAAAAACATTGTGACGGCAGCGTGCTTCTTTCTTGGCGCGATGCTGCTCTGCACCTTTTTGTCCAGAGCGGCGGCCAGTGTTACCGTGCCGAAGGTCACGAAGTCGAAGCCTCTGGCCAAGGTGATCGAGCACCGGGTGGAGGCGGAGGGGAAAGTGATACAGAACCGGGAGCGCGCGGTGATCGTGGAGCCGGATCTGACGGTGGCGTCCATCTATGTCAGCGAAGGACAGCAGGTGGAGGCGGGAGAGGTGCTGTTTGCGCTGGATATGCAGAAGCTGGATGAAGCAATTCTGAAAACGAATCAGGAGATCGAAAAGCTGCGGCTGGCCAATGCGGACTCCGCTAGCCAGCAGTCCATCACAGATCAGAAACAGACGGCGGCACTTGCCCGCGCCCGGCAGGATTATGACACGGCGACCGCAACTGGAGATCAGGCCGTGGACGATGCGGCCCGGGAGCTTGCCCGCGCCCAGGAACAACTGGATGCATTTTACAATGGCCAGGGCTGTGACAGCGGGGAAGAGGACGGCACAGACACGGTGCTGGAAAGCCTTCAGTCGGATTGGGAGCAGAAGAGGACACTGGCAGAGCAGCTGCAGGAAAAATGGGATGGCCTGTCGTCCGATGAGAAGGAGGAACAGCCGGCGCTTATGGAGGAACTGGAAAGTGCAAGAATAGATGCGGAGGCGGCAGAACAGGCATTTAGTCAGTATGAACAGCAGCGGGCCGCGCAGGAGAATGTGAGCAGTGCCGACAAGGAGAATGCACTGGTCGATGCGTATGAATCGAAAAAAAAGGCGTATCAGGATGCGCTCAATGCCAGGGATGCCGGCCAGACAGCGGCAGAGCGCGCGGTCCAGGACGCACAGATCGGAACGCCTTCAGACAGCACTATCCAAACCAATGAGATGGACATGAGATTGAAGCAGCTCAGCCTGGATCGTCTGCAGGCTCTGAAGGAGCAGGGGGGGAAGGTGGCCGCGGAGGGGAAAGGTGTGGTCACGAAGCTGGATCTGCAGACCGGGGGCCTGACGACCCGGACGGCGGCGGTTACAATGGCAGATCTGAGCTCTGGAACCAGATTTGTGGCACAGGTGCCGGGAGAAGATGCCAAATACCTGTCGACGGGAGATGCGGTGGAGCTGACCCCTACGTCCGGCGGCGGAAAAGTTACAGGCGTTACCATCTCTTCCGTCGGAACAGAAAGTACAGGTGGTGTGGAAAACGCAGGTGGCGCAGGCGGTTTGGGGAGTACAGGAAATACAGGAAGTTCGGGGAGTACAGGCGGTTCGGGAGATACGGGAAGTTCCGGCAGCACGGTGCAGGATATGCAGGACGTGATCGTCCTGCTCCCGCAGGGAGAGCTGTCAGTGGGTGTCCATGCAAAGCTGACCTGCTCCCGGCAGTCGGCGAGCTATCCGCTGTGTGTGCCGGTGCAGGCACTCCACATGGATCAGAAGCAGTATTACGTCTTTGTCCTGCAGAAAGAAGAGACGGTTCTCGGAACGGTGTACCGGGCGCGGCGGGCGGACGTCACTGTGGCGGAAAAAAATACGCAATATGCAGCACTCGAGGCAGGAGGTGTGTCGGCGGAGGATGCGGTGATTGTCTCCGCCGACCGTGAAGTGGAGGCGGGCGCGACTGTACGGCTGGAAGAGTAGAAGGAGCAGATATCAGTCCGGCTGCTGAAAGCAGGTTTAAGACGGGCGGATGTGCAAAGGAGCAGAGACTAAGAAATGAAAAGGTTGAAAATGCTGACAGGTATCTTATTGTGCGGTGTGATCCTGATGTGCTACACGTCGTTGACCGCCGGGGCCATGCTGATAAGGGAACAGACAGATTGTCTCTTTTTCCGAAACGAAAGCGGTGACTGGTCCGGAAAAGAAATTGTTCAGATACAGGAAAATGAAGAACAACAGGAAGACCCGCAGCAGTTCACCGTATGGGGACAGCTGGACGGGCAGCAGGTACAGAACCCGGAGCTTGCGCGACAGGCAGAGGTTTCGGCATTGTGGCTGCTTGGCCCTGGCAGTCTGGTGATTTCGGAGCCTGTTTGTCTGGAGGAAAAAGACATCCGGGGGTGTCTGATCGGAGAGAATACGGCACAGAAACTATTTGGGAGCAGTGAGGTGACAGGCCGGGCGGTGGTCTTCGAGGGCCGGAGCCTGATCATTCGTGATGTGCTCCACAGCATTTCCGATGTTCTGGTCCTGAATGCTTCCGCAGAGGAAGCATTGGATGGGCAGGTGCTGAACCGGATGAACCTGAAGAGAACTGCCGGACAGAATGCACCGTGGAACGGAGACGCATTTTTGATCCGCAACTCGATAGATGCGGTGCAGATCGCCTACCCGCTGGCACGGGATGTGGTGAGCCTGGAGCAGTTGCTGCTGCCGTTTGGTGTGCTGGCATCTGTGAGCATTTTTCTGGGGAAACGGCTGAGTCAGAGCCGGAACCAGCCTATAGCCTGTATTGTCATTCTGCTGTTGTTTGGTACGGCAGTCGTTATTTTCGTGAGACTGTTCTGGCCGGTATTTACGGTGACGCAGAAAATCACTCCGGGAAAGTGGTCAGATTTTGCATATTTTACTACATTGTGGAAGCAGGAGGCAGAGGCGGTGGCGCAGATGACAGCCATGGAAAAGACGGTGATCGACGCAAAAATCTGGAAGGCTTTCTGCCATAGTCAGATGGATACATTTTTGATTCTGACCGGCATTCTGCTGCTGCGGTGCCGGATGAAAGAGGAAAAAGATACAGGGGAAACAAACCTGCAAAAGTGACATTCAATTGTAATCCAGCCCTCTCTTTTTGTTACAAGAAATGTAGAGAAGGGCTGGTGCTTTTTATGTCTGAAAAGTATAATCTTACGGCTGTTCCATGCACATGATCCGGTTATCCAGTCTGCCGAAGACACGGCGTGAAACCCACCACAAAGCGATGCAGACCAGAAAGGCTCCGAAGTAAATACCGTAGATGCGGCTGGCAAACTGCTCGAACAGAGCACCGTAGACTACCTGTCCGATCGGGTTTCCGCACATGGCGAGACAGGTCAGCAAAGCCATGACCTTGCCGATCATCCTGCCGGGCGTGATTTTCTGTACGTAGGTGATCATTTCAATACTGAGCAGGGTGGAGAGCACCATCATCACCATACAGGAAAAAAGGATGATAAAATAAGCTGCAAAATGGTTGATGGGAAGGAACATGGCCAGTCCCATCGGGAGCAGAGCGGCGGTGCACAGGAGGATCAACTGGTCGGAGCGGGAGATGTCCAGCCGCTTTCCAATGCTGCCGGATAACAGTGCGCCCAGAAGCCCCCCTGCGGACAGCGCAGCCCCGGCATAGCCGTACAGCTGGTTTCCCATACTCTGTGAAAAGCCAAGATGCTCGTTGACCACGATGGGGAGTCCGACGATGATCAGTGCGGAGAACACGGTGTTGACAGCAGTCAGAAGCAATCCCACTTTTCCGACCTCCGGACGTTCATGGCGGATGAAGGTGTAGCTCTCTCTTATATCCGCGGCAGCGATCTGAAACAGATTCTTTTGAGTGGAACGCTTTTCAAACGGAATCTGAATGAAAATTTCCATGACAGCGGAACACACGAAGCAGCCGATGCTGATGATCAGCACTGGCCGAAGCCCCCAGAAGCCGAAGATGATTCCGCCAAGTGCGGGACCGAGGATGCCGGAGAGCGAGCTGACCATATTGATGACCGCATTGCCCGCCATCAGATTTCCGGGGGAGACCAGCACCGGAACAGAAGCCTGAACCGTGGGCTGGTATGCGCCCTGGATTCCATATAGGAGCATCAGAACAACGATCAGCAGTGATACCAGACCCACCCGCTGATAGCACAATGTGTACAGCAGCATCAGGGCGGCGGTAGAAAAGTCCAGGCAGACCATAATGTTGCGCTTGTTCACACGGTCGGCGATGATGCCGCCTACGGGAGCCAGAAGCAGCATGGGCAGAAACGAGAGTGCCTGTACAATGCCGTACAAAAAGGCGGAGTGTGTCTGATTCAGCAGATACAGCGGGAGCGCATAGCGCAGAACGCTGTTGCCGAAAAGAGAGATGATCTGTCCGATGACGACCATGGTAAAGTTACGTTGAAAAAGTTTGGATTTCATAATAGTACCTCCTTTAATTTTAATACCAACCGACGGTATGTATAAGAGCAAAAATAATGGCCCGTTCTCAGGGCATTATTTTGGGGATGATTTCTGGTCTTTCTGCACATGAAGACAAAAACGTCTGTAATCCTCTAACATTCCGCCAGTTAACAATTCGATTCCCATGGGCCTGAGCAGACTGTTGAAAAAATCTACCCGGCTGACCATCTGGTCGATGTCTGCGGCGATGACCAGTGGGTTCAGCCACAGATTGGTCAATAGCGTGATCATTTCCGCCAGTTCTCTGGGATGTGTTGTCTGGATGGAGCCATCCGCAATCCCCTCTTCAATAATAGGCTGAATATAGCATGGAACGACGTCCTCAAATATGTCATGGATCTCCATGGCCAGAAGTTTTGGATTGTCGAGCATATTTGGCAGGGTCTGGTGCAGAAGATCCTGATCTGAGCTGGCGAGGGAGAAGCGGAACATCTCCTTAAGCTTTTCACATCCGGTGAGATCAGCACTGTCGCGAACCTGTCTCAGAGTATGGAGAATCTGCTGGTTGTATCGATTCCCTACAGCGTCGTAAATCTCTTCCTTGGATTTAAAATGATGATAGACTGCGCCCTTGGACAAACCACCTAAACCGTTGATGATGTCCTGAATCGAAGTCTTCTCATATCCCTTTTCCAGAAAAAGATCCTGTGCTACATCCAGAATAAGCTTCACAGTTTCTTCCGGGTATTTGTTTCTGGACATTGTAAACCTCCTTACATACTGTCGGTATGTATATAGAATAGACCTGGACAGGAGCATTGTCAAGAAGTATATCAAAAACTTTTCGCTCGGCTTTCATCAAAAAAATGCCTAAGATCCAGTATTTATTGACGTTTTTGAGGAAAAAGTTTACAATTGATGTAGTTGATAAATATACGCAAAATCAGAGAACGAAGAGGAAAAGGCTTTGGAAAAATTATTGCAGTCACTGGAAAGTCATGCGGGGATTATTGTCATGGTATTGCTGGCTGTTCTTGCGCTGGAGGTGCTGATCCAACTGAGAAATCAGAAAAACAGAAACCGTCAGACACAGAAGAAGCTGTTGGGTGATATCAGACAATTCTACGATGAAATTTCAAAATATGGAGATGAAATCTTTCTCCTGGTGCGTGCAAAGGATTACTGTGTTGTCTATATCAGTGAGAATGTCGAGCATATTCTGGGAATCAGACCATCGGATGTGGCTGATGATTTCCATGTGCTGGAGAAAACGGTCTCGCGCAAAGGTGTCAGACAGTTCGTGCGGCAGCTGGAAAAGTGGGACAGGAAAAGCCCGTTTGAGACGGAGATCGAATACAGACATCTGGAGTGTGATGAGATCCGCTGGGGAGACATTTCTGTCGCACTGACAGAGGATGGCCAGAATTATTTATGCACGATGCGGGACGTCACAAAAGAGCATAAAAAGCTGATTCATATGGAAGAGGAAGTCTTGAAAGCACACCAGCTGGATCAGTCAAAGACTACATTTTTGTCTAAGATGTCACATGAGATCCGCACGCCTATGAACGGCATGCTGGGAATGATTTCTCTCGCAAAAATAAACATAGACAAGGCAGATGAGGCGAAAGAATATCTCGAAAAGGCGGAGGGACTGTCCCGGTTTCTGCTGTCTATTATCAATGATGTTCTGGATATGTCGCGCATTGAGAGCGGGAAGATCGAGCTGGCCAGTGAGCGGGTGGACCTTTTTGCGCTGGGGGAAAAACTGAAAAATATGTTTCAGGTGACGGTGGAGGAAAAGGGGGTCCGGTTTGTCCTGGAGATGCAGGATTTCACGGTGCGCTATGTGATTGGAGATGAGCTTCGAATTTCACAGGTTCTGACCAACTTTCTATCCAATTCCAGCAAGTTCACGAGCGCGGGAGGACAGATTACCATGACTTTCCGACAGATGCACATCATTGACGATAAACTGAATGTCATGATGCGGGTGCGTGATACCGGAAAAGGAATGTCATCGGAATTTATGAACCGCATTTTTAATCCATTTGAGCAGGAGGATTCTACGGTTGCGAAAAAATATGGCGGAAGTGGACTGGGAATGGCGATTGCGGACAATCTGGTAAGCCTGATGGGCGGACAGATTACCGTTGACAGTGAACTGGGCAGGGGGACCGATTTCTCTGTGTTTCTGGAGCTGCCGATCGCGGAGGGAGAGCAGATGCTGCCGGGGGCAGAGGAAATTGAGACCGAGACTGAGGACGACGGAGATTCCTTCAGCCTCGAGGGATTACGTATGCTGCTGGCTGAGGATAACAAGATTAATGCGCTCATTGCGGAGAAGCTTCTGGAGTCTCAGGGCGCGTGTGTCGAACTTGCGGTCAATGGACTGGAGGCAGTCAAGCTGTTCAGTGAGCATGAGGCAGGCTACTATCAGGTGATTCTGATGGATATCCAGATGCCGGAGATGAATGGCTGGGAAGCGACGCGGACGATCCGGGCAATGAGCAGGCCGGATGCAGGGACGATACCGATTCTCGCGCTGTCTGCGGACGCATTTGTAGAGGATAAGAGAAGGTCTGCGGCCATGGGAATGAATGGTCATGTGTCAAAACCGATTGATTTTGGGGAGTTAAAGCAGGCAATCAGGGATGCAATGGCGGAGAATGTCTTTTAATGAAAGTACATAAGCGAAAGGAACGAAACCAAATGGTTATTGAAAAATCAGAACAGATCATCAGAGAAGTAGGGAAGGTCCTGGTCGGCAAGGATGATGTCGTGGAAAAAGTACTGATGACGATCTATGCCGGAGGACATATCCTTTTGGAGGATTACCCGGGGGTGGGCAAGACGACTCTGGCACTTGGATTTGCGCGCACTCTGGGACTTGATTATAAGCGTATTCAATTTACATCGGATACCATGCCCTCGGACATTACCGGATTCAGTGTGTATAACAAAGAAACCGGAGGATTTGACTACAAGGCGGGAGCGGTGGACTGCCAGTTGTTTCTCGGCGATGAGATCAACCGTACTTCACCGAAGACGCAGTCGGCTCTTCTGGAGGTCATGGAGGAGGGAAGTGTGACTGTGGACGGAATTACACATAAGATGCAGCAGCCGTTTATCTGTATTGCGACACAGAATCCGGTCGGATCAGTTGGAACACAGCCACTGCCGGACTCCCAGCTTGACCGGTTTATGGTGAGACTGAGCATTGGCTATCCAAATACGCAGGAGCAGGTCGACATCATCAAACAGCGTCAGTATAACAATCCACTGGACAGTATCCAAAAAGTAATCAGTGCGGACGATATTCTGGAGATACAGAATTTTATGTCATCGATCAAGATGACGGACGAGGTGCTTTTGTATATGACCAGACTCTGCGAAGCCACCAGAGATTCCTCACTGGTGGAACTGGGAGTCAGTCCGCGCGGTGTCATCGCCCTGAGCCAGATGTCCAGAGCAAGAGCTGTGCTGAAGGAGCGGACGTACGTGATTCCGGAGGATGTGCAGAATGTGTTTTTGGATGTCTGTGCCCACAGGGTTATACTGAAACCGCAGGCCAGAATCGAAGGAGTCACGGCGCGGAGTCTGCTGACGGGAATACTGAATCAGGTAGAGCCGCCGCGTCTGGGAACCCGAAGGAAAGAGCGAAAGAAATAACGAAATAACGAAGGTAATAGCATATGTGGAAGAACAGAGCAGTGTACATAGCACTCCTGCTTTCCGGTGCGGGTATGTATGTTGTCACAAACAAAAGGCAGATATTTATGCTGCTTCTGGTGCTGGTGCTGATGCCTCTCATTTCAGGACTGATGCTGGCAGTCAGCGCAGGCGGCATGCGGATTACATGTGAACTGCAGGAGACCTGTGTAGTAGGGCAGCGCATCGGTGTAAATATGAAGGTGGTCTACAGGGGACATCTTCCGATCGGAAGGGGCAAAGCCCGGATCGAATATGAGAATATTCTTTTTCGGACGATGGAAAAACAGGTGGTCTGGCTGGAACGCAGCCAGAAAAAGCAGGCTTATTACGAGATCCCATATATCAGCAGAGACTGTGGAAAATATAAGATAAAATTTCCTCGGGTGGTCTGTTTTGACGTCATGGGTTTGTTCGCGAAAAAGTGCCGGCCGGTTCCGGAATACGAATTTACGGTGTTTCCGAAGATATCTGAGCTGGAGATCAGTCTGAAGCATCTGCCGGAATCAAAAACGGTGGGGAATCATTACAATCAGAGAAAAAAAGGACAGGATGTTACAGAGGTGTTCGAAATGCGCGAGTATCGCGAGGGGGACAACCCGAAGAGCATACACTGGAAACTGTCAGGCAAACTGGATCAGCTGATTGTGCGGGAGTTCAGTCATCCGGCAGACTATCATACACTGGTGCTGTATGACACGGCATTTGACAGTTCCAGTCCGGGTTATCATGAGATTGTGAACGGCGTGCTGGGGATGACTGCCTCTATCAGCAGGAGTCTGGTCAATATGAACCACAGTCATCATGTGGGATTTATGAATAAAGAATCATTTCTGGATACGGAGGTAGAGGACAATGATTCGTTTATGCAGGCTCTTACGAATATGATGAGTGCCGGAATCGGGACGGCGGAGGATGAAGGACTGGATGAATTTATCCGGCAGGACCTGCAGCGTGAATTTAGCAAGATCGTTCTGGTCACCGGGGTGCTCGGGGAGCAGAATGTTCAGCGGCTGACAGCATTTGTAGATCTGACGGTGGTCCTGATCTCGGAAAAAGAGACGGACAATGTGGCGCAGGGGAAAAACTACGATGTGATTGCGCTGGCAGTTGATTCGATGACAGCAAAGGTACAGATGCTGGATATATAAGGAGAATCAAACGTGAGAAGAAAACCATCGGTCTTCCTTTTGGAGGATACGGCATACAGGCAGAGGAATAGCAGGGCGAGGGGATTGGAGCTTGTTGTCAGTTTATTGCTGGCAGCAGGTGTTCTGCTGTCCTTTTTTTCGTTGTATTCGTCACTTCCCGGCTGGTGGATTCTGCCAGCGGCCGGAATGCTGTCAATGACAGCGCTGACACTGAGCAGGGAGAGGGGCGGGACTGAGATCATCGTATACGCGGTAACTGCGGCAGTGGTCGCCGGAGTGCTGGTCATGAACGGCAGCGGGGTATTTCGTGGTCTGCTCTATATGCTGAACCAGACGATTACGGCCTGGAATGTGCAGTTTGAAAGCTATACCACACTGTTTGCACTCTCGTCGATCCGTGACACGGACCGCCTGATGTTCGGTGTGGTGCTTGTATTATTTTCGATGGTGATCCTTCACCGCCTGATATACAAAAGGGCATTGTTTCTGACGACCGTGCTGGTGTATGCGGTATTGTTCGTGACCGTGCTGCTTGGAATAAGTCAGGGGGTCGGGGCAGTTCTGCTTCTGATAACAGGATGGCTGCTGTTCTGGTCGACGGATACACTCGTACATCAGGGCGTGACGAAGACAGCTGCACTGATGGCAGGAGTTATTCTGCTGCTCGCAGGGATTGTGTCGGCGACAGAAAACTACCAGGCGGTGAAGGCCGTCAGCGAATGCAGACAGGAGATTGTGGATCGTGTGGATGAGATTCGATTTGGGGATGATACACTGCCACAGGGAGATCTGACGGAGGCGGATCAGCTGGTGGGCGATGACACCGAGCGGCTGCGGCTGTCGTTTGAGAATGCGCAGGAAATGTATCTGAGAGGGTATGTGGGCAGTGAATATCAGAAGACTGGCTGGGAGCCGCTGAGTGAGGGGGCTTATTCGACAGAGCAGTCCGCGGGTATGCTGAAATGGCTGGAAAGCCAGAAGTTTTCTCCGGTGAGCCAGTATGTAGGATATGAGACGGCAAAGAGCGGGGAGAGACCTGAGCTGTCAGAGGTCTCGGTGGAGAACACCGGTGCTTACCGCAGATACGCGTATGCACCGTATGAGGCCGGGGAGATCCGGGCAGGCAGTGTGGAGCCGGAATTTGACTGGCAGTATCGGTCGGGTGCACTGTTCGGAATGCGTGATTATTTATTTACCAGTGCGAAGACGGAAGTTCCAGAAGAACTGATGGCAGCGAGTGGGACGGATAGTGGCGATTCCGCACAGTATAACGATGCGGAGAATGTCTACTGCGCTTTTGTGAAGGATAATTATCTGGCTGTTGATGCGGATGAGAAACAGCGTCTGCGGGATCTTTTCTTTGCAGGACAGGATATAGAGAATTGGAATATATATCAGGTGACGAACCAGATCCGGGTCGTGCTTCAGGAGACGGCATCCTACAGCGAGACGCCATATCGGTACACGGGCGAGGAGGATTTTATCGCGTGGTTTCTGGAGCGGGCGAAGGTTGGGAATGCATCCTATTTTGCAACGGCGGCGACCATGGCATATCGTGCGGCAGAAATCCCGGCGCGATATGTGGAAGGTTATTATCTGTCGGAGACGTCGGCAGACAAGCTGAATGGGTCAAAAAAACAGTCGGTCGAACTGACCGGGAAGGATGCCCATGCGTGGACGGAAATATATATTGATGGCATCGGCTGGATGCCGGTGGAAGTGGTTCCGGGATTCTACTATGCGGAATATACAACCCAGCAGGTACTGGATATGCCGCAGACAACAGTCGCTGTGACGAATCAGGAAGAACAGGATGAGCTGCATGGCAGTACCACGGACCAGATTGAGAGTATGGATCCGAAAAAAGAACAAAAAGATACGCCGGTCAGAAAGACCCTCCGGGTGGTGGGGATTCTGCTTGCGGCGGCGATTCTTCTGGAGCTTGTTCTCCTGCTGATTCAGATGCAGCAGAAACTGAGAAATCTCATCTACGAGAAAAAAATAAGACAGAGCGATGACAAAGCAGCAGCGGCGGCACTGTATGACCGCGTCAGCCGGATCTTAAGAATAGACAGAGTGCCGGGGGATTCCGCCTTTCCATACGAGAGAAAAGAAGACATCGCGGAGACATATGCAGCTATCGACGAAGCAGATTACACCAGATTCCTGTCGATTGTACAAAAAGTAAGATTTGGAGGGAGCGGGCTTCGTGCAAACGAGATAAAAGCGATGAGAACATTCGTGGAAAAACTGACGGCTGCGTCCTACGAAAACGCCGGGAAGAGAAAGAAGCTGTTGATGAAGTTCTGGTATTGCGTGTAGACGGTATTCCAAAAGGGACAGGTCAAAATGGCAATTGGGGACGTAGCAAAGTTGCAACTTTGCTACGTCCCCAATTGCCATTTTGACCTGTCCCTTTTGGAACTGTTGAGAGGCTGGTTTATTTTTTGTTCTGGAGTTCCTGCATCTTCATTGCACGAACCTTCAGTGGAAGTCCGAACAGTGTGATGAATCCGTCCGCATCGTGGTGATCATACAGATCGCCTGTGGTGAAGCTTGCCAGTGACTCGCTGTACAGTGAGTATGGAGAAGTGGTTCCGGCCTTGGTGATATTACCCTTGTAAAGTCTGAATTTTACTTCGCCTGTCACATACTCCTGTGTGGATTCTACAAATGCCTGAATTGCCTCGCGGAGCGGTGTGAACCATTTTCCTTCGTAGACAACCTGAGCCAGCTTGTTGCCCATGTCTTTTTTTACTTCGTATGTAGCGCGGTCGAGTACTAATTCTTCCAATTGCTGATGTGCTTCCATGAGGATGGTTCCACCTGGAGTCTCATACACGCCACGGGATTTCATTCCGACTACACGGTTCTCAACGATGTCGATAATACCGATACCGTGTTTTCCGCCCAGTGCATTCAGCTTGGTGATGATCTCAGAAACCTTCAGTGCTTCTCCGTTCAAAGTTTTTGGAACACCCTTTTCAAATGTCATGGTTACGTATTCCGGCTCATCCGGAGCTTTTTCCGGAGAGACGCTCAGCACAAGCAGATGATCGTAATTCGGCTCAACGGAAGGATCCTCGAGCTCCAGACCTTCATGGCTGATGTGCCATAAGTTACGGTCGCGGCTGTAGCTTGAAGATGCATCAAACGGAAGATCAATGCCGTGCTTTTTGCAGAAGTCAATCTCATCTTCACGTGACTGCATGGTCCATACATCTGTCATACGCCATGGAGCGATGATCTTGATGTCCGGTGCAAGTGCTTTGATTGACAGCTCAAAACGGATCTGGTCATTTCCTTTTCCGGTTGCTCCGTGGCAGATTGCGGTTGCGCCTTCCTTGCGGGCAATTTCGACCAGTTTTTTCGCGATACCAGGACGAGCCATGGAAGTCCCCAGCAGATACTTGTTCTCGTATACGGCGCCCGCCTGTACACATGGAATGATGTAATCATCACAAAATTCGTCGATGATATTTTCAATATATAATTTAGATGCGCCTGACAATTGGGCTCTCTCCTCCAAACCGTCCAGCTCACTGCCCTGACCACAGTCGATACAGCAGCAGATAACTTCATAATCAAAGGTTTCCTTTAACCATGGGATAATAGCGGTGGTATCCAGTCCGCCTGAGTATGCTAAAACAACTTTTTCTTTCATTAGAGTGCCTCCTGATAATTATAATTTAATAAAATGCTTTGACAAATGATACTATACACTATTTGTTATAATTATGCAAGAATAATTTATAAATTTTAAAAATATCCGCATAAAACATATAAAGAACTAATAAATATGCATACAAAACGCATAAAACGCGAAAAAACTGGTATAAGCGTTCATTCTATTCAAATTCTATTCAATTTCAACCTTATTAAGTGAACATCCGGAACCTGCTTTGCTGTGTTCTCGTGACCCTCCGGCAAGCTCTTCCTGGATAACAGCAAAGCTGTGTAAGGATGCCGGGAAATGGATTCACACTTGACAAAAACAGTGGATAGTGTAAGATGATTTGTAACTGTCGGGAATCAGGCGGCAATGAGAATAATTCGAATGAAAAGGTATGGGAAATTGAGATGGAATCAGTAAAGACTATGCAGATCAGGGAAAAATTGAAAGATAAGCGGAGAATTGTAATAAAGGTGGGAACCTCCACCATTACATATGAAAAGACAGGAAATATCAACCTGGATAAATTAGAAAAATTCGTGCGAGTACTCATCAACCTGCTGAACAGCGGAAAAGAAGTCATCGTGGTTTCCTCCGGATCGATTGCGATCGGGAGAAAAGTACTCGGTCTGGACGCCATGCCGACGGAGGACGCGGAGAAGAAGGCCTGTGCGGCGGTCGGTCAGGGGAGACTGATGATGATTTATGAAAAGTTTTTTGCAGAGTACAGCCAGCTGACGGCACAGATGCTTTTGACAAAGGAATCCATCAGCGATGAGGAGTGCCGGGTCAATGCAAGGAATGCGTTTGACGAACTGATCCGCCGTCATGTGGTTCCCATTGTAAATGAGAACGATGCCATCGCAGTAAATGAAGAGATGTACGGAATTTTCGGGGACAACGATACGATGGCAGCCCAGGTGGCGGAGCTGATCGATGCAGACCTTCTGATTCTGATGTCAGATATCGAAGGATTGTATACAGATGATCCGCGGACGAACCCCGGTGCCAGATTTGTGCACACTGTGGCAACCATCGATGAGGATCTGGAGGGAATGGGCAAGGGAGCCGGAACGGATGGCGGAACCGGAGGCATGCGCACCAAGATTGAGGCGGCGAAGATTGCAACCCAAGCGGGGGCAGATATGATCATTGCCAACGGAGCTAATATTTATACGATCAATGACATCATGGCGGGGAAAAAGGTGGGAACCTTATTTCTATCCAAGGAACATACGGATATCACGGAGAATGAACTCTCGCCGGAGGTACCACATTACAGGAGGGCAACGAAGCGGGTGAAAAAAGAAGGAAGCAAAGCGATGATAGGAGGAAGCGAATATGTCTGATTATATGAGTGCAATTGGAAGACGTGCAAAGAATGCCACAAAGTACATGAACCGTCTGGGGCAGATTGAGAAGAATGAAGGTCTGCGTGCTGTCGCAGAGGCACTGCGGGAACAGGGCAGCTTTCTGATGAGTGAGAATGAAAAGGATGTGCAGGCGGCACAGACTGCCGGGATGTCAGAAGCCTTAGTTGACAGACTCCGTTTGACAAAGGATCGGATTGCCGGGATGGCGGAAGGGCTGGATCAGATTGCCGGGCTGGATGACCCGGTCGGTGAGATGATCTCCATGAAGACCAGGCCAAACGGACTAAGGATAGGAACAAGACGTGTACCTCTGGGTGTGATCGGAATTATATACGAGTCAAGACCGAATGTGACGGCGGACGCATTTGGTCTCTGCTTTAAGACCAGCAATGTTACGGTGCTCCGCGGCGGAAGTGATGCGATTCATTCCAATCAGGCAATCGTAAAAGTGATTCGTGAAACACTGAAGGGACAGGATTTACCAGAGGATGCGGTGATTCTTGTGGAGGACACCAGCAGAGCGGTAGTGTCAGATATGATGAAGCTGCATGGTCTGATCGATGTGCTGATTCCGCGCGGAGGTGCGGGGCTGATCGCCAGTGTGGTGGCAAACAGTACCGTGCCGGTGATTGAGACAGGAACAGGAAATTGTCACGTATATGTGGATGAATATGCAGATCTTGGCATGGCGGTGGATATTATTGAGAATGCGAAGACACAGCGTCTCGGCGTCTGTAATGCATGCGAGTCACTGGTGATTCACGAGAAAGTGGCGGATGAAGTTATCCCGATGATTTACGACAGACTCCGGAAGAAATCAGTGGAGGTCCGCGGGGACGAGCAGGCAGTCCGGATTCAGGATGGAATCCTGGCGGCGACAGAGGAAGACTGGAGCACGGAATATCTGGATTCTATCATTTCCGTGAAGGTGGTTTCTTCTATAGAAGAGGCGATCGACCACATCAACAGAAACAACACAGGACATTCGGAGGCAATCATCACGGAGAACTATGACCACGCACTCCAGTTTCAGGATGAGATCGATGCGGCGGCGGTTTACGTCAATGCATCCACCAGATTTACGGACGGATTCGAGTTCGGCTTTGGCGCAGAGATCGGAATCAGCACACAGAAGCTTCACGCGAGAGGGCCGATGGGACTGCTGGCGCTGACGACCACAAAGTATGTGATTTTTGGAAACGGCCAGATCCGGAAGTAAGTGGACGGGAAGGCATTGCAGCAGATACGTTACTGTTCACAGATAAATCTGTTCCAGTAACGTCGCCGATCCATTTTTATATCATCTTCGATGATGGGACCGGCTCATGGTTATATTTACTTGATTGGCGCATAGCTTGACAGCAAGTGTCAAGCTTGCGTGTGAACAGTAACGCAGATATGGCTGCAAAAATAGCGAAATGAAAATAAGACTTGCATATTATACATAACGGATGTATAATTATGCAAGTCATCTTATTGTTTACTTCATAAAGAAAAAGGTTTATTATGAAAAATATATCTCAGTGAAAGAATGACTCCCACCTCTAGCAGGTGGTGAGTAACAAACCAGTCTCAGTGGTGGGTGTCATTCTCTCACTGAGATATAGCCTCCGGCGGATTGCGGAGCGGCTTAGATACATTATGCCAGCAGAGCTGACAGCCGCTCGCAGCAATTATGCTGGAGCATAATTGATTGCAGTGGGAGTTTCCAGGACAAAAGTGGATGAGAGAAAGGATGTATATAGATGATTAAAGTTGGAATTATCGGAGCAACAGGCTACGCAGGCGGAGAGCTGGTACGTATTCTGAGCGCACACAAGGATGTGGAGATCAAGTGGTATGGCTCCAGAAGTTATATAGATGAAAAATATGCACGGGTCTATCAGAATATGTTTCAAATCGTGGATGATGTCTGCATGGATGATAATATGGCAGAGCTGGCGGATCAGGTCGATGTGATTTTTACTGCGACACCCCAGGGACTCTGTGGTTCTCTCGTGAATGAAGAGATCTTGTCCAAGGTGAAGATCATTGATCTGAGCGCGGACTTCAGAATCAAAGATGTAAAGACATACGAGCAGTGGTATGGAATCGAACATAAAAGCCCACAGTTTATCGGGGAGGCGGTCTACGGACTGTGCGAGATCAATCGTGAGGATGTGAAAAGTGCGCGACTGGTGGCAAATCCGGGATGCTATACAACCTGTTCGATCCTGACTGCGTACCCGTTGGCAAAAGAAGGTGTGATCGATATGCACACACTGATCGTGGATGCAAAATCCGGAACCTCCGGAGCGGGAAGGGGTGCAAAGGTGCCGAATCTCTACTGTGAGGTCAACGAGAACATCAAGGCTTACGGTGTGGCAACTCACAGACATACACCGGAGATCGAGGAACAGTTAGGCTATGCAGCAGGTGAGGATGTCGTGATCAGCTTCACGCCGCATCTGGTTCCCATGAACCGCGGAATCCTGGTGACGGAATATGCAACCCTGAAAAAGAATGTGACCGAAGAGCAGATTAAGGCAATTTATGATAAATACTATTCAGATGAGAAATTTGTCCGCGTGCTTGATGGCGGCATCTGCCCGGAGACAAAATGGGTGGAGGGCAGCAATTACGTGGATATCAATTTTAAGATCGATCCGAGAACAAACCGCGTTGTCATGATGGGCGCGATGGATAATCTGGTAAAAGGTGCGGCAGGACAGGCAGTGCAGAATATGAATCTGATGTTTGGCCTGAAGGAGAGCGAGGGGCTGGAGCTGGTTCCAATGTTCCCGTAGGAAAAGTGTCAGTAGAAGTGCGGGTTCCAGCAGACAGGCAGCAGTGCAGATTGCGAATATCTGCTCGGACCAACAAGAATGGAGACAGAGAACGATGATTAGAACGATGACGATAGATGATTACGATGAGGTGTATGCCCTGTGGACCAAGATCCGCGGGTTCGGTCTCCGGAGTGTGGATGATTCCAGAGAAGGCGTGGAGCGGTTTCTGAGAAGAAATCCAACCTCCAGCGTGGTTGCGGTGAAGGACGGCAAAATCGTGGGAAGCATTCTCTGTGGGCATGACGGCAGACGAGGCTGTCTCTATCATGTGTGTGTGGATGAGGCATACCGCAGACACGGGCTTGGCAAGAGCATGGTGGTTATGGCGATGGAAGCACTCAAAAAAGAGAAGATCAATAAGGTCTGTCTGATTGCATTTGCACAGAACGACATCGGCAATGCATTCTGGAATACCATCGGATGGACGGAACGTCTGGATCTGAATTATTATGATTTTGTATTGAACACTGCGAACATCACAGCATTCAATCAACAATAAAAGGGATAAAATAAAGAGAAACGAACAGATTAGAGATTAACGATACCAAACCGAAAGAAAGGCAAAGGAGGAAATCAATATGGAGATCATCAAAGGAGGCGTGACGGCGGCAAAAGGATTTGAGGCCGGTTACACCGCAGCGGGGATCAAGTATAAGGACAGAACAGATATGGCACTGATCTACAGCAAAAAGCCGTGCAAAACAGCCGGAACGTTTACCACGAATGTTGTGAAAGCAGCGCCGGTTCAGTGGGATCGGAAGGTGGTGACAGGCAAGGCGAAGAGTCAGGCAGTTATCGTCAATTCGGGGATTGCCAACGCATGTACCGGAGCGGAAGGCTATGGCTACTGTGAGGAGACAGCCAAAGCAGCTGCGAAGGTGCTCGGCGTCAATGCGGACGGTGTGCTGATCGGATCCACCGGAGTGATCGGTATGCAGATGCCGATGGACAGATTAAAAGCGGGAATTGCAAAGCTTGCGGAGGCAAAAAACAGTTCTCTGGAAAATGGAACGCTGGCTGCGAAGGCAATCATGACAACGGACACCCGTGAAAAAGAAATTGCAGTAACATTTGACATTGAGGGAACTACCGTGACACTGGGCGGTATGGCAAAAGGCTCCGGAATGATTCACCCGAATATGTGTACGATGCTGAGCTTTCTCACCACGGATGCGGCAATCTCCAAGAAAGCGCTTCAGAAAGCGCTGAGTGAGGATATTAAGGATACGTACAACATGATTTCCGTGGATGGAGATACCTCCACGAATGATACGGTACTTCTGCTGGCCAACGGTGCGGCAAAGAACGAAAAAATCGTGGAGGGCACGAAAAGTTTCCGGACATTTCAGAAGGCACTGCGCATAGTCAATGAGTATCTTGCCAAAATGATGGCAGGTGACGGCGAGGGAGCAACCGCACTTCTGGAGGTGACGGTCAGAGGCGCGAAGAGTAAGAAGCAGGCGAAGGTGATCGCGAAGTCGGTGGTCTGCTCGAATCTGACAAAGACGGCCATTGCGGGTCACGATGCGAACTGGGGAAGAATCCTCTGTGCCATGGGCTACAGCGGAGAAAATTTCGATCCGGAAAAGGTGGATCTTTTCTTTGAGAGTGCGGCAGGAAAACTGCAGATTATAGAGGACGGCACCGCGCTGGACTACAGTGAGGAGAAGGCGACAGAAATCTTATCGCAGCCGGAAGTAAGGGCAGTTGCGGATATCAAGATGGGAAAGGCCAGTGCAACCGCATGGGGCTGTGATCTGACACATGGTTATATCGATATCAACGCAGATTATAGAAGCTAAGGAGTCAGGAAAATGAATGAGAATATGCAGAAATATTTAGAGAAAGCGGAAGTGCTGATCGAGGCACTGCCATATATACAGCGTTTTAACCGCAAGATCATCGTGGTAAAATACGGCGGGAGTGCCATGGTGGATGACGAATTGAAAAAGCAGGTCATTCAGGATGTCACCCTGTTGAAGCTGGTCGGTTTCAAACCGATCATTGTCCATGGGGGCGGAAAAGAGATCAGTCGCTGGGTCGGCAAGGTCGGAATGGAACCACAGTTCATCAATGGACTTCGCGTGACAGATGACGAGACGATGGAAGTTGCCGAGATGGTTCTCGGCAAGGTGAATAAGAGCCTGGTGCAGCTGGTGCAGCAGCTGGGAGTGCGTGCCATCGGAATCAGCGGAAAAGACGGCGGACTTCTGAAGGTCGATAAGAAATATTCCGATGGAAAAGATATTGGGTTCGTGGGTGACGTCAAAGAAGTGGATGCTCAAATTCTGGAGGATCTTCTGGAGAAGGATTTCCTTCCAATCATCTGCCCGGTGGGCATGGATGACGATTACAATACATATAACATCAATGCGGATGACGCCGCATGCGCGATCGCGAGAGCTATGAAAGCAGAAAAACTGGCATTTTTGACGGATATTGAGGGAGTTTATAAAGATCCAGAGGATCCGGCAACACTGATTTCAGAGCTTCGTGTGGATGAGGCGCAGAAGCTGATGGACGAGGGCTACATTGGAGGCGGAATGCTGCCAAAACTGCAGAACTGTATCGATGCCATTGAGCATGGCGTATCCAGAGTGCATATTCTGGACGGAAGAATCGCACATTGTCTGCTGCTCGAAATCTTTACCAACAAAGGAATCGGCACGGCAATCATCAACGGAGAGGAGAACAGGTACTATCATGAATAACGCATATATGGAATCTACGGACCAGGTGCTGGTTCACACTTACAATCGTTTCCCGGTCATTTTCGATCACGGTGACGGCGTGCATCTCTACGACGAGGATGGAAAAGAATATCTGGATTTTGCGGCGGGAATTGCGGTGTCATCACTGGGATATGGTAATCCGGAGATCGCGGAGACGATGAAGAACCAGATCGACAAGCTCTGCCACATTTCCAATTTGTATTACACAAAACCGATTCTGAATGCAGCGACCCGGCTGAAGGCGGCATCGCAGATGGACCGCGTGTTTTTCACGAACAGCGGAACAGAAGCAATCGAGGGTGCACTGAAATCAGCGAGAAAGTATGCTTACTCCAAAAACAATGGCCGATTCGAATTTATCGCGATGGAGCATTCATTTCACGGGAGAAGTATGGGTGCCTTGTCTGTGACTGGAACTGAGAAATACCGCACCCCGTTCGAGCCGCTTGTGGGCGGCGTGAAGTTTGCGAAGTACAATAATCTGGAGAGCGTGAAGGCGCTGATCACGGATAAGACCTGCGCGGTTATCATGGAGACACTTCAGGGAGAGGGCGGAATCTATCCGGCTGAAAAAGAATTTCTGCAGGGCGTGAAACAACTCTGTGAGGAGAATGACATGCTCCTGATTCTGGATGAGATCCAGTGCGGCATGGGAAGAACCGGCACCATGTTTGCATGGCAGGATTATGATGTGAAACCGGACATTATGTGCATGGCGAAGGCAATCGGAAATGGAGTTCCGGTGGGTGCATTCGCAATGACGGAGCAGGTGGCAGAATATTCTCTTGCACCGGGAGACCATGGCACGACATATGGCGGCGGCCCTCTGGTATGTGCAACGGTGGATAAAGTGCTGGAAATCTTCGAGAGAGATCATATCGTGGACCACGTAAAAGAAGTGGCACCGTATCTGGAGGAAAAGCTGGACGAACTGGTGGAAAAATATGACATTGTCACGGCGAGACGTGGAAAAGGTCTGATTCAGGGGCTGGTGGTCACGAAGCCGGTCGGACAGATCGTGAATGCCGCATTGGAGGAAGGTCTGGTTGTCATCAGCGCCGGAAGTGACGTGGTACGTTTTGTTCCACCGCTGGTCATTACAAGAGCGGATGTGGATGAGATGATCGTGAAGCTTGAAAAAGCAATTGTGAAAGCGAACCAGTAAGGAATCATTCCATAAGGGACAGAGCAAAAGTGCAATTGGGGACGTAGCAAAATGACATTTTGCTACGTCCCCAATTGCACTTTTGCTCTGTCCCTTATGGAATGATTCATACATCGTAATAAAAATGTAACATAATCGTAAAAAAGATATTGTATTTTTCCCGTGGATTCGGTACAATATTACATGTCCATTCATAGAGGGGTATTTGCGGTTTCTGCGACTGCAAAGGAGAAGATATGAGGACAGGAAAACATACCATTTTAAGAATCGTGATGGTGATATGTATTACTTTTTGCTGTGTGGGATGTCAGAAGAAAGAGACGGCAGACCTGCAGGAGATTGAAATAAAAGATACACAGGATGAAGATCGGAAGGCAGAGGAAGATCTGCCGCAGGAAGAGGTCTCGTTGTGTGTCTATGTTTGCGGAGCAGTAAATCAGCCTGGAGTATACAGCCTGCCGGAGACGGGAAGGGTATATGAAGCACTGGCAATGGCTGGTGGAATGACTGAGAACGCGGCAGCTGATTATCTGAATCAGGCACAGTTGGTCACGGACGGTCAAAGGCTTTATGTTCCGACGAATGAGGAGTTGGAATCTGGACAGACAGCTATGGATGGAGTGAATGCTCCGATGGAAGGCGGCAATGCGCCGCAGGCTGCAGAGAACAGGCTGGTCAATCTGAATCAGGCTTCGATGGAGGAACTGATGACGTTGACCGGAATCGGTGAAGTCAAGGCGGCGGGCATCGTTTCCTACAGAGAGGAACACGGTGGTTTTGCGCAGATTGAAGATGTGATGCAGGTAGAAGGAATCAAGGAGAGCACTTTTCAGAAAATCAAGGACCAGATTACTGTATAAAAGAGGGGATTATATGCCAAAAAAGATTTTAGTAGTAGATGATGAAAAATTAATCGTGAAAGGAATCCGTTTCAGTCTGGAGCAGGACGGCATGGAGGTGGACTGCGCCTACGACGGAGAGGAAGCGCTGGAGTATGCCAGAAACTGCGAGTATGATCTGGTACTGCTGGATGTGATGCTCCCCAAGATTGGCGGCTTTGAGGTCTGCCAGCAGATTCGTGAATTTTCCGATATGCCGGTGGTCATGCTCACGGCCAAGAGTGAGGATATGGACAAGATTCTCGGACTGGAGTACGGGGCGGATGATTATATTACCAAGCCTTTCAACATTTTGGAAGTGAAAGCACGCATCAAGGCAATCATGCGGCGCACGGCAAGAAAAGAAGAGCCAAAGAGTGAAAAGGTTCTTGTGAAGGGAGCCATGAAGATCGACTGCGACAGCCGCCGCGTCTTTATCAATGATGTGGAAATCAATCTGACTGCCAAAGAGTATGATGTGCTGGAACTGCTCGCGACGAATCCAAACAAGGTATACAACCGTGAAGTACTGCTCCGTATGGTCTGGGGGGCTGACTATCCGGGAGACGTGAGGACTGTGGATGTTCATATACGGAGGCTCCGCGAGAAAGTAGAGAAAAACCCGAGTGAACCGAAATACATTCATACAAAGTGGGGAGTGGGGTATTATTTCCAGGGTGAAAATAAAAATAAAAAATAAATTTCTACAGAGTCTGTTTTTTCGAATTATACTTATCGTAATCGGAGTGGGAATCATTCCGTGTCTGATTCTGCGCGCCGGTATTCTTAGAAGCTATGAGATGCGTGCAGTTTCCCTGCGGACGGCTGATATACAGAATCAATGTACGATTCTCTGCAATCAGCTGTCTTCCGCGAAGTATTTGTCGGACACTTCTTCCGACGTTATCAATGCAGAATTAATCCAATTGACAAATGTATATAATGGCAGAGTGATGATCGTGGATCAGGATTGTGAGATTATTCAGGACACCTACAATATTGATGAGGGAAAAACCATAGTATCTGAGGCTGTGATACAGACTTTTGCGGGGACGGGAACCAACCATTACGACAAGAAAAACCATTACATTGAAGTGACCGCCCCGATCATGGATGCAGGTGGCACAGATGCGGAGGGCGTCATGCTTGTCAGCGTTTCCACGGACACAATCGTGGACAGTCTGGATATCCTGGAATCAAAAGGGAATATTATTCTTGCCACCTTGTCATTTCTGATGATGGTACTTGCACTGCTTATCGCATGGCTCGTGGTCCGGCCGCTGAAGAAAATCACACAGTCAATCGAGGCTGTGACCGAGGGATATGTGCAGGAGGCACTGCATGAGAACACATATACAGAGACGGAGGCTATGTCGGACGCATTTAACATGATGATGGGCAGGCTGAAGGTGCTGGATGATTCCCGCCAGGAGTTTGTGTCCAACGTGTCCCATGAGTTGAAGACTCCGCTGACTTCCATGAAGGTTCTCGCCGACGCCCTGTTGTCACAGGAGGAGGCACCGGTTGAGATGTACCGGGAGTTTATGGGGGATATCACGGAAGAGATTGACCGGGAAAATGTAATCATCACGGATCTGCTCTCTCTGGTGAAAATGGATCGCTCGTCCCCGGATTTGAATATCCAGTCCACGGATATCAACGAATTGCTGGAATTGATTCTGAAGCGTCTGAAGCCGATCGCTATGAAGAAAAATGTGGATGTGGTGTTCGAGAGTTTCCGACCGGTGACGGCCGAGGTGGACGAAGTCAAGATGACACTTGCTTTCTCAAATCTCGTGGAAAATGCGATCAAGTACAATCACGAGGAGGGATGGGTGCATGTCTCGCTCAATGCGGATCATAAGTTTTTTTATGTGAGTGTATCCGATTCCGGTCCGGGAATTGCACCGGAGGAGCATGATCATATATTTGAACGTTTTTACCGTGTAGATAAATCACACTCCAGGGAACTGGGCGGATCGGGGCTTGGTCTGGCAATCACGAGAAGTGCGGTGATCATGCATCGCGGCTCTGTGAAGGTGGAGAGTGAAAAAGGAGAAGGAACCACATTTACCGTGCGGATTCCATTGAATTATATTGTTTAGAAAATATAGCGCAGATTCCATCGAATGATGCGTTTCCGGGGAATATCATACCGGGCATCGTGAAGAAAGGAGGAAAAATCTTGCGGAAAAGAATACAGTTATGCGGCATCTGTCTGATGTTATGTATGATGCTGTTCGCCTGCAGCAGCACAGAGAGGACGGAAGAAAAAGGAACCTTCGTCTGCTACCTGAACGAAGAGCAGACGTGTGTCATGAAAAAACAGTATGAGATCACGGGAAAAACGACAGAGCAGAAGGTGAAAAATATGCTGGATGCGCTGGGGGAACCATCCGACGATGTCGCATACAATCCGGCGATCCCCAGAGGGGCAAAAGTGCTGGACTATACATTGAAGGATAAGATACTGTACATCAATCTGAACGCGAAATACGGGGGCATGTCTGCGAAAAAGGGTGCACTTTCCCGGGCTGCAATCGTCAATTCGTTGATGCAGATCACGGGTGTGGAGAAAATCGGATTTCTGGTGGAGGGAAACCCGCTTCAGGATTCCAGAGGCCGTGAGATCGGATTGCTGAGTGATGCAGACTTTGTGCAGAACGTCGGACAGAATCTGAATTCTTACCAGACGACAACTCTGAATCTGATGTTTTCCAACAAAGACGGCGACAAGCTGAAAATAGAAACGCTGGATGTAAAATACAGCAGCAACATTTCCAAAGAAAAACTGATCGTTGAACAGCTTATGAGAGGTCCGGATGTATCGGGGGATTATCCGACCATCAATCCGAATGTCCAGCTGATCGGAGTAACCATCAAGGATGGGATATGCTATGTGAACTTTGACGAAGAGTTTTCCAACAGAGTATATGACATCAAGCCGGAGATTACGATTTATTCTATTGTAAATTCTATTATTGAGGGCACGGATGCCACATTGGTTCAGGTGGAGATCAACGGGGAGACGAATATTACTTATCTTGATAGCGTGGATCTGAGTGAACCGCTGGCTTACAGTACGGAATGGATGGAGGAGACAGAATGACAAGAAGGCCGGTGTGCCTGTGCTGTCTGTTGTTTCTGCTTCTCCAGATGATTCTGATCCGGGGGTTCCAGGTGTATGATGACCGGGAGCCCCCATGGTTAGAAGCGTTGGTGCAGCAGGAGCGGCCCGCCACAGTAGAGGGGCAGATCTATCAGAAAGAAATCAAAGAAGAATACGATGTATTCTATCTGAAATGCAGTTCACTGCAATCTAAAATTATCATTTATATCAAACGGGAATCGCCGGAAGACTTACAAAAACAATCACAAAAAGAGCAGCACAAACAATCACAAGAACAATCACAAAAAAAGCAGCAGAAACAACCAGTTAAGGATCTGAATATAAATGTTATACATATCGGAAACAGGATCCGGGTGACCGGAGAGGCCAGTCTTTTTGACGTGCCCAGAAATCCGGGGAATTTCGATCAGAATTTTTACTACCGGAAACAGGGAATACAAGGTGCGGTCTGGGCGGATTCAGTAGAGGTAACGGATACGGAAATATACAGGCTGCGCGACAGGCTTAGCCAGATACGGCAGCGCTGGAAGGAACTTCTGATTGAGATACTGGGGGAAGAAAAGGGAAATACGATGAGCGCGATTCTGCTCGGGGAGAAGAGCGGGCTGGATGCGGAACTGAAGGAACTATACCAGATAACCGGGATCGGACACATTCTTGCCATCTCGGGACTTCACATGTCCTTCATCGGAATCGGATTATACAAATTACTGCGCAGAGGCGGATTTTCATTCTTTACGGCGGGCATGGCAGGTACCTGTTTTCTGCTCTGCTATACCATCATGATCGGATGTGGAGTTGCCAGCGTGAGAGCACTGGTTATGTACGGGATCCGTATGGGTGCGGAGATCACTGGAAGAGTGTACGACATGCTGACCAGTCTGGCGATCGCGGCAATGGTGATATTGATCTGGAGACCGCTGTATCTGCTGGATGCGGGATTTCTGTTATCCTTTGGTGCGGTGGCCGGAGCCCTTCTGCTGTCCCCTGTGCTGGAACAGGCACTGAGGGTGGAGGATGAGAGCGCAGGGGGAATGGCAGCGGTGCAAGTACAATTTCTGCGCGGGCTGTGCAGTGGGCTGGGAATCCACCTGATGATATTCCCGGTCATGCTGTACTTTTATTATGAATTTCCGCCCTATTCCATCCTGCTGAATCTGCTGGTCATTCCGCTGATGTCAGCTGTTCTGGGGGCAGGAGTGACCGGATCTTTTCTGTCAGCAATATTTCTGCCCGCCGGAAGATGGGTGCTGCATATCTGTGTGCCGATTCTGTGGCTGTACGAGAAATCCTGCAGGCTGACCATGGCACTTCCGTTTTGCAGACTGGTGTTTGGACGCCCGGTTCTCTGGCAGATCCTGCTGTATTATCTGGTGCTGCTTTTCCTGTGGATGGTGCTGAAATATACCAAAAAGAAAACAGGACGACAACTGGGAGTTGTTCTGATGGCGGCAGTAGTCTGCGTTCTGGCTGTCGGGCACGGCAACCGCGGTAAAGTCCGTTTCACCATGCTGGATGTCGGCCAGGGCGACGGAATGTTTCTTCGTGGTCCCTC
Source organism: Hespellia stercorisuis DSM 15480 (assembly GCF_900142165.1). Taxonomy (GTDB): domain Bacteria; phylum Bacillota; class Clostridia; order Lachnospirales; family Lachnospiraceae; genus Hespellia; species Hespellia stercorisuis. Next base: position 75,720 of record NZ_FQZY01000019.1, read on the forward strand.
CGGTGTCACCTACCTGATAGACGGTGGCAGCAGTGACGTGAAATCGGTTGGTCGCTACCGCATAGAACCATTCCTGAAATCACAGGGGGTGGGGGTGCTGGACTATGTATTCGTCTCTCACGGGGATGCGGATCACATGAATGGAATTGAAGAGATGATAGAACGTCAGTCTGTGGGAGTCAAAGTCCGGTGTCTTGTGCTCCCGGTGCAGGAATTGTGGGATGAGAATCTGACAGAGCTCGCGCAGACCGCCGCCGACAGGAACACCCGTGTCCTGACGATTCGGGAATCACAGTGCCTGACAGAGGGGACGATGACACTGACATGTCTGCAGCCGGATACAGATTTCCCTGGGGAGATCGGAAACGCAAGCTCGGTGGTGTTAAAGCTGTCCTATGGAGCGTTTGATATGCTGCTCACCGGTGATGTGGAGGGCGCAGGTGAGGACGAACTGGAAAAAAATCCGGTACTGGGTGAGTGTGAGGTGCTGAAGGTGGCACATCACGGATCAAAGAACTCCAGCAGTGAGACAATGCTGAATAAAATTCGTCCAGAGGTATCTCTGATATCAGCCGGCAGGGAAAACCGCTACGGTCATCCCCATGCAGACACGATCGATCGACTGGAAAATGTGGAAAGCAGGATTTTCTGTACCCAGGAGCTGGGGGCAATCACAATCATAAGTGATGGGACGCGAATGACTCTGCATCACTTTGTCGAGGAGTGACAGGAGGCAGAGAAGAGGATTCCGGTTTTGAAATTTACATTTTTACAATTTTTGTAACTGTTCAGAACTCCATTAGTTAAAGATGATATCGGAATTCCCTAAAAGGGCTTCTCTGATTGCTGTAAAAGCATTTATTCCATGCTTATGAGCAGTCCCAATATAGCTCATGATTGTAAGATATTCCTGTGCGCCTTCCTCACTGCGAAAACATCCTGAGACCTTGGTTTTAACCTTAATCATGCGCAAATCACGTTCCGCAAGGTTATTATCAAACGGAACACAGAGATTCTTTATAAATAAGCAGACTGATGCCTTGTAATTCACAAGTCTGTCAATTAGATTTAGTACCTTGGTCTTTTTCTTTCGACCACGCTTTTTGGTTGTGACTTCTGGTAAAG
>NZ_FQZY01000154.1 GCF_900142165.1 Hespellia stercorisuis DSM 15480
TGATATTGTCAATATTGGTTGACACATTTATCTCAAAGATATCACTGACTATGCAGCCAGGTCCAAAGATTGATAGTATCTCTGGCGCTTGATGATCGGAGGAAGCCCACCATTAGCAGAGCAGATCCTCCTGTTATTCCAGTAACTGATGAAATATCTCCAAATGAGAACCTTCAGTTCCTCTGTGGTCATAGTTTCCGTATTGTAGCGGTCATAGAGAAGCTCGCTTTTCATTCTGGCCCACATGCTTTCACATCGGGCATTATCATGGCACCTGCCACCAGCACTGTTCATGCTTTGAATAATACCGTATTTTGCCAGAGCCTTACGATAGGTTTCACTGGTATATTGTGTTCCTCTGTCAGAGTGTAAAATGGCGCCTCGCAGATTAGGATATGCAAGATAGGCATTATCCAGGGTATGCTCACACAAAGTTGCTTTCATGTTGGTTTCCATCGCCAGACCAAGGACACTGGAATCAAAGCAGTCAAAGATAGCTGAAACATACAGTTTTCCATCTTTAGCCTTGATCTCTGTGATGTCAGTTACACATTTTTCAAGTGGCTTATTGGATTTGAAATCTCGCTTCAGAAGATCATCCGATTTACGCGCTTCCCGATCAGCTCTGGTAATACCATTTGGCTTACGCTTTGGCCGATGGCTAAGGCCTATTTCATCCATAACCCTGTAGACAGTTCGCTCACTGGGGATTTTGAGTCCTTCCAGATTCTTAAGGAGAAGTGCCTGATACATGCGAATACGCCCATAGGTATCATTGCATTCATCCTCAGAATTAATCGCTCTCATAGCATCAGCGAGATCCTGATATTTCCAGGGACGATCTTTAATAGCAAGATATTTGTAAAAACCCTGGCGGCTGACACCGAGCATCCGGCAGTAGAATGAGAGTTTCCCCTTAATCACGCCGTCTTCCGTTTTTATGGCAATGAACTTCATTCTTTGGTTCTTGCTGACTTCCGACGGCTGGCTGCGAAAAAAGCACTTGCTTCCTCGAGAAATTCATTTTCCTCTTTCAGACGCCGGATTTCTTTATCTTGATCCTTAACGCGTTTGCGGAGCATCGCAAGCTCCTCAGCAAGACTCATCGCACTTTCTGGAGTATGTGCACCATCGCCAATATCCAATGTGCCTGCTCTAACTGCTTTCAGCCATGTATGGATAGTTCCCTCCGGGATACCTAATTCTTTAGCAGCTTTAGCACCACCTATTTCTTTTGCTAACTTAACTGCCTGTACTTTGTATTCATGGTCATATTTACGTGCCATTTTGAGTACCTCCTTATTCTCTTGATTCTATCATGAAATCCTTGAGAATAAGATGTCAACTTTTTTTATACCACACCA
>NZ_FQZY01000121.1 GCF_900142165.1 Hespellia stercorisuis DSM 15480
TTGAAAGATTGAAAGAGTAATCCACAATGAATTAAATTATTCAATCACAAACAATTGGTTATCCACCAATTACCGAAATAATATCGCAAAACAGGTTTTAAAAATTCTCTGTTTTGTACAAAAATTAATTAGTTCCCCAAGGGGGTTCTGAACAGTTACAGTTTATCAATATATATACCACAAATTAGTAATTTTGTAATATGCAGTGTCATGAACAACAAATATTGACATCTGAAATGCAAGTTTAAGGGAATTACATATAGAAAAAACACTGAGAAGAAACCATCAAGGAGTCCCTTCCCAGTGTTACTTAATGCATAATCGTCTTACCATTTCATATTACATTCCAAGTATTCCATATCCCAAGATGGATGCGTAGCCGACCGGATAACTGTTCTGCTTGCATCGATCCCCGGAATTTCCTTCTATCGTATAAACAATCCCATTTTCACATTTTTCCACGATACCTACATGATCGGAATTTCCATCCCCACCCCAGTCAAAGAAGATGATAGTTCCGGGTGTTGGTGTATAAGTATTCCCTTGCCAACGGTTTTGTGATTGAAACCATGACACCCCATCGGTACATAAAGCAAATTTGGGGACTGCTCCTGATTCAATTAGACCACTCTGGTCTGCACACCAACTTACAAAACAGGCACACCATTCTACCCTACCGTCAAAACCATACCATGACCAGAACTTCTGACCGCCCACGTTGCCAATCTGTGCTTTTGCGATTGTGACAATCTGATCATTTCCAAAAAGTCCAGCAAAAAGATTTCCACCTGAGTAGTACCTTAGAACATGAGGCACATACTCCGGGTCACCATATCTTGCCCACCCATGGGAAGCCGCCTGCTCCTGACTAAACTGAAGTGCATTTTCTGCACTGTAACCGCCATGGTTTCGTACCGCCCATGTTATGTATCCGTTTCCATAGTTATAACCCTGCAGCGATAGTTTCAGCCTGTCCATGTCATAAGGACTGGTACACTGCGCTTCCCTCAAACAGTCTGCATAATACTGGATACCTACCTGAATGGAATAATCGGGATCGGTGATGGCATTTGGGCTGTTCCCAAACCGGGTATTATAGGGACACTCCGAAGACTGCATAGGGTCCGTTCCCCTGCCACCGGATTCCTGCATCATAATAGCCTGTATGACCTGCACATATTCCGGTATGCCATACTGACTGGCATACCGCTGGATGGTGGGTGCATATGCCTGTACTTCCTGACTGACTGGTTCTGCACTCTGGGAACCTCCTAAAAAGGCTGCACCACCTATAACTCCCATCATAATGATAAGTACCAGAATCAAGGCTGCACCTCCTGCTCCCAGTGCCACCCACAGCGATCTTGCAGTTGCAGCAACTGCCTGCGCCAGTGCCCGGATACCTTGTCCTGCTGTTTTTGCTGTGGTTTTTGTTGTTCTTATGGTATTCTGGGTGTTTCGTGCGGAATCTATGGCAAGTTTCTTTGCCGCCATTGCTGCCTGTTTCTTTTGCAGTGCATTTTGTACAATCACTTTTTTCCCGGCAGACGCAGTGGTTGATTTGACAAAACGAGGAGATTTAATGGTTTGCTTTCCAGAGGCCTTAGGCATGGATTTCTGCTCTGGCTTCATCCTGATTTTCACCTTGCCGGACATCTGCTCTGCAAGAATTCCTGCATTCTCTGTCGTTGTTTCGCCAGCGGTGCCAAGCATTTTTCTGCTCTCACATCCTGCTCCTGTTGTATAAGATGCCTCCTGCATATTTGCTCTTAAATGCTCTGCCTCTGTTTGGGTACTGCCACCCGCTTTCTGTACCGCCTTACGTTCTTTTATCTTCTCATAGGATTTTCTGGCAAGTGCCCTTCCCCCTGCTGTGACAGCATCTGCCACTTCCCCACCTGCTCTCATCTCTGCGGATTCCAGCTTTTCAGTGGCATATTCTGTCGATGTAGCATGGCTGTGTCCTGTATCTGTAAGGTCAGCCGCCTGATGAGATTTTTCTTTTGATTTTAAAAGCGCCGAGCGTACCAATTCCTTTGGCATCTTCGAGACTGGATTTAACAGTTTCGGGCTTCGGTTATGCTCTTTTCTTTTAATATCTTTCATGGCTCACCTCCCTTCGTTTTTTTCTGTCTTCTACCGCTCCATATGCTTGTGCTTTTTGGTTCTTTTAGCTGCAGCTATCTTCTGATTCCACTTGCGCGTCCTCTCCTTCTCTGCTTCTTTTATTTTGGGCAGATACCCCTCCAGTTCCCTGACTGCCTGTTGTACCAGAGGATAATCCCTGCATAGGGGAATCAGATTAAGGTACTCTCGGTCAATCTCTTTTCCGTTATAAAGAGGCAGATTCATATCTGCATAGAGAAATTCTGGATCGTTTTTCACGACAAACCCAATGCCCGGTAGTGAAGAAGTATTTTCAATTTTGCAGTAACGGTCTACGGCCTGCTCTAATGTCAGATTTTCATACAGGGCACCATAATTTATAAATTCCATACATTCGGCTGCATAGAAGCGGATGATTGGTTTTTCCTTTTCTTTCATGCTCTTTCCTTATCTGGCCGGTGTCTTCCGGTGTTTTTCCATACCGGATTCCTGTGATTTTTTCTCTGTTTGAATACTCTTTAAACTGTCTCTTACGGATATTTTCGGTGTCCTGGATGCCCGCTCTTCTAATTGCGCCAGCCTGCCAAGCAGCGTATCTGTCCTTTTTTCCATACCGGACAGCATTCCCATGACGGTAAATAACGCTTTCTGTCCCTGAAAGAATGCACCCTTTTCCACATCACGGGAGGTGGCAGGTTTTAATTCCTTTCCGGCCAGTGTTCTGCCGATATTCCCCAGATGTACTCCGGCATCATGCAGTTCATCTCCCATGGTTCCCAGATGGCTGATGCCATTGTCTGTCAGGTCGATGGTTGCATGGAGCTGTTCTTTGATCTTACTGATTCCTTTCTGAAGTCCGGTGATATCGACTGCTGTTTGCAGTGCAGAGATTCCCTTATCTTTGAAGCCACTGACAGCTTTCTCTACCCCTTCCATGAATTTCTTTTTCACAGTCTGGAGCTGCTGTTTGGCTTCACCGACTTTGCTTTCCACCTTAGTTATCAGCTTCAGTGTCTGCGATTTGATTCCCTTCTCCTGTATCATGCCAAGCTGCTCCTTGACACCTTTTAATTCCTCCAGGACTGCGCCAAACTGTTGGTCCATCTTATCGATGTAATCCGCCAGCTCTGCGATTTCTGCTTTCTTCTCACCCAGCCCGTTTTCATCCATGAGTTTGAAAAGTTCCTTTAAGTTTTCCTGTTCCCTTAATGGAACACTTAACGATGGTTTCATTTTGCATGACCTCCTTTATATGAAAAATGCCATCTCATGGATTTGGTATCCTGCGATGGCATTTCTACTTTGTTTGCTTTTCTATGGTTTCTTATGGTTCGTTCTGCCCCTAGCTCCGTGCATCCATAGGGGATGTGGACATTAGTTTATATAGTTTTGTTCCTTTGGGAAAGGAGTTCTCAAAAGGCACGATATTTCCGGCACAGCGGATGAGTCCATGACCTGCGCCTACGTTGGTGATATAAGAGAGCTGGTTGTCTGAGATGTTCAATAGCTTCGCCAGCTCTTCCCGGTCTGTACTGGCCTGATTGAGAAGAATCAGAAACTCGCTGTTTGCCAGCATGAGCCTTGCGGTATCGGACTTTAACAGTTCCTCTACGTTCTGCGTGAGCCCAGTTACGAATCCAAAATACTTACGAATGCGTTTGTACAGGCGGTAGAAAAAGTCTGCGCTGTACTGGTATCGGAACAGCAGATAGAATTCATCCGCAAATACCCACGTAGTTCTTCCTCTCTTCCAGTTCTGAATCACCCGGTTGAAGATGCTGTCCAGCGTTACCAGCATTCCAAGGGGCATGAGCTGTTCTCCCAGCTCCCGGATATCATAATCAATAATCCGGCTTTTGGTATTTACATTCGTACTCTGTGCAAAGGTGTTCAGGCTTCCGTTGATAAATAATTCCGAAGATAAGGCAAGCCCTCTGGCCTCTTCCTCCGGCTGGAGCATGAGCTGTCGATACAGTTCTTTTAAGGTTGGCGGTTTCCCCTGATAGCCACTGTTGATATAATCCCGGTACACATCTGCGGTACAGCGGTCCAGGATGGATTTTTCTTTGGCACTTAGATTGCCTGCTCCTACTAACTGCTCAAACAGGGACAGGATAAATTCTGACTTTTCAATCAGGGGATTTCGGTCATCTCCATAGGCGGAGTCCATATCCAGTGCATTTAAGTGGGTATCCGATGTGGCAGAGATATGGATGACTTCTCCATTTAACGCTTCCACTAGTGAGGTAAACTCAGACTCCGGGTCTAAGATCAGGATATCATCTTCGGTAGACAATGCCAGGTCAACGATTTCTTCTTTTGCCGAGAAACTCTTTCCGGAACCGCTGACACCCAGCCGGAAGGAGTTGCCATTTAGCAGCTTCTTGCGGTCTGCCACCAGCATATTTTTACTGACCGCATTCTGCCCATAGTAGATGCCGCCCGGCTGCATGATCTCCTGTGCATGAAATGGAATCAGCACTGCGGTAGATTCGGTAGTCATAGTCCGTAGTGCATTGATTTTCCGAAGTCCGTAGGGCAGGACGGTTTGGATACCGTCCACTTGCTGCCATTTTAGCACGGCCATCTGGCAGAGGGATTTTCTTGCAGATGAGAGCAGGGTATCTGTATCCGAATCAAGCTGCTCTTTAGTATCTGCCATATGTACCAGCGTAAGAAGCCCGAACATCATCCGCTGGTCTCTGGTCGTCAAATCGTCCAGCATCTCTTTTGTTTCCTTGCGTTGTAATTCCATATCATATGGCACAACAGCAGAAAAGTTATTGTTTGCATTCTGCCTGCGCTGCCAGTTCGTCACATTGGTCTCCACGCCCAGCAGTTTGTTCTGAATCTCTCGCACTGCTTCGTCTGTCGGCACTGGCAGGATATCGATGGACAGCATCAAGTCCCGGCTTAAGCTGCACAGTTCGGACACCGTCTCATCTTTCACATAATTTGCATAATCCTGCATAAACAATACGCGCCCATATCTTCCGTCTATCTTAAAATAATCCGTAGCAAATTCCATCGTGTTCGGGCAGATCCAATCCTTGAAGCTGTGTCCACGCTTGGCAAATCCCTTCAGATCAAACGGGATGCAGGCTGGCTTATCTGCCTGAAAGAAATCCCGGAAAATCTGCAGCCTCTCTTCCGCATTCAGTTCTTCACCTACGGAGGACAGCTTTGCCAAATGGGTAATGATGTCTGTTCCTACACGGGCAAAGTACGTCCTTGCCTCATCGATGTTCTTCTTATGGACACTGATGGTGAGATACCGCTCCTGATAGATGCTGTTGTTGGTGCCGCTGACTTTCGACAACAGCATATCGTTGTATTCCTTCCGGTACTCGTCCAATCCGTCCTCTTTCATTGGAATAAGCAGGGACTGTTCAAATTCTGCTTTATTGATTCTTCGGTTGTTGAGCGTGATCTTTGCCGATGCGCCGGAATCCAGTGCATTTAAGAGTTCCGAGTAATCAAGGAACATCTCTGTCTTATCGCTCTTGCTTGCAATGGAATAATTGATATCGGAAAACCGGAACGTCTTAGAGAACTTCCGGTCTACCTGAAAAATGCCATCCGGCCAGATTCTCTGGATGGGAATCACCTGCTGAACGGACTTTGGTACTTTGAATTTTACTTTATCCATCTTGATGGACTGGTTCAGTGTTTTAATCAATCGCACCCCTTCCTATTCTGTCAAGCCTAAATCTATTGATTTTACTAGCTTTGACGATTTTTATTTACCTCTAAAACAGAGCCGATAGTGATGAATATCGTAGTATCAAGTACTGAATAGTTGAAAAATAGGTATAACTTTAAAAGCATCCATTTCGTTTGCTATATAAAGGCTATTTTCCCTCTGATCAACTATGATGATGAACCTTCCGTGTCTAAGGGGATCGTGTCCCAACTTCCTTCGTACCATCTATTCATACACTGAGTGCCAGCCAAGCTCCTAGACGGGGTCTCGCCCCATGGTGAAAACCGAT
>NZ_FQZY01000108.1 GCF_900142165.1 Hespellia stercorisuis DSM 15480
TTGGCGTTGCAGTATTTTTCCGAATCCGGAAATAAGTCCCTAATAAATCTGAAATATTCATCTCCTCCACGAATTGACTTAGCAAACGCACCGAATCATTATCTGGGATTATGTAATCGATATTTAGTGGCAGTTTTAGTTGATAAAAATCTTCTGCCAGAGTATAATTCTTTTGTAAGATTTTATTTATTAGCATAAGTATATTTTACACCTTTTGCCAGGCTTTTCGAAGCCTGGCATTTGTGTTTTTGCATAAAAAAGGAGCTGCGCACTAATTACTTAGTGCGACAGCCCCGAGCTGCACCGGCATCCTGCACAGTGCCTGCAGTGCAAGATTTCTTCGCCCTCACCGTATTTTATGACAGTATTCTCTTAATTTTCGTCCATAAATGCAATGATTCCCTGTTCTACTTCCACTTTAATCTCACTGTAATTATGAATCTCATGGCGATAGCCCGAATACACTTTTGTCTTCACATTGTGTCCGGTATCACACAGCCAGTTGGACACTTCGTAGATTCCTTTTCCGTACTCCCCCACCGGATCCTGATCTCCGCCAATATTATAAATTGGAAGATCCGTCGGAACCTTCTCTGCCCACTCTGTTCCTTTGATTTCCTCCATCATCTGAATAAAGTAGAGTACCGCCCGGTTATTTGTCGGCCTTGTAAATGCATCAAACGGATCCTCCGCGTGATCCCTCTGCACATATGGGTCTGAACAGATCCATTCATTTCCGATTGTGACGTCATCGCAGCGCTCGCACATCCATCCCATCAGTCTGCCCGCATACTCAGCATCTGCATCCCCACCTTTTCCGTCACTAATTGCCTGCTCAAGCAACTCTTTCGTTTCCTTTGCGTGGCGAAATGTTCCGGTTGTTCCACATATTGTGACTCCTGCAAGTTCACTTCCGTACTTTGCGATGTAATCTCTGACAATAAAAGATCCCATGCTATGCCCAAACATATAATATGGAAGCTTCGGATATTTTTCCGTCACCAGCTCGTACAGCTTATGCTCATCTTCCATCATCGTGTGAAATCCTTTGTTCCCCCAGTTTCCCCATGTATCATTCTCGAGTGCCGTCTTGCCATGCCCCACATGATCATCCGCTGCCACAATATACCCCGCATCCATAAATGCGACAATCATGTGCAGATACCTCCTGGAATGCTCCCCAAATCCATGAACCACCTGAACAATCCCCTTTGGTTTTGCAGCCGGAACATAAATCCATCCCATCACCTTGTCCCGCTCATTGAAAGATTGAAAACTCACTTCATGCAACATATAAACACCTCCATTTTTTATTCCCGCTTTTCCGGGTACTATCTACGTTTATTATAACACTTTACAAAGAATCATGGTATAATGTACGCGATAGAAATGAGCAGTGCCATCAGATAATAAGAAATAGCTGCGTTGTGCTCGCACATAAGCAGATGTTTCTTATTATCTGATGATAGGGCGAGAGCCCGCGAGTGAGATGCAGCTCAGCGCAATCGAACGGCACTGCGGATGAGAAAAAGGAGTATTATGATAAAAAAATTATACAATGAATTAATCGAGGGAACTTCTCCCCGGCAGACACTGAGTGCTCTGCGCAAAGAAGTGAAGGAACTGAGCCGCCGGGATGAGCTTGCAGCCTTGATTGAGAAAGATTCGTCTGTGATAACAGCATTATTAAAAAATGACGATGCGAAGACAAGGAAAAATGCTGCCCTGCTTATGGGCGATCTGGAAATTCCTACATTTACCACGCCACTTTTTGCCGGATATGAAACGGAACAGACTTTGTTTGTGCGAAGCGCCTATCTGGAGGCTCTGGCACATCTGGATTGCTCTGAGTATCTGGACAAGCTGAAGACACGTTTAAACGAACTGGCTGCCCAGACTCCGGATGCTTCTGATAAGAAACATGTGGACGCTGAGATCCGGGCACTCAGCAATCTGATTCTTTCTATGGAAGGAACGACCAAGCACACATTTACAGGGTATCACGAAAAGTACCACTGCATTCTTCTGACGAACCGTCTTCACCGTGAGATCACCGCTTCGCAGATTGAGCACGGCACACTCAAGGATTATCATGCCGGTGTGATGGTCACCACCGACGATATCGAGGAACTGCTCTACATTCGGACTTACAGTGAACTTTTATTCGTCATCCCGCAGGCATCCTCCTGTTCCATGGAGCCTTTGGAGGCGGCACAGACACTGGCGGACTCCCAGCTTCTTCCACTTCTGAAGAAAGCGCACAGGGAACCGGCACCATTTTATTTCCGGATCGATGTGAAGGGGCGTATGCCGCTGGATCAGAAGAGCCGGTTTACCAAAAAATTATCTGCCGAACTGGAACGCCTCTCCGGCCGGGAACTGTTGAACACCACCTCCCACTATGAGTTGGAGCTACGTCTGATTGAGAATAAATCCGGCACTTTCAATGTCCTGCTGAAGCTGAACACGCTTCCGGATGAACGTTTTTCCTACCGGAAGGAATCGGTTGCCGCCAGCATTAAGCCGGTCAATGCAGCCCTGCTCGTCGCCCTTGCAAAGGACTACATGGTCAAGGACGCACAGATTCTGGATCCGTTCTGCGGTGTCGCCACCATGCTTATCGAGCGGCAGATGGTGGTGAAGGGCAACACCTCCTACGGGATCGACGTGTACCCGGACGCCATCGACAAGGCAAAAATCAACACGGAAGCTGCCGGGCAGATCATCCACTTTATCAACAAAGACTGCCTCGACTTCACCCACGACTATCTTTTTGACGAAATATTTACTGATATGCCCTTCGAGACCGGCCACAAATCGGACGAGGAAATTTATGAACTCTATGACCGCTTTTTCGAAAAATCGAGAGACCTGCTGACAGAAGAAGGGACCCTTATTCTGTACTCCCGCAATCCAGAATACATCAGGTCCCTGTCTAAAAAATACAAATATGAAGTGATAAAAGACTGGCTGATCCTCGACAAAGAGGATTCCCATCTGTTTGTGCTACGCTAAAGAACCGCGTATCCTTTTACCAGATACCGAGCAGATGCTGCATCAGCAGACTGACTGCCGTGATTCCGATCCAGCAGCAGAGCCCCATGAAAATCGGCTTTCCACCGGTCTTGATCAGCTTCACGATATTGGTGTTGATACCGATTGCAGCCATGGCAAGGATAATAAAGAATTTGCTCAGCTCCTTGACCGGATTAAAGAAATCCGCCGATACCCCGCAGTTTACAGCCACAGTCGTGATAACGGATGCCACGATAAAGTAAATAATAAAGAACGGAAAAATCTGCTTAAAATTGACCTTCTTACCATCTTCAGAGCCTGCGGCCTTTTCTTTTCTGGTACGGATGAATGCAAGCACCAGGGTGATCGGAATGATTGCAAGCGTTCTGGTCAGTTTCACAGTTACGGCCTTGTCCAGTGTCTGGCTGCCCAGCGCGTACATGCTGTCCCAGGTGGATGCCGCAGCCGTCACCGATGAAGTATCATTGATTGCCGTTCCCGCAAAAATACCAAAGGCCTGTCCTGTGCTGTGTGTGAACCCAAGAACCGAACCGAAGACCGGGAACAAAACTGCAGCCAGCACATTGAAGAAGAAAATAACCGAGATAGCCTGCGCCACTTCTTCATCGTCCGCATCGATAACCGGTGCCGTCGCCGCGATGGCTGAGCCTCCGCAGATAGAGGATCCAACCCCTACCAGTGTGGAGATCTTCGCCGGAATGTTCATCACTTTGTGCAGGACAAACGAAATTACAAGGGATGTCGTGATCGTCGCAATGATGATCGGCAATGACTGTTTTCCGGTCTCCAGGATAACGTTCAGATTCAGGCCGAACCCCAGCAGGATGACTGCCCACTGTAGAATCTTCTTTGCCGAAAATGTAATACCCGGCTGCAGATTCGTCTTGTCCTTAATCCCCAGTGTGATGATCATTCCTGCTATGATTGCGATTACCGGTCCACCAATAATTGGGAATTGTTTTCCCAGAAGCCATGACGGCACTGCGATCACCAGACAAAGTAATAATCCTTTTCCATTTTTCTTTATAAATTCCATGCTCATTTCCTCTCATTCTATTCTTTTTCGGAATAGTTTTTTGTTTCCTTTGTTTTCGTGCTTTATAATACCGTTACTGTTCACAGATAAATCTGTTCCAGTAACGTCGCCGATCCATTTTTAAATCATCTTCGATGATGGACCGGCTCATAGTTGTATTTACTTGATTGGCGCATAGCTTGACGGCAGGTGTCAAGCTTGCGTGTGAACAGTAACATAATACCACAGTATACAGATAAAATAAAATTATAAATATTTATATAACGATAAATTTATGTTATGATATTTTATATACATAAGTATTTTTTTATGATGTCTATCCCATCATATATGGAGGTGATATTTTGATTGATTTTCGCATTTACACATTTTTAGAAGTCTGCCGGACATTGAATTTCACAAAAGCCGGACAGAACCTGAGTGTCACACAGCCCGCTGTCTCCCAGCACATCCGGTTTTTGGAGGAGCATTACGGATACCGTCTGTTCGACACCCGGGGCAAAAAGATACAGCTAACTCCTGCAGGTGAGATTCTCTACCACGCAGCATCCACCATGGTCCACGATGAGATTCATCTGCAGAAATTGATGGAGGATTCCGCGCATCCCGCCCAGACCGTCACCTTTGGCGTCACGATGACTATCGGCGAATATACACTCTCTCCACACCTTTCTTCCTATATAAGGGAGCATCCGGGAACCGCCGTCCGCGTCGTTGTTGCCAATACGCATGAACTGCTGTCAATGCTGTCCGGCCAGGAAATTGATTTTGCGATTGTGGAGGGATACTTTTCCAAGAGCGAATACGATTCCCTGCAGTATTCACGTGAGAATTTTATTGCCGTGTGCAGCCCTGACGCGCCATTTGCCAGCCGCTCTGTCTCCCTGGAAGACCTTTTCTCCTGCAATCTGATTGTCCGCGAATCCGGTTCCGGCACCCGCGAGATTTTCGAAAAGGCATTGACCGAACGGAATGCAACTGTTGCCGATTTCTCGAATACGATCGAGATCAACAGCATGAATGCCATCAAGTCCCTGACTGCACAGAACTGCGGCATCACATTTTTGTATGAAACCGCGGTAAAAAAAGAGTTGGAAACAGGCACACTTGTGCGTATTCCGCTGCGGGATTTCAACATTTCCCATGATTTTACCTTCATCTGGACAAAGGGCAGCATCTTTTCTGACTATTATCATGAATTATTTCAACAGTTAAAATAAGTTGACGCAGATCGGAATGAAGAACTACTTGCATTTCCCCTATACTTTTGCTTATAATAAGAAGAGTTATCTATTCACGTTCTGAGCGCAGCACTGTGGTTCCTCCACTTTCGTTGCCAGCAGAAGCACTGCGGCTCCTCAACTTTTGCTGCCGTCAGAAACATTGCGGCTCCTCAACTTTTGCCGCTATCAGATTACGAATAAAAATAAAACAAAAAAGGACAGATAAAACCATGAGTTTAAAAAGAAAAATGGTAATTAAATTTGCCAAATGGGTTAGCTCCACCAGCCAGAAGATCCGCGGTGGACAGGGTGTCACACTTCCGGGCTACATTGCCAGAAAGCTGAACCCTTCTATTCTCACTTCCCTTTCTTCGGATGTACGAAAGAAGACCTTCGTCGTGCTCGGTACCAACGGTAAGACGACGACCAACAGCATTCTTTATCATGCGCTGACCGCAGAGGGCCAGAAGGTCATCATCAACAAGACCGGTTCCAACATGATGAACGGAGTCGTATCCTCCTTTGTTCTCGCCACCGACAAAAACGGCGAGCTGGATGCCGACTACGCCTGCATCGAGGTGGATGAGATTGCCTCGCTCACCGTTCTGCCAAAGATCAAACCGGATTATCTGGTGCTGACCAACATTTCCCGGGACCAACTGGATCGTTTCGGTGAAGTGGATATCACGTTCCAGAAGCTGAAAGAAGCAATCAACAAGACGCCGAAGATGACGCTGCTCATCAATGGCGATGACGTTCTTTCCTATACGCTGGCAAAGGAGAGCAAGCACGATTTCATCACGTACGGCATCAATGAGCAAATTTTCGACTCCACCAGCCGTTCGGAGATCCGCGAGAGTATTTTCTGCCGGAAATGTGGCCACAAGCTGGAATATAATTTCTTCCACTACGGGCAGCTTGGAGATTATCATTGTCCACACTGCGGCCTGACAAGACCGGAGGCGGCCTATGCTGCTTCCAATATCCATCTGTCAGAGAGCGGCTCCACCTTCGATGTGGGGGACCGCAGCTTCACCACCGGTGCCAAGGCGCCGTATAACATTTACAACACACTGGCTGCCTACGCTGCCCTTCGTATCGCCGGGCTTGAGGCACCACATTTTGAAAATATGATTGCCCATTACGATTACGGCAACAACCGTGAGAGCGTGTTCAATATCGGTGGGACCAACATCCAGATTCATCTGGCGAAGAATCCGATTGGATTCCAGCAGAAGATTTCTCTGGTGTTAAAGGATCCCAATCCAAAAGATGTCATGATCCTGATCAATGACGAATATCAGGACGGGGAGGATGTCTCCTGGCTGTGGGATGTGGATTTCCAGTATCTCGCCGACGCCAATGCCAACTCCATCATCGCCACCGGAAAACGCGGCTATGATATGCGGCTCCGCCTGAAGTACGAGGACATCCCGTGTGAGGTATCTCTGGATCTGGAGAACACCATCCGTGACTGCATTGAAAACCGCACGGACAATCTCTATCTGATTGTCAACTACACTGGGCTGTACAGCACAAATGCATTACTGAAGAACCTGTCAAATGATTATGCCGGAAAGGAAGATTAAGCTTATGAAATTAAATATTGCTCACTTGTATCCGGATCTGTTAAATCTTTACGGCGACCGCGGCAACATCCAGTGTTTCCGCAAGCGTCTGGAATGGCGCGGCATCGATGTGGAGGTCACCCAGTATCTGCAAGGCGATTCCATCGATTTCTCGGACATCGATATCGTTCTTCTTGGCGGAGGCTCCGACCGGGAGCAGGAAATCGTGTGCGAAGAGTTAAAAAAGATCAAGAAAGATTTCAAGGAATATGTAGAGAATGACGGCGTTGTTCTGGCTGTCTGCGGCGGCTATCAGCTGCTCGGCAAGTATTATAAAACCAAGACGAAGAGCATCGAAGGGCTTGGAATCCTGGACATCTATACAGAATGGGAACCGGAACGTCTGATCCGCAACATTATCTTGAACAGCGATCTGTTCTCGACCCCGATCGTTGGATTTGAAAACCACGGCGGGCGTACTTACATCGGAAACCACACACCTCTCGGAAAGGTATTCTTCGGACTTGGGAATACCGGGAAGGGTGATTACGAGGGCGTCGTGTACAAGAATGTGATCGCCACTTACCTGCACGGTCCGCTGCTGCCGAAGAATCCCCATGTCTGTGATTACCTGCTGAAGAAGGCTTTGGATCGCAAGTACAAAGAGGATGTGAAGCTGGCCAAACTGGATGATCATATGGAGGCGGCTGCGAATAATTATATTGTGGCGCGGTATAGCAATAAGGGAAATGTGATCAAAGAGGCGATTAAAAGAAATACGTAATTCCTGTTGTCCTTTTTACTTTCAACGACTTCCGACGGCAGCGATTTCTGCCGTCGGTGTTGCTGAAATCTTGAATTTTTATAATGGTGAAGCCGCTAAGTTATATGTAAAGCGGAAATTCGCAAAAGATTCTTTTTTATTTCTTTCGCATCTAATTTATTCTCTCTTTTCATACTTTTATCCATATTATATAAAAATCATACCCAAATACGGCAATACAAACGGTAATAAATATTGTTTTTCTGACATTTTCATTATATAATCCAGGTATATATTCCAGCATAATCGTTTTTCTATAAATTTCAACGGAGGTCATGCCATGCAGATCGAACAAATCAAAGCACGAAAAAAGCAGCTAAAAATGACAAACGCCCAACTTGCAGAAAAGTCCGGTGTTTCACTCGGCACTGTCAATAAGATTCTGAGTGGTGCCACCCGAAATCCTTCTTCTGCAAATATGGACGCTATTATTGCGGCGTTGGATTTTCCCTCATATAAACTGGAGGGACTTGATACCACTGTATCTGTTGTGCGCGAGACTTCGGCGTTCAACGCTACTGTCTGCCGTTATACGATCGATGATTACTATGCCCTACCACAAGATATCCGCGCCGAACTGATTGATGGACAATTTTATTATATGAGCTCACCTTCTATCATGCACCAGCACATTTTGCGGGAACTCAGCTATTTTTTCACCGATTATATCAAACATAATCATGGGAAATGTTCTCTCTATTTTGCTCCCTGCGACGTGCGGCTCGACAAAGATGACTACACGATGCTTCAACCGGATATGATGATCATCTGTGATCCCGAAAAGACCCAAAACGGGCGATATTGTGACGGTGCTCCTGATTTTATCATCGAGATCGTTTCTCCCTCCAATCCAGCTCATGATTATTACAAAAAATCAGAAAAATACTGGGCTGCCGGCGTTCAAGAATATTGGATCGTTGATCCCCAGAAGGAGAAAATCACCGTGTATCTTTTTGCAATAAACGATACGATACCAACACTCTATACCTTCAAGGATAAAGTTCCGGTCCAATTATACCCTGGATTAGAGATTGATTTTTCTAAAATCAACCTCTGATTTTGTTGCAGGAAAGAATCCATTTACTCGGTAGGTTCCTCCTCATGAAATGTATCCTCCAAAATCTTCTGCACATGGTTTCTCATAGTTCTTCTTGCTTTTATGGCATCTTTCATTTCGATTGCTTTCACAAGCAATGTATGATAATAAATTCCATCTATATATCCATAGTTTTCGTTCAGCATATAGAAATAATCCGCTTTCTCGACAAATACGTTCTGCAAAGATTCAATAATAAATGGATTCCCTGTACTGTACGCAATCTCCAAATGAAAACACATATCATAGTGGACAAATGTTTTTGGATCATTTGCATTCACCGCCATCTGCATCTTCTCCAAATAGATTTTCAGATTGCTCAGATGCTCATCTGTCATACGTTTTGCCGCATAATATGCAGCTTCTGTTTCTATAATCAGGCGAAATTCCAAAAGAGAGACCATACTTCTGTAATTAAATGGATCCTTATATTCTCTCCCCTTCCCTCGATTACCAAGGCTATTCAGATCATTACTTTTCAGATAAGTTCCTTTTCCATGAATACTCTCCATCGCACCTATTCCGACAAACTGTTGAATGGCTGCCCGAACGCTTGATCGACTCGTCCCCAATTTCGTATACAGTTCTTTTTCTGATGGAATCTTATCGCCTACAGCCCAACGCCCATCTTCAATTTCTGTAACTGTTCAGAACCCCCTTGGGGAACTAATTAATTTTTGTACAAAACAGAGAATTTTTAAAACCTGTTTTGCGATATTATTTCGGTAATTGGTGGATAACCAATTGTTTGTGATTGAATAATTTAATTCATTGTGGATTACTCTTTCAATCTTTCAAATAACTCTGATTCAAAGCCAAATTCTATGGCTTTTGAATATATTTAACAACAACTGAACATTGAAAAACATTACTTATCCACAGTCATTTTCACCATAGGTGAATCTATGTGAATTCGCTTTTTTCCTGAGTTTTTAGTACAATGGAGACATAAAACAC
>NZ_FQZY01000017.1:0-12510 GCF_900142165.1 Hespellia stercorisuis DSM 15480
ATGGAATCCATATATCAAAGAACTTAAGCAGACAATAAAAAATACATCTTCAGGGCTACTGGAAAGTTTTCGAGGACTGACAGTAACGAATGAAGATGTATCCTACATTTTTAAGTACACAACAATGTACTTGGAATAACAATGTTATTTTAGCACAGGTGGTGGTTAAATGAAAGACGAAATAACTGAATAATCCACATTTTTTTAGGATTGGCTTCGTGGACCTATACGAAGTGCATAACAAAAGGCGTTAACAAGGAAAATGTGGATAAAGTGCTAAAAAGCATAAACAGTAGATGAGGGATAGACATAATTAAATTTATTCCTCAACGCTGACTCTATGATTATTTGCTTGACTTCTATGTCGAATTGTGGAAAATTAATATAGATACCAAATATTCAGAGTCTGGTTTTAAATTGACAGAAGATGAATTGACAATTCTCGCAACAATGAAGTCTCACTCTCTTGTCGGAATTATTACCGACTGGGTTCAGGATGGTATGCACGAAAATTATATGAAGTATTTCGAACAGTTGAAAACTGTATTCGAGTTAGAAGCCGGATACGCAATGCTTTCAGACAAGCGGATGGTATCCGGAGAAATGAATGTCGTCTCCGACGGCTACACCAGAAAAAGGAAGTGTAGAGAAGCATGATAAATCCAGGCGAATTGATCTACTCCAATCCAGACAGTAAGCCTCTCAAACAAGGTAATAAGGTGATTCCATTCATCAATTATCAAGCCCCGGCTCCGCAGAGATGTCTGGATATGCTGTTGGCAAAATACTATAACAAACCATATCAAAGCGAAGTTATGATGTATGCATGTGATACGGTATCCATTCCGAAGCTAAAGTGTAAGCTCAGTACAGCGAACCTGCTTCTTGTCACGGACGGTGGACTGGTTCCTTTCCACAATCCGGATCGCATTCCTTCTACCTGTGCCAACCGATTTGGGGTATATTCTATAAAAGGAAAGAACTCACTCGGGCCACGGAAGTATGAAATCAGCCATCAGGGATACGACAATTCCTTTGTTGAACAAAATCCCAACCGGCTCCTTCCAGTTGATGCACTGCGTGAATTGGAAATGAATCGTGTGATTGGAAAGCTTCACGACACTTTCATCTCCACAACTGGTGTTATGATGCCTGCCAGTCAGAGTAAATTAATGGGGAAAAAAATTGCTGAATATGTTGCCAAATGTAATGTTGACGCAGTTCTTTTAGTGTCCGCATGTGGTACAAGTACAAGATGCGGTGCATATATTGGACTTGCAATTGAAAAAATCGGAATCCCGGTTGTCCAGGTGACCAACTTGACACAAATTGCACTCGACACCGGACTCACTCGGGTCGTAAAAGGCAATAATATCTGTTATCCCTTCGGAAAACCGTCCTGCTCTCTTCGTGACGAGTACGCATTTCGCAGACAGCTGGTATTAAAAGCTCTTTACAAACTGCAGAAACACGATCCTGTTTAACATGGTAAAACCAGTTTCTTTTAATTATAAATTAAAAGGAACTGGTTTTTTACATAACATCACTTTTTACAATAAAATCCATTTTTTGAACACTTGGAGAAAACTGTAACAGATTTAAACAGAATTTTTTTATGTTCGTTGTTACAGACCGCATTATGTTCTAAAATAGAATTAACCAATAAGGGTCCATCAAGCCAAAAGAAAAATTATAATTTTGAAAGGAGTATGATATAGCCATGAGTAAAAAATTACAAATCGACTACATCCGCATTAAAAATGTAGAATTTGGCGATCGTACCAGTCTAGAGAACGGAAAGTTAGTCATCAACAAGGAAGAATTAATCGAGATGACCAAAAGTGAATTATTTGGCTCCATCGATATCAAATTAGCAGTCCCGGGAGAGAGCTGCCGTATTCTAAGCATCCATGATGTTATGCAGCCTCGCTGCAAAGCAGACGCACCGGAGACTTCTTATCCGGGTATCTGGGGAAAACTGGCTCCGATGGGTGAAGGACGAACCGTTGCGCTGAAAGGTGTCGTTGTATCCGATATCTACTATGCAAAATGTAACATCAAATACTATATGGATATGGGCGGTCCCTGCGCGAAATACAGCAACTTCTCCAGACATTTCCACGTAATTCTGGATGCCACACCTGCTGAGGGCGTCAGCGATGCAAGTTATGCGGAGGCTTTAAAATATGCTTCATTAACTATTAATGTCTTCCTCGCAAAACTGGGAATCGGCAAAACCCCAGACGAGACAGAAATCTTTGAACGTGAACCTGTCGGACCTGGTCCCGATGGAAAGCCACTGCCAAAGGTTGCTTACCTGGTTACCCACATGGCTTCTCATGATACATGGAATTTCCTGGTATACGGGCAGAGTGCAATTAACTTTCTTCCAACCATCCTGCAGCCGACTGAGATTCTCGACGGCGCGATGATCTGGAGATACTGGGAACCAAACTATTATCTGCAGAATGAACTTTATATCAAAGAGCTTATGAACCGCCACGGAAAAGATATTGAATTTGTCGGTGTCGTCTTTGCCAACAATGTTATGAAAATCGATGGAAAAGACACTATGGGTCTGATGGCTGCCACACTCTGTAAAGAGACGCTCGGCGCTGACTGTGTCATCGTCAACAAATCCGGAATGGGTCACTGTCAGCTCGACTCCGCCCTTGCTTTCAACTGGGCCGAGAAAATGGGGATGCCTTGTGTCATGAACCTGTCTGCCGTTTCCAATGACAAACCTGGTGACATGCTGGTCATCTCCGATCCAAAGATTGATGCTGTCATCAACAGTGGACGCAACTATGACCTCCACCACCCACATGTAGATCGTGTAATTGGAAGAGAAAGCAATGTACCAAGCTTAATGGGAGTCAATGTCGATGGTCCCTTTACGCACACTACAAACTTCGCATATCAGGGCATCTGGTCTCAATTAGGAGACTGCTACGCAACAACGGATAATGATCTGCCAGCTGCTCCTGTCACTTTCGGAAAGGAGGTATAATCATGTCAGAAAAAATCAGAGTTGTGCATTATATTAACCAGTTTTACGGCGGCTACGGCGGTGAGGATACTGCCAGCATGGGCATTGTTGTAAAAGAGAGTCCCGAGGGACCGGGATTATTATTAAAAAGTCTGTTGGGCGACGATTATGAGATTGTAGCTACCATCATCTGTGGAGATAACTACATTGCAGAAAATACAGAAACTGTCTGCCAGAAATTTATTGAAACGGTAAAAGAATATGGAGCAAAACTGTTTGTTGCCGGCCCCGGGTTCAATGCAGGTCGTTATGGACTCGGATGTGGCGCTGCCACAGCGGCAGTTACCGAGCAGTTAAAGATTCCAGCTGTTACCGCTCTCTATGCCGAAAACCCCGGAACCGATCTGTACAAAGACAGATCATACATTTTACAGACAGAAAACAATGCTGCCAAAATGAAAGCAGCCATGAAGCAAGTTGCAGCATTTGCCAAACGTCTGGTTGAAGGGGATTTTATCGGCGATGGCAAAAAAGAAGGCTATCACGGCTCCGGCCCAGCCGTTGATATTGATTATACGGTTCCAGCATGCAAACGTGGTCTTGACATGCTTCTGAACAAATACTATCACCGGAACTTTCACACAGAAGTTGTAATGCCAAATCATGAGGATATCCCAATTCCAGTGCTTGCGAAACCTCTGAACGAAATCAAGCTTGCTTTTGTGACAGACGGTGGCCTGGTTCCAAAGGGAAATCCAGACAAAATGGTTCCTACAAACTCCAAATTCTTTAACTCCTACTCCTTCGAGGGAGTTGACAAACTGGATGCCGACGACTACGAAGTCAGCCACCAGGGTTATAACAATGCATTTGTACTGGAAGATCCAAACCGTCTGGTTCCTGTCGATGCCGCTGTAAGTCTCGAAAAAGAAGGAAAGATTGGAAGCCTTTACGCCTCTTACTATACAACTGCCGGAGTTATGACTCCGATGGAAGTTGGTAAAAAATTTGGAGACGATATCGCCCAAGATCTCAAGGAACATCAAGTAGATGCTGTTATTTTAACCTCCACCTGAGGTACCAGTTCTCGCTGCGGTGCAGTGATGACAAAAGAGATCGAGCGTGCCGGTATTCCAATTATTCACGTTACGAACCTTACAAAGATATCCGAGGGGATCGGTGCTCATCGAATTCTCCGTGGTAACAGTGTACTTCATGTATTCGGCAATCCAAAACTGCCAAAACCACAAGAGGTCACCTTCCGTAAGGAACTAGTAGAAGAAGCTCTTCAGATGCTGACTGAGGTGCCTGAAGAAGGTCAACATAGTCTGATCGTTGATTAAATGCCATTTTCAAAGTTTTAATTGGTTACAAATGCAGCAGAACTTTCGTACCAGCCATTTCATGTTCTGCTGCCCCCCCTTTCACAAAAAAATCCCATTCACAGCTTCTATTCCACTGTGGATGGGATTTTTTTCTGGTTGTATTATCTTGCCGGCATCGGTGAGACGAAATCCCCACTTTTACAGGTCTTCGCGCGCTTTCGTGCCACTCTCAGTAACAAAATCGAACGAACCAGTCCAAAGATCAATATCGCGATCATACCAAGCATAATGATCCGGGTCTCTAATACAAGCATTCCCAATGTTTCAAACCGGATATATGGAATCAGAAACATCACAAGAAATACGCTAAAAAAAGTAATATTCCACTTTCTGAACCCTGTTGTATTTTCGAAGCTATTTGACATAAGGCTTCCCTTCTTTCATTTTATTTCTATTTTGTTCTTCTTGTTATTATTAATATAGCATAACCGGTCTATGAATAAAACTTCTATTTTGGAATGAAATTCCATTCCTTTTTTTCATGGTTTATTGTAAAATAGAATATAGAATTAAATATATATGCAACATTTCCGAAAAAAGGAGAATCCTTATATGAACGAAAAAGACTGTATGATACTGATTACGCTTGGGAAAACCCAAAACATCACCCACGCTGCAGACCGTCTCTTTATGACACAGTCTGCGCTTTCAAAGCGGCTGAAGCTCATTGAGCAGGAATTTGGAACTCCACTCCTCATCCGCTCGCACCAGGGAGTGGTGTTCACCCCTGCGGGAGAAAAAGTTCTTGCTTATTGCATTACAATGACACATGAGCGTCAGAAGGTTGCTCAGGAACTAGATATGATTGAAGGCGAAATCTGCGGAACTTTTCACGCCGGCTATTCCATCAGCTATGGCACCTACCGCCTTGCGCAACAGATTTCAGCCTATCACAAAGCTTATCCAAAGGTGAATCTCCAGATTGTCTCTGATCAGAGCAGTCAACTCTATCAACAGATGCTGGCAGGCTCTCTGGATCTTGCAATCATACGTGGAGAATATCCCTGGAATGGTATCAGATACCAGATAGCTGAAGAAAATGTTTATCTGGTGTACAGCAAAGAAAATCAAGAGAAGGATTTATCTGACTATATGTACATCAATCGGAAAACCGATCCTCTCTTAACCAGCCAGATGCTGCAATGGCTGGGTGAGTCAAGCCTTACGGCTCATTCTTCCAATATCAGTGTCGACAACATCACCACCTGTCAGGAACTGGTTCAGGCCGGAACCGGCTGGGCCATTCTCCCAGAAATTGCATTGGAGGATTTTGATGGTGTGAAAGTACAATTGTATTTCAAAGATGGCTCTCCATTTATCCGCCGGACCTACATCTTCTGCCAGGAGGGCTCCGCAAAGCTTCCACAAATTGATTATTTTATCCGGATGATTCGGAATGGTATTTAATGTGGCTTATAGTAGATTCAAAAAAGTCAAAAAGCAGCAAAATCGGGCGGATGTCCCTCCTATTGAAGAACACCCGCCCGATTGTCATCTTATATTCTCTTTTACTTAAAACTCAAATTCCTCTGCATCATCTACGTCAGCATCACACTCGTCAAGCATAAAATCAACTGCTTCCTGAGCAAGATCCATATGATCCGCATCCCCCATTACCGTAATTTCATCACGTTTTACGTTAATAGCTTTTCCACTCTTTTGGATATAATTATAAGTTTTTCCAATTTCTTCTGCATCTGTTGATGTCGGGCAGAAAATCGCCACTTTATTCTCTTCTGCATATGCTTTCAATGCATCTAATTTTTCATATCCTTCTACTACTTTGCCCCCGGTAACATAGATGATACCCGGACGTGGATTAATTTTAACAGTTGCCATTGTCGGTGGAGATGGGATAAATACCTGCTTTGTCTCACTCTCCGGATCAATTATATATCCAAGTCCTTCGTATTCGTTAAATTCTACCATATCATTTTACCTCACTGTGTGTTTTTTATCGGTTGCTGGTACACTGACACGTTCACTAGTCTGCTTCGTTAAACTCTTCTACTGTCCAGGGACGTCTGAGATCATTCGCAAACATATCAATTAACTCTTTTTCACATACTTTGTTAAATAACTGCGCATACTCCGCCGTCGGATCATCTTTGTCCAATACGTTTGCAGCTGTTGACAATGAGCAGTGCTGGCTGCCGCCCCAGTTATGAAGCTCTACATAAACACCGGCTGCTGATAATTTGCTGGCATAATCATAAGCCTGGTCTGTACCATTGTCATTTGCCATTGCATGAATAAATGTCGGCGGAAGTCCCACACACTCTTCAACTGTTGCACGTCCCGGGAACGCCTCTGCCGGTACATCCACACTGTTGTTTAATTTTCCAAGATATTCACGGGCAGATGTTGCTGCATCAGACCCGCCCCAGAAAGCAGAGTTAATTCTCAGGGAACGATACTGTGGCAGCGGACGATCATCAATGATTGGAACCCAAACCATGCATCCACGAGGAGTGCTTCCACGTTTTTTCAGCCTGTGGCAGAGCGCCAGAGACAAATGTCCGCCCGAACTGTTTCCGTGAAGGATAATCTTATTTGCACTGATGTTCAATTCTTTTGCATGATCCGCAAGATAATTGTAAGCAGCCTCGCAGTCATTCATCGGCTGTGGATACTCGGCTCCCATACAAAGTGTACGATAGTTAAGGGTTGCTACCGGAACACCGAATTTGTCTGCCCAGTCTTCGATTGCTGCCGTAAAGCGGAAACACGTTGTCAGTCCGCCGCCAGGGATAATGAGGATACATGGGCTGTTTCTCTTATAACGCCATTTTCCCTCTCTTGGATTGGCTACAAGCACTTTTACCAATGGCGCATCCGGCTCGTCAACACAGCCTGGAGCTTCATATTCTGTTACACGCGACCAGTCATAATCTGGCAGATAATCTTTAAATCCATCCTCTGCATGCTCTGCAAATTTCATTCTCTCTTCATTAGAAAGATCATCATTCAATAAAACCTCTGCGTAGCCTACTGAACCACCCATTAAAGAGTATGCCTGCTCTAATTCTGGATGTGCCCATTTTACATCGTCACGAATTCTAAACTTATCAAGTCCCATTTCTATTTCCTCCTTATATTACATTGCAAATTTCGTTGCATCTTCCAACTCTTCATCAAACTCATCCAGTGCATAGTCGACCAATTCCTGTGCCGCATCCATGTAATCCTCATCACCTTTCACAGTGACCTTTGCGATGTCTATGTTTAGATCCTTGTATTTGTTGTATACATACTTATATGTTTTTCCTAATTCTTCTCCCTCTGTAGCAGCCGGGCAAATCAGCACAACTTTGTTATCCGCACAGTATTTCTTCAATGCCGCAATCTCTGCACAATCCGGTGTAACTTTTCCACCTGTCACATAGATGATTCCCGGACGTGGATTGCATTTTACAGTCTGTTTTCCAATCAGGATAACTGTGATTTCCTTTGTGTCACTCTCCGGATCAATAACCGTTCCTAATCCTTCATAATCATATACTTCTACGTTCATACCTCTGCCTCCTATTCTCCAAAACGTTTCTTAAATGCTTCTTTATAGTCATCAACTACCCACGGACGGCGAAGATCATATTTGAAGCAATCTTCAATATTGCTATCGAAGCAATCCGCTGCTCTCTGAGAATATTCGCTTGGCTCACCACAGTTTTTGATAACTGCCCAGATTGCATTAGAATGATGAGCACCACCATAAACATGGTATTCAACAAATGTATGTGCTTTTAACAGTTTCGTATAAAATTCTACATTCTGTAAGATATCCGGGTCCATCTCTGCCTGGTACATAAATGTCGGTGGAAATCCGATACAGTCCTCGATGGTTGCGTGATTTGGCAGCGCCTCAGGTCCTACTCTGTTAGAAGCAAAGTTTCTTCCCAGCCAATTGTAAAGTCCATCATGCTGCTCTACTGCATCCCACATACCTGTGTATAATGAATCACCGTCTTTTTCTCTGTCATCTGTCTGTGCACTTACAACTACAATTCCTCTTGGGCTGTATCCGTATCTCTTAAGACGGAAAGCTGTTGCCAGGGCAAGATGTCCGCCAGTTGACGAACCACTCATGACTACTTTGTCTGAATGAATTCCAAGATCATCTGCGTTATCAAACATCCATTTGTATGCTGCGTGAAGATCATTGATTGCTGCCGGATACTGAGCCTCCCACGATAAGCGGTAAATAGGAACAATCCCTACACATTTATGCTGCTCGCACATTCTCTCAATTGGGTAAGCGTTTGGATTCAAGCCGGTCAGTCCACCACCTACAACATAGAACAGCGCTCTATTTTTTCTCTTTTTCAGATTATTTGGTTTGATTACCCATACCTCTACTGGAGTATCTGGCTCTTCTTCGCATCCGGGAACTGCGTATTTTTCAACTTCACAAGTATGTTCACTTGCCCACCACTGTTCCATATAAGCTTGCTGTCTTGCCTTTCCAGCTGCCAGCTTCTCTTCCTGCGGAACAGATGGACTGTAAAGCATTGCTGTTGCCTCATTCAGTTTCGGATCAAGATCCCAGAAATCACTTCCATCTGGATGTCCCCATTTTGGATCTGTGATATCGATCATTCGACCATCTTCTACGATAATGCCATCTTTGTTGCGGTCACCTTCAAATTTTTTCCACATCGTATTCTCCTCCTTGAATTTTTGTGTCTTTTCCACTCTCTTTGAATCAGAACTATTTATCTATGTACAGATTATAACACTGAAAAACACAAACTGCCCCGCTCAAAAAAACAAAGTGTTTCATTTTTGTGCACAAGATAATTGTGCACAAAAATAATCAAATGCGCATGCATCTGATTATTTTTGAAGATACCTATTATCATATTTTGTGGCTATGCCAGCCCAAACAACATCCCGATCAGTCGCACCACAAACGCAAAGATCCAGGCAATCACACACTGTCCGATCACCACGCCGAACACCCAACGGACGCCGAGCTCCCGCTTCACCGAGGAGACCGCTGCCACACATGGCGTGTAGAGCAGGCAGAAAACCAGAAGACTTGCCGCCGCGAGCGGAGTGATCGCCGCAAGCAAGCTTGCCGTCGTTCCGAACAGGACGGACAAGGTCGACACCACGCTCTCCTTCGCCATAAATCCGGTGATCAGCGCCGTCGATATTCTCCAGTCACCAAATCCTAGCGGTGCGAACACGGGCGCGATCCATCCCGCCACACCTGCCAGCATACTGTTGTGAGAATCCGCCACCACATTCAGATGAGTATCAAAGGTCTGTAAAAACCAGATGACTATCGTCGCCATAAAGATCACGGTAAAGGCTCTCTGCAGGAAATCCTTCGCTTTATCCCACAGAAGCATCCCCACATTTTTTGCCCCCGGCATACGGTAATTCGGAAGCTCCATGACAAACGGAACCGCCTCCCCCTTGAACATCGTCCCTTTCAACATAAGCGCCATAACGATTCCAATCACCATTCCCAGAAGGTACAGCGAAATCATGACAAACGCACCATGGTTCGGGAAAAATGCTGCTGTAAAAAAAGCATAAATCGGCAGTTTTGCAGAGCAGCTCATAAACGGAGTCAGCAGAATCGTCATCTTCCGGTCACGCTCCGACGGAAGTGTTCTGGTCGCCATCACACCTGGAACCGTACATCCAAATCCGATCAGCATGGGCACAATACTTCTGCCTGACAGACCAATCTTTCGCAGAAGCTTGTCCATCACGAACGCCACTCTGGCTATGTACCCACTGTCCTCCATCAGGGATAAAAAGAAAAACAGTGTCACGATGACCGGCAGAAAACTCAGCACGCTTCCCACACCAGTGAAAATACCATCGATCACAAGCGAGTGCAGAACTTCATTCACATGTGCCGCATCCATCGCGGCCTCTGCCGCCCCGGACAGCTGTGAGATTCCCAGCTCCAACAGATTCTGCAGAAACGCTCCGATCACATTGAATGTCAGCCAGAACACCAGCCCCATAATTCCAATAAATGCCGGAATCGCCGTGTATTTTCCGGTCAGGATCCGGTCGATCCGCGCGCTTCTCGCATGCTCTCTGCTCTCCTTCGGCTTGATGACCGTCGCACTGCAGACTTCTTTAATAAATGTAAAGCGCATATCTGCAATCGCAGCTGCCCGGTCCAGTTCTCCCTCCCGTTCCATCTGCAGGATGATGTGTTCGAGCATTTCCTTCTCATTCTGATCCAGATTCAGCTTTTCGATGATCATAGGATCTCCCTCTGCCAGCTTGCTCGCCGCAAACCGGATCGGAATATCCGCTTTTTTTGCGTGATCCTCGATCAGATGCATGATTCCATGCAGACAGCGGTGCACTGCTCCGCCATGCTTCTGGGCGCTGCAGAAATCGATCCGCCCTGGCTGCTCCTGATACTTTGCCACGTGAAGGGCATGCTCGATCAACTCGTCAATACCTTCATTCTTTGACGCAGAAATCGGAACCACCGGAATCCCCAGCATGTCTTCCATCTCATTTACAAGGATGGATCCGCCGTTTTCGCGCACCTCATCCATCATATTCAGGGCGAGTACCATAGGGACATCCAACTCCATCAGCTGCATCGTCAGATACAGATTCCGCTCGATATTCGACGCGTCGACAATGTTGATAATTCCCTTGGGATGCTCATTCAGAACAAACTCCCTCGTAACGATTTCCTCGCTGGAGTAGGGTGACATGGAATAAATTCCGGGCAGATCCGTGATCAGCGTGTCCGGGTGCCCCTTGATGCTCCCGTCCTTCCGGTCCACCGTCACCCCGGGAAAATTCCCCACATGCTGGTTGGAACCGGTAAGCTGGTTGAAGAGTGTCGTCTTCCCGCAGTTCTGATTTCCTGCGAGGGCAAATGTCAGCACCGTCCCATCCACCAGCGGATGCTCCGTCGCCTTGACATGATACTTTCCTCCCTCACCTAAACCGGGATGGCCGATACCTTTCCCCGGTTTTTCCATCTTTTTTTCTATGTCAGCATGCGTTTCTTCACGCACATTACAGATCTCAATCTTGTCCGCATCCGCCACGCGGAGCGTCAGCTCATATCCATGCAGCATAAATTCCATGGGATCCCCCATCGGTGCGAATTTCACCAGAGTGATCTCCTCCTTCGGAATCACGCCCATGTCCAGAAAATGCTGCCTGAGTGCGCCCTCTCCGCCAACGGATACGATTGTCGCAGTCTTCCCTATCGGTAGTTCTTTTAAAGTCATTCTTTATCCATGCCCTTCTTCTCTTATTGATAATATAAATGAAAATATGTATCAGTATATCATAAATTCAAAGTACAAATTCATGAAAAAATTTGTTTTTCTATAGTGACTGCTCCGGATCTGTCTGCATATACCATCGGTTCAGCAATGGAATCCAGCTTTTTACCGCCTCTTTGTGGCTCCTGCTCACCGGTATCTCTGCACCGTTTTCCAGTGTCAGCATCTTGGGGCGAAATTCCGTAACGTGGTATACATTGACAATATAGCTGTTGTGGCACCGGACAAATCCATCCCCTAGAATTGTCTGCAGTTCATCCAGCTTATAGGCACATTCAAATTCCCCATTCGTCGTAAACAGCAGCGATTTTCTGTATTTACGTTCAATAAAGATGATGTTCTTCCAGTCAACAAGGTTGATCACCTTCCTCTTCGTGAGCAGGATTTTCCCGTCTGTTTTCAGCTTCTTTTTCTGAATCTCCACGAGATAATCCGGAAGATACTGATCCATCTCCATCTTTCGGATAAAGCAGAGATGGGGAACTCGGTATGCCTCCGTCGCATGCTTCCAGTTCTCAGCGGTAAAAATCACACCCGCTCCACCTATCTCATCCGTGTACTCCTGAATCAAGTCTATTCCCCGCGCCTCGCAAAACTCTGCATTCATGAGAATCAGGTCCCATCTTCGCCGTGCCAGCTCTGAACAAAAAGTACATTCCGACTCCGCTAAAACGAACACGCACGCCTGATAAATGCTGATCTTCTTTCTCTTCTTTTCTAACTCTGCTCCAAATTCCGACGTATCACATACAAGAATTTTCAAGTCTGTCTGTCTGTCTGTCTGTCTGTCTGTCTGTCTGTCTGTCTGTCTGTCTGTCTGTCTGTCTGTCTGTCTGTCTGTCTGTCTGTC
>NZ_FQZY01000017.1:12520-85846 GCF_900142165.1 Hespellia stercorisuis DSM 15480
GTCTGTCTGTCTGTCTGTCTGTCTGTCTGTCTGTCTGTCTGTCTGTCTGTCTGTCTGTCTGTCTGTCTGTCTGTCTGTCTGTCTGTCAATTATATCCCTGTTCACGCTTTTTGTAACCCCCTTCTTCCCGGTTTTCGTTACATTTTTATAGTCCGGCGGATACTCGGAATCCGCTTTGCTGTTTCCTCGTAATCTTACGCAGCTTTTGTAAAGTTATTCTGCATACAGCTTCACCAGCTCTGTCACAATATCCACAGACTTTTCCATTCCCTCGGCTGTGATGTGCTCATAAGGACCGTGGAAACCGTGTCCGCCCGTCCCAAGATTCGGGCACGGCAGCCCCTTAAAGCTCAGCTGTGCTCCATCTGTGCCTCCGCGAATCGGAAGAATCTGAGCCGGAACCCCCGCTCTTTCGCAGGCGGCCTTCGCCCGGTCAATCAGATGCATATGTTCTTCAATGATCTCCAGCATATTTCGGTACTGCTGGGTGATCGTGAGCTCCACTGTCCCTGCTCCCCATTTCTCGTTCATGATTTTTTCGATGTGGCGAAGGGTCTTCTGACGTGCCGCAAAGGAAACCGTATCGTGGTCACGCACAATGTACTGGAGTTTTGCCTCGCCCACCTCACCGCTCATGCTCAGCAGATGGTAAAACCCTTCATATTCTTCGGTATCCCGCGGTGTCTCGCAACCAGGCAGCATGGCGTTGATCTCCATAGCAACCAGACTGGCATTGACCATCGTATCCTTGCTGGATCCCGGGTGAACATTTACCCCTTTTACCAGAAAGTCCGCCGCACATGCGTTGAAATTTTCATACTGAATCTCTCCCTCTGTGTCGCCGTCCAGTGTGTAGGCAAACTCTGCACCGAATTTTTTTACATCGAAGCGTGCCGCTCCCATTCCGATTTCTTCATCCGGAGTAAATGCGATGGAAATCGGTCCGTGCGGGATATTCTCATCCCTGAGCCGCTCAATCAGCGTCATGATCTCAGCGATCCCCGCCTTGTCATCCGCCCCGAGAATGGTCGTCCCATCGCTGGTAATCAGTGTACGTCCCTTGAGCAGCGGCAGTTCCTTGAAAACATCTGTACGGATCGTGCGCCCGCTTTCCCCAAGAACCAAATCCTTTCCGTCATAATTTTCCGTCACGACCGGCACGATCGCATGGCTGCAAAAATCCGACACCGTATCCATATGTGCAATAAATCCGATACTCTGCCTGTCCTCATACCCTTCCGTGGCCGGGATGTGTCCGTAAAGATAACACTGCTCATCGACCACCGCATCTTCCACTCCCAGTTCTTTCAGTTCTGCTGCCAGCATGCGTGCAAGTTCAAACTGGCACTTGGATGACGGCACCGTGTCGCTTTCCTCATCACTCGGAGTGCGCACCACCACGTAACGTAATAATCTTTCATAAGCTTTCATTATATTATTCTCCCTGATTTTCTTTTTATTTTTCTCTGTAACCAGCAGAAACTGATGCCGGTTCTGGCATTCACTATTACCTTCCTAAGTATACCATGGAAAGAATGGTTTATCCATAATGAAACGAGGTTTTCATCCGTCATGCATAGCGGATAAAAACCTCCTCTCAACACCCTGTAATTTTCACTTCTATAGGTAATGCAGACACTCCTGAATCTGCTTCGCCGTCTGATTGTGAACCTTCCATGCTATATCTGAAGCAGCACCGCTGAAAATGCCGGCAGAGAAAATACTAGCTTTCCGTCCACCACGCGATAGCACGCACTGTCCTCCGGTGTCTCTCCACTGAAGCGCTGCCAGTCACTGTTCAGCAGTATCTCCACATCCTTCGGTTTTGCACCCGGAATCTCCAGGATATAATCCTCCTGCATCTCCGCACCCAGATTAAACAGTGCCGCCAGCCGCTCTTTTTCCGTTTTTCTCTCTATCGCGTAGATGCACCGCTGCTCCTGATGGCAGTCCAGCCACTGAAAGCCCTGCTCTTCATAGTCCTCTGCCCACAGTGCCGGATGCGCCAGATAAATCCGGTTCAGCTCCGACATATAATGATAGAAAGAATCGTGTATCGGATATCCCAGAAGCTCCCAGTCCTGCTCACGCTTCTCATCCCACTCCCGCAGCTGACCGATTTCATTTCCCATAAAGTTCAGCTTCTTGCCCGGATGCACCATCATGTACAGATACAGTGCTCTCCCCTGTGGGAATTTTTGTTCATACAGCCCGTTCATTTTCTGTAGGATGGTCGCCTTGCCGTGCACCACCTCGTCGTGTGAGAATGGCAGCAGGTACTTCTCATTCCGGAAATACATCATGGAAAACGTCAGTTTATGGTAGTTCGCGGACCGGTACTCCGGATCCATCTGGAAGTACTCCAGCGTGTCGTGCATCCAGCCCATGTCCCATTTATAATCAAAGCCCAGCCCGCCCTGCTCCACAGGCTTCGTCACGTCCGGGTAGCTGGTGGAATCCTCCGCCATGAGGATGCAGTTTGGATTCTGCTGTTTTAGTCCGCTGTTCATGAATTTCAGAAAATCCACACCATTTCCGTTCACGCCGCGGCTCTCCTCGCCGTTCCAGAAAATGATCCGGCTGATGGCATCCATACGCAGGCCATCAAAATGATACTCCTTCAGCCAGTAATTTGCCGCCGACTGCAGAAAGCTTCGGACTTCGCCGCGGGAATGCATGAAATTGCAGCTTCCCCACTCGCTCACGCCCACATCATTGCTAGGATACTCATATAAAAAACTTCCGTCATACCGTGCAAGCGAGTAATCATCCACTGCAAAATGCACCGGAACAAAATCCAGTACCGCACCGATTCCCGCCTGGTGAAGCCGGTCGATCAGTTCCATAAGCTGGGCGCCCGTTCCATACCTGCTGGTTGGTGCAAAAAATCCGGTGTTCTGATATCCCCAGCTCTCATCGCAGGGATGTTCGCTCAGGGGCATAAATTCCACATAGTTGTAACCACTTTCTTTTAAGTGAGCTATCAGCGGCTCCGCAATCTCATCGTAGCGGTACCAGGGTCTTGCCGGGTCTGTCTTTCTGTGCCAGGACCCCATGTGAAGTTCATAGATATTCAGCGGCGTATTCTCGCAGGTCGTTCTCTGCCGCATCCATTTCGCATCCTGAAATGTATATTTCGACAGGCTGCTGACAATCGAGCGGTGTGCCGGACGCAGTTCCATCTCGAATCCATAGGGATCACAGTGGTCCGTGTAAGTGCCATCCTTCTGGTAGATACGAAATTCATAGGTTGTCCCCTCCCCGCAGCCGGGCACCGTCACTTCATAAAAGTTACCGTCATAGGCGCGGTTCATGGGGATTTCTATCTCCTTCTCCCCATAGCGCAGGCACACCCCCGCCGCAGCCGGCGCAAAGGTGCGGAAGGTCACTCCGCCGTCAGTTGCATGGGACCCCAGAAATTCATATGCATCAAATCCTTTGCCTGTATAAAAGCCATACATATCCATAGTGTTTTTCTCCTTTTTTTCTCATCAAAAATTGTGTAACTTTAATTGACTATCATCTATTATCTTCTTATAATTAGTATAACAAGTTTTTAACATGATTAAAATTCTCTGTTTTTGTTATTTGTCAATTAATGGACATTTAGTGGAAATTGGCCAGAAAGTGGGGTTCTATGGATCTGAGAGAAAAGAAAACAAAACGAAATATCACCAACGCATTTCTGCAGCTGCGTGCGCAGAAACCGCTGGAGCGGATTACCATCAAGGAACTGGCCGGGCTGGCGGAGATCAGCAAAGCCACTTTCTATCTGCACTACCATGACATTTATGACTTGTCCGATACTCTGGAGAAGGAAATCATTCAGGACATTCTGGACGGGCTCCCTCACGCGGACTCCGTCCTGTCCGATACCTCCCAGTTTTTCAGGGAACTGATCATCGCCTTCCACGCGCAGCAGCATTTGATCGAGATTCTTTTTTCGGGTTCCCGCGCCAATATTCTTCCCTATAATATTGAACAGGGCATTCGGCAGCACATCTTTCAGCGCAATCCCGATCTGCGGGATGATGCCGCATTTAACACCCGGCTGACTTATCAGATTCTGGGATGTTATTATGCATATACAGAAAACCGGCATCTGTTCGGCGAAAAGCAGGTATTGGACGCGCTGGACCAGATCATGCAGACAATGATGGTCTCGCCCACCACTTAGTGTTCTTCACACTTGAAGTGGGGGACTTCCTTGATGAGGTTAAAAAATCCAGAAATGAATGTCCTGCGACTTCATTTCTGGATTTTTTACTACAGCTCCTGGAACAGCCCCTTGAGTGTGGGATAAATCTTACGGAATTTTTGATATTTTTCCTCATACTTTTTCACCAGTTCTGCTTCTGGCTCCACCGTATCGACCACCTTCACGAGTTTCCCGGCCGCCTCCGCGACGGACGCATACTCCCCGCAGCCCACTGCCGCCAGAATTGCACCGCCGAAGCCCGGGCCCTCCTCGCTCTCGATCACATCCACCTTCAGGTTCATGACATTGGCAATGATCTTCTTCCAGCGCGGGCTCTTCGCTCCACCGCCGCAGATCTTCGTCCGCTCGATCTGGATGCCGAGACTTCGCGCCACCTCCAGCGAATCGCGGAGTCCGAACGCCACTCCCTCCAGCACAGCCTGTGTCATGTCTGCACGCGTCGTGTCCATGGTCATGCCGACAAAGGTCGCTCTCGCTTTCGGATCATTGTGCGGGGAACGCTCCCCCATCAGGTACGGAAGATAGTACACATTATTTTCTCCCAGTTTTGTGATGTGTGCCTGCTCCTTGGCATAGTCCTTTGTCCGAAGGATCTCATCCATCCACCACTTGTTGCAGGACGCCGCGCTGAGCATACATCCCATCAGATGGTACGCGCCGTCTGCATGGGCGAAGGAGTGAAGCGCATTGTGCTTATCTACCCCGAAGTTCCTGCTGGAAATGAAGATTGTACCTGATGTTCCCAGGGAAATGTTGCACATCCCGTCGCCCACCGTTCCGGTTCCGACTGCCGCCGCCGCGTTGTCGCCCGCCCCGGCGATCACCTTCACCTCTGCAGAAAGTCCAAGCGTATCTGCCACCTCCGGCTTCAGCGTTCCGACCACCTCATAGCTCTCGTAAAGTGTTGGCAGCTGATTTTCCGTCACACCGCAGATTTCCATCATTTCCTTAGACCAGCAGCGGTTTTCCACATCCATGAGCAGCATGCCGGATGCATCCGAATAATCGCTGCAGAACACGCCGGACAGCTTATATGCCAAATAATCCTTGGGCAGCATGATTTTTGTGATCTTCGCAAAATTTTCCGGCTCATTTTCCTTCATCCACAGAAGCTTTGGTGCTGTAAAGCCCGCAAACGCGATATTTGCCGTATACTGAGACAGTTTCTCCTTTCCGATTACTTCATTGAGATACGCCGTCTCCTTTCCAGTTCGTCCGTCGTTCCACAGAATTGCCGGGCGAATGACATGATCCTGTTCATCCAGTGCAACAAGACCATGCATCTGTCCACCGAAGCTGATACCGGCCACCTGCGATCTGTCGCAATTCGCCGTCAGCTCCCGGATCCCCTCCACAGCATTCACATACCAGTCCTCCGGATTCTGCTCCGACCAGCCCGGATGTGGGAAACTGAGCGGATATTCCTTCGAAACAATATTTTCAATTTTACCAGCTCCGTCCATCAGCAGTAATTTCACCGCGGACGTACCTAAATCAACTCCGATATATAACATAAATTACCTCCTTTTCGTGTCAATTGTCAATTGGGGACACAGCAATGGTCAATTGGGGACATAGCAATGGTCAATTGGGGACGTAGCAAAGTTGCAACTTTGCTACGTCCCCAATTGCACTTTTGCTCTGTCCCTTTTTATGCAAACGGATTCTCTGTCGGGTACAGCATGTCTTTTGGCTGGTTAAAACCGATCTCTTCTACCGGCACTCCGATGTATTTGAATACTTCGTACAGTGTTTTACCCCAGTGACCGAACGCCACAGCACCGTGATGCGGATAGTTCTTCTCAATCAGCACGTGGCGGTAGAATCTGCCCATCTCCGGGATTGCGAACACACCGATGGACCCGAAGGATCTGGTTGCCACCGGAAGTACTTCTCCCTGTGCCACATATGCTCTGAGCTTGCAGTCTGCGGTGCTCTGCAGTCTGAAGAATGTGATGTCTCCCGGCATGATGTCACCCTCGAGTGTTCCATTCGTCACCTCGATCGGAAGACTTCTCGCCATGATCTTCTGGTACTTCATCTCACAGAAGGACAGCTTTCCGGCTGCGGTATTTCCGCAGTGGAATCCCATAAATGTATCTTTGTGTGTATATGGGAATTTGCCGCTGATGTCCTCGTCGTACATATCCTTCGGCACGGAGTTGTTGATATCGAGCAGTGTCACCGTATCCTGGCTGACTACGGTTCCGATAAACTCGCTCAGTGCTCCGTAGATGTCTACCTCGCAGGATACCGGAATGCCCTGTGCAGTCAGCCTGCTGTTCACGTAACACGGAACGAATCCGAACTGGGTCTGGAATGCCGGCCAGCATTTTCCTGCAATTGCCACGTACTTGCGGTATCCTTTGTGATCGTTGACCCAGTCTTTCAAGGTCAGCTCATACTGCGCCAGCTTAGAAAGGATCTCCGGTTTCTTGTTGCCTGCACCGAGTTCTGCCTCCATCTCTGCCACTATGGATGGGATTCGCTTGTCTCCCGCATGCCTGTTAAATGCTTCGAACAGATCCAGCTCTGAGTTTTCCTCAATCTCAACCCCCAGATCATATAATGGCTTAATCGGTGCATTGCACGCAAGGAAATTCAGCGGACGTGGGCCAAACCCAATAATCTTCAGTTCGCTGAGCGCGATGACGGCTCTTGCCACCGGCGCGAACTCCGCGATCATGTCAGCACATTCTTCCGCTGTGCCGACCGGATATTCCGGAATGTATGCTTTGATGTTGCGAAGCTTCAGGTTATAGCTTGCGTTGAGCATCCCGCAGTAAGCGTCTCCGCGGCCGTCCAGCAGACTGTTTCCCGACTCCTCGGCTGCGGCAACGAACATCTTCGGTCCGTCGAAATGTTTAGCGAGCAGTGTCTCGGCAATCTCCGGTCCAAAGTTCCCAAGATATACGGCAAGCGCGTTACATCCGGCCTTCTTGATATCCTCCAGTGCCTGTACCATGTGAATCTCACTCTCCACGATGCAGATCGGACATTCGTAAATGTCGATATTGCTGTATTTCTCTCTGCAGGCCTTCATCAGCGCCTCTCTTCTCGACACGGACAGACTCTCCGGAAAACAATCCCGGCTGACCGCAACAACTCCGATTTTTACTTCTGGCATATTCATTATTTTTCCTCCTATAATGGTGTTATATTACCCTCGGCTTCTCTAACGCCGTGTAATAAAGCACATGAATTAAAATTGACTCTTTTACATTTCCGTTTTATTATAGCAAAGAACATATTCAATTGTGTTCAATATCTTCCTGACTTCTGTCGTTTTTTTACGGAAGTATCTCCGGTTACACAGACAGTAAAGCGGACGGTTACACCGTAAGATTCTCCCCTGTCAGCCCGTGAAATGCTCCCTCAATTCCCGCATCCGGATGCGCGATGAGCCATTTGTTCTTCGCCGTCATCAGGCAGTCATCGTCCGCGCCCTGCAGGGTGAAATCCAGTTCCAGATTTGTCCCCTTCGGCAGGATGACCACGCATTTAAATCCGGTCTCCGCTGCGCTGCACGGTGCATAGTGGAGAGTGGTTGCATAGACCTCGATCGCCGTTCCCGCCGGAACCCGGAATGCCTCCACAGCAGAAGTATCATAAGTGTGATCCTCCCGGATGTCCTGCTGTAATCCGAGCAGCAGAATCAGGTCCGTCACCGCCACATTGATTTCTGAAGAACGGTGATACTCCAGCGCATTCAGCGCATGATTGTCACCGTTACAGTACCCGATCTCGATGGGCAGTCCGCCGTAACCTCTGTTCTGGAACTCTTTTGCGACCGGCAGTGCTTCTAATTCCTCCACACCTGGAACATAGATGACATCCTCAGGGAGCGGTGTATGCTCCATCTCTTTGATGAGCCGCGTGCAGTCGTACCCTTTCAGCACTCTTCCATATTTTCCGAACGCGGTATCTGTTACATTTTGAATCTTCATTCTGAAAACCTCCTTTTGCGATATGTCGCACCCTCACGTCATTTTCCATGTCTCTACTATAGCAGTCTTCCTTATTTTTATCGACCGAAAACTTGACTTCTCAATGTCACTTTCTTGTCTTTTATTTATCCCGGACAGCAAAGTGGAGCACACGCCAGAGGGGCGGAAAAGATCCCTCTCTTCCGCCCCTCCGTATTTTTATTTCACACATCTCCTATTTTGCACATCTCCTATTTTCCACGCCCACTATTTTGCACGTTTCTTGGAAACAACATCGAAGATGACAGCCGCAAGAAGTACACAGCCCTTTACTACCTTCTGCCAGTTGGCATCCACACCCATGATGGACATACCAAGGTTGATAACGCCCATCAGTGTTGCACCGATGATAACGCCCGGAACCGTACCGGTTCCGCCGTATGCAGAAGCTCCACCGATGAAGCAGGAGCCGATGGCATCCATCTCGTAGTTGGTACCCGCCGTCGGGTTCGCTGAATTTAGTCTGGCGATAGTGATCATCGCTGCAACTGCCGCCAGCATTCCCATGTTGGCATAAGCGAGGAAATATACCTTGTTCGTATTAATACCGGATAACTCTGCCGCCTTCTCGTTGCCGCCCACCGCGTAGAAGTGACGTCCGATGGTTGTCTTCGAGGTGATATATGCATAAATCATAATGATCAGTGCAAGCCAGATCAATACAGTCGGAATACCTTTATACTGTGCAAGTCTCCACATGAATACCATGATAACCGCACTGATTACCACGCAGCGTCCGACAAACCCGCCCATCGGTTTCAGAGCATAGCCTTTTTTTGCCTTTGCGGCTCTTCCCGCAAAGGATGCAGCAAGGAATCCCACTGTGGCAATGAGACCAACCACGATACAGGTAATGTTAATGCTGTTCCCGTGGAATACATCTACAATATAGCTGTTGAACAGTGCCAGATATGACGCCGGCATCGGCGCAAGGGTCAGACCGTTCAGTACCACGTTGGAAAGACCACGGAAAATAAGCATTCCGGCCAGAGTTGTGATGAATGGAGGAATACGTACATAGGCGATCCAGAAGCCCTGCCATACACCGATGACAATTCCCACCAGGAGCATGACGACCATTGCCATTCCCGGGTTCCATCCCTTATTTACCATCAGCTGTCCACCGATTGCTCCCACAAAGCAGACAACCGAACCAACGCTAAGGTCGATGTTACCACCAGTCAGAATACAAAGCAGCATACCGGTTGCAAGCACGAACACGTATGCGTTCTGTGCAATCAGGTTATTGACATTCTGCGGAAGAATCATATTTCCGCCCGTTCTCCATGTAAAAAACAGTGTGATGAGAATCAGAGCGATGACCATCGTGTATTTTTTAAAAAATGCTGACATATTTGTTTTATCCATTGTCTACTCTCCTTTTCCTGATTTCAAAATATATGACATGATCTTTTCCTGTGTCGCCTCTTCTGCCATCAGTTCTCCCGCGATCTTCCCCTCATTCATAATGTAGATGCGGTCGGACATTCCCAGAACCTCTGGAAGCTCAGAAGAAATCATAATCACAGATTTCCCTTCCGCCACCAGATCATTGATGATACAGTAGATCTCGTACTTTGCACCGACATCGATACCACGGGTCGGCTCGTCAAGAATCAGGATATCCGGCTCCGCGAACATCCATTCCGACAAAAGAACCTTCTGCTGATTTCCTCCGCTCAGGTTCCCCACGTTCTGCTCCACTGTCGGACATTTTGTTTTCAGCTTCTTCCGGTACTCCTCTGCGACAGCGTACTCCTTGTCATGGTCGATCACGTGATGTTTGCTGACGCCCTTCAGGTTCGCAAGTGTGTTGTTTATTTTTATCGGGTTGGAAAGAATCAGTCCGTTGCCCTTTCTGTCCTCTGTCACATACGCGATCTTATGGTCGATTGCCTCCCGCACATTATGTAAATGAATCTCTTTTCCGTCCTTGAACAGATGCCCTGAAATACTCGTCCCGTAGCTCTTACCGAAAATGCTCATGGCAAGTTCTGTTCTTCCGGCACCCATCAGTCCCGAGATTCCCAGCACCTCACCCTTGCGCACGTTGATGGCCACATTGTCCACCACCTTGCGGTCCGTGTAAACAGGATGATATACCGTCCAATCCTTCACCTCCA
Organism: Hespellia stercorisuis DSM 15480; assembly: GCF_900142165.1. Lineage (GTDB taxonomy): Bacteria > Bacillota > Clostridia > Lachnospirales > Lachnospiraceae > Hespellia > Hespellia stercorisuis. The sequence continues at coordinate 22,849 of NZ_FQZY01000017.1, forward strand.
GTGCCACTTCGCCGATGTTCTTATTCTCGCGCTCCGGGAACCGGTCTGTCAGATCTCTTCCTACCATGCCCTGAATGATGCGGTCCTCTGAGACATCGTCCACCGCTTTGTCCAGCGTCTCGATCGTCGCTCCGTCACGGATTACGGTAATCTTATCTGCAACATATGCGATCTCATTTAATTTGTGTGAGATAATGATCGAGGTCATTCCCTGCTGTTTGAACGCCAGAAGCAGATCGAGCAGGGCCTTTGAATCCGCCTCGTTCAGTGAGGAGGTCGGCTCATCGAGAATCAGGAGTTTGGCGTGCTTGGCAAGTGCCTTCGCGATCTCCACAAGCTGCTGCTTGCCGACTCCGATATCCTTGATCAGTGTCTGGGAAGATTCTGCCAGACCGACCTGCTTCAGATATTTGTCAGCCTCATCGTAAGTCTTATTCCAGTCGATTGCCATCGGACTTCCCTGTTCATTTCCAAGGTACATATTCTCGCCGATGGTCATATATGGTACCAGAGCCAGCTCCTGGTGGATGATTACGATTCCTTTCCCCTCGCTGTCTTTGATTTTTCCGAATTTACATACTTCCCCTTTGTAGATAATGTCCCCCTCGTAGGATCCATGTGGATAGATTCCGCTGAGAACATTCATCAATGTGGATTTTCCGGCGCCGTTTTCTCCTACAAGTGCATGGATCTCTCCCGCTTCCACCTGCAGATTGACATTGTCAAGCGCCTTTACTCCCGGGAATGTCTTGGTTATATTTTTCATCTCTAATAGTATATCCGCCAACTATATCCCTCCCTTTCCGATACTTCTAACTTAATGCAGGCGGGAATTCACCCGCCTGTCAGTCATTTTTTCTATCTGTTGCTATTATTTCAGATCATCCTCTGCATAGTAACCGGAGTCAATTAAGATTTCTTTGTAGTTGTCTTTTGTAACTACGACTGGCTCACACAGGTATGAAGGAATGATGCCTGTACCATTGTCATAAGTCTCATTGTCGTTTGTCTCAGCTTTTCCGCCGCCCATGAGTGCATCTACCATAGCTACTGTCTGTTTTGCAAGATCACGTGTATCTTTGAAGATGTCCATAGACTGCTTGTCTGCGATCAGGTTCTTTGTGTTTGCAACGTCACAGTCCTGACCTGTGATTACCGGCCATTCGCCATTGTAGTTTGCTTCCAGTGAGTTTTCAACACCAAGTGATGTAGAATCGTTTGAGCAGAGTACTGCGTCAAGTTTCTTGTCTGCATAGTTTGAAGCGATGATGGCATCCATTCTTGCCTGTGCCTTCTCTGTTGCCCAGTCTGCTGTTGCTACTTCTGCGAAGTCGACCTGTCCGGACTGTACTACTAATTTTCCATCATCCACGTATGGTTTCAGAACGTCCATTGCGCCATTGTAGAAGAATTTTGCATTGTTGTCACCAGGATCGCCTGTGAAGATCTCGATGTTGAATGGGCCTGCTGCGTTTTTCAAATCAAGTTTTTCTTCTAAGTATTCGCCCTGTTTTGTACCTACCATGTAGTTGTCAAATGTAGCGTAGTATGAAACTGCGTCAGAGTTCATGATCAGACGGTCATAAGCGATTACCTGGATTCCTGCGTCCTTTGCTGCCTGGAGTGGAGTTCCGAGTGACTCACCGTCGATAGAAGCGATAACCAGTGCTTCGCATCCACCGGAAATCATGTTCTCGATCTGGGATACCTGTGTTGCAACTTCGTTGCTTGCGTACTGAAGGTCTACTTCATAGCCAGCTGCCTCCAGCTCTTTTTTCATGTTCTCGCCGTCCTGATTCCAGCGCTGCAGATCCTTTGTCGGCATTGCCACACCGATCTTTCCGGTTCCAGCCTCTGTCTTCTTCGCTGTGTCTGCTGTTGAGCCGCCGCTTGATGCAGCCTTGTCTCCGCTGGTACATGCAGCCAATGAGAACATCATTGCCGCTGCAAGTCCGATTGCCACTAATTTTTGAAATCTTCTTTTCATAAAAAAACCCTCCTGTATAGTGTATTTTGCAATCGCTTTCGCAATTACTTGTTGAAACTACTATATCACGAGGGTAACAGGACATGTTTGTCATGTCCCGCACAATTTTATGAGGATTCTTTCATCCTGTTTTTTATTAGCACATTTTTGTTTTTTTGTCATATCAAAAGAATGCTACTCCACATTCAGATATACCTCATCGCGGAGATGAAAGCCCGAGTCGACGATCACCTCGTCCATATTTTCCCGGGTCACCGCAATCGGATCCAGGCCATAATACGGTATCTCCGCCACCTGATTATCCCTGGTATCCTTCACGGACTTGATCGTCCCTTTGTCCGCCAGCTGCACCGCGAACTCTGCCGCCATCCTCGCAAGTTCTCCGATGGGCTTGAAACCGGTCATGGCCTGGGTTCCCTCCACAATCCTCTGGCAGGCCTCCAAGTCCGCATCCTGACCGGTCACGACTACTTTCCCCGCCAGCTGCTGCTCGCTGAGCACCTGAATGGCAAAACCGGCCAGCCCGTCATTTCCGCACATCAAGCCGTCGATCTGGTCCGTCTGGCTCAAAGCCTCCCGCATGGCCTGCGTTCCATATTCCGAAGTCCATGCCTCCACGTGCGTCTTATACACTACCTTCAGATTGCTGTCAGCGATCGCCGTCTCGAATCCGTGCGCCAGCCACATGCAGTTGGTGTCCATCTCCGGTCCGCAGATCATCACCACATTGCCGCCCTCCGGCAGCTTCTCCACCATGATCCGGCCCATCTCTTCTCCCACCTTCTCACTGTCGACCGTGATGTACAAATCGGTTTTCGCATTCTGGATCATGCGGTCATAGGAAATCACTTCGATTCCATGATTTCTCGCATTCTCCACTTCCTCTCCCAGTTCATAGCAGTCCACCGGAATCACCACGATCACATCCACCTTGTCCTGCACGAACCGGTTGATCTGTTCCTTCTGCTTCTCCACATCCCCGTTGGCGTTCTGCACATTCACCTCTGCCCCCATCTTCTGGGCTGTGGCAACGAACACATCGCGGTCCTTCAGCCACCGCTCCAGCACAAAGGTGTCAAAGGTGATCCCGATCTGTGTCTTTTGAAGTGCTGACTCCGCGGTGGTCTTCTCCTGCGGCTCGGTCTTGGCACAGCCCGCAGCAAACACAAAAACAGCACTGAGCAGTACGCAGAGCATGCGCACACGTTTCTTACTCATAATTTATTTCCTCCCTGAACTCAGAGGGGGTCTTCCCCACACTCTTTTTAAACAGCCTGCTGAAATAATTCGGATCGCTGTAGCCCACCTCGACGCAGATGGATTTGATGCTGTTCTCCGGATTCATCAGCAGCTTCTTCGCCTCCTCGATTCTTGTTTTCGTCACATACTCTATGTAGTTGCCCCCGGTCTCCTCCTTGAACAATTTGCTGAAATAGTAGGGGCTGATGTTGACCTCCCGCGAGATTTCATCCAGAGACAATTCACTCGCATAATGCTCTGTGATATATTCTTTCGCTTTCTCCACGATACTTGTATTTTTTTCTTTCTGCTTGCTCTTGACGTTGCTGCACGCCCGGAGCATCTTCGTCATGAACCACGTCATGAGACTCTCATAGGAATCGCACTCCAGCACCTCCTCCAGGAATCCGTCCCGGCCACGGAACTTGTACACCATCCCGCCATGCCGGTATGCCTGCTCCTCTGCACGCAGCACAAACTCCACGGCCTTGAGCCTTACATTGTTGTCCAGCTCCGGCGTATTCTGCTCCATCCACACCACGAACTTCTCACACTGTACTCTCAGCACATCCGCATTGCCCTTCCCGAGCGATTCGAAAATAAGCTCCTCCACTTCCAGCGGATACTCCGTCTCATAGCTGCATCCGGCCGGAATATCCCGGATATGGGTCACCTTTCCGATACTCTGGCGCACTGCCGCCACTGCCTCCCGGTAGGATTCGCCGATCTTTGTCATGGGCTTGAGCGAACCGATCCCCATCTTGAACTTCAGGCTGATCCGCTGTTCCAGTTTCCGGATCATTCCTCTGGCCGTCTCAATGACCTTCACGCGGTCATCATATTCCAGCACCGTCTGCTCCGTGGGCACACAGATCATCACCTTGTTCGACATGGGTGCCCCGATGACGCAGTCCAGAAACTCCTTCACGATCTCGCGAAATTCCTGATAATACTTCTGCATCTTCACGTTGGAGCCCACCGGTTTCGTCATGCTGCCCTCTCTCCGGTCATCGCCGAACTCGACCACGATCATGTAGCCATGCTTTCCCTGAATATCCAGCAGATTCTCGTATCCGGTCTCCTCAAAGCACCCCTCATCCTGCAGGATCACGTTGTAGATAAATCCGTTCTCGATCATGGGGATTACTGTCTCCAGCTTCTCCCGCACCTCCAGCTCCTGGCTTTTCTTTTTCTTGTGCTCCTCCACCACATTCATTGCACGGCGCAGCACCTCCACCACCTTATCCCGGCTGATGGGTTTTGTCAGAAACTCCAGCACCCCCAGGTCGATGGATTCTTTGGCATAACAAAATTTGTCGTACGCCGTAAGCACAATGAACTGCATGTTCGGATTCTCCCGTTTCATCTCCTTCATAGCTTCGATCCCGTTGATCCCCGGCATCTGAATATCCATGAACGCCACGTCCGGGCGGACACTCTGGGTGAGCTCGATCGCCTCGCGCCCGCTCTTTGCCTCCGACACCCGGCACTCCTCCCCGAACGCTTTGTTCATAATAAACCGCAGCGACTGCCGCACGATTCCCTCATCATCACATACCAGTACTTTGATCATCTGCGCTGCTCTCCTCCTTTTGTTCTGTCTGTGTGGCGGGAATAAATATCTTCACCGTTGTCCCCACGCCATCTGTTCCTTTTTCTATTGTAAATACTTTCTCTCTCCCAAAGGAGCGCTTCAGGCGACTGATCACATTGCTGAGTCCGATGCCGCCCTCCGGGCTGTCCGACTGTGCCTGCTGCGCCTCCGCTCTGCTCGTCATGAGCATCTCAATGGTCTCGTCTGCAATTCCGGCTCCATTGTCGCTCACCTCCACGCAGACATCGCCCTCCTGTGCATACACGGACAGAAGGATTCTTCCATCGCCCTCCATTCCCCGGATGCCATGGTTTACCGCGTTCTCCACGATGGGCTGCAGAATCATGCCCGGCATGGTGACCTGAACCAGCTTTTCATTCACTCTCTTCTCGAAATGAATGTCGCCCGCGAACCGCACATTCAGAATATAGATGTAGCTGTCCACCAGCTCCAGTTCTTCGGCCAGTGTGGTCTCCTGTCCAGTCTTTCGCACATTATAACGGAAAAAGTCCGCCATATTCTCAATGAAAATGCAGGTTTTCTCCGCCCCCTCCATCATGGCAAGCTGTGCCCCCGCATTCAGCGTGTTGAACAGGAAATGAGGGTTGATCTGGGACTGGAGATAGCGCAGCTGTGCCTCATTTAAGTCGTTCTTCATGCTCAGTTCATTTTCAATGTGCTCCGCCTCCCTCTGATAATTTTCCATAATACGGGCGATAAAGTCCCGGATGCTGTCCATCATCTTGTTGCAGGCTTTTGCCACAATGGCGACCTCATCGCCGGTCTCCACAATAGGAAATCCTACGTCTATGCTCCCGCACGCGATTTCATTGGCCGATTTTGCAAGCTCCTCCAGCGGTTTCGTGATGCTCCGGGTGATGAACGTCATCCAGAGTATGGCCACCGTCATCGCGGCTGTCAGCAGAACGAGCGCGCTGACCATTAGTGAATTGAGGCTCCCACGGAGCACCGTATACTTTTTTGAATTTTGCTGAAAGTTATCCGCATTCAGCGTATCGATCGATGACCGCAGATATTGGTAGAGCTTCTGGCTCTCTGCATACCCTTCTTTATATTTTGAGACATTTCGTCCCCGCTTCGCCTGCACCGCCCCATCCGTCTTGCCCAGGTAGGTATTCGATATATTATAGATATTCTTCTCCAGCAGGGCGCCCTGACTGCCGGTGATCTCCGTGTTGAACCCACTGTAGAGATCCTGATAGCTCTGCTCGTACACATAATATTGCTCCAGAGCGGCAGAGCTTTTCGTCTCCAGATACTGGTACAGAGACTGCTGCACCCCATCCAGACTCGCCATCAGCTTATTCAGTTCCAGATTGCTGCTGTACACGCCATCCACCTGGCCGATGGTCTGCCGCAGATTAAAATATACGATTCCGTTGACCAGGACCAGCAGGATGCACACTCCCAAAAAGGAGGCGCTCAGCTTGTATCGAAGAGACATGTTGTGAAATCTTCTTTTCAGTTTTCTCATAAGCTAGTCGCCCCCGTCTTTATTCTGTTCCAGATACGTTCCCACGTTGTCCTTTGTGATCATTTTGATCTCCACGGTCTCGTATTCGCTGACGTAACCCTTTAGCAGAAATTTATTCAGACTGGACACACAGGTCTCTCCCAGAGCAGCCGCATCCACATCCACCGAGGAGCGGATGGTTCCGTTCTGGATTCCCGACAGAACCTCCGGCGCCGAGTAATAACCGATCACTTCGATCTCTCCCGCCAGATTGTACTCGACGATCGTCTGGCTGCAGCTGATGGTATCCACACTGCTGAGGCAGACCACCACATCCGGTCTCGTGTTATGGTTGACCACAATATTACGAATCTGCTCCTGGGACTCAAAGTCTTCACTTTTATCCAGATCCAGGCTGGTCACCTGAACGGAGTTCAGTGAGCGTGATATGGTCTCCCGAATGCTGGAATAAATCAGCGTGACACCGGAGTCCTCATTGGAGGAATCCGTCAGGATCACCACCTTCGGTTCCCCTTCCGAATAATCCGTACTTCCGTTTTTTTTCTGCAGCGCATCCACCACCTGGTTTCCGTACATTTCTCCCAGCGCGTAGGTGTTGATCCCGACGAAGGTCTTTCGCTTGCTGTCCGCCACGTCGTGCATCATCGTCACCACCGTGATATTCTCCGCCTCCGCCCGGTCGATCAGCTCTTTCATCTCCGCGGACTGGTTTCCCTCCACGATGATCCCGTCCACTTTCGCTGCGATTGCCATCTCCATCAGATCTTCCGTGGAATAATCCTCCGACACCGCCGCCCCGAAATCCTCCACGTAAGCACCGGACTTTTCCCCTTCTTTTCTGGCTCCTTCATAAAGTGACTTCCAGAAATCATCATCCACACCCGAATGGATCATCACCAGATGATATTCATATTTCTTCCCGGTTCCCGACACTTCCGGGCTCTCCACGTGGAGTGTGATTCTAATGGCATATACCGCCATTCCGATTGCCAGAATCAGTATTCCCGCACAAACCAGAAGCATCGCCCTGATTTTTTTGCTTTTTCCACTCATCTTCCTCCAACCTCTCATCTGTTCTTCCTGTACTCACTGGGGAGCACCCCATAACGCCTGTAAAATGCCCCGGAAAAGGCCTTGCTGCTGGCAAAACCGTTGTCCGCGGCGATATCGCTGATGGTATGCTCCGTGTTCATCAGCTCCCGCATCCCATACTCCAGACGAATATTCTGCAGATACGTCTTATAATTGATCTTCGCATACTTCTGAAACATTCTGGACAGATATGTCGGTGAATAACCGAATATTTCTGCCAGACTCTCCAGCGACAGTTCTTCTCTGTAATTACTCCGCAGATACTCCGTAATCTGCGAAAGGCGGTTCAGACGCTTATTCTGCCTGACCGCCTCCGGGTTTACCTCGGTCTTGCGATACTTGCTGACCAGAAGGTACATAAGCTCAAAAAAGAGGCTCTGCACCTTAAAGTCATATCCTGTTTTTTGCTCCTCATAATTCTTATACAGCTGACCAAGCACACTCATGAACCGCTCATCCTGCTCCCGTGGACTATGGGAGAACAAAATGAACCGCTCATCTGTATAGTAATTTTCAAATGCCCCCAGCGGAATCTGCAGCACCAGGGTCCTGTTCGGCTCCGGTGCCAGAATCGAGTGTACCTCGTTGGTGTTGACCAGTATAAACTCGCCCTGCTGCAGCGGGCATTCCTTTTCATTTACCATAAATGTCAGCGTCCCCTCGAAGACTGCGAAAATCTCAATGGAACGATGCCAGTGCTTTTCCCGGATATAGCCGCCGTCCTTCCCCTCGAACAAGAACAGCTTGAAGGGTAGATTGTCATTGGGAATAATCAGTTCGTGTGTATACTCCATAGGTTCTTTATGCCTCCTGATTTTCTTATTGAGCGGACAGCCTGGATCCGCTTCGCTTAAAAGCAGTCTACGATAATCGTTCCGGGTCGAGATACATCTCCAGCGTCGCGTACAGAATCTTCGGATCAATGGGTTTCGAGAGATGTGCATTCATCCCCGCATTCTTTGATGCCTCACGGTCCTCCTTGAACGCGTTCGCCGTCATTGCGATGATCGGAATGCTCTGCGCATCCTCCCGCTGCAGCGCGCGTATGGCCTGTGCTGTCTCCAGCCCGTTCATCCGCGGCATCCGGATGTCCATCAGGATTACATCATACGTACCCGGGTCCGTATCCCAAAAGCGTTTCAGCCCCTCTGCCCCGTCGCGTGCCTCCTCCACGATCATTCCTTTGCGCTCCAGCAGGCGCCTTGCAATCTGAGCATTCATCGGATGATCCTCACAGAGCAGAACACGCCTGCCAGACAGCACCCCGGATTCTCCCGGTGCGCATACCGTCTGCTGTCTGGTCTGCACTTTTCCATTGCCGTTTTGCTCCCCCTCAGCACTGCTCTGCATCTGAGCAATGCGGCTCGTGACATACAGTTCGAATGTGGTTCCCTTCTCCGGAACGCTCACACAGTTCATGGTTCCTCCCATGAGCGTGATGATCTGTCTGGCGATGGCGAGCCCCAGCCCGGTTCCGCCACCGGTACGTCCCTCCTGTGCAAACGGCTCGTACATCTTTTCCTGAAATTCCTCACTCATCCCACAGCCGTTATCACTCACCCGGATGAAGTTCACCACCTGCTCCTCGTCCTTCCCGACTTCCATCACTTCCAGTCTGACCGTTCCTCCCGGTTCAGTAAACCGCACCGCATTGGACAGCAGATTCATCAGCACCTGGCTCATTCTCTGGCTGTCACAGTAAAACGGAGTCTCGGAATCATCCGCTTTGATCTCGAACTTCACGCCCTTCTTCTGCGCGATCTCCCGAATCATCGGCACCACTGCCACCAGCAAATTCTTCTGCGTGATCACATTCTCCCGCAGCTCCATCTGCTGCATCTCAATCTTGGACATATCCAGAACCTCATTGATCAGCGTGAGCAGATAACTCCCGGAGGAATGGATCTTGTCCATATAATCCCGAATCTGTTCCGGATCGGCAGACTCAAGAAGCTCTGGCGAAGAGAAACCGATAATGGCATTCATAGGCGTCCGCATGTCATGACTCATCCGGGAAAAAAATTCTGTCCGGGTGAAGTTTCTGCTCACCTTTTCGCTCAGCCCCTCAATCGACTCCACAAGGTCATCAATCTCGTCGATATTCAGGCGCTCCAGGCGCAGATCTGTCCCACCGTCCATCCCGCGCACCTTCTGGGACAGCTTATTAATCGGGCGGGTCAGTCTCCTGCTGATCAGCAGTACCGAAAGACATCCAAACAGCATGACCAGAGCGGACACGAGAATCAGTCTCTGCTTCACGATCGTATTGATTCCATAAAGAGCATTCTCCCGCACCAGCCCGATAACCGCAAACTTCTGCTTCTCATAAGGCGTGTTATGGTTATAGATCTGCAGATCGCTGACACTTCCTATAAACTTTACATCACCCTCCGTGTTCTCACACTCGATCATACCGCCTCCGCGGCTCTTCGCCTGAAATGTTGTCTTACCTCTGAAGCACTGCTGAAACTGTGCACCATTATAAGCCACAGTCTGATATGTCTCTGAGTCTTCCGTATACTGTGCCAGCACATAGCACCCGGCATTGTCACCGGATAAGGTGGCCGTCGGCATCAGCGTCTTCAGATAATCCGTAGTCAGCTCGATCCCCAGAACCCCATACGGATATCCCGCTTTATCCCGCAGGGGAATGGAATACGATACGACTGCCCGATCAGCCTGCATGAAGCTGTGAGGACCATCAAAGTATGCAAGATCATCTGTTTCCGCATCCGGATTCTCATAGGCCATCTGTATCGGCTTATAGTAATAGTCCCCCGGTGTCTCAGAATTAAACGTAAAGCGGGCATCCCACCACGCCTCCATAGAGCATCCCATATCTGCCACCAGGGAAGACGGGCTGCGCACCACCAGAAGATCCTCCCGGTCCGCATATTCCGATGTGGGCGAATAATCTCTGATACAGAGCCCGTACCGTTCCTGCTGCGTTCCGTCACGAAGCGGCTCATAATCTTTGGCATTATTCAGAATCAGAAAAACTCCCGTAACCTCATTTGACCGCAGCATATCGATCAGGGCACCCGATGCATCTGCCAATACCGCTCTCTGTAATTGTGCATCCTCATACAGATTCCTGCCGGATGCACCCGCCACATTGTCGTAAATATGTCCGATGTTATCGGATGCCCTGCCGAAATTGGCCCACTGTGTTGTAAACTTTGCCTCCAGTTCCTGCTCCTGGTTTATGACCCGTTCTGCAAGAATATCCTCTGCATTCTGGTTGATCGTGCCCGATACACCCCCGTAAAATGTCGCGCCGAAAAAAATAACGGACTGCAGCAGCATCAAAACAATCAGTGGAATAATAATTTTCCTGAACAATGAATGGGTACGTTTTCCTGTCATAGCTGTCATGGGGTGAACCTTGTCATTCTCCCCGCTCCTTCCTTCTCTCATGCCTCAAGTCATATTTTTATCATTCTGCCATGCTTTTCACCGAGGTACAAAGTGCATCAAACCACGTATCAAAATATGCATCCGAGCTGTAGGCGGCCGTCGCCTCTTCCCTGCTCACGCCCTGCCCGATTGCCTGAACGACCGCTTCCCTGTCCCTCGCGGCAGTGTCCTGCAGCGCGCTTTCAAGAAATGCTCTGATATCCTTACTCCCCTTGAACGGTGCCGTGGTATATGTTTCCTGATTTTGGTACACATCCACACTGATCAGAAGCGCATTCAGAATGTTCTGATCCTTCCGTGAATCACCGGTCCCCACAAAATTCTCTTTGATCAGCCCGGCATCGTTTGCCTCCTTTGTGACTGCGGAATAGCCCGAAGCCACCGAAAACTGCAGATTCCGTTTCGATTCTGTGAACCATTTCAGAAACTCTGCCGCTGCATACTGCTCCTTCTCGGAGCTTTTTATCACACAGTAATCCGCTCCCTGCTGTACGGAAATTTCTTTGCCCTTCGCGAATTTCAATGGTTTTTTCACTTCGATCTCAATGTCATGGCTGTTGTCATCCGCATCGGTCACCGCAGTCGGCAGATAACTGATTCCGGATGTCGATGCGATCATGGCAAGAATCATCCCTGTCTTCATGTCCTCGGAACGATGGCTCGCTGATGCCTGAAAGTATCCATTAATATAAGGAATATAATAATTGTCCCACAGCGTTTTCAGAGTCGTCCGGTCCAGATCTATCATCAGTTCCCCGTTTTCCACCCGGAACAGCTCATGTCCGAGCTGTGCGGCTCCGATATAGATATAGTTCGCCACAGAGTCCCATCCAAACAGAGCTTTTCCATCCTCCGCCACATCCGGCGTGAGGGAATCGCTCCATTCATAGTATTGCCCCGCCACATCCACCAGACGCTCCAGACTGTCTACACTGTCAATCGTAATTCCCGTTGCCGCCTCAAAGTCTGCCCAGCCCGTCTTGTTCACAGCAAAGCACTCCGTCGATTTTGAGACCGGAAACAGCAGCAGCTGCCCTTCCTTCACCATTCTTCCTTCCTCAATAAAACCGGGGACGTATTTCTCCAGCTCCTCCGCCGTAAAATAGTCTTCCAGATTCACCAGAAGATCCTTCTGTTCCAGGATGTACGCCGTCTCCGCGTAGATTGCCGCCATGGTCGGAAGATCCTGTGCTCCTATTTTCTCATCGGCTGCGTCGAGCAGCGAATCCGCCAGATTTTCGATACTGCCCTGACTGACGCTATCCACCGCAATCCCCTCGTCCATACCGACGGTACTGTTGAACTCCGAAACCAGTTCATCAAATGCGGTCAGCTGATCGCCGTTGTAATAATTCCAGATTCTGATCGTAGTCGGATCCTTCGGATCCAGCGGTGACTTCCCCTGCGTTTCTCCCGTCGACCCTGTTGTTTTCCCTGCACACGCCATACATCCGATCGTCAGAATCCCGGCCAGAACCGCTGCCACCAGTCTATTGTACTTCTTCATATGTTCCCCTCCTTGTATAATACCACCATATGTGATATTAAATTTTCGCTCCTAATGGGTTAATTTTACAACAATCCCCTCGCGATGTAAAGCAAATGTCCCACACGTAAGCAGAGCCTGGCCTTTCACAGAAACGGAGCAATCGAACATGGCTTGCTGTACACTCCTTATCTTGTGCATAAAAAATGAGGTATCGGATTTCTCTGATACCTCATTTTTTTATTTGGAAAGAATGCAGATTCTATTCCTGTGCTCCCTCTTTCACAACAACGGGTGCAGCGGCTGCCTCTGCCGCCTTCTTTTCCTCTGCCGCCTCATAAGCCATCTGATAAAACGTCTCCTGTGAATCCAGTTTCACATCTGAGAATTTCTGATCCTCATAGTCCCCTTTTGCATTGAGAAGTTTCCCCTTCTCATCGTCCCTGAGCATCGTCTTAAACATCGCATCTAATCTGTCCCGAAGCTTCTCATCCAGAATCGGTGCGGCAACCTCCACACGACGAACCGTATTTCTGGTCATAAAGTCTGCTGATGCGATATATACTTTCTCGCGTTCCTTTGTTCCAAACCGGTAGATTCGCGAATGTTCCAGAAATCTTCCAACGATGCTGACCACTTTGATGTTTTCCGTATATCCCTCTACTCCCGGAATCAGACAGCAGATTCCACGGACAACCATCTCGATTTTCACGCCTGCCTGAGATGCCTCGATCAATTTGTCTATGATTACCTTATCCGTCAGCGAATTAATCTTAATTCCCACATAGGAATCTTCACCGTTCTTCGCATGCGCAATCTCTTCGTCAATCATATCCAGAACTTTATTCTGCAGACATTTTGGTGCTACCAGAAGGATGTTGGTCTCTTCAATAAATTCGCCTCGAAGAAGACATGCAAACACTTCCGCTGCCTCTTTTCCAATCTCCATATTGGCTGTAATCAGAGACAGATCTGTATATAATGTAGAGGTTTTCTCATTATAATTTCCTGTACCCACCTGTGTAATATATGCGATTCCATTCTCTGTCTTTCTTGTAATCAGACATAATTTGGAATGCACTTTATAATTGCTCAGCCCATAGATCACATGGCAGCCTGCTTCTTCCAGCTTTCTGGAATATTCTATATTGCTCTCCTCATCAAAACGTGCCCGAAGTTCAACAAGAACCGTAACGTCTTTTCCGTTCTCTGCCGCTTCTACCATTGCATCTACTACCTGGCTCTTGTCTGCCAGACGGTACAGCGTCATCTTGATCGATACAACCGATTCATCCTTCGCCGCTTCATACAGCAGATTTGTAAACGATTTGATGTTTTCAAAAGGATAAGATAACAATACATCTTTCTTCGTTACCTGTTCAATCAGACTCCCCTTTTCGCTCAATTCCGGAGTCATTCTTGGTGATCGTTTCCGGAAGAATAATTCCTCCTGGTTTTTGCTCTTAAGATAATTCTGAATTGTAAATACAAAGGACATGTCAAGCGGTACATTGCATAAGAACACGTGCTCCTTATTGACATGAATATCCTTGCACAGCGCATCGATCAGCTTTTTATTCAGTTTTCTGGATAATTCCATACGCACCGGATTCATTCTTTTTCTCTGTTTGATCAGGTTCTCCATAGCGTCCCGGTAATCCAGATCCTCATCGTAGATCGTCTCTGTATCGATGTCCGCATTTCTTGTCACACGCAGAAGAGATTTTTCTCTGATGCTGAAATTTTTAAACAATTTCGGCAGGAAATGAAGTATGATTTCTTCAGAAAGCATGAAAGTTCCCGGTCTGGTCGGAATCTCAATCAGTCTTTTAAATACGGTATTGCTGCATGGTATAATCGCCGTCTTTGTCTTCCCGCCCTTTGTCGCAAGAAGTGCAACCGCATAAATTTCTTTATTTCTTAAAAACGGAAATGGCTGCTGTTTGCTGATAATGCTTGGAGACAGATAAGGTGCTATCTCCTGATCAAAATAGGTCTCCAGTAATTTTCCTTCTTCATCTGATAAACGGTGGAAATTAATCAGTCGGATACCTTTTGGTTCCAATTCTCCCATCAGCTGTTCATAAATTCTGCCCTTTTTCAGATCCAGTTCTCCGGTTGCCTTCACGATTGCCTTCACCTGTTCGGCGCTGGTCATATTGGTTTTATTATCCCGAATAATCTCCGATGATTCCATCTGGTCCATTAGCGTTCCGACTCTGACCATATAAAATTCATCCAGATTTGACTGATAAATAGAAGCAAAGGTCAGACGCTCCGCCAATGGTACTCTCGGATTTCCCGCTTCGTTCAGTACCCTCTCATTGAATTTCAGCCAGGATAATTCACGATTCATCATATGTGGCTGCCTAGCAAGCCCCTTTTTTTCACCGCTCTTTTTTTTATTTCCTTTTTTTGCCATTTCCGTACTTCCTTCCTCTCTTTTTATCATGTGTTTCAATCGATCAATGATCCATTGTAATATCCTATTCCATGCCATGCACCGCATCCTCCCCAAGTCATTCATTTCCACAGTGCCGTATCTGCAATTAAGTATCTCAAAACATAAAAAAAACAAGCAAATATTACCTAAATGTCTGGCCAATAATATCCACTTGCTCATACAATTCCTGAGAAGACCATTCCCGTCCAGGCACCACAGTATTATATATCTGCATTGAAGATTTCAAAACTATATTACATTATACATAATTCACTTATAAATAAATCTATCTAATTCCGCATATAAAGTCAATGTTTTTTCGGCAGTTTTACGTACATTTAACATACCTCTTACAAACACTTGATACCTACGGATTATTCCGCACTTCGTGCTTCCATAATCCTAAAAACATTCGAAATCCGTCCTAATCGGGCTACTTTCTCATGTTTTGCGGGTCCCAAATTCATGCTTTTTCGTGCAAGAACGAAACGCATGACCTTTTGACCCTGATATCAAAATTAAGGAACCATGTGATAAAACCACACAGTTCCTTAAAAAAGGCAGGAATTGAATCCTGTACCTACTTCATGCATATCGTCTGTACATATTCCTCGATTTGCTTATTCTCTTCAAGTTTTTCTTTCAACAGTTTTTCAAGCTTTTTGTTTTCTTTCCTGCAGTTTCTTTTCTGCATGAGCAGGCTCTGCATACTGCTTAAATCTTCTGTCCATTGGAGAACAGAATAGACTTGCTCTACATCTTCCTCAGATACCGCGCCCTGGATAATCTGAACTACAGGCTTTAACAGTCCAAAGCATTCTCCCTGCAATCGAATCATATGGTCTTCTGTTTCTACTCTTGTCTTTTCTCCAGATAACATCTGTTCAAATGCAAGGCGTGTGAGTTCATTTATGCAGAAGCAGATTCTCTCGTGAAAACGAATTAATAATTGTATATGTAAGTCAGTCCAGCGGCTGTTGCAGGAGACCAGATGCGCATACCCGGCTTTCAGGATTCTTATTTCACAAAAATGAGACGTTGTGCTGTAATCCTCTGCAAGTATTATGCTCTGCTCTTCTTTCGATAGCCTTCATTTGCTCTTTTTGGCTTTTTTTGCCTTTTTCTCCTTGAGCGCGTTTTTCTTCTTTTCTGCCTTTGCTTTTTTGGTTTTTTTCTTTTTCGCCTCTTTTTTATCCGGCTCTTTCGCGAAATCTGCTTTCTTCGCTTTGCTCTCTTCACTCATAGTCTTTTCTCCTTTGGTTCGCTATGCTTAATATCTCACGGTTTATATTATCTGAATACAACTTGTAATTCAGATTTTTCTCAGGATCTTCAAACTGATATGGAACATTTCTGATTCCATCGTAAAACGGATAATCCATTTTACATTTTTTCCGAAGTTACATTATAAACCTATATCTCCAAAAAGAAAAGAGTATGAAAGAAATCTTTTTTAGTCTTTTTTAGTCTCTCCGCCTTACTCTGTATAGAGATCAAACAGCTTTTGTCCTACCTGATTCCGAATTTCTTCATATAAATCAGAGGATTCTTCTCTCATGTCATCCTTTAAATCGTCCGGAAGGGTCACAATTTCAGTGCCAGATTCTTCTATGCTCCCAAGCCGGTCTGTCACTCGTTCATCCGCCTGTTCTCTGGCATATTGTACGGCAGTCTCGGTAGCCTCTTCTAAAATTTTCTGCTGCTCCTGCGTAATGTCCTTAAAAAGATTGTCATTCATAATCAGCGTAATATAATGTGGTAAATGATTTGTTTCAATTACATATTTCTGCTGTTCATAAAGTTTCCCCGAAACGATAACCTCTACCGGATTTTCTTCCGCATCAATTGTTTTCTGCTGAAGTCCGATATACACCTCACTAAATGCCATCGGTGTCGGATTGGCTCCAAGCGTCTGCCAGAAGGCAAGATGGTTTGCATTTTCCATGGTTCGTATTTTGAGCCCCTTGAAATCCGAGATTTGTTCGATTTTCTTATTTGCCGTCATCACACGGAACCCCTGATCGGCAATTCCCAGAAGATGATACCCACCGTCTTCATAGACCGTTTCAATCTGCTCATAAAAAAGCTCATCATCCACGGCATCCCGCGCCTGCTCAATCGTATCAAAGACACACGGCGTATCAAATACCGCCGTTTTGGACATGTAGCTCACCTGCGGTGCTGTGTTCTGCACCACAAATGGGATGTCCCCTTCCTTACAACAGTCAAGCAGCTCTGAATCATTGCCGATTGTTGAATTGGGATAGATTTCAATCTGCATTTTCCCATCACTTAAGCGGTCTGTTTCCTCCGCAAATTTTTCGGCAAACACCTGTGTTACCGTATCCTCCGGGCTGCTTGTCCCAAGCTGCCAGACATAAGTCTTCTCTTTCGTTTCCGTCTCTTTCTGTACGCATCCGGTCAGGGCAAGCAGCATGGTTCCTGCAAGCAATGCCGCCCAAATACGCTGGTTCCATTTTCTATTTCTTCTTTTTCTCATGTCATTTCCTCCTTACAGCGTCAGACTGATTGCCGGAATAAATGTGATCATAAGCAACGCAACCAGAAATAGAAGAATCATCGGTAATGCTTTCTTTGCAATATCCATAACCGGAATGTCTGCAAGTGAGCTTGCGACAAACAGATTGACCCCGATTGGCGGTGTTACAAAACCAATTGCCAAATTCACGACCATTACAATACCGAACTGAATCGGGTCCATTCCGATTTCCACGATAATCGGAAGAAGAATCGGTGTTGTAATCAGGATAGCGGGACTGGTGTCCATGACCATTCCAACAAACAACAGGAACAGATTGATTACAAGTAAAATAAGAATCGGCTGTGTAAATGTATTCAAAATCCATCCACTGACTCCCTGCGGTACTTTTAAAAGTGTCAGCGTTCTCGAAAATGCAGTCGAGGAGATCAGAATAAACATCAGCGGTCCGTATGTATGTACTGCCTCCGAACAAATGGCAAGGATATCTTTTACTTTTAACGATTTATAGATCACAATACTGACAAAGAGTGCATAGAAAACGGAAATAACCGCTGCTTCTGTAGGTGATGCGATTCCACCATAGATACAACCCAAAATGATAACTGGTGTCATCAATGCCCAAATTCCCTCTTTCATCAGTTTTAGAAAACCACGTTTTCGTAGCATCCCGACAACCGCATCAATCTGCTCTTTATCTTCTCCATACTTCCAGCAATGATACTGTGCGTATCCCATGAGAAGAAGTGCAATTAATATTCCCGGCACAATCCCGGCTTTGAACAGATTTCCGACGGATTCTCCGGAAGCCATAGAATATAGAATAAACGGAATACTCGGCGGTATAATAACTCCAAGACCTCCTGCCACGGCTACGATTGCTGTCGAGAACTTTTTATCGTATCCAAGATTTGACAAGATAGGAATCGTCATGCTGCCCACCGCCGCTACCGTTGCAGGCGCGGATCCTGAGATTGCTCCGTAGAATAAACAGGTAATAATAACCGCGCATGGAACACCGGCTCTGAATTTTCCGAAAAAATAGGTAAAGATATCAAAAAGCTTTCGCGACACGCCGCCTCTTGCCATGATAATTCCAGAAAGAACAAACATCGGAATTGCCAGCAATGGAAAGCTGTCGAGTCCGCTCAGCATGGAGCGCACGATATAATATACGCTGACTGGAAATTCCTGATCCAGTATCCCCGGCAGAGTTGACACAATTCCAAGTGAGCTGCCGATCGGTATCGATATCACAAGAAGGATAAGAAATACTACAAAAACAATCGCTATCTGCATGATGTATCCTCCTTTATTTTCCGAATCTCCATAAACATTTTCTGTATCAGCCGGATTTCAGCAAGCAGAAATCCGACGAGTGGTGCCAATTGAAGTATCCACATTGGCATCTGCATTGCCGTGCTGACCTGACCGCTTGCAAACACGCTGACAAGGCTTCTTCCTGCCGTCGGTATCAGATACAGAAAGAAAAGAAATTCAATTGCATAGTCAATGAAAAATACGATTGATTTTGCCTTCGGCTTCATTTTTTCTGTCAATTGTTCCAACCGTATCGCAATGGATTTTTCGACTGCAAAGCTGATACTCAGGAATCCGCTCCACACAAACAGATAACGTGTGAGTTCTTCCGTCCATGACATAGAAGCATTAAAAATATACCTCATACAGATTTGAAACCCCATGACCAGTGTCATAATAATCAGAAAAAAAATCATCATTGCTTCTTCAAAGTTCTCATTGACCCATTTTATTTTTTTCATGGACACCTCCCTACTCGGCTGCGCAATTCACCATGTGACTGTATCTTAGATTTACGAACAGTGCCAGGATCACACCTGCAACTGTAATTACAATGTTCAGAAGAATCACGGCTCCCGCACCGTTGGATGCACCCAGTGTACCTGCAAGTGTCAGTATTGTATAGTTTGACAGGCTCGAAGCAATCATGATAATGCTGGTGATCGTCCCCTTGATCTGCGGAAACAGGTCATTTACCGTTGCCGTCGCAAGCTGAAGGACTCCCCCTGCTGCAAAATAGCCGATCACAAACGCTCCGACCAGACAGACTGCCGGCGTACGGATCAAATAGACCAGAGTCAGCATTACAACTGAAACCATCGGATAGATAAGCAGGAATCGCACTTCCTTGATTTTATTGACCAGAACCGCCGTCACAAAGATTGCAACAATGGTTCCTGCAGAATAATAAGTCTGCATCATACTTGGATCCGACATCTTTGCCACTTCTTTTCCAAAGGTCTGTGCGCAGTTAAGCCAAAGCTGAAACGTTGCCGTGCAGGTAAACCCGATCAGTATGAGTGCAACGCTTTCCAGCGAAAATTTTGCACTTTTCAGACTTTGAAAAAACGAAGGCTGCGTTCCACCCTGCTGTTTCTTCTGTGGCAGTGGAATCTGAGTCACCATGATTCCAATTACAAAGATTGCTCCCGCCGCTGCATACATCAACACGTTATAAGAAAGGCTGTTTGCTGCAATTGCGCCCAGCATAAACGGAATCAGAAGTTGTGCCCCGGACAGAAATAATTTTGTCAGCATCGTTGCAAGACCGGATCTTGGTTCAAGTAATTCAACACACGCAGGAATCACGCCTGTATCCAAAAATGAATTTGCTGCACCGCCGAAAATAGCTGCGACGTATGCCGTCTGCATATTCGGTGACCATGCAATTCCGACAAAAAACAAGATATAAAGACCAATTCCAATTAACGAGGAGCATCTTCTCCCCATCCGGTCTGATATCGGACCGGAAAACGGAAGGGAAATCAATCGTCCGAGTCCCAGTGCTGCCGCGACCATCGTTACCTGTTCCAGTCCTGATCCCCATCGACCGGACAGAAATTCCTTAATTGCCTGCTGCCCAAGAAGAGACGCACCGATTCCATGAATAAAGTAATTTAGATATAGTACAAGCGCACTCCCGTAATAGGACTGTCTGCTCCTCTCATTCCCCTTCTTTTTTTCATTCATCGCTCTCTCCTTGTATGTAAAATGTCCAACATGATTTCCACATCCTTCAAATGCATCTGTCCCGGTGCTGAGCTCCTGACTGTACTGCCAAATGTAAGTGCTGAACCAAATATTTCACCGCTCACCCGGCTGATCTTACCCAGATCATTCATTGACATTGTAATCAGCGGTCCATCTGCATGCACATTCGCATACTGATTGGTTGCCGATAAGAGCGTCAGTACATCCTCGGCGTTGTGAGGCATCACTGCAATTTTCGGAACATCTGCTCCAAGCTCCCGCATCCTGCAGAGACGCTCCACAATCACCTGTTCATTTGGCGTGCGGTCAAAATCATGATTAGAAATGACCACGACACAATTGTGTTTATGTGCAAGCCGACTGAGATTTTGACAGACCTCATCTCCCATAAATAATTCAATATCAATCATATCCACGACTTCTTTGCGAATCACATACTCGTTGATTGCTGTATATTCTTCCTGCGTAACTGCATTGTCACACCCTTCCGTCCGAAAGGTAAACAGAATCGGCAGATTCTCCAATATCTCACGCATGCTTTTCGCGATTCGAATGACAGTATTAAAATTGCGAACTTCCACAAAATGGTCCACACGCCACTCTACGAGGTCTGCTCCGCCTTCTTTGGCAAGCATTGCTTCTTTCAGGATTTCCATTTCTGTTTTTCCCGTGATCGGCACGCATGTCTTCGGTTTTCCAGCACCCAGTTCCATCTCTCTTATGATTATCGATTTTCTCATGCCGTTCCTCCATACTGGTTATTCGCCAGATATCCATGTTTTTTAAGAATGTTCTGTATATTTCTTCCCTCGCTTACACCTTCAATGATGCGGCGGGCACTGACACTGTCTCCTACATTTACTACTTCCACCCGGTCATCGGCAAAGGCTTCTTCTAATTCTGTTAATACCGGACTTTTCGCTTTCATTCCCAGACAGACAAATCCATGATCAAACGTGTATTCTTTCCGGTCACCTTCCGGCGTCTTTACTGTGAATCGATCACCTTCCACTTTGGAAAGCGCCGTTTTTGTAAGCTCGGTAACTTCATACCTTTCACTGATTTCTTTCATTCGAAGCTTGCTGACCGGATCTAAGTCTTTTCCAATCTGATCCAGCATCTCAATGATTGTCACACTTGCTCCGCGCGGTGCAAAAAATTCAACCACATCCAGACCAACTGCACCTCCGCCTACAACAACGACCTTTTTTCCAGCCATGTTCTGCGGATACTCCGGAATTTTTTGAATCATGCCGAGAATTGAGGATACTTTTCCATCCTGATTGTCGATCCATTCATTTAATCCCTCGATCGGTGGCAGCAGCGGTTTCGACCCTGTTGCGTTCACGATCAGATTCGGCTTCAGGCTTTTTACGAACCGCACCGTTGCATCTACTTCTGTAAATGCATATAGATTCGGCAGCCGTTTTGCGCGCTCCTTCTGATATTTCACGAAATCGCCGATTCTCCACTTGTCCGGAATCTTGCTGATTTCATTTGCCAGGCCACCCAGTTCTTTTTCCTTCTCAATCAAAAAGGTCTGACAGCCTGCCTCTGCCGCTGTACAGGCAGCCTCCATTCCCGCCGTGCCGCCTCCGATCACGACAACATTACATGGTTTTACCACCTTCTGTGTCCCTTCCCATTGGTTGACGCAAGGATTGACCGTGCACCGGATCGGTGTATTCTGTGCAAGTCGGTGCCCCGCACATCCAATGTTGCAGGAAATGCATTTGCGCAGCATCGCTTCTTCTCCAAATTCGACTTTATTGACCCAGTTCGGATCTGCGATCAGACCACGTCCCATTCCAATAAAATCAGCATCTTCGTTTTCCAGAATCTCTTCTGCACGTTTTGGTGAACGTATATTTCCGGTCGTAATCGTTGGCTTATGAAATTTGTCTCTGACAGCCTTTGACATATAAGAACGCCATCCGTCCTTTAACTGGCAGCTGTCGATCTGATACTGCAGAGAGCTGTTCAATCCCGCCGACACATCGATCAGATCAATTTCTTTTTCAAAATAAGTCAGTAATTCCAGCGTATCCTCCAGCGTATTTCCACCTTCGACCAGTTCGTCCGCACTGATTCTGCAAAACACCGGAAAGAATGGCCCTACTTCTTTTCTGACTTCTTCTAAAACCATTTTTGCAAATCTTGTTCTATTCTCTGCGCTGCCGCCAAATTCATCCGTTCTTTTATTCATCGTAGGTGATAGGAACTGACTGATCAGATATCCGTGACCCGCGTGGATTTCAACCGCGTCAAATCCCGCCGTCTGCGCACGTTTTGCCGCCTCACCGTATTTTTTTACGATTGCTGCAATTTCTTCTTTTGTCAGCGGTCGCGGCAGCGATCCGCCCGGCTTTGATGGAAGATCCGATGCTGATACCGTCTGCATTCCGATTCTGCTGTCCAGCGCCGAAGCTCCCGCATGATTAATCTGAATGGCAATACACGTTCCATACTGGTGTACTGTCTCGCACAATTTATATAATCTCGGGATATAATTATCATGATCAATTCGAATCTGTGTCGTTCCATTCGATCCAAGTGGGAAATCCACACATGCATTTTCCACGATAATCATACCAACCCCGCCCTGTGCACGCTGCTCGTAATAGTTCATGTGAAGGAAGCTCATCTCTCCATTCTGTTCCCCATAATTGGTTCCCATCGGAGCCATTGAAATTCTGTTTTTCACGGTCATACGACGGATTGTCAACGGTTCAAATAGTTTTGGATATTTCTCGTGTTTCATCATCACTTCACTCCTTTCCCTACGTTCTACGCACCCATCTGTTTCTCTTCTTTGGCACCGTAGGAATAGATATTATAATGTTCCAAAAGAGAAAGTCCCTTTCTTATATCCGTCTCGAAGTCATCAAATGTATTTGCTTCATAGGAAATGTAACCCTTATAAGAAATCTCTTTCAGTGTTTCAAATAATGTTCCATAGTCAAATCCGTCGCCCAGCATTGGGACACGTCTCTCTGGAAATGGAAGCAGTGGATTATCTACATGTACATGCTTGATAAAATCTGCATACTCAACAATATCCGAATAATCATGTCCGCCTGCGATAAACCATCTAAAATCAAGCAGTGTCTTTAAATTTTTACATCCCAGCTTCTTTGCATATTCATAAGCCTCCGGAATACTTAAGACGGAATTACAGATTGCTCCTGCCAGCGGTTCCATCATAATCGTGATGTTATATTCCTGCGCGATTTCACAGAGTGTCACAATCAACTGATCATTTTTCTTTCTTGCCGTGTCTTTTTCCACTCCGTCAGGAAGACTTCTTGTCTTCCCATTTCCATATACAAAATATCTTCCGCCCATCTGTGCTGTTCTCTCTACCGCTTTTCTCAGATAGTCACGATAAAAAGGAAAATCAAAGCTGTCATCTGCGATTACTACATCCAGCGGAAGTGGATTATCAAATACTTCACTCGCAAGACCACTATCTCGAAGCATTTGTTTTGCCCTGCGAAACTCAAAGTCATCAAACGACATGATTTCTTTAATATGAAGTTCGATTGCATCATAACCTGCTGCTGCAATTGCATCAGCTTCTTTAACAAAGCCAAAATGGCTGGTTTTCATCTTCATACGTCCACCTCTTTTATTCGTTTACTAAAATGACTTTTACTTCCTTGGAATGTCCGGATACAAGATCTTCGAATTTTTCCTGTACTTCATTCATCGGCGCAACCGTCGTAATCAGTTTCTTCAGATCAATTTTTCCTTCTTCGATCATTTTTGGGATCTCATATAACTCATCCACATAACAGTAGCTTCCCTTTAATTTCATCTCGTGTGCAACTGCATACTTATATTCAAATCCATCCATATGTTCCGTTGCCATTCCGATCATTGCAACCTCTCCGCCATTTTTTACCATCTTCATACTGGTATTTAAGCTGATCGCGATTCCAACGCAGTCTGCACCTGCATCTGCCCCTTTTCCTTTTGTAATTTCCATCACACGTGCAACCGGGTCTTCATTTTTACTGTTGATCGTATAAGAAGCACCACATTCTTTTGCTGTTTCAAGTCTCTGATCATTCAAATCAATACTGATGACATCTTTTGCGCCAAGATATTTTAAGCACTGCAGTGCAAGAAGTCCGATTGGTCCGGCTCCAAATACTGTAACCACCTTATCTTTTACATCGCTGAGCATCTTGACACCGCGCAGTGCGACGGAAGTTGGCTCGAACATCGAACCTTCCTCAAAGCTGATCTGATCCGAAATCGGAATTAGCTTATCTGCAGGTACCACGACATAATCTGCCATTGCTCCATCATATCCACCTGCCGGCATTGTTGTTCCGGGAATGAATCTCTCTTCACAAAGGTTTGGAAGACCCGCTTCACAGTCTGGACATTTCTCGCACTGAATATTCGGATATACCACAACTCTGCTGCCAACAGGAACGGATGGATTTGTCACACCCTCTCCGTACTGGTCTACGACTCCGGAAAATTCATGTCCCATCACAAGCGGTGCGACACGCATCGCGCTCGTCCCCTTGAATCCACCTGTATCTGAACCGCAGATGGATACTGCTTTTACTCGGATTCTCACCTCATTTTTTCCGGGCTGTGGAATCTCTCTCTCCTGTTCCTCAATAGTAAATGGTGCTACATAACAATATGCTTTCATAATGTAATCTCCTCTCGTTTTATAATTCAATCTGCACTTTGATTTCCTCATTGTCAGGGGTATTTAATACATCAAAGGCTGCTTTTCCGTTTTCCAGTGTGTAAGTAGACGTAATCAGATCTTCAACGACCAGCTTTTCATCCGCCAGCATCTGTGCTGCTTCTTTCATTTCTGTTGTAAACATATAGCTTCCGACAAACTTCAGTCCTCTGCCTACGATTTCCATTGGATCGATTTCCACTTTTTTATGAGCAAGTGCAACCAGCACGCTTGTTCCACCGTTTTTCACCATTTCAAATGACTGGTTGATCAAAAATTCTCCCGCGGCATTAATCACACGGTCAGCACCGTAACCATCAGTCAGTTTCTTGACTGCGAAAACCGCATCTTCCTTTTTGGAATTGATGATATAATCCGCTCCACACTCTTTTGCTTTTGCAAGGCGTTTATCAATGATATCTGACACAATGACTTTTTCAATTCCAAGCGCTTTTAGGAATTTTACTATTAAAAGTCCAATTGGTCCGGCTCCGAGTACGACGGTAGATTTTTCATCCCGACTCATTTCTTTTTTTGCACATGCAAGTGTTACGCCACATGGTTCTAACAGTGCTGCCGCTTCATACGATACATTGTCTGCCACCGGTACGACCATCCAGTCCGGAACGGTCACATACTCTCTCATCGCGCCATCTGTCTGTGTTCCGCCAATCGCGGTTCCCATACTCTTACGATTGCCGCAGAGGTTTCCCTCTCCTCTTTTACAGAAATAACAGTCATTGCAGAGAACCATCGGGTTTACGGTAACTCTCTGTCCTTCCTTCAGCATTGTCACGCCTTCGCCAACCTGTGTGATATCTCCCGAGAACTCATGTCCCAGCACCAATGGAGGTGCAAAACGATCGGAAGCAAAACGATACGCTCCCAAATCCGAACCACAGATTGATACTTTTTTTATCTTGATCTGCACTTCTCCTTTTTGTGGAATCGGAATCTGCCTTGTCTCTACTTCCAGCTTTCCGGGTCCCTGATATACTAAAGCTTTCATTGTATCCGCCATCTTTTTCTTCTCCTTTTTTCGAACTCCCACACAGCCCTCTCTAAGTCCCCGGAATCGTCCGGCAATTTAGAGAATGCTGTATGAGCATGATTCTGAGTTATCAGCATTGATTTTTGTGCGGTCTCCCATAAGTAAGAGACCGCACACCTGTGTCCTGCAAATGTATCTTAGCAAGGCCATGCAATCGTATAGATGTGTTTTCCGCCTTTTGTAGGTCCTTTTAAAAGCTTTTCGATTTCTTCCGGATCTCTCTGGCTCATGTATTTCGCATCCGGCAATACGCCAACCGGGCACGCTTCTAAAATGTCATGGTGTAACTGAACAAGATAATCACATACTTTTTCAATACAGTCTGTTGCTTTCTTCGGATCTGCTTCTGTTGCATGTCCAAGAACTCCCTGCGGTGCTGTCACGCACTCAATACCTGCATTACCGACCACGCAGTGTCCCGGGATCGGATTTCCATAAATGTCTCCGCCACGGTCCACATGTCCTGCTGGAAGAATTCCATGTACATCTGTATCTTCTGCATGCTCCATATCACAGTACTCTGGGAATAATGCAAGTGAGATGCTCTGTTCCGCTTCACACGCATGCTGGAATGGTCTTGTAAATGGACCGCCATGTTCTTTGTCCATTAATGTCTGTGCCATAACACGTGGGAAATCTACGAAGTAGATCATAGCCGGAACCTGATATTTCTTGCCCCATTCCTGAATTGCTACCGGCAGAGAATACTCCTGTCCATGCATACTGATAAAAATAATCTTACGAAAGCCTGTATTCCAGAATCCTGTAATGAGTGCTCTTAAATATGCACAAAATACATCATCCGGAAGCGGAATGGTACATGGCTGACCGATGTGATGGAATGGATGTGAGCCATACCACACTGGTTCTGCTACTGTACAGCCAACCTTCTCTGCTACCATCTCTGCCACACGTGATACAATAAATGTATCCTCTCCGATCGGACCTGAATTACCGTGATTTTCTGTAGATCCTACCGGAATGATGATAATATCATCCTTTTCCAGTCTCTCTTCTACATCTTTCTTCGTCATTGTCTGATAGTACATCTTCTTTGCAGATTCCATCTGCCCTTCGTTTGGAAAACTCCAATTAGCCATAGTGATTACCTCCTTAAGTTCACTGTTTACTTGTTCTTTTATATGATAATGGTGTTACCCATTGATCACTCGTTCTTTTGTTACTTTGCAGATAATGTCCGAATCCTCTGCTGATAGCTGTCAATGCCTTCTCCCTTTACAAGCTTTACGATTTTCGCTCCGGCGTCCATGATTTTTTCAAAATCCATTCCGGTCTCTATCCCCATCGAGTCGAGCATGAACAGTACATCCTCTGTGGAAATATTACCGGTTGCTCCTTTTATGTAAGGACATCCGCCAAGCCCTGCAAGCGACGTATCAATTCGTGTAATGCCTGCCTCCATTGCTGCTACCACATTTGCAAGTCCCATACCTCTCGTGTTGTGCATGTGAAGCATCCACTCCATATCCGGAAATGCGTCTCGAAGTGCCATCGTTCTTTCATAAACCATCTTTGGCGTTCCCAGCCCTGCTGAATCAGAAAGCGAGACCTGTGTTGCTCCTGCATCCTGAAATACCTTCACGATTTCTTTGATAAAATCAAATGGTATGATCCCTTCCCACTGTGATGCAAACGGAAGAGAGATTGAACCGGCAAACCCCATATGATTGTCTCTTGCGACCCGCCCGGACTCCGCAAATGTCTTCATGGCCTCCAGCGGTGAACATCCTGCGCCTGCTTTGTTGTGCTCCATACTCGCTGACACATTTAACTTGATTTTCTGGCAGCCACATGCGGCTGCGCGCCTTACATCATCTGGGAAATATACAAGACCTCTGTATTCCACGCCCTCTTTTTTATGGAGTTTTTCAAACACCTGATCTGTATCCTTCATCTTGTACATGGTTTCATAGGTTGAGAACGCTCCGACCTCTACCGATTGACACCCGGCATCTACAACCTCCTCTATAATTCTTACTTTTTCCTCCACCGGGTAAATCTCCGGCGCTGTTTGGAATCCGTCTCTTGTGACTACCTCACAGAGCGTCACCCTTTTTGGTAAATTCATTTCTCCACCCTTTCCTTTCTAGTGATTTTATGTGATACTAAGTGATGCATCACTTATCTTTGAAAATATGTTCAGATAGTTTTTTCGTTTACACGCCTATCTGAACATAACCTTCCTTCATGCGTTCAATCGCTGCATCCAAGTGTTCCTGCATACACGACAGTGCTTCCTGATACTTCTGTTCTTCTACAAGATCAAGGAATCTTTCATGCTCCTCGATCGGAATACTGCTATGCTTTTTCACGATTTTCTTAGAGCCCATCCGGTATTGATTGCGAATGCTCTGATAAAAATCGGAAAGCTGCCTATTCTGTAATAAATCAATCAGGTAAATATGAAATTGTGCATCCACCTCTGTATATCGTGAAATATCCCCCTGTTCCATCGCCTTCTTCTGTCTGATAATGTAAGCCCGGAGAATCATGATATCGTCTGTGTCAATCTTGTCAATTATTTTGGGCAGGACATACTGCTCTACACACTCACGGCTTTGATAAATATTCTGAATTGCTCTCATGTCGATCTTGACCACAGAGAAACCTACATTCGGAATCACTTCCAACACACCTTCGCTCTGCAGTTCCACCAGTGCTTCACGAACCGGTGTATAACTCAGCCCCAATTCACCTGCGCTCTTACGGACACTAAAGATCGTACTCGGTTCCGCCTCCATCACTTGCTGCTTCAGTGCTCTATATGCCTGCTTTTTTAGTGTCGTCATTTAATTTTCAATGTGTCCTTTCTCTTTCTGATTTCTTGTGATGCATCAATCATATCACCCCTAATACTTTTTGTAAATATTACAATTTACATAAAAATCCTCTCTTTTTTTGTGCATTTTTCCAAAGTTCAGACAGCACTATGTGAAACATATGGTTATTTAATGACGATTATACTCCGGGAACTCGCCTTTTAAAGCGATAACGCTTTTCGGTTCGAATTTTACGACCGTCCCTTTTTCTCGAATGTCTTCCGGCAATACAGATAAATTGAATACTGATTCACATTCGTATTCTTTCCATATTTCTTTTAGCTTCATCTCGTATCCTTCCATCAGGTTCTAATTCAATCCTATATTTTTAATTATTGTCAATGCATCGGTTGCCTTTTCACTCGAAACAAAGATCATTACACTGTCATTGAGCCCCCGGCCCATACCATAGCGTACCGAAGCGAACCCGGCATCTCCTGTATCCTGTTTATATGCCGCAATATCATTTTGCTTTAATGCTTCTATTATCATATCAGCCTGCATATTTCCATCCGCGACAAAAATATTCACCGGCTCCGCTTTATCAGCTACGGAAGACTCAGCAATGATACCCTCTTTATCTTTTCTCTTAAAATTAAAGTAAGCCAGTACTCTTAATAATACGAACCCCAATATTGTAATTCCGACAAAGAACAGGATTGCAATCTGCACGATCAGGTCCGTTTCCGCACCCATTCGACTATAACAGAGCGCTAATACGACAGTAAACAGCGCAGAACATACCACGCTTACCAAAATATCTTTAGACGGTGTGCTTTGCACGCTCGACCCGGTTGACCACGTACCATTGTACACCATGATCCCAATATAAGTTATCCCGCCAATCAACAATATTGCCGTTTCTCCTATTACATTCACCAGACTACTTGTCATAATCAGCTGAATCACAATCATTACCGCACAAATTACAAATGTGAGTCCAAATGCAGTATTTCCGGCTTTCGCAGTCTTTTCTTTTTCCATCTCACTATAATCTGCAACCCTGGACAACGTCTCCTTCAGTTCTTTGTCCATAATCTCGCCTTTCCTTTCTCCATCAATGATTTCCCTGATATCAACATCGTAATAATCCGCCATTTGGACCAGCACACTCAAATCCGGCATATTCGTTCCCGTTTCCCAACGGGAAACCGTTCGTCCTGATACCAAAAGGATCTCCGCCAACTGTTCTTGTGTTAATCCTTTGCCCTTACGAAGTGTTCTTAAAAACGCTCCGATCTTTCTAGTATCTGTATCCATCGGCCGCCCTCCTTCCTTTCATACCAAGATTACCATTTATGATTTAAAAATAACACGACACAAAGCGAGAAATGTCATGTATCTATTCTTAGACACTGCTGTCTATACTTACAGATTTGCTTTGCAAGTCTCTGAATTTATCTTACTAACATAAAACCTTGCATCCTCCTGTTCTGACACAGTGTCAATACGTTTCTATGCTTTTATTTAGTTTTTATTAATAGCCGCTCCCATTTCATAGGCAGCTTTTGATTTTTTCTTCCGAATACAGGGAATTTCACGCTCACCCGTTAAAAATTTCAGTACCGCCTCATTAAATGCTCTGGATTTTTTGTTGGCAATAAAGTGATTTCCTTTTATAAATATCAACTCACTCCCGGGAATATGGTCGGCAATAAACCTTGTATGCGTTTCTTTTATCAGATCATTTGTTCCTGCAATCACCAGCGTTTTTGCTTTTATGCCTGACAAAGCAGGCACCGGAACATTCAACTCATTTACCATAAGTTCCAGCATTTCTGCATTCCGCCTTGCGACATCGCTTCTACCGGCAAACCTTTTTGCAATTTTGTAACCAATTTCAATGAGAACTTGTATCATTCTTTTTACTCCGTGTGTGCTCTGATTCGCGCCGTTTAATACAAGCAGATTCACTCTCTCCGGATAATCAATCGCAAATACCATAGCGATATTAGCTCCATCAGAAAAGCCGAGTAAATTAGCCTTTGCAATTTGATGTTCATCCATAAACCTCAACAAATCGTCAGCAAATTGTTTTATCGTAAACGGCTGCGTTCCTCTCGGCGTCCGCCCATGTCCCCGGGTATCTATAGCATATACATGAAAGAACCGGGAAAAGTCTTCTATTTGATTCACAAAATAATGACTGCTCTCTCTGTTTCCATGAAGAAGTATCAGCGGTTCTCCCTGACCTTTTTCAATATAAAAATGATGTATATTCACTCCGTCCTCCAAACCTATATCCAAAGGATTTTATTGTATCTCCTTTAACATCTACTATTCTTTTTGATGATCCTGCTCCGCCAACTTTTGGAACAACATGTGTTTAGCCTCATTTCTTTTAGCTTCATCTCGTATCCTTCCATCAGGTCCTGTCTTTTCTCAGGCAATTAACGTAAGCCAGTGCTCTTGATATTACGACCACCAATATTGTAATTCTGACAAACAACAGGATCGCAATATGCACAAGCAGGTCTCTGTATCATATTTTATTATCATAGCACTTTGTTCGGAAGTACGCAATTAAGTGCACACCATGCAGATTCCATATGCCATCAACAATATTCCGAGAAGCCTGTTCATTCATCCTTAATTACAAATGCACTGCGGAGCATCTCCTCCACTCCATCTGCATCCGGATTATGTATTCCTGTGCCCTTATCCAATCCGCGGATTGCTTCCATCTCTTCCTCCGACAGCTCAAAATCAAACACTTCCAGATTTGTCTTGATTCTTTTTGGCTCTGTGGACTTCGGGAGTGTAATCACCGCCTCCTGTATCTGGGAGCGAATGATGACCTGCCCAACATCTTTTCCGTGTTTTTCGGCGATTTTTACCAGAACCGGGTCTGTAAGCAGTTCCTTATTTCCCTGCCCTAACGGTCCCCATGCTTCCAGCTTCACGTGATCCTTTGCCATTATTTCCCGAATTTCCTTCTGCTGATAATAAGGATGAAATTCCACCTGATTCACAGACGGTTTCGTATCGAACTGTGGTACAAATTTGTTCCAGATCGCCGGCGTCATATTGGAGACTCCGATGGAACGAATCTTTCCGTTTTGTTTATACTCTTCCATTGCCTTCCAGGCTCCAGGGACATCGCCATATGGCTGATGAATCAACATCAAGTCAATATAGGTGTCCAGGTGACGCAGACATCTTTCGATACCAGCCTTAGCCTGTTCGTATCCATAATCCTGAAGCCATAACTTCGTGGTAAGAAATATGTCCTCACGTACTACTCCACTGTCTTTGATTGCCTTCCCTGCTTCCTCTTCATTAAAATAAGCCGCAGCCGTATCAATATGACGATATCCAGCCTTCAGTGCTTCGAGAACTGCCGCATAAGCCGAGCCGTCTGCCGGAATCCTATATGTTCCGAATCCGATCTGCGGGATTTTGACTCCATCATTTAAGGATATATAATTCATAAGCTTACCTTTCCTTTCTATTTTCCAACTGTGTTTAGAAACTCAGTTATTTTCCAATCGTAGTGATCGATGATTTCTGTGTGCCCTGTTTCTAAAGATGCGATCTGCTTCATCTCATCATCTGTCAATGCAAAATCAAACACATCGATATTTTCCTTGATTCGATCCTTATGAACAGACTTCGGGATTACCACGACTCCCCGCTGAATATTAAAGCGGAGAATTGCCTGCTCACACTCTTCATGATCTGGGACCTGATATACGCCGAGTCCAAGCATGGGCATTTTGTTTCCATTTGGCAATGTTGTATATTCCATCGCTCTTCACCTCTTCTATTCATTCTAAGTAAAGTATAATTGTGCTACAAATATACTTTACAACGCAAACTCAAAATTGTACAATATCAATAACGAAAACTGCTATTCATAAAATGAAATCTGAATAAAGAAAGGATTACCAGTATGATCAATTATGAGGAATTAGAGCATTTTGTAGCATTCGCCGATTATGGCACCTTGTCCAAAGCTGCAGAACATCTGCACATATCACAGCCAACCATTACGCGTAGTATGCAAAATATTGAAAATGCCTTTGGCGTAAGCCTTTTTATCAGAAGCAAAAATCGAATCGAATTAAATTCAGTCGGTGAAGAAGCCGTAAAATACGCCAGAAATCTTCTTGATAATACGTCACAGATGATTGCCCATATCAGAACTTATGACCGGTCACTTCGCACCATTTTGATAAAGTCCTGTGCTCCGGCACCACTATGGTCATTGGTTCAGAATCTTTCTGCCAAATTTCCGAATATGGCCGTTACTTCTGAACTCAATGACATGAACGCCATCATCGAGGCCGTAAAAAATGGCGCATGTCAGGTCGGTGTCCTGCCATACGCCATTGAAGATGAACTTCTTTTTTGTAAAAAATATGTTACCGAAAATCTATCTGTCTGCCTTCCATCAGATCACCCGGCTGTCTCCAACGTACGAAAGGAACTGACCTTTCATGACATCAATGGTTTTAACTGTCTGCTCAAATCCGAAATAGGGTTTTGGGAAGACCTCTGCCATATAAAAATGCCCGCGTCCAAATTCCTCGTCCAAACGGATATATTTGAATTTTTAGAACTTGCAAACCACTCAACATTACCATTTTTCACCACGAATCTTAGTAATGTAACGGAAGAGCACATAAAAAACCGTGTTGAAATTCCCATATCGGACATCGAAGCAAACGTCACCTATCACATCATTTCCAGAAAAGATGCCAAAATACAGATATAAAACCTTGCATCATCCTGTCCTAACACGGTATCAATATGTTTCTATGTTTTTATTAAGCTTTCATTTTGCTTTCATTCATAGCAGCTCCCATTTCATAGGCAGCTTTTAATTTTTCATTTCCTCCAATGTCTCCCGATGCATTTACCCCCACCACAGAATACCGTTCCTTTTACTACTTTTTCTTCGTTTTCACTAAACCATATTCCTGATATAATTTGCTGCGAAGTTTTTTGTCCTTTGCTGCCTGCTTCAGATCCTCTACTCTATCATCACTGATCAGTCTCTCCGTCAGGCTTGCAAACAATTCCTCTCCCTGCTCTAAGCCCCGCTCAAGCCCCTGCTCAAGCCCACGTTTAACTCCAACCTCAAGAATGTTCATCTTTACCGCCTCCCATTCTTCCGACTCTTTTACCTCTCTCACTATCTGATCGAGTTCTACAATCCGCTCATCTTTCACAATAATTTCCGGATTATCAATATCTGTCTCTTTCATATATTGTAGCAGACTTATAAGATCTTTGGAACCATTTTTGCTTGTCATATTCAGAAATATTTTCTTTGTTCCATCTTCCAGATGGAGATCCTTTACTTCTTCACACTGTTCTGTAAATGTATACTTCGCCAAATCCTTTCCAAACAACTTTGGTATGCTCAGCGCACTCCTGCACTGCCAAAAGGCAGCTGTGAAAATTCACAGCTGCCTCTTCATACTCTCTCGTCATCTTACTCCATGTTACAACATATCATCAGCCAAAAACTGATGATATACTACACAATATTTCTCAATAATTTCCCAATCAGCTTTTCATTTACCGGAAGAAACACCCCCGCGACCGGTCCCACTAGAAACGCACAGATAATTGTTCCGATCCCGAACGAACCGCCAAGCAGAAATCCGATAATTACAAATGAAAAGTCTACAATAATACGCACAATACTAAACTTCTTATGTAATTTATCGCTGATCACCACCGCTACAAGATCATTGGGTCCAGTTCCCGCATCCGATTTGATCACAATCGTCATCCCATAGGCTAAAACCGCACAGCCGATTGCAAGCACAACGATCTTGAAGACAAGTGTGCGCTCACCCAGGGCTAAAAAGGCCAGTGCTCTTGTAAACAGATCGATGATCGGCCCGCCACAGATCATGCAGAGAATTGTGCCGATCTTGATGTAACTGCGATCCACAAATAACAGCACGATGATGATCAAAAAGCATAGCATGATATGTGTTTTTCCATGAGTAAGTGCGCTCCACCCCATCAATTCAGACAGAGAGCGGTACACGCCCTGCACAAATACATTAAAGGGATCCGCGCCCAAATCCGCCAGCAAAAACAGTGTCACCCCCAGGTGGGCAATCGTCAGTCCCACCAGTAAGATTACTACCCGAAATACAGTTTCTCTCATACTTCTTTTCATATCATGTCCCCCTCATGTAATAGGCCCAGGCCGTACCATTTTCCATATGCACCTACGCTTATTATAACATTTTGAGAGAATATTCCTAGTATAAGCCACATAAAGGTATTTAATGTGGCTTATACTAGTACATCGTAAACTAAATAACTACCCGAAAAGCGCAGGATAGATTTTCGAGAGTAACAGACAAAAAGCCTTAATTCCTTGACTATCTTACCAATAATCAATCGGTAACACAATCAGATTTTTTCTAAGATATGTTTTCTTTTCAATCAGACACAAGATATTTCCCGGCTCCAAACACAAACTCTCCATTAAGATAAACTGCCTTCACAGATTTCAAGGCTTCAATATCCACAGATGCATCTCCGTCTGCAATCAGCAGATCTGCGAAAAGACCTTCCTTGATCTGTCCGATTTCTCCGGCCATATCCAGCACTTTTGCCCCATTCATTGTTCCGATCTGAATGGCCTGCAGCGGCGTAAGACCATATTCCACCATGTATGCCAATTCCTGTGCCACATACAGATCCGTCCTGCCGTCAGGCGTTATATTGTCTGTCCCTGCGCCCACGAGAACGCCCATATCATAGTATTCTTTGAAATGTTTTTTGTAGCTGTCCGCCGCTGCCCTACTGTAATAATATTCTTGCGGCTTGTCCTCCATCGCAGCATATTTTTCTTCCAGTACATTATAAATTGTTGTATAAGGAAGTATGGTAGGTGTCCACGCTATCCCTTTTTCAATCATCCGCTGTACCTGCTCTCTGGTCACAAAGGTAGCATGCTCAATGGTGTCAAATCCCGCCT
The DNA here is from genome assembly GCF_900142165.1 of Hespellia stercorisuis DSM 15480. Taxonomy (GTDB): domain Bacteria; phylum Bacillota; class Clostridia; order Lachnospirales; family Lachnospiraceae; genus Hespellia; species Hespellia stercorisuis. The sequence continues at coordinate 58,686 of NZ_FQZY01000017.1, forward strand.
CAATGCACATTCCTATGGATGGCTGCGTTCCTGAATGCACCGCCAGCTTCACTCCCAGCCTGTGGCATTCTTCCGCTGCCGCATTCAGCTCCTCCTGGCTGAACTCGCATATGTCTGAGCGGTGGCTTGTCATAATTTTGATCCACTTACTTCCATGTTTTACGCGTGTTCTGATTGCTTTTCTGAGCGCATCTATTCCGTCAGTCTCTTCCACGCCTTCTCCAAGTCCGTAAGAACTGCCGTGTCCTCCAGTTATACACAATGCAGAACCGCAATATTCCATTCTGGGAATCTTGAAAAATCCGCGTTCAGCTGCTGCCTTCATGGTCATACAGACGCCTTCCGGAGAGCCCACATCGCGAAGAGCGGTGATTCCTCTGGAAAATGCATTCTGCGCATGCTTCTGGGTTATAAATCCCATCATGAAATCATTCTGCACCCGGGGTGCCGGGCGGCACCCCCAATGTCCCAGATGTGCATGCAGATCAACCAGTCCCGGAAGGAGTGTGCTCTCCGGATACTCTACGACCTTCTCGCCCAGATATCTACCTTTCAACTTATCAGCATTTCCGATTTTCTCAATCTTTCCATCAGCATTCACGTAAAGTGCCGACTTCTCCAGAACTGTTTTTCCATCACCTGTTATAATTTTTTTTGCAGAGATAATCATTACTGTTCCTCCATCTGATCATGCATCAAATTAGATTTTTCCTTTTTTATACATCCATAAAGCAAACGCAATGGTACCGAATGTGCCTACTAGAGTTGTAACATATGACGGGTTCGGTCCCAAAAAGCTGAATACACCTTTATTTACCATAATGCAGAACGAGATACCTAATGCTAATGCAACCGGAACAATCTTTGGTTTGGACATTGCAAATTGTACAAATACTGCTCCGAATAATGCCGGGAGCAGGAAGTTGAAAGCATCCAGAACACTTGCCGGCAGATAATTCATGATAATACTGCTTAAGATCGCACCCACCGCCAGAATCGGAATGTTCACAAAACAGGATGTACAAATACCTAATGTTGATACAACAGAGCCTTCCGGTGTTCCCGGTTCCACTCCCGCCTCCTTCTGTGCCATAACCGCACAGGGCACACGCATATTAGAAGTATTTCCCGCAACAACGTTAATATATGTTCCTGCTGAGCCCACAATCGGGAAATTGGCAATTGGTTCTATGAACCATACAACGCCGATTGCGCTGGCTATGGACAGCCATCCTGTCAGTACTGCAGCAAAAGGAATCTTTACTCCATATACGAGCGCTACCAGTATTGCCGGAATAAAACATAAAACTACGCAGAAATAATTTCCTATTTTTCCTGTTTTATGAATAGCTTTCAAATAGTTGTTCTGATAAATATCTTCTCTTACATTATCTGGTTTTAACATATTTTCTACCTTACCTTTCTGTTTTATAATAATGCAGTAATAATCATTGCAGGGAAAATCGCAATTGTAAGACTCCACTGTGAAAGCCATTTAATATCTTTCTTCTTCGCAATAATACAAGCTGCTGCCATGATTCCCGCACCGAGCAGACAAGAAATTGTTGTTTTGTTCAGTGCTGTCAGGTATGTAGCATTATTTGCACCGAGTGCTCCTAAAAGTGCTCCTGCCGAGATGACCGGAAGAATAGATTTCCCCATCTTTTTAACAATAACATTCTGGATCTTGTCCATCTTATCCGATGCAAAGGTTCCGAAAAGTACCCATGGGATAGATCCCAAAATCATTACCAGAAGCGATGCCATAAACGCATCCTCTGTCATCTTGTCTACACCGACCTGTACTCCCGTAGCTGCCGCTCCAAAGCCTGCTGCCATAAGTTCAAACATAGAGTTTCCAACAAAAGACAGCCTCATAAATGAAACCGGGCCCCCCATAACCGCCATGACTGCGAACATACCTGCAAGACACGCAATAGATGGCCCGATTGCCGTGATCGCACTTGTTTTTATCGCTGCCTTTAACTGTTTGTCTTCCAGCCCCATCTCGATTCCTGTCTTATAGGATTTTTTCCATGATCTTCCTGCCATGAACAGCAGAAATATGACCGGCAAGCTGCATCCTGCCCACATTAAAACACCATTAATACGACTTAAATCCATTAATTCCATGAGTTTATCCTCCTACATTTATCTCTCACCTGATTTTTGCTCTAGTTCCCTTTTCGCATCTGCCACAATCGCCGAATCATTAAAAATGTCCACGCCCGTCATTGCCAGTGCTTTTGCCGCTCTGATCGCAATATCCGCGCCCTTTTCACCTTTGCACGCTTCCGCAAATGCTTCTGTATGCGGTACGGCAGGACTGTTCACACTGATCATTACCTGAAATGTAGGGATTCTGTGAGATATATTTCCCACATCACTGGATCCCAATCCTTCTGTCGCATCTCTGACATCGATCTGCTCACCCATATCTGCAAGATTTTTTTCCACCAGCTTTAACAGTACCTCGCTATTGATCAAATCCATATAGGATACGCCAATTTCCTTGATATCCACAGTGCACCCTGTTGAAAGTGCCGCACCCCTTGCACAGTTTTTCACGCGCTCTACCAGTTCATTCAGTTCCTCCTTTGTCACCGCCCGGATACCAAACTGTGCCTCCGTCAGATCCGGAATGACATTGGTCACAGCACCTCCCTGCTTAATAATCCCGTGAACCCTTGTGCTTGGCTTTGTTGTTACCCTCATCCCATTTACGTTATTGAACATTTGAACCACCGCCTCAACGGCACTGATTCCTTTATCCGGGCAAGCACCCGCATGGGCCGGTTTCCCATGGAAGGTGAAGGAATATGCAGCGATCGCCAGCAAAATATCATTGATTACCGTCTTCGGGCCCGGGTGGAACATCATCGCACAGTCCAGATCATCCATAATTCCCGCCTGATACAGGAGCTCCTTTCCACCGCCGCTTCCTTCCTCCGAGGGGGTCCCCAGTACCACGATATTTCCAGCATATTCTCCGAGGCCGTCTGCCAGGCCGACCGCTCCCATTACTGCGGAAGACGCAATAATGTTGTGACCACAGGAATGGCCGTTAGGCAGCGCATCGTATTCGCACAAAAATCCTACCACAGGTCCCTCTCCTGTTCCTCTTTTCTCTGCTCTGAAAGCAGTTTCAAGACCTGCGACTCCCATTTCCACCGTAAATCCATGCTTTTCAAGAAATTCCTTTAATGCTCTGCTTGACTTGAACTCCTGAAATCCCAGCTCCGGATTCTCAAAAATATACTCACAAAGTTCCGTGATTTCCGTCCGGTTTTTTTCTATTTCTTCTATCGCTTTATTTTTACAATACATATTTTCTTGCCCCTTTACTTATTGTTTTCCGGAAAAAATTCTGTAATAGGAAGTTCGCTTACAGAAAGTCCCAGCTTTTCTAATGTGGAATACAGCAGCACCTGGTTCACTGAGAGCATCGGAACTTTTATATACCGCCTCACCTCGTCGATAATCGGACGTAGTCTATAGGTCGGACTGTCAAATATGACCGCCTTCACATCGCCAAAATCCGCCTGTTTCACTTTTTCCAATATCAGATGGCTGTCAATCTGATCAATTATTTCCCTGTTCTCACTCGGATCGTCAAACACGTTGATCATCTTTGTTACTTCGATTCCATGATTACCAAAAAACAATTGTTCAATCAGTCCCAATTCCACGCCGAAGGCCGAGACAATGGCAATCTTATCTGCCCCGATTCTCTTTAAAAGCTTTTCCATTTCCAGCGACGGAACGATTACCGGTAATCCACTGCACTGCTCCAGTATATTCACAATCTCGAAGCCTCTGATGCAGCTGCCTGTCATACTTGGAACGACAATGATATCCGGATTGCTTTGGGCCAGCTCCTCCACCCTGTCTGGCAGGGAATCTAAAAAACCCATTAGTCCCTCGTAAGAAACAACCTCCAATGGAGCATAGGACATGACCAATTCTACGTTTTCAGGCATGCCTCTCCTAAATTCCTGTTCAATCACTGTGCTGAGTGTATTAATTACATTTATTACCCCGACTACAAATTGATTCCTGTTCTTTTCCATCATCCTATTTCACTCCAGTCTCCAGATACCGGTTGATTTCTTCCGGTGTCATTCCATTTAGTCCAAATCGTTCCATGGTTCTGCCCTGCTCATAAAAATCGGTTCTGTTCAGAGCCGAGGCAATGGCAAGCAGCCCGGCCAGCACCGGCATTTCTATGGCAAAGGCTCTTCCCAGCGACAGCAGCAGGCTATTTCCCGCATACGCATCCTCTGTAACATATCTGTGGTTTATTCCCGTCGGGCCTTCGAGTCCCCGGAATATATCCAGCTGTGGATGCTGATCATACTGCATAAGTGCCTTGATTTCTCCTGACGCTCTGCCCATCTCATATCCCATCCTGTCCATTACCTTTTCCTTCTCAGCCTCGACCACTCCGATCAGTTCCGCGACAGAGGGCGACAAACCGTCCCTGTACAATCTGAAATCTTCCATTGTTTCCATTTTTGCAGTTCCAAGAATGGTTCCTGCCAAATGAATGGATGTATTGGGTGAATTTAGCGTTGCCTGAAACACATTCTTCACAGGATGACACGGGTATACTTCGCTCAACACTTCTGCAAACCTGTCATTATCTCCGGACGGGAAAGCAGCTACCGCCTTTTCCTTGTAGGGAAGTGCACTGATCAGGCTGCCATCCGCAAGCAGGCGGCAAGGATATATGTTTCCCTGCATTTCCCCTGTCAGCACATCTTTTCCTGCTATCTTTTTTTTCAATATAAGTGATGCGCAGCTCCCTGCAGAAAAGCACACCGTCTGGCCGTTCTTCAGATAAGGCAGCATCAGATCCATGACCGCCTCCTGCCTCTGCGCCATCAGTGAAATCAGAATAATCTCCGCATCTTTTAAGGCTGTTTCAATATCTGTAGTTATCTTTGCGATGACCGCACGTCCGTTCACCGCATTTCCTGTGATATCTACATACCCCCTTTTCTGGATCGCCTCAAGGTTTTTTGCATGCTCTTTTTGTTCATATAATGTAACTTTATGCCCTTTCAGCGATAAATCCGCCGCCATCATAATTCCCGTACCACCGCCGCCGATTACAGTAACCTGTTTCATTTTTCTCATCCCTTCCTATACAAGCAGTTCATGAATTGCCGACATATCCTCTGCCTTTTCAATATTCAGCACAAAATCAATTACTTTTTCCGTCTGCTGAGGTGTTAATGCAAAGGAGGCTTCTCTACGGAACAGATCGCAGAACTCTTCTCTGCTCAGCATATCCAGCGGATGCCCTTTGTGGGTTCTTTGCGTCTTGCTGTATACAGTCTTGTCTTTCATTGTAATTGTGACTGTTTTTTCCGGGTGACTGCCATTCTGATAAGTATGGAAACTTTGAAGCAATGTATCTTCCGGATCTTTTCCGGCTTTTACCCTTCTTGCATATTCCATAATCTTCGGATCCCTGAAGTTTTCCTTTCTGTACCAGTTCGGACCCGGAGCAGGGTCTGCCAGCAATGCCCCGATTACATATGGCATACTGAATTGTGCCTCCATCAAAGTTTCGAAACCATCTTCGAAGAAATGCATACGGTACTGCGTTGGTGGATTAATAACAATCTCTTCAATTTCGTCTGCATCAATGTTATTTTCTTTCACAAGCAGATCAACAATTTCGACCGGTGTATTGACCCACATATTTGCAGGCCAGTGTTTTACGAGAATGTCCATCATGTAGAATCTGTCGTTCAGTCTTCTGTCAAGCCATGTTCTGTCTGTCACCGTCGTAAGCTGTTCACAGTATGCATGAGGAATATCAAAACAGTCCAGCAAATTATCAATTCCCTCTTTTGCACACTGGGCAGCAAGCACGCCGTTTTGTGCTGCGATCCCGTGCTGATAATGATAAGCATTGCTCATCGTGGCCTGCTGCAGATTGGACGGCATTGCCGCAAACAGGACGCCCATGCCGAATGCCTGGTTCATTTCCTCTTTGTTCAGTCCCATCAGTTTCGCTGCCGGTGTCGCTGTCGCAAAGATCTGCCAGTTTCCCAGTGCCCACCCCTTATTGTGGTCAAAGTCTTCCGGTGGCTGTACCGCCATTGCCACTCTTTGGTATACCTCATACGCCGCAACGACCGCCTCCAGATACTCTTTTCCGGTTTTTTTAAGACTTTCTGCCACTGCTGCCGCTACCGGAATGACTCCTGCACTGGGATGCCCTGTCCATGCACAATCTTCCCAGTCGAGCATATCTGCGATTGTTCCGTTGGCAAATGCTGCACTTGCTGCGGATAATTTGTCACCGCCTACCCACACAGATGCTTCACCGCCATTTCCCCCATTTGCCGCTTTTGCAACTTTGATTGCCGCTGCTGTCAGATCGATGGGTTTTGCTGCCAGAGATACGCCCAAGGTGTGCAGTGTAAACATTTTTGCTCTTTCAATCACCTCTTCCGGAATATTTTCATATTTTAATTCCACTGCATAATCAGCTAATTTTTGTGTATAATTTGAATTGTTTGATGCAAAATATTTTCTTGCCATTTTCTTCTCCCTGTTGTCTTTATTCTAAATTGATAAGTTGCCCCATATTTTTCTCCACCGCTCTTCGGTAGACAATGTCTCCCACCGCCACGTCCAGGGCACCCATGCCCATATGGGTGTACACGATAATCTCGTCATCGTTTTCTCTTCCGGCACAATTTCCGGTCGCCACTTCCCCCAGATCACCTGTCACGTCGTCCATGCTGAGATTATACTGCGCCAATTGGGGGGCTTTTACGATTTGATGATAATCCGTATCCTTAGAGCCCAAATACCATTTATCCGCCTTTCTGGAGCACTCCGGATCCAGATCATTAAAGGAATAGAGCCCGGATACAAAGCATCCTTTTTTCAGCCATTCAAACATGACCACCGGTTTTCGTGCTGTTGTGACAAGCAGTACGATATCAGCCGGGCTCACTGCCTCCTGCGCACTTTCACATGTTGTTACCAGAATCCTGTCCCCATAGGTTTCTTTCACTGCTGCCATAGCCTTTGGATTAATGTCGAATACACGCAGTTCCTTCAAATCCGGGAACGCATATAAAAAGCTTTTAATTCCCGCTTTTGCCTCCTCGCCGCATCCGATCACACTGAGCACCTGCGAAGATTTTTTTGCCAGGTATTGAGCGGCTACAACGCCATGGCCTCCGGCCGTTCTCATGGTAGTAATTGCAGTTGCTTCTACGATTGCGTAGGGCTGCCCGTTCTCCTCCTTGCTGAGAATCAATATATTTCCATAAGAGGAAGGAATGCCCTGCTGCTGAAATGTATACATATTTACCCACTTCATGCCCACTATTTTTTTATTTTTCAAATGTGCCGGCATTGCAATCAATAAATTGGCATTTTCTTTTCCGCTCCAGATTCCCTCCTTTACTGGATGAAAGATTTCCTTCTTCCCTAATGCAATAAATGTTTCATTTACCGCCTCTAAAACATCCTGCGGGGTAATCAGTTCTTCCACCTCTGTTTTAGAAATCATTCTTACTTGAATTGGATATTTCATCTCCTCTTTCTCCTTTCTTTCCTACATGCCAATCTATAGAGCAATCTCCGTGCCAACTTTTATTCTTTTAATTTTTTTCTCTGTTTTCCGCCATTTTCAGCCAAGTATTTATTTTTCTTTTGACAAGGCTTTTCTTTCAGTTTATAATTACTATTAACTTTTAATATTAATATCAGAGAGGTCAATAGTAATTATGGATCATTTGCTGCGCTCCGAAAAAATATATCTGATTCTGTCTGAAGCCACCCGCAGATTCAGTCCAGAATCTCCAATGAAGATCATTGAGTCCGTTTACATCCAGACTCTTTCCAAGGCTACCGGCATCAGCCCCAACAATATAAGCATGGAACTGAACCGTCTTTTTTTAGACGGACGCGTCATGCGGGTCCGGGGGCGGCCCGTTATTTACTTCACTTGCGAAGATATGGAAAAAATTTTAAAAAAGAAGCTCCCAACACATGAATTTACAGGGCTTGACTCCTTTTTGGAGTTTGTGCAGCCACGCTCTTTTATGGAAAAGGATAAAGACCGGGCCGCTTTTCCTTCTTTAGATGCCTCTGTTTCTTCGGACTTTGATTATCTGATCGGGTCTTCCAAAAGTCTAAGAGCACATATTGAGTCCGCAAAAGCGGGGATTCTTTATCCTCCCCATGGTCTGCATACGCTGATCACGGGACAGACAGGAGTTGGAAAAAGTCATTTTGCCAGTGCCATGTACGACTTTGCCAAGAAAAGCAACCGCCTTTCACCTACCGCTGCCATGGTCACATTCAACTGCGCCAATTATGCAGAGAACCCGCAGCTGCTGGCCTCCCAATTATTTGGCTACGCCAAAGGCGCATTTACCGGAGCCGATTCCGACAAACCGGGGCTTGTGGAATCCGCTGACAAAGGGCTTCTATTTCTCGATGAAATACATCGTCTGAATCATGAAGGGCAGGAAAAGCTGTTCCTTCTTATGGATCAGGGAGTATTTCGCCGACTGGGAGAAACTACAAAGACACGGCATGCAGATGTACTGATCATCGGTGCAACAACGGAACCTCCCCAGAGCTCCATGCTCAGCACCTTTTTGCGCAGAATCCCCCTGCATATCGAACTTCCGCCCTTAAGTGAGCGTTCTGTTTGTGAGCGTCTGCAGCTTGTTCTTTTCTTTTTTTGGAAAGAAGCTATGAATTTACAGAAACGAATGATAATAGACCGAAAGATAATTGTTACCTTTGTCCACTATAACTGTCCTTCTAATATAGGACAGCTTGCCACAGATATACAGCTTACCTGTGCGAATGCTTATTATAAGCACCTCGTTGAGCGGACTGACTCTTTGCACATAGAATTTGATAATATAAATAGAAATGTTGCCCTTTCTCTTTTTACAATAGGTAATAACAGCAGGATTTTAGATACAGTACTGAAGGATTGTCCGATTGTTATTGAGAAAAATGTGACTTCAAATGACTTGCTGTCCATGTATCTTATATGACAGTAAAAAAGGGAGAACCCGCAGGCTCTCCCCTGTCTCAGTCCACTCAAGTATCTGAAACACATGTCATCATTTTATTCAGCGTACATCTTCTTCCTGCTTAATCATGCAATACCCCACTCCAATATGTGTCTTAATACTGGTCTCACACTTAGACAGCTTCTCTATCTTTTTCCGCAGAGTTGCCACATGCACTCTCAGAGAAGCAATGTCACTTTCAAAGGTGCTCCCCCATATCTCCTTTGTAAGATACGCATGGGTTAAGACCCTCCCGACATTTTGAGACAGCAAATATAGAATTTTATATTCCGTCGGTGTGAGATGTAATTCTTCTCCTCCTATATAGGCACACTGAAGCGAATAATCAACCTTTAGTGTTCCGTTGACAAAGACAGAGCTTTCCTGGTTCACAGCCTCTTTTAAGTAAGAAATTCTACGGCAGGTACTTCTGATTCTGGCCAGTAACTCTATTGTGGAAAAGGGTTTCGTCAGATAGTCATCTGCCCCCGCATCGAGTGCTTCTATTTTGTCTTTGTCTTCGCTTCTTGCTGTAATAACGATAATTGGTACCTTTGACCAGCTTCTTATTTTTTGGATCACCGCTACCCCGTCCATATCCGGCAGCCCCAAATCCAGCAATATAATGTCCGGCTGCCTGGTAGATGCCTCGATAATCGCCTGCGACCCATTCACTGCCACATGGTATTTATAACTTTCTGTCTCCAGTGCTGTCCCGATCAAATTCCGAATTGCTGCATCATCTTCTACAATTAAAATCTTACTGTTATTCATGAATTGCCACCTCCTCTGCTATTAACGTAAATCGGAAAATTGCTCCCTTCGGGGTATTATCAATCACATCTATACTCCCTCCATGTGCATTTACAATCGACTTGCATAATGCAAGTCCCAGACCGAGACTCCGGTTGGAATCTGCGACTCCCGTATTTGCGGTATAAAACATATCAAATATCCTTTCTTTATCTTCTGTACTGATTCCCCCGCCATTATCCGACACTTCTATGCGCACCATTCCATCCATTTTTCTCGTTCGAATGAAAATGGTACTTCCGGAGGGCGTGTATTTGATCGCATTGTCTACCAGATTAATGATGACCTGCACAATCAGTCGGGAGTCTGCTTTTACCAACTGCATCTCATCTTCCATCTTTAATTCGATATGATATTCTACGGATTTTCTATTGATATGCCGGAAGGCCTCTTCTATGATGTCTTCCAGCATTTCTGCATGCATTTTAATCGCCATGGTACCATCTTCAATCCGGGTAACCGATAATAGATTTTCTACCAGGTTAATCAACCACATGGAATCATCATAAATGTCTGTGCATATTTTCCGTCTGTTTTCTTCATTGAAATCATTTTGGAGCAACATACCTGCATTCCCGGAGATACTTGTCAGTGGCGTTCTCAGGTCATGAGAAATCGCACGCAGCAGATTCGCTCGCAGCTTCTCGCTATTGGCCTGTTCTGTGGCTTTTTCTTTGCTGTATCTCAGCGTCTCTCTCTCCATTGCCGCCGCTGCTTCTGACAGGACTGCAAACAACAGATTGCTCTCAAATGCTGCCAGGTTGTCATTTAATTTCATGGCGACTGCAATCACACCATATACTTCCTTTTCATTTCGAATTGCCAGATAGTAGCACTTCGCATTTCCGAGTGTTCCTGTCGATGCACCTGCTCTTTTTCGATTTTTATAGACCCAGGCCGCAACTGCCTGCTCACTATTTGTTATATATGCATCTCCGTTTGAAGTTTCCGGTGTTAAGGTCAGTCTTGGCTCCAACAGCACATTGTTTTCTGCTTTATAAAATACAATGTCACGATTTAATAATTTTACCAGTTGATCTGAAATAATTTTTCCGATACCGTCCACATTGTTTTCATCCTGTAATAATTGATTGGTATCTAATATTACCTGGGTCCGATAAGCTACCTTTGCCAGTTCCTTTGCCTGGAGCTTCATCTTCAGTGCCAGATTACTGGATATAAGTGCTGCCAGAAAGGTAATGAAAAAGGTAACTGGATAGCTCGAATCGTATGCCTGCAGCGAAAATCTCGGTTCCGTAAATAAAAAATTAAAGATAACCACACTGAAAATAGACAGGCAAAAGGTAAGCATTCGATTGGAAATCGTAATTCCTGAAATCATACCCCCCAATATGTAAACAATAATAATATTTGCCTCTGTAAAACCCATATGATAAAAACCAAGACCAATCAGCGTTGCGATTGCAAGAATTACTATGGATTTTGCGATGTCTTTCCAGGATATTTTTTCTATCGTTTCTTTCTTGGCAATTCCGGGCCGATAATTGGCCGGATCATCCGGTATCACGTAAATATCAAGATTCGGAGCTAACATGGTGAGTCTTTCTACAAAAGTTGTCCGTGGGAAAAGCCTTCTCTTTACATTACTTCTTCCAATTACCAGTTTGGAAACCCCGGAGGTTCTTGCATATTCTGCCATAATAAACGGGATGTCTTCTCCACATATTGTTTCAATTTTTGCCCCCAGCTGCTGCGCCAGATGAATGTTGCTCTTGAGACGTTTTTTGTCTTTTTCCCCTGAATTTTCAAAATCCGGAGATTCTACATACAGCCCTATGAAAACACCCCCGAAAGCCTGCGCCAGTCTGGCTGCGGTACGTATACTTTTCTCATTGGACGGAGATGCCGAGATTCCAACCATAATTTTTTCTTCGGTAAAGTATTCATGTCCACTTCTCTTTTTCGCCTTTTCCGACTGCCAGTTAACGCGGACTGCCGTTCTTCGAAGCGCCAGTTCCCGCAGTGCCGTCAGCTTCTCCTCGGTAAAAAAATGCTGAAGGGCTTTTTTTGCCTGAGATACCTTATATATCTTTCCTTCCTTCAGCCGATGGATTAATTCTGCCGGCTCTACATCCACCAGCTGTACTTCTTCGGCCAGGTCAAATACCCGGTCCGGGATTCTTTCTTTTACTCGAATCTCTGTAATGGATGCCACAATGTCACAGAGACTTTCTATATGCTGCACATTCACAGTTGTATACACATCAATCCCTGCGTGAAGGAGTTCTTCTACATCCTGATATCTCTTCTCGTGACGACTGCCAACTGCATTGGTATGCGCAAATTCGTCTACCAGTACAATCTGTGGTTTCCTCTGTAAAATTCCATCCAGATCCATTTCGTGAAGCAGCATTTTCTGATGCTCTACCTGCCTGACAGGAAGAACTTCCATTCCCTCCATCAGCTGCATCGTATCCGGGCGCATATGAGGCTCTATGTATCCACACACGATATCGATTCCTTTTGCTTTTTTTTCACTTGCCTCTTTTAGCATGGCGTAGGTTTTGCCTACCCCGGCCGCATACCCAAAAAATATTTTTAATTTCCCCTGGGTTGTCTTATCCTGCTCGCTTTGAATATGTTCTAATATTTCCTCGGGCTTTGGTCTTTGTATCTCCACAGCTTTCACTTCCTCTCAATTAACACGTTTAGGCTCAGATACCTATGGTCTGTATCTGAGCCTTTTACTTATTTCAAAATGCCTTCCAGCATCAAGTTTACTTTTAACACATTGACGGTGTTTTCACCAAAGATACCAAGTACTTTTTTTGTAGTACATGTATCAATCATCTGATTTACTTCCTCCTCCGTCAAATGGTTGTTTTTTGCAATGCGGGGGACTTGATACCTGGCTGCCGCCACCGAGATATCCGGATCTAGTCCACTTCCGGAACAAGTGACCAGATCCACCGGGATTTTTGACGTAGTACTCTCTGGATTTGCCGCCAGTATCATATCGACTCTTGCATCTACGATATCCTGAAAATCTTTGCTTTCGGGACTTAAATTGGATGGTCCGCTATACATCTGGTAATTTCCTTCTTCATCTTGAAACGTGGTCGTCGACAGGTTCATGACCCTGCCCCACATATGGTCTTTATCGGCAAATTCCTGGGCCAGTAATTCAGACCCGTATTTCACTCCATCCACTTCTATGATACTTCCATTGGCCTGCTTTGGGAACAGAAGATTTCCAAATCCTGTCACCACAGCCGTGTAGATAACTCCGCACAACACGGTCATAACCAGCACCAAACCTGCAGCTGTTCTTGCTGTATTCTTAAATAGTTTCATGTTTTTCTCACCCTTTCTGATGAATCTATGCAACGCCGATTACTCCGAGAAGCATATCTATAATTTTAATAAATATAAATGGGGTGATAATACCGCCCAGTCCATATACCAGTAAGTTCCCGGATAATAGCTTTCCTGCAGATACTTCTCTGTATTTTACCCCTTTTAATGCCAATGGAACCAAAGCTATTATGACAAGTGCATTATAGATAATAGCCGAGAGGACTGCACTCTGAGGACTTCTAAGCCCCATAATATTTAAGGCTGCAAGACCCGGATACAATCCGATAAACAGTGCCGGAATGATGGCAAAATATTTTGCCAGATCATTTGCAATACTAAAGGTAGTCAGGCTGCCTCTGGTCATTAACAATTGTTTTCCTATTCTTACGATGTCAATAAGCTTTGTCGGTGAAGAATCTAAATCCACCATATTTCCCGCTTCTTTTGCAGCCTGTGTACCACTGTTCATAGCAACTGCTACATCTGCCTGTGCCAGTGCCGGCGCGTCATTTGTTCCATCACCGGTCATCGCAACCAGATGACCCTTGGTCTGAAAATCACGAATCATCTCCAGCTTTCCTTCCGGCGTTGCCTCTGCAAGGAAATCATCTACCCCGGCCTCTGCTGCAATGGCTGCTGCCGTCAACGGATTGTCTCCTGTAATCATGATGGTCTTAATTCCCATCTTTCTTAAATCTGCAAATTTTTCCTGCACACCATCCTTGATGATATCTTTCAGATAAATCACACCCATAACTTTGTGATTCTTGGTAACTACCAGAGGTGTACCTCCTTTGGATGCGATTTGCTTTACAATTTCATCACATTTTTTGCTATATATCTGGCCTGCACTCTCTACATACTGCTGCATGGATTCTGCTGCACCTTTTCGAATTTCATTTCCGTCAAAATCCACACCGCTCATTCTTGTCGCCGCCGTAAATGGGATGAAGACCATATTTTTATCGCTCAGTTGTCTTTCTCTGATTCCGAATTTCTCTTTTGCGAGTATCACCACGCTTCTTCCCTCCGGTGTCTCATCTGCTAGGGATGATAACTGCGCTGCATCTGCCAGTTCTTTTTCGCTGATTCCATCCACCGGGAAGAATGCATCTGCCTGACGGTTACCAAGTGTAATGGTACCTGTTTTATCCAGCATCAGAATATCTACATCCCCTGCTGCTTCAATGGCTCTTCCACTCATTGCCAGCACATTTGCCTGATTTAACCGGCTCATACCTGCAATTCCGATTGCAGACAGCAGTGCACCGATTGTGGTCGGAGCCAGACAAACGAGTAATGCCACCAGAGTTGTAATCGATGTCGGATTGTCTATTCCCGCCTGGTTCGCTGAAAAAAGAGAATATGTATACAGCGACATGGTAACGAGGATAAATATGATGGAAAGGGCCACCAGGAAAATCTGTAATGCAATTTCATTTGGAGTCTTTTTTCTCGATGCGCCTTCTACCATTGCGATCATCTGATCCAGGAAACTTTTTCCTGCTTCGCTGGTCACTTCAACCACGATCCAATCAGACAATACGGTCGTTCCACCGGTTACCGCACTTCGATCTCCACCGCTCTCGCGGATGACCGGTGCGGACTCTCCGGTAATTGCGCTTTCATCTACAGAAGCCGCACCATCTACTACTTCTCCATCTGCAGGGATCTGTTCCCCTGCTTTTACAATGACCAGTTCCCCTTTTTTTAATGAAACGGAAGGTACGATCTGGATTTTTTCTTTTTCTGTTACGGATGGAATCTTATGTGCATCCACCTCTTTTTTGGCTGCCCTGAGCGAATCCGCCTGCGCCTTTCCCCTGCCTTCTGCAATGGCTTCTGCAAAGTTTGCAAATAATACGGTAAGCCACAATATAAGCGCAATCGCCAAGGTATAACCACTGGATGCATCTCCTATCCCAAAGAGTGATATTACCCACAATATACTGGTTAAAATTGCTGATATATACACCAG
This sequence comes from Hespellia stercorisuis DSM 15480, assembly GCF_900142165.1. Taxonomy (GTDB): domain Bacteria; phylum Bacillota; class Clostridia; order Lachnospirales; family Lachnospiraceae; genus Hespellia; species Hespellia stercorisuis. The sequence continues at coordinate 73,863 of NZ_FQZY01000017.1, forward strand.
AAGCATGACCGGATTACCCGCCTGTGTTTTTGGATTTAATTTAATAAATGAATCTTTTACTGCTCTATTTAACATGTTCTTATCTGACATCTCAATTCACCTCCGGATGCTAACTGAAAAATTCTGCTAATGGTCCAAGTGCCAGCGCTGGGAAAAAGCTGAGTGCGCCAATCAATAAGACAACGAAGATGAGTAAAAATACAAACATTCCATTGCTTGTTGACAGTGTGCCTGCTGTTCTGGCTATCTTTTTCTTTTGCACCATATTGCCCGCTATCGCAAGAATTCCTACAATCGGAACAAATCTGGCAAATAACATACATGCTCCCAGGCTTAAGTTCAAAAATACTGTATCTGCCCCAAATCCGGCAAATGCGGAACCATTGTTCCCAGATGCTGAGGAGAATGCATAGAGCATTTCAGAAAATCCATGCGCTCCCGTATTATTCAGGCTGTCTGTGATTCCAGGTAATGCCGCTGCAATTCCACTGCCAACTAAAATTGCAATTGGAGTAGCCAGGCAGACGAGCACCGCCCATTTCATTTCGTAAGGTTCTATCTTTTTTCCAAGGTACTCCGGTGTACGGCCTACCATTAATCCTGCGATAAATACCGTCAGTATTGCAAATGCAAGCATTCCATATAATCCACAGCCAACTCCGCCAAAGATAACCTCTCCAAGCTGCATTAACAACATTACAACCATACCACCAAGCGGGGTAAAACTATCATGCATCGAGTTTACCGATCCATTGGATGCCGCTGTAGTAAATACGCCCCACGTAGAGGACGCTGCAATACCGAACCGCGATTCCTTACCTTCCATATTACCGCCGGCCTGATCGGTTGTTCCAGTATCTAACATTTGATTTTCTGTCAATACCGTCGGGGCAGTCTGCTCTGCTACTGCTACTGAACCAAGCGCTACTGCCAGAACAATAAACATAGCTAAGAATACTGCTTTTCCCTGTTTCTTATCCTTTATGCTTCTCCCAAATGAAAAACAGAGAGATGCCGGTATCAATAAAATCGATAACATTTCAATCAGATTGCTCCACCAGGTCGGGTTCTCCAGCGGATGAGCAGAATTGACGCCATAATATCCGCCTCCATTGGTTCCCAGCTGCTTGATTGCCACCTGGCTTGCTGCGAAACCAAGTGGTACAACTTCCTCGGTGACCACCTGCGCATCCTCAAGCAACACGCCATTTACACGAACTTGATTGTCTTCTATAACCGCATCTTCTATGATGTTCCCTTCCGTATCCACAGCAACCGGCTCTACCAGCTTAACAGACTCTGCTGCATTTGGACTTTGTGTCACTCCCTGAGACACTAAAAATACTGATTCTATGAGAGCCAGTGGAATTAACACGTAGAGTACCGATCTGGTTAAATCGGTCCAGAAGTTTCCAATTCCTTTTTCTTTCACTCTCATAAATCCTCTGATCAGAGCAAATAATACGGCCATTCCTGTTCCTGCTGAAACAAAGTTTTGAACCGTCAAGCCCAATGCCTGAGAGAGATAGCTCAATTGACTCTCTCCACTGTAAGCCTGCCAATTGGTATTGGTAATAAAACTAATGGCTGTATTCAGAGATAAATCCCAACTCATTCCCCCCACATGCTGTGGATTTCCAAATAAGTGGCCCTGCAGCATCTGCAGCAGAAACAGCACCAGCAGACCAAATCCACTGAATAACAAAACACTTCCCAAATACCGTTTCCAGTTCATCTCCTCGTCTTCTTTTACCCGGAGGACTTTATAGATTCCTTTTTCACATGGTCGAATCACTTTAGACAACCATACTTTTTCTCCATTCATTACCTTGCTGATATATTTTCCCAAGGGTATTGCCAAAATCACTAATAACACCATGTATAACACATATTGCACAATAAGGCCCATTACTTTTCATCTCCTTTCAATAAAATGATTATGTAATAAATCAATAACGCTGTAATGCAAACTCCAATCAATGCGACGATAAACTGCATAGTTCTTTGCCTCCTTCTTCCGCTAACTCTAAATAATCCTCGTTACCATAGCAGCACGTTCCTGTAGAACAAAAAGCTCCATATTGCTTCAAATTACTTTTCGCCGGAACATAAGTTGGGTCTAAGGCATAGGCCGCACGAAAATGTTTCATTGCCTGAGTATGATTATGTTCTTTTTCCAACAGGATTCCCATTAAATTATGTGGGATTGCTGAATGCGGATTTTTCTGCATAGCCAATGTAACTTTATTTTCGCCTTCATTGTAATGAGCCCTTTGGATGTCACTTTTCACTTCATCGATCAATGCACTATATTCTTTCATAAAAACAGCCCCCTTAACACCAATTCTAAAATGTGTCTATCTGATAACAAGATAACAATATCACTTCACATTTTAAATTGGTGTTAAGGAGGCTTTGCTTTGTATAAAGCATCTATAAAGTTTTTTGTATTCTGACTGCCCGGCATCCCTCATCAACATCATTATGACAATCCTATTGGGCATCCACTGATGTGAGTTTCCTACCGTCGCACTTCTTAATAGACTCTACTTTTTCATATTATCACCTTTTACAGGCAACTTAATTAATACGATTCTTTACGCTCTGAATCCATGTTTCTATAGATTTTGCCAAAATGTATTGTTGCTCTAAAACATCAAGACCAGTTTTTGGTATTTCATCCCTATCCTCTTTCTCATTTCTGTTTTCTTCCAACTGGTCTTTCAAAATCTTTATGTTTTTCTCGATGTTCGCAATACATTGTCTCTGTTGTTCTGGCGGAATGCATTCAATATTTACAATCACTGCATTAAAGTCCAGGAAAAATCGAATTGGCTCATTCGATATTTCATTCATTAATTTTTCTAATTCTTTATTTCCCGCATCTGTCAGTGAATAAATCACCTTATCTGCAAGATTTTCACCCTGAACGGTGGTACTGCTCACCAATCCTTTTCCCTCTAACTGAATCACTTTTTTATAAATCGATGGTGTGCTGATTTTCACCCACTTAGAAATGTTCCGGTATTCTACTAATTTTTGAATATCATAGGCACTCATAGACTTATTTTTTAACATTCCGAGTACAATTAGATCAATAGTTGCCATATTTTCCTCCTTGACAAGTGCTATAATTTATAGTACTATACGTTTTGTTCTTAACTACTGTAATTTACAGTACTTCATTTACAGTTTCATGTCAAGCGAAAGGAGATATTACTTATGAATGAACAAAACAAAAAAATGCAGTTACTCGGCAGCGTTCCTATCCCCAAAGCATTGTTAACCCTCGGTCTTCCCTCAATGGCAGGAATGTTGATTAATGCACTTTACAACCTGGTTGACACCTATTTTGTAGGTGGACTTGGCACAAATCAGATGGGAGCCGTCACCGTGGTCTTTCCCTTAGGACAAATTGTGGTGGGGCTTGGTCTCCTCTTCGGTAATGGTGCCGCTGCATATTTGTCACGCCTATTAGGACAAGGCGATAAAAAGACTGCCGGAAGAGTGGCTGCCACGGCCCTCTATAGCAGCGTGGGGATTGGTGTCATAGCAATTGCCCTGTCACTAGTTTTTATGCCATTTATCTTAAAGCTACTCGGTGCAAGGGAGGATATTATGTCCTATGCGCTTAATTATTCCTATATCTACATTGGTTTTTCCATCTTCAATATTTTTAATGTAACCATGAATAACATTGTGTCCAGTGAAGGCGCAACAAAAACAGCCATGTATGCTTTGCTTTGTGGTGCTGTTCTAAATATTGTTCTGGATCCTATCTTGATCTACGCACTGCATCTTGGTGTTGCAGGCGCAGCAATCGCAACCGCTCTATCGCAGATGATTTCTTTTACTATTTATCTTATTTATATACTACGAAAAAAGAGTGTCTTTTCTTTCCGTATCTCAGAATATTGCATTGGGAATGGTGTTATGCCTGAAATTTTAAAAATAGGCATTCCAACCCTGCTCTTTCAGATTCTCACCAGTGTATCCATTGCGATGATCAACAAGGCTGCAACTGTATATGGAACCTCTGCACTCGCAGCCATGGGACCTGTCACAAAAATTATGACTGTGGGAACGCTGATTGTGTTCGGATTCTTGAAAGGCTTTCAGCCAATTGCCGGTTTTAGCTATGGTGCTGGAAATTACGTTCGCTTGAATGAAGCCATTAGAATATCTATCCTTATGTCAACTGGTTTTTGTATGGTTTTCGGAATCACCTCATTCCTACTTGCTCCACACATCGTTTCTTTATTTACTAAAGATGATCTGGATATGATTCGAATTGGGATATTTGCACTGAGAGCTAACAGTATCAGTTTTATGCTTTTTGGATTCTATACGGTATATTCTTTCCTTTTTCTCGTCATGGGAAAGGCAAAAGAAGGTTGCTTTCTTGGGGCTTGCAGACAGGGTATTTGTTTTCTTCCAGCCATTTTGATTCTCCCTCGTTTATTTGGTCTGAATGGCATTTTATTTGCACAACCTGTCGCCGATATTCTGACCGTTCTAATTACCATTGTTATGGCAGTACGCTTTCAAAAAGATACGCATGATTTTACGCTACTGCGGTGAGCAGGATTATTACTTTGAGCAGATATTTGTAAAAGTTAAATGGACAGCAAAACAGCGCCCGGTGAAACGATCTTCACCAGGCGCTGTTGTTAAGCTATGGGTTATCTGTTATATTTTTTCCTTTTGCAATAAAGTAGGTATACATTTCTTTCCATAGTGTCCTCCAATGTATTGAATTTTTTGTCTCTATATCATAATTATACATTAACTTTTTGTCAAATACGTAATGAATATTTAGTCTCCATATCAATCATTTTTTCAATAAGGACGTTAAAAAGGTTAGAAGAAATCTCTTTTTCTTTTGACCTTGATTATATTTCTGTTATAGAATAACAAATTCTTCTGCGTTCACCCTGTAACTAAATGTCAATAGTTTTTTTATCACTTCTTAAGTTAAGAATGCAGCAAAAAGCACCAGATTTATCTCGTTATCTGATGCTTTCAGTTCTTGCCTTAGTTACTATAAAATTTTCCTACATATCAAACAGGTCACTATGTGTTCCCGTATCTACCAACGTCAAAGTCAGCACATCATCTTCCACCAGGTAAATAAGTAACCAATCAGGTTGTATATGACATTCTCTAAATCCGTCATATTTTCCTTTAAGTTCATTGTCTCTATTTTTCTCATCCAGCGTAACACCAGTTCGAATTTTCTCAATTATGTCTTGAAGCAATGACAAATCTAAGCCTCGCTTTTTAGCGAGTTTAAAACTCTTTTTGAATTTTCCAGTCCATTTCACTTCATAGGTCATACATTAAGCTCCTTAAACATTTCATCCATATCTGTATAACCTTTTACAGAGGTGTCTTTACTAATTTTCTTCGCTTCTTCCATTGCCTCAATAACCTCTAGTCTATACTGTGGTAACTCAACTGTAAATGGCAACCCCCCACGTAAAACGCACTGTTTCAAAAATATATTCATAGCACCCGACATATCCATTCCAAGCTGAGAAAAAAGATCCGTTGCCTGTTTCTTCAATGTTTCATCTATTCTTATCTGTGTTGGTACTGTAGCCATAATATCACACTCCTTTATAATTAACTCCCATTATCTGTTACTAACAGTATATTCGTTTTGATTTACATTGTCAATCATTTGTATTGCATTCATATGTCAAAAAATTTTTCCACTCCTTATTATCTCCCATATATTCAAAAATATCTTCATCTCGAAAGCACTTCATCAAATTCATTCTTAGTTCTTCAATAAATTTCGAATCTGTATCTTTGAATTTCATATGTTCATATAAGAGTGAAAATCTGAAATCCTGTAATGTATCCACACATTCTAACATTTGCTGTGCCAATCTTAAAGTTTGCTCGACATTTTTCTCAGCAGTAACCAAATCCAGCTCACCTGAAATCTCATGGTATTTGCCCATATCAAAAATTTTTGTTAGCTCTCTCTGTTTTTTCAACATCAAATGCGCTTTCTTTTTATTATGCTCCTGCATATTAAGAATATATAAGTTTTGAAAGACCATCGATAAACTCTGATATCCCGAAAACAGCAATTCCTCATATGTTTTATAAGCTTCCTCCGTCCTGTCAGTCTTTTCATAGATGACTGCCTGCTTCCTTTTTCTCTCTGGATTCTGAATTGAAAAATACTGCAAATATTCCTCAGCCTTTTCATATTGCTCTTTTCGTATGTAGAATGAAAATAGAGAATCGGCTGCGCTATTTCTAACTCTTTCTTCTGTACTGCTCAACGCTCGCTCATACCAGCTACGGATAAACCCTTGATATTTGTTAGTATCCTCAATACCCCAAAACATATACCTGGCATCAAGGACAGCTGCTATCTGCCAGATTAACTGCTCACAGTTTGGATATTTTTCGATTATGCTTTTCGCCCACTGAAATACTTCATCATAGCTTTGTCTGTTCAATTTATCGTTCATATCCATGATCAGTTGATTAATTTCAGTTGTTGTGAGCTCACTTTCAAATGACAGAAGGGTATCAACACTGATTCCCAGTAATCTTGCGATTGGAGTCAGCAAAGAAATATCCGGCATGGATTTACTATTTTCCCACTTGTTGACTGCAGGGGCTGTTACCCCCAATCGTCCTGCCATCTCTTCCTGTGTTATATTTTTATCTAATCTATACTTTCGAATCACTTCTCCTATTTGCATTTAGAAAACCTCCCATCTCTTGATATGTTTTATTGTACCAAGAGACCGAAGGTTTTACTACTGAATCAGCATTATATTTTATTCATAAAAATTAACCATCGTTCATTTTGTAGAAAACTAATAAAGATTAACAAACTCTTTCTTATCACCCCAAAAACAACTAAGTCAATTCTTGTACTTATCAAGAAACAATTTCTGCAATCAATAAATTTATCATTTACGTCACACTGGCAGTGAGTCTTTTACACAAAGTGCTCCCCAGCCAACATTTGAATTTGGATATTCTGTAAACCCCGGCAGCTGTTTTGCCCCACTTCTCAGATACGCTTTCACCTTCTCCCCATACAGATACCGGTCATTCCCCTGCACAATCCCCCATTCCATCAACAGCGCTGCACTCCCGGTCACGAAAGGTGTGGCAAATGAGGTTCCGGTCACCTCTCCATACCCGCCCCCTGCAACAGGAGCCGTGATGTTTACTCCGGGGGCTGCAAGATCCGGCTTACTGATGTTGCTTTGCAGTACCGGATTATCAATCCGCGGCCCGCGGCCTGAGAAATCCGCATAGGAAAAATCCAGCGCATTATATGCTCCCACGGTGACCGCCCGACCTGCTGTGGATGGTATTGTCTGCGTCAGTTCGGAGGATGGCTTTAAAAATGCAGTTCCAACATTCAGCGCACTCTGACTCGGGAGCCACATCTCATATGCACCGGTTGTCACGGTGCCGGACTCCAGAACAATATTCCAGATTCCACTGTCGATATAACTCTGGCGCGGCAGCAGATCTATGTAGACCTCCTGTCTGGTACTGTAGGGGCTGGGCTCACCATAGTACAGCAAGATCTCGGTCTGTCCCAGCAGAAAGCGCTGTGATCCGAGCCGCTGTTCAAAAGATCCCACCTGAACCCCCGACGGACTGATCAGGGAAATGCGCACTTCATCCTCATAGTATTTCCACACCTGAATGCTGACCGTTGGCTCCCGCTCCTGCACTGCCAACTGGATCTGCTGGACTGAATCTGCTTCCAGTCTCCCGGAGACATGCCCGGCGCTGGTTCCCTCATTTCCGCTGCCGATACAAATCACATTTTTCCAGTTATCGGCAATATCGTCGATAAACCTCTCCAGCAGAGAGGAGCCGTCGTGAGAGCCATAGGTATTTCCAAAGCTGATATTTACCGCTACGGGCATACCGGCCTGCTGTGCCTTTCGCACCACGTAATCCAATCCCTGCATCAGTTCGGTTGTTCTGGGAAATCCTTCCTTTCTTGGACTGCCAAGCTTCACCACAAGCAGTGGACTTTTGGGTGCCATCCCCGCAAACTGCGCGCCCGGACTTGCTGCGCCGTTCCCCGCTGCGATCCCCGCTACCGATGTTCCATGGCCGGAGGTATCCTGACTCGGCACCACCGCCCGCCGCTGATCCTCCCGCTCCTTCTGCAGCGCTTCATTGATCTGTTGTGCCGGGTACTCTGTCCCGATCAGATATCCCTCCGGCGGACTTCCCGCTATGGTCTGGTCCCACAGCGCCATAATCCGTGTAGTTCCATCCTCGTTTCGAAAATCTCTGTTGGAATAATCAATTCCACTGTCGAGAATCGCTACGATCACCCCGTCCCCGGACAAAGAAAAGGGAGGCCGGGTCACTGCATTTATGCAGGACACCCGTCTCCCATTCGCCACCTGGAAAAACAGCCGCTTAGGCTTTTCCACGTATTCAATTTGTGGCAGCAAAACCAGCTGGTCGATCCGGTCTTCTCCAATTGTAACAATCGCATAACCGTTACTCAGTTCAGTGACTGCTGCCCCGAGCGCTCTCACCGCGTCCAGATTGCCGGAGTAGCGCACAATCAGATCCCATTCCCGGTCAATCGGATTGTAGCCCACATCCAGTTCCAGAGATTTCTCCCGCTCCTCCGCTGTCGCATCCAGTGCCAGATTGAGCAAATTCTCCGCTTTCTGACTCATACTACATTCCCCTTTTACGTCCCATTGTCTTCTTTTCTGCTCTGATTTTTCTGTTTTGATTTCTCGGCTTCGATTTTTCTTTGTCATGACCTCTCTGTGTTGGTTTCTTTGCTTTTGCTGTCTGCCGTATCAGAACAGATTCTGTCAGTCCGAAGCAGCTTCCACCGCACGATCATCCATACCCATATATGGCGCAAACGATAACGGAATGAAATATCCTTTTTCATGGCGGCACACCGGACAGACCTCCGGCACTCTTCTCCCTTCATGAATATAGCCGCAGTTCATGCACATCCATCTCCCATTCTGTTCCCTCTCATAAAAGGTATGATCCTCCATCATCTGCCGCAGTTTTTCAAATCTTTCCGCATGAACATGCTCAATTTCCGCAATCTGGTAAAACGCTGACGCCGCCTCCAGGAATCCCTCTTCCTTCGCCACATCCCCGAACGCTGGATACACGTCCTTGTATTCTGCCATCTCATTGTGTCCCGCCGCCTTCAGCGCTGCCCCGATCGGATCCTTGGGATCCACCGGATAGCCGCCGTCCACCTCGATTGTCTCCCCCGTCAGCTGTGACAACAGTTCATAGTAACGCTCCGCATGGGCACGTTCCTGCTCCGCTGTAAATGTAAATATATCTGCCAGCGCATACATCCCCTGCTTCTTTGCCTCCTCCGCAGCGATCGTGTAACGATTCCGCGCCTGGCTCTCACCTGCAAATGCACGCATCAGATTCTCTTTTGTCCTGCTTTCTTTTAAGTCAACAGCCATCCTTACACACTCCTTTCTTCTCTTACAGTAGTATGCCGGATGGCTGATAAAATATTCATATGAAGTTATATCTGCTTTAGTTAAATCCAAACAATCTGCGGGCCACAACATAAGCCATGGACGAAACCTTTCTTCCCTGGCGTCCCGGCAGATTCATGGTCTGCCCCAGAATGCCATACCGTATCTTCCAGTAGATCCTGTAGTCCTTGCGCTTTAGATAATCCCAGAGTTCCTGCTTCTTCTTCAGATTCTCCGGTTTCTTGGAACGAATCAGCAGAATCGAGGAGACCGTCATCATAATCGCCAGATAATTGATCATATACCTGCGCAGTTTTTTATTCTGTATCGCATGTAGATCATACATATTGATCATCGTCTTCGTCACAAAAATCTGCTGATCCACACGACTGATCATAATCTTTTCATTGACCGACTGATCCTCACGTCCGATGTAATAACGGTAAAAATCCGTATTAATATAATAAATTGTCCTGACCGAAGGGAGTGGGTAATACACATAAATGTTATCTACATAAAATGTATGCTTCGGCAGCTGCAGCTGGCAGAGCTTGAGCATCTCCGTCCTGTAGATGACCGAGTGCATCAGAATATACTGCCCCACATGAAAATGCCTCATATCACTCCAGTGAAACACTTCCTCGACCGGAAGTACATTGTTATAATTTATAACCCTCTTGTGAGCCGCCCCCTCTTTTTCATACACATAATTTGCAAGAATCATGTCCACTTCCTCATCGGTGTCGACAAACCGCTTCACCGCATCGAGAATCTTGAACAGCGATGCCTTATCCACCCAGTCATCACTGTCGACCACCTTGAAGTATACCCCCCTCGCATTGTTCAGCCCCACGTTCACAGCGTCCCCATGCCCGCCATTTTCCTTGTTGATTGCACGGACAATGGTCGGGTATTTCTCCGCATATTTCTTGGCGATCTTAGCTGTCTTGTCCGTAGACCCGTCATTTACGATCAGAATTTCAACATCCTCTCCGCCCTTTAGTATTGATTTGATTGCCTGTTCCATGTAATCCTGAGAATTATAGCATGGAATTGCAAATGAAATGTATTTCATAATCTGCACCTCTTTTTGTTCGATAAGATAAATTTCTCCTATCCTTCACAACCTGATTTTCTCTTCTGTCAGTAAACAGTATACTTTATATTTTTGATTTTTCCAACCCGAAGATTGTAAAATACGATATTTTCCTCTATACTTAGATGAAGCGAACGCTCAACAACGCCCTCTGTAAAAAAAAGTACACCAAAACTATATCAGATTTACACGGCACAAGCTTTTAAGAACTAATTTTCAATCAGGATTCAAACGGAGGTATCACATGAAGAAAAATGTAATTGTCGGACAATCCGGCGGACCAACTGCAGTCATTAACGGAAGTCTCTACGGAACAGTCTGTGAAGCTTTAAGAAAAACGGATGATTTCGAACATGTATATGGAATGTTGAATGGCATCGAGGGATTCCTGCACGATAAGATGATGGATATGTCCACACTGGCAGAAACAGGTGAGCTGGAACTCCTCAAAACCACACCTGGTTCCTATCTCGGTTCCTGCCGTTATAAACTTCCGGAGGATTTATCTGATCCCGTATTTCCACATCTGTTTGAAAAATTCAAGCAGTACAACATCGGATATTTCTTCTACATCGGCGGAAACGATTCCATGGATACCGTAAGCAAGCTGTCACGCTACGCCAGCCAGACCGGCAGTGACATTCGAATCCTTGGACTGCCAAAGACCATCGACAATGATCTGGTTGAGACCGACCACACTCCGGGATTCGCCAGTGCTGCGAAGTATGTAGCATCCACGGTTCGCGAGATTTCAATAGACGCCAGTGTTTACGATAACAAAAAATCTGTCACCATCATTGAGATCATGGGACGCCATGCAGGATGGCTCGCTGCCTCCAGTGTCCTCGCCCGCAAGTTTGAGGGAGACAATCCGGTACTCATCTATCTTCCGGAGGTTGCGTTTGATCCAGATGAATTTATCGGTAAAGTAAAACAGGCTCTGGAGGACACCCCGAATCTGGTCGTATGCATCTCGGAAGGGATCAACGACGGTAACGGAACCTTTATCTGCGAGCTTGCAAGTGATGTCGGTGTAGATAACTTCGGACACAAGATGTTGACCGGTTCCGGCAAGTATCTGGAGAATCTCGTGAAAGAAAAGCTCGGTGTCAAGGTTCGCTCTGTGGAGCTCAATGTCAGCCAGCGCTGCTCTTCCGGTCTGCTCTCCAGAACGGATCTGGATGAGGCAATCGCTTCCGGAGCATTTGCTGTCAACAACGCACTCGCCGGGGAAACCGGTTATATGATCGCTTTTGAGCGGATCAGCGATGAACCTTATACATTAAAATGTACTTTAAAAGATGGTAACTGTTCAGAACCCCCTTGGGGAACTAATTAATTTTTGTACAAAACAGAGAATTTTTAAAACCTGTTTTGCGATATTATTTCGGTAATTG
>NZ_FQZY01000155.1 GCF_900142165.1 Hespellia stercorisuis DSM 15480
GGCTCAATCACAAATTTTGTGGGATAAAGGATTTCTGACATAAGTCTTCCTGCTGATATCAAACAGTTTAAGGAAGAAGTATTCATCATCACGATATCCGTAAGCCTGTCGTCTTAATGTTTTGATTTTGTTGTTTATACCCTCAATCTTACCAGCTGATATGTCATATGTTGCATGAGCTATGATACCCTCAAAGTGATTGTCCAATAACCTTCTGAACCACATAAGGTGCTCGTTTTTAGTTGATTTACAGGTATCCATGATAGAGATAATATCCTCAGACATGCGTGCTTCGTCATTACGAGAATACGCAAGAGTTAAACTCTCTTTGATGAGATCAAGTGTAAACAGCAGCTTGTTCTGGCTAAGCAGTTCATCATATCTTTCTTCATGACCACCCTTACGGATGTAATCCTCTGTACCAAAGATAGGACTTCCTTTTGAGATAACTCTTTCATCAGCGGCATCCTGATCCTTACGTTTTAACGTTTTTCTGGAAGACATAAGGATGTAGCGGGTCTTCTTTAGAGAACGTGCTGCTTCGTCATCACCTTCAGCAAGCAGACGACGCTGTTCATCCTTGCGAACTTCACTGACAACCTTGTCATTGAAGTTCTTAACGATATGAAAGTAATCAAATACAGGTTGGATATGAGGGCACTTATCCTCAAAAGCCTCCTGAAAATCAGAATTCATATCACATGCGATGGCTTCCACACTGTCCATCCATTCAAGCCCTACATGCTCGATGAAGTCATAGACTACCTGCTTTTTCTTGCCATTGGCAATCCATAACACGTGACCAGTTTCCATGTCTATGATATGAGTGGCATACTTGTAACCATTGTGAAGCTTGAATTCATCTATACCGAGAAACTTTGCCTTACGTTCCGGTTTGATTAGCTTTGTTCCATCGATTGTATAAAGTTCCTGAAGACGCTGTTTATCAATGTCTTTGACTGTATTCTTACCAAGACCTGTAAGCTCAGCTACTTCTTTATTGGTATAGTTTCCAGTTGCCAGAAGGTCACGGGTATACTGATACAATTCTTCTGTAATACGGTGAGCCGGTGCCTTAAAAGAGATAAACTGCATTCTGGTTTTACCACATTTAGGGCATACATATTGATTGCGATTAAACTGCACCTGGCTAAGATATCCACCAAAAGGAAGATGCCTCAGTGTAATACCAGGATGGTTGTTTACATGCATCTTACAGCCACAGTGGCAGATGATATCGTCTTCACTAGCATCAAGTTCACCATGAAAACAGAAAGCAGTACGACCGGATGCAGTCATCTCAGTAGTTGTAGTATGATTCATGAATCCATACAAACAGGAAGGAATTCTTAAAAATTC
>NZ_FQZY01000145.1 GCF_900142165.1 Hespellia stercorisuis DSM 15480
TCATAATCTCTCGGAATCTCTAAGCCAGTAAATTCAAGGCTTTCAGATTCCTTTTTTATTAAAATCCCCCACTTTTTTGCCCAAAATACTTGACAACTTCGTCGAAAAATGCGGCGCTTCGCGCCTATTGATTAATAAATACCGTTCGTTTGCGGGTGGTACACATTTTTCGATTGGAGGCGATTTTTTGTTACCTGTTAACTGTGGCAGTCATACTGACTACCAAAACTTTATTTTTGAAAATTTACGCAAATACTATCCTAATCCTGATTCCATTGCACGTTCTACATGGGATATCATCGACCGTTTTTGGAACCTTGATCTTTCTTTTACTGATGAATTTATGAAGCCTAAATACTCTGTCTTTGGTCCAAAGCCAAGAACTCCATCCTGTATGCAGCGTTCCTACCTGTTGTCCATTGATTTTAAAGTATCTTCTGTAACAGACTGGGCTGCACAGCTTAAAATCAATCCTCTTTATGCCCTTCTTAGCGGTTTTGAGTTTGGTGATACTCCGGGTGTTGGTACCTTCTATGACTTTTTCTCCAGGTTGTGGGATCACGATGAAAATCACCTTTCACCACATATCCATCCGCTTAAAATCAAGGTGAAAAAGCCTAAGAAAAAAGGTACAAAAGCCGATTCTGTAGAGAAAGTTACTGTAGAACAATTACTTCCCGAATTGGAAAATACAACCTTTCTTATTGATGACCAACCTTACGGTTCTTTGTTTCAATTATACAAAGCTGAATTCCTTGAAACTTCTGTTTCAAAAGGACTCATTGATACAACTGACCTTGCTCTCGCAGGAGATGGAACTCCTGTTGTCACCTCTCACAGAGAACGCAAGCATCGTGTCTGCGACTGTGCTTCTAAAGGCATCACTGACTGTAAGTGTGACAGATATTTTTCTCAACCTGATTGTGATATAGGCTGGGACTCGTCCAGAGACTGTTGGTATCATGGCTACGACTTATACATGAATGTTGACTCCAAAAGCGACTTACCTATTTTTCCATTACTTCATCCTGCATCCAAACATGATTCTCATGGATTCCTACATAACTTTTTTCGATTAAAAAGTTTTTTGCCTCATTACAATGTAATCAAACTGCTCCTCGATTCCGCACACGATGCGATGCCTTATTACAGGTATTGCAAACGGGCAAACATAACTCCGTTCATTGATCTCAATGGCAAAGGTGGCAGACCACCAGTTTATAAAAATGATTTCACCATTGATAAAGATGGGGTTCCTATTTGCCAGGCTGGATTTCGTATGCATCGTGATGGTGTGGAATTAGCTAAGGGAAGGAGTAAATTTAAATGTCCTAAAATCAGTCGTAAAAACGGATGCATTTACTGCACCTGTGATAATCCCTGCTCCGATGCAAAATACGGACGCACCGTTCACTTGATAATGAATGATAATCCAAGATTGTTTAACAATCCACCAAGAAGTAGTAAGGAATGGAAACTTGAATACAATGCAAGAACTTCTGCTGAACGCTCTAACAAGCGTGAGAAATTAGACTTCAAATTAGAAGACGGCAGACACCGTTCATCTAAGATGTGGTACTGCCGCCTCTATCACATCCTGATGTTACAGCATCTGGATGCATGGGATATGCCTTTTGAATCCACCCTCAAAAAGTTGATTCTACAAGCAGCATAATCCTAAGATTATTATATCTCATTTTTTCAAACATAGCGACAGTTATGTCTATTTCCTGTACCCATTTTTACGTTCATGGATAATATTTACTTTTCAAAGTACTATACCAGAGTTTCGCTGGCATGATCACTCAAGATTCCGAGAGATCATT
>NZ_FQZY01000076.1 GCF_900142165.1 Hespellia stercorisuis DSM 15480
CCAGAAGTCACAACCAAAAAGCGTGGTCGAAAGAAAAAGACCAAGGTACTAAATCTAATTGACAGACTTGTGAATTACAAGGCATCAGTCTGCTTATTTATAAAGAATCTCTGTGTTCCGTTTGATAATAACCTTGCGGAACGTGATTTGCGCATGATTAAGGTTAAAACCAAGGTCTCAGGATGTTTTCGCAGTGAGGAAGGCGCACAGGAATATCTTACAATCATGAGCTATATTGGGACTGCTCATAAGCATGGAATAAATGCTTTTACAGCAATCAGAGAAGCCCTTTTAGGGAATTCCGATATCATCTTTAACTAATGGAGTTCTGAACAGTTACCAATTTCTTTAATAAAATACTCTACTACTTTTTGCGTAATTCCCTGTCTGACCGTCATATAAGCCCTTTCCATATTTTCAAACAATCCGGGTAGAACCGTCTTCACCGGTATCCCTGATTTATCGTTATCCACAAACCTATCTTATAAGGAATTATAACATGTCCGACAAGTTGTTTCAATTATTCAACTTCGAAATTACTTGCAAACTTTTTTATTTTACAAACATTCTGATGCATCCTGTTCCACAGCTTATCTCTATTTCTTCTTTCCTGCATCTGATACGGCTACCACCAGCAGGAATACAAGAAATACTCCCTGAATCAGACGCTGTACACCGATATCCAGTTTCGCAGCATTCAGGAATGTGGACATAAATGTCATCATCAGTGCTCCGATGCTGACGCCGACTACACTCGACTTTCCGCCTGCCGCGTTCGTTCCACCCACAAAAGCTGCCGCTATTGAGGGGAGAAAATACGTCGTGCCAAGATCCTGATTTGCACCGCCACAGTATGCACCGCAGAGTGCTCCAGCCAGTCCGCAAAGTATACCATCAATTACAAAGGCTACAATAACGATTTTATTCACATTGATACCGACAAGTCTCGCCGCCTCTCTCTTCTGTCCAACGGCATGAAGCTGGTGTCCATACTTGGTCCTGTAAAGCACAAACCAGAGCAGCACTGCCACAAGAATGCAGAGCAGCGTCATCATATTGATTCCCAGCACGCTGGCATTGACGAACTTGACAAATCCCCCTGCCGGAATACTGGAGCCCCTGGAGGATACCAGCAGAATGACCGTGTAAAACAGATATCCGGTTGCCAGAGTCGTGATCATAGCCGGTACTCTCAGGTACACATTGATCACGGAACTGATCAGTCCGCACACGACACCGACTGCGATTGCCGCGATCAGGCCGAGCACGATGTTTTTCTCCATCACTGTACAGGAAACGTAAGCGGTCAGTGTCAGGATATATTTCTGGGACAGATCGATTGCTCCGTCACCACTGGTTACCACAATCATCTGCCCCAATGCCAGAAGCATGGCGAATACACAGAGCTTCGCACAGGATGAAATGACTGCCAGACTGAAACTGCCTGTAACGATCGTGATTGCAATATAGAGCACGATGCAGCCAAGAATCGGCCAGATAAACGCATTTTTCTGCGTGATTTCCTTTATCTTATTCATTCTTTGCAGTCCCCTTTCTATGAATCAGGAATTTGAAAGCCAACACCGCAATCAGGATCAGACCGATGATGGCCGTCTGATAATTGGAATCTACCTTCATTGCAGTCAGCAGGGAGTTGATCAGGTTCATGGCGATTGCCGCCACAACGACTCCAATCGGCTCTCCAACTCCGCCTGCCATCTCACATCCGCCTAAGATCACGGTCGCGATAGACATCATACAGAAGTTTACCGAGCTGTTTGCATCCGCGCCATTACAGGTTGATGTATATGCCATACCGGCAAATACGATCATGAGACCCGCCATACCATAGTTGGCTGCTTTGGCCCGAAGGTAACTCCATCCGGAACGCTCCACAGAGGTCGGATTGTTTCCGATTCCTCTCATGACCATTCCATAACGGCTTCTCGCCAACAAATACCAGCATGCAGTTCCCGCCACAGCTGCAAGGATAATCGGAAACGGAATGACTGGTGTCCGGATTCTCAGGAAGTCAGACAGCCACTGCGGACAACTGCCCCCCGGCGTCGGACATAGGATCAGCGCAATGCCGTACCACACAAACTGTGCGCCCAACGTCACAACGATCGCCGGAATGTTGCGCAGATGAATCAGTGCCGCCATGCCCATGTATGCTGCAATAAAAATCACAAGTCCACCAAGTCCGACGAGCGGATTTCCTGTCAGCAGGATACCTACCAGGACATTGACCAGTCCGATGGAATATCCGTTTCCCATATCACAGTCTCCGGACAGGATGATAAACATCTGGCCCAGTGCTGCAAAGATCAGCGGCAGGGTGGAACTGATTTTCATACGAAGTCCTACGTAGGAGAGCATGTTTGGGTTATTGACTGCATTTGCGATAAAGATTACGAGCAGGGTAAGAATCGGAAGCATGAGACGCGAAGAAACCATCTGGCTGATGATGCTCTTCTTTTTGTCCTCCGCCTTTTTCTTCTCTACTTTCTTAAAGGATGCTGTCACAATGTTGGACACGGTGATGTCCGCCCCGGTGAGCTCCGCTGTAATTGCGCCCTCATGCATGATGTATGCACGATCACAGATCTCGATTTCTGCATCCTCCGTAGAATACAGGATGACGGATTTTCCCATCTGCTTCACTTCCTCCAGCAGTGCATAGATATCCTGCTTTGTTCCGATATCTACTCCGGCTGTCGGGTCATTCAGGATGATGATATCCGCCTCTGATGCGATTCCTCTTGCAATCAGTGCTTTCTGCTGATTACCACCGGACAGTGACATGATATTGCTGCCGATTCCCTCGGCACGAAATTTCAGTTTGTCATACCAGTAGTTGGCCGACTCGTCACATTTCTTTCTGTCCAGCAGCACTTTGCCCCTGACACGGTCAAAATTCGCCGCCAGAATATTGTTTCTGATATCCCACAGCGGGAACACACCCTCTTTTGTACGGTCACCTGACACATACGAGATTGTGCTGTTGACCCGCACGCCATTCCGGCCCATGACACCGATATGTTTCCGGGCACTGTAGATTGCCTGCAGCAGTTCCTGCTGACCGGAGCCGGCCAGACCTGAGATACCAAGAATCTCGCCTTTTTTTACCACCAGATCAACACAATCCAACTCCTTGGAGGTCAGGTTCTTGGTCTCGACCATGATCTCCTCTGACGCTTTGCCGCTCTCCTGTCTTGCAGCCTGTTTTTTCTTGCCGCCGCCCATCATTTCTACCAGGCCATCCTGATCTACCGCAGATGCACTTATCTCTCCGTGATTCTGACCGTTTCTCAGCACCGCGATCCGGTCTGCGACGATTCCGATCTCATCCAGCTTATGGGAGATATAGATGACCGCCACACCCTTTTTACTCAGCTTTGCAACGACCTCATGAAGCTGATGTGCTTTGTCCGATGACAAGGCACTGGTAGGCTCGTCCAAAATCAGGATCTTCAGGTTATCGGTCATCAGTGTCTTACAGATCTCCACGATCTGCTGGTCTGCCAGACTCAGCTTGTCGACCGTCCTGCTGACATCGATTCCACTCCCCGGAAAATACTGCTCCAGCAATTCTGTCGCATGCTTCTTTGCCGCTTTTCTCCAGCCCGGCTTTTCCACCAGACCGTGGCTTACGTTGAGCAGTGCAAAGTTCTCATATACACTGAGATTTGTACACAGAGACAGATCCTGATAAGCACAGGCAATTCCGATCTCCTTCGCAGTACGTGCATTGTAATGCTCCGCGTCCTTCCCCTCAATTGCCAGCACGCCATTTGTCGGCTGCAGTACACCCGTCAGGATTTTCATTAATGTTGACTTGCCTGCACCGTTGGGTCCGATCAGACCGATGACTTCTCCGCCATAGATATCCAGATTGACACCCTGCAGTGCCTTCGTGATTCCGAAGAATTTGTCGATGGATTTTAATTGCAGATAAGATTGTTGATTTTCCTTATGTTCCAACTCCTGCCCGTCCTTTCTTTTACATGTGATACCTATTTTTTATCTACAAATGCAACCAAGCGCAATGGTGCTCCCGATCCATTCTTAACCTTCAGGGGAAGTCCCACACAGCTGAAGAATGGTGGCAGTTTACTGAGGTTTGCCACATTTTCTATGATATTGATCTTATTTCCAAGCAGAATTACATGATTTTGAAAATCTGTTCCATCCGCATCCAGTGCAAGTGCATCGCAGCCCACCGCCTTCACCTTTTTGCCCCGCAGATACTCGCCGACCTCCGGTGCAATTCCCGGCCAGTCCTTTAAGAACTCCTGTCCGTCCGGCTTCAGTGCATACTTGTAATCCCATCCAAAATGAAAAAATACGATATCGCCCTCTTTGATTTCTCCATACTGCTTTTCAAACTCCAGCACTTTGTCAAGCCCCAGAGACGCCCTCGGCCCCGTTCCGACTGCATCAATCTTCACGCCGCGCCCCATGATCTGGGTCAGCGGCAGCTTCTCAATGCTGTCCGTTCCGGCCACAAAATGGCAGGCTGCGTCGATGTGGGTTCCCGTATGCTCACACATGCTGATTCCCCGGTGGTAGGAATCAAACCCCCATTCCAATGCCTCATACGTTACCGCGGAAAACGGAGGCTGTGTTGGCCACTTCGGCATCCCCTCCTCCAAAGTCAGCGTCAGGTCAATCGCTCTTGTACTCTGCAGAAAATCTTCCATTATTTTTATTCCATTCATCCTGTACTCTTCCTTTCACAAAAAGAAGCAGCCCGAGAGCTGCTTCTTCACATCCCCCCAAGGAGCAATTTACTCTGCTCGTTTTATTTTCCTGGTTCAATGTCAGATTTGATTGTATCCCAATCGTACGAAATACTTGCCACTTCGTCCTCTCCCATGTCAGCATACTCAGCAACGTCATCTGCCTTTACATAACCAAACGGACAGTCCATGTTATTTGCAACATCTTCTCCATTCAGGATATCAACTGCAATGTACATTGCCATACCAGCACACCAGGGATTGCTTGCTCCTGAAATCGTCTTATATCCCTCCGGTGCATCTTTCGCCCACCAACTCAAGAAGGATCCTCTGTTGTCACCTGCGATGGCCGGCAATTCCGTATACCCCGCTGATTTAAACGCCTGAACGGCTGCATATGCGTCTCCGCCCTGTGTGACCAGCCCGTCAACCTTGTCTAATGTAGGAAGAACGCTGTTCAGTTCGCTCTGCGCTTTTGATCCTGTCCAGTCTGTGTAGATCTCAGATACAATCTTCACATCTGGATATTCTTTTAATGCTTTCAAAACACCATCGTGCATCTGTGTATCGCATGTTGTTCCTGCTGTACCTCGCAGTTCAATAATGTTTCCATTTCCGCCAATCTGATCACATACTTCCTTTGTCAATGTATATGCCAACTCTGTAAAATCGAAACTCAACTGATATACAAGGTCATTCTCATAATCGATTGGTCCGTCATTGATGACCAGCACTGGGATCCCTGCATCACAGGCTTCCTGCACCGCACTGTTCAATGAACTGGTAGAACATGGATCTAGTACAATCAGATCATATCCCTGCATCACGAAGTCTTCGATCTGTGAGATCTGTGTTGCCGCGTCCTGATTCGCCTCAGCAATCGTAAGCTCGCTGATGTCACCGGACTTTTTCAGCTCATCTGTAACTTTCTGCATGTGCTTCTCCATTGACTGATGATAACTATTGCCATTATAATTGTCTGTAAAACCAATCTTGTAACCATCTCCACTAGATTCTTTCTTTGCACTGGATCCCTCTGAAGAACCAGAAGAACTTCCACAGGCTGTCATTCCCAGAACCAGTACTGCACACATCAATGCTGCAATAACTTTCTTTTTCATTTTTCTCCTCCTATTACTGCTTTCATTTACTTGTTGAACCTTTTACCCCATCAGCTTTCATCATTGATGAAGTCAGGCACTTTTTCATGCAATTTATGCATTTTCTCTTTACCTGATCTCTCTGACTTATTGTTTTTTTCAAATAAGTGACCACTTCTTTGTTACCACTTGTCCGACATGTCTATGTGCTTATTATGGCAATTTTAAACAATTAAGTCAATCATTTTTCGGTATTTTTAACATTTTCGTCAATTAATACTTGTTTTAGAAATGAAACATGTTAAAAATGACAATACAACTTGTCCGACAAATCCAAAAATAATTCATTTCGTTGCTTGTCTTTTTCAAAATATTTTGTATACTTAATAATACAGATTTACACCAATTATCAATTCACGACTTAACGATTCTAGTAAAACAATTGAGTGCCTTTCCTCCAAAGATGTCATTGGTGATTCCGAGGGACTCAGAAAGGGAAAATATTCATGCCAGAAAAAATCAATTCTATGAACCAGGTACTTCAATTTCTTAAGAAAGGGATTCAATCAGGCACATGGCCTGTCGGTTCACAGATTCCATCTGAGCACGAGATATGCTCGCAGCTGCACGTCGGCCGTTCCAGCGTGCGAAATGCTCTGGAGCAGTTTACTTCGCTTGGGGTTTTAGAAAGCATCCACGGAAAAGGTACTTTTGTGCGTTCCGATGACTTGTCTGTATTCGGTCTCGGAGGCGGCACCAATGCTTTTATCGCATTCACGGTTCCGCTGTTGGAGTTCCGCAAGATGCTGGAACCGGAATTGTGTTACTACGCCACCCAGCGGAGCACGCCACAATTTATTGACAGCCTGACAGACTGTCTCGGGAATATGGTTGCTAACAAAGATAATTCCGAACAGATGGTTCGCTACGATGCACTTTTTCATATCGAAATTGCCCGGGCTACAGGGAATCCTTATGCTCTGTCCACACTGTCTGATATTTTCCTCAAAAACCCCTCTTCCTTTCAACAGCTCGGGAAGACAATCGGGACATACAACGGCATCTACTATCACACTCAGCTCTTAAGTCTCATCCGATCCGGGGACGCCAAAAAAGCCCGTGCATTAATGCACGAGCATTTAGACAAGACCATTACCGAGCTGCTTGCGGAACTCGACCGTCCTTAAGCACACTCTGCCTCTAGCGGTTCATCTCGCTCTGATATCCTGTATTATTGTGATCACATATGATCGCATTGATCTCATTCAGGTTCAAAGACGGCATATCCCCCGGGATTGTATTTTTCACCGCACTGCTGGCGTTGCCATAGCGGATCGCTTTCCCGCAGCTGCCATTCTCCGAGAGCAGTCCATAAAGTGCACCGGACACATATGCGTCGCCGCTCCCGATCCGGTCCACCACTTCTATATTTTTATAGGAAGGTTCTTCATAAAATGTATCCGTTTCTTTTTCATAAATCACAGATGTAAAACTGTGCACCTTCGGGCTATGTACAGTTCTCTGTGTCGACGCCACAATGGAGATTGGATAATCCTGCGTGAAGCTCTTCATGATATCCTTGACATCCCCTTCTTTATCGAAGGTCAGACGAGCTGTATCTTCCGAACAGAAAAAGATGTCCACATAGGGAAGGATCTGTTCGATGCAGGCTCTCGCCTCGTCTCCTGACCACAGGTTCAGGCGGAAGTTTACATCAAAGGAAATGATCGCCCCCTGTTCCTTAAACCTCTTAATCATCTCAATTCCGGTCTTTCTGCACTGTTCACTGAGCGCCAGTGTGATTCCGGAGGTATGAAAACATTTTGTGGACGAGAAAAGACTCTCCGGGAAATCTTCCACAGAAATTTTGTTCACAGACGTATGCATCCGGTCATATACCACTCCGGGCTTTCTCGGGAACGCTCCGTTCTCATAATAATATATGCCCAGTCTTGCATCCTTCTCGCTGTCATACGCGAGATAATCATCGCTGACACCGCCGAACCTCACTTTGTTTTTCGCAAAAATCCCAATATTATTGGCCGGGATCTTGGAGATGATTCCCGTTCGCAGTCCCAGCAGCGAAACACCGGATACCACATTCAATTCTGCTCCACCCACCTGTTTTTCAAATGTGTCGCCACGCACGATTCGCTCATTGTTTGGTGGGGACAGACGCAGCAAAATCTCGCCTAATGCCAACAAATCAAATTCTTTCATCTCCATACTTTTCTCCTTTACCAAAACCGATCCTCCGGGGTTTCTGATCCAAACGCAGGCGCATTTCGCCCGCCGCGTTATATTTCCCTGTCGGCAGACACTTTTTGTCCACCACGTTATATTTCCCTGCTCGCAGACACTTTCGGCCTGCTGTATTCCTTTTCCCTGATAAAGCGGACATGCAGAATCCGCTGCACTGCCGATGGGATGATGCAACAAGAGCGCCTGTATCCAATTACACAGCGCTCTTATCTTTTCATTTCCCTAATGGCAGTAAGGGGGGTTATATATTATCTCTGGACACGTCCTGAAGCATCACCACCGGCGAGTTTAGCGACCTCATCCATTGATACCATGTTGAAATCTCCTTCCACAGAGTGCTTCAGGCAGGAAGCAGCCACTGCAAATTCGATTGTTGCCTGTGAATCGTATCCGTTCAGTGAAGCGCAGATCAATCCACCGCCAAAGCTGTCGCCGCCGCCTACACGGTCAACGATATGCATTTTATATTTTTTACTGAAGAAATAGTCAGAACCATCGTAGAGCATGGCTGACCAGTTGTTGTCATTTGCAGAAAGTGATTCTCTCAGTGTGATGGCAACCTTCTTGAATCCAAATCTGTCTGCAAGCTGTTTTGCAACGTCCTTGTAACCCTCATGGTTAACAGTTCCTGTTGTAACATCTGTATCAGCTGCCTTGATTCCGAATACATCAGATGCATCCTCTTCGTTTGCGATACAGACATCAACATACTTGCACAGCTCGCCCATTACCTGGCCGGCTTTTTCTTTTGACCATAATTTGTTTCTGTAGTTTAAGTCACAGGAAACCATAACGCCTGCTTCTTTTGCTGCCTTACATGCCTCCAGGCAGATTGCTGCAACATCGTCATTCAGTGCAGGTGTGATGCCTGTAAAGTGGAACCACTCTGCTCCGTCAAAGATTTCTTTCCAGTCGAAGTCTGAGGAAGAAGCTGTATAAATAGAAGATCCGGCTCTGTCATAGATTACCTTGGAAGGTCTTTGAGAAGCACCTTTTTCAAGGAAATAGATTCCGACTCTGTCTCCGCCGCGAGCGATATAAGAAGTGTCAACACCGTATTTTCTCAGTGAGTTAACTGCCGCCTGCCCAATCTCGTGTGCCGGAAGCTTTGTAACAAATTTTGCATCGAAGCCATAGTTCGCGAGTGATACTGCCACGTTTGCCTCTCCACCGCCGTAGGTTGCGCCAAATGTCTCAGCCTGTACGAATCTGTAATATCCTTCCGGTGCAAGTCTTAACATGATTTCTCCAAATGTAATTACTTTTTTAGCCATTTTTATTCTCCTTTTAATTCTCTTAATTTTCATCAAATGTTCTGCAGCCGCCCTGAATCCAGAACCGCCCCCGTAGCAGGTATCATGAGCACAGAGCGAAACGGATTGATAATAACCTGTTTCTATGGGAGGGAAATCTTCATGGATATTGACAATCCACTTCGTTCTGTGCTCATTATCTTTTTTTGTCAGCCTTTTTGCCGGCCTTTTTTATTGGTCTTTTTTGCTGACCCTTTTGCTGGCTTTTTTGTTGTTCCTTTTTGTTGACCCTTTTATGGGTTTTTGTGAGAGTTCTCTCACCTCCAGCTTATATCAGCTGTTATTATGCTCTTGTAGCTTTATGCTCTTGTGCTTTTATGCTCTTGTGCTTTTATGCTCTTGTGCTTTTATGCTCTTGTGCTTTTATGCTCTTGTGCTTTTATGCTCTTGTGCTTTTCACGATCTCTGCCGCTTGCAGACACATCTCTTTGATCTTGTCAAAATCTCCCGCTGCGATCATGTCACCCTTTACCATCCAGCTCCCACCGCATGCAAGAATCTTATCGCACTTCAGATAATCAACTACATTTACCGCGTTGATTCCGCCTGTAGGCATGAATTTTAATTTTGTATAAGCAGCTCCCATCGCTTTGATCATGTTGAGACCGCCTGAAGGCTCTGCCGGGAAGAACTTCACAACGTCAAGTCCAAGCTCCAGTGCTTTCTCGATCTCTCCCGGTGTCACAACACCCGGGCAGACCGGAATGTCTTTATCCAAACAATACTGAACAATCTTCAGGTTGAGGCCCGGGCTGACGATGAATTTGGCACCCGCATTCACTGCGCGGTCAACCTGCTCTGTAGTGAGCACCGTTCCGGCTCCCACCAACAGTTCCGGGAATTTCTCAGCCATGATACGGATAGATTCCTCCGCAGCCTCTGTACGGAATGTAACCTCCGCACACGGAAGTCCGCCATCGATCAGTGCCTTTCCGAGGGGCTCTGCATCTTTCGCATCATTCAGAACTACAACTGGGATAATTCCAATCTCGCCAAATTTCTTTAATACATCGTTCATATTGTTCTCCTTTTCTTTGAAATGGTATTGACTTTGTTTTCATTTTGAAATAGTATTGATTTTGTTTTATAAGGGATATTGATTTCCATTAGTTTCATAATGTGGAACTGTGTTTCACAATACGAACCTTATGTTTTTATTATACCCAAATGATTTTGATTGTCAACATATTTTTCCACACAAAGTTTACTTCTATGCAGAAGTACCAATCAGGAGGTCAGTTTTATGGCAAATTTAACTAATACCAGTGATGTCACCGACAAGAATCCGATTCAGGTCGCCGACCGAATTTTTGCGGTCATCGAAGAATTATCGTTTGGCGGTCCCATGGGACTCATGGACCTGAGCAACTCCCTTTCCTTAAATAAGAGCACTGTCCACCGCATTCTAAATTCTCTGATCTACATGGGTTATGTCAAGCAGGATGCCGCAACCACGAAGTACAGCCTTTCTTTCAAGATCTGGGAAATCGCCAACCAGATGCTGTCCCAACTCGACATTGTGGACATCGCCCGCCCACACCTGAAGGATCTGGTAAAACAGACCGGTGAGACTGTCCATCTCGTCCAGATCGACGGTATAAATGCCATCTATATCGACAAAGTGGAATCCTACAACAATTCTGTCCGCCTGGTATCCAAGGTCGGAAAGAGTATCCCGCTGTACTGTTCCGGTGTCGGCAAAGCACTTCTTGCATCCATGGGTGAATCTGATGTACAGAGGATCTGGAACGAGAGTACCATCAAGCAGCTCACGCCCGATACCATCACAGATTACGCCCAGTTTCTTCTCAAATTGGAGGAGTGCCGCACCAGAGGCTACGCGCTGGATGACGAAGAGAACGAACTCGGTGTCCGCTGTATCGCCGCATGCATCAGGGATTATAAGGGCAAACCAAAATACGCCTTCAGCATCTCCGCGCCGGCCGGTCGTATGACCGACGAGCGTATCACGGAGCTTGCTAAAAGCGTATTGGATACAAAATCTAAATTAGAAGCTGAATGGAACTAAAAATCTGTTGTACAGCGCTTGATTATTTTTCCAGGAACGGAGTGTTCTTTTTCAAAATCCTCACTTCCCTGAAGAATCTTAATCATATCATCTACAATATTGTTACATATTTTCTCTACCTGGTTGTCCACGCTTGTGAGCTCCGGCTCACAGCTGACGGACAGCGCAGAATCATTATATCCCACAACACACATATCCTGCGGAACGGTTATTTTTCGGGCAGCCGCATACTTCAGCGCACCGACGGCAAGACCGTCATCCGTAGCAACAACACTGTCAAAGTCCAGATCCTTTCTGGCCAGCAGCATATCCCTCACATAATGAATGTCGTTTTTGGTATAGAGCTTCAGGTCTCCAAGCACCGGATATGCGGCATCACGGAGTGCCTCCTCATACCCTTCCAGCTTCTGGTTTGCGCTGTAAGAATACGAATCACTCAAAAACAGAATCCTTTTTCGTCCCGTTCGAATCAATTCTGTCGTCACCTCATACGTTACCTGCTTATCATCGCAATACCCGCAGTAAATATTATCTCCCGGAATTTTTCCGTTAATCATGAACACCGGAATTTGCTTCGCTGCATTTCTTATATATTCTGTCTCGCTCTCATCGTCCCCGTCCCCCGCGTAGATTGAACCGACCAGAACCAATGCGTCGATTCGCTTCGCCAACAGGAGATTGACAGACTTTTCCTTGTTCTTCTGCTCATACCCGCTACAGTACAGAATGCAGTCATACTCGTACGCGCGCAGCCGATGTTCCAGATGAGACACGGCATGAGCCATATATTCGTCCGAGATATCCGGGCACATAATTCCGATTGTCTTCATGGAATCCAGTCCCAGTCCTCTGGCAAACACATTCGGTGTATAATCCGATTCTTCTATGATTGCAAGAACCCTCCGCTTTGTCTTCTCACTGACCCGTGGGCTGTCGTTCACTACCCGCGAGACCGTCGCGATCGACACACCCGCTAATTTTGCCACATCATATATGTTCATGTCGTCCCACCTCTTTTATCATCTGTCGTAACACAAATATTCCGGATCCGCCCTGCTATTACAGCGCAGCTTTTATCTTTTCAATCATACTATTATATTCCTCGTCCGACAAGTATTTTTTGTCCGGATTCATGGCGAACGTTCCACCCCATTCGAACGCATCCGTATATTTCGGTACCAGGTGAAAATGAAGATGATGTCCCGTATCTCCATAAGCACCATAATTGAGTTTCTGCGGTGCAAACGCTTTGTGAATCGCATTTGCTGCAGTATTCACATCTGCCAAAAATGTATTTCGCTCTTCCTCTGACAGCTCCGTGATTTCACTCACATGGTCTTTATACGCAACGATCACACGCCCCGGATGACTCTGTTCTTTGAACAAATATAACTTTGAGACTTTCATGTCACAGATTTTAATTCCAAATTTTGCGACAAGGTCGCCCTCCATGCAATATGCACAACTTGTATCTTTCATCGTATCTCTCCTTTTTTTACTCACTAGTACATCGTAAACTAAATAACTGCACAGAAAGCGCAGGATAGATTTTCGAGAGTGACAGCCAAAAAACGCAGGCGTAGTGGGCTACGCTGAGGCTTTTTGACTGGTGCAATCGGGAAAATAGGCAAGTACTTCGGTCTAGTTATTTCGAAGACGCTGTACTAGCATTGGCGCAGCCAGATTCTTCCTGCACACTTTCAGACATTTACTGTTTATTTTGTCTCAAGACCAAATCCAAAGTAACGGACTGCATTGTTATAGGAAATGCCTCTCACAATCTCACTGAGTGCCTTGTAATCCGCCGGGTACTCTCCGTTTTCAACCCATCCGCCGATCAGTTCACACATGATTCTTCTAAAATACTCGTGGCGTGTGTAAGACAGAAAGCTCCTGGAATCCGTCAGCATTCCGATAAAGTTTCCAAGCAGTCCCAGGTTCGCCAGCGAAATCATCTGCTCTGTCATACCTGTCTTGTGATCGTTAAACCACCATGCACTTCCCTGCTGAATCTTGCCGATCGCCGAAGGATCCTGAAAACAACCGAGAATCGTGCCAATAGAGGCATTGTCATTCGGATTCAGTGAATACAGGATCGTCTTCGGGAGCTCATCATTCGTGATCATCGCATTCAGAAAATCTGCCATCTCTGAGGACGGTGCATAATTGTTGATGCAGTCATAACCTGTGTCCGGTCCCAGCTGACCATAACGGAAGGAGTTGTTGTCTCTCTTACATCCGTAATGTAACTGCATTACCCAGTTTCTTTTGTGGTATTCTTTTCCGACTGCAATCATAAAAGCAGTCTTGAATTTCAGCTCCTCTTCACGGGAAATTGATCCGCCTGCCACGCGTTTCGCAAAAATAGTCTCCACCTCTTCCGCTGAAGCAGGCGCATACATCACATATTCCAGTGCGTGATCGGATACACTGCAGCCACAGGATGCAAAAAAATCCATTCTCACCCGCAGTGCTTCTAACAGGGACGCAAAGCTGTCAGTTTTCACACCACTCACATCGCTGAGAGTCTGCAGATATTCTGTATAGTCCGATTTTTCCAGGTTCATCGCCTTGTCCGGACGCCATGCCGGAAGTACCTGCACGTCAAAACTGTCATCCGCTGCAAGCTTTTTGTGCCACTCCAGAGAATCTGCCGGATCATCCGTAGTGCAGATCAATGTCACATTGGACTGTCTGATGATATTGCGGACGGACATGGAGTCTTCCTGCAGCTTCGCATTGCAGATATTCCACACCTCTTCTGCCGTATCCCCGTTCAGATATCCATCGTATCCAAAATATCGTTTTAACTCCAGATGGCTCCAATGGTACAATGGATTCCCAATTGCCTTTTCCAGAGTCTCCGCCCATTTCTGAAACTTCTCTCTGTCGGTCGCATCTCCGGTAATATATCTTTCATCAATTCCGTTGGAACGCATCTGACGCCATTTATAATGGTCGCCCCCAAGCCATACCTGAGTAATATTCTCAAATTTTCTATCCTCATATATCTCCTGCGGATTAATATGGCAATGATAATCTAAAATCGGCATCTTCTCCGCATAATCATGATACAGTTTCTGTGCAGTCTCTGTAGTTAACAAAAAGTCTTTTCCCATAAATTTTTTCATCTGATTTTTCCTCCTGATTGCTTTTCTATCTGAAATTACATCTAAATCGGACACTCGCGATCCACTTTGCCGCTTACTCGTGAACCTCCAGCTGCTTCGCTGCTTTTCCTGAAATCCCTGTTGACCGTTCAATATGTAAGCACTTACATATTCATTACATTGTACTATATCCCGCAAAATAATCAAGTAGTTTTTCAAAAATAATTTACCAAATTTTCTGTTCTATCTCTTGTGCATTTCGCTGAATCCATATTATTCTTTTTGATTTTCTTGACGTCAATCTACAATTGATGTATCTTGAATGTAAGCACTTACATTCTCTATGTATGAGTAACCAGTAAATCATGTAACGATCTTTTTATAAAGAAAGGAATACCAATGCAGGACTTTATAAAAATACATTCAGGCGATAACGTTGCGGTGGCCCTCACACCACTCTCGTCCGGCCGTGCTGTTGACGTGGACGGTACTGTGATCACACTGCTTGAGGACATTCCGCAGGGACACAAATTCGCACTTACATCCATTACAAAGGGATGCAGGATTATAAAATACGGGAATCCGATCGGAATTGCAAAGGAAGACATTACTCCCGGCACATGGATTCATGTACATAATATCAAAACAGGTCTGGGCGATCTTCTGACCTACACTTATAAGAAAGAAGACACCACGCTCACTCCGACCGGGGAACGCTTTTTTCAGGGCTACCGGAGAGAAAACGGCAAAGTCGGTGTCCGCAACGAAATCTGGATTATCCCTACCGTAGGGTGTGTAAATAATGTAGCAACCGCAATCGAACGGCAGGCACAGAAATTCAAAAAGGGAACCGTCGAGGAGATTCTCGCCTTCCCACATCCATATGGTTGTTCCCAGATGGGCGACGACCAGGACAACACCCGCCGGATCCTCGCCGATCTTGTAAACCATCCCAATGCCGGCGGAGTTCTGGTTCTCGGACTTGGCTGTGAGAACAGCAACATTGATGAGCTGAAGAAATTCATCGGTGATTACGATGAAAAGCGTGTGAAATTTCTGGTAGCCCAGGAATCGGAAGACGAAATTGCCGATGCGCTGGATCTCATCAAAGAGCTGGCTGAATACGTCGGTTCCTTCCAGCGCGAGCCTGTCAGCTGCAGCGAACTGATCATCGGTATGAAATGCGGCGGCTCCGATGGCTTATCCGGTATCACCGCCAATCCGACCGTCGGTGCATTTTCCGACCTGCTGATTTCCAAAGGCGGAACCACCATCCTGACCGAGGTGCCGGAGATGTTCGGTGCCGAGACCATCCTGATGAACCGCTGCGCGGATGAAGCCTTGTTCGACAAGACTGTTGATCTGATCAACGATTTCAAGAATTATTTCACAAGTCATAACCAGGCCATCTACGAGAACCCTTCCCCCGGCAACAAAAAGGGCGGTATTTCCACTTTGGAGGACAAATCTCTGGGATGTACGCAGAAGTCCGGCAGTGCTGCAGTGAACGGCGTACTCGCATACGGCGAACCGGTATGCACAAAGGGGCTGAATCTCTTAAGTGCCCCGGGCAATGACCTGGTCGCTTCTACTGCACTGGCGGCATCCGGTGCGCACATTGTTCTTTTCACCACCGGCCGCGGGACACCGTTTGCCTCACCCGTTCCGACAATGAAGATTGCCTCGAACTCGGCTCTGAGTGCACACAAGAGCAACTGGATTGATTTCAACTGCGGCGTGATGACAGAGGACACTCCGCTGGATACACTTGCAGAGCAGCTGTTTGATTTTGTCGTAGAGGTTGCCTCCGGCAGACAGGTGAAGGCCGAGGAAAAGGGATTTCATGATATGGCAATTTTCAAGCAGGGCGTTACTTTGTAGTAAAACGGATGCGTGAGACCAATTGCAAGACCGGTTGTGAGAACAATTGCTAGAACAGATACGAGAACAATTACACGAACAACTGCGAGAACAATTACACGAACAACTGTGAGAACAATTATATGAGGTAGGCGTTCCCTGCCCACAGATTCAGAAAGTGAGAATATAAAATGAAAAAATTATGCTATGAAACACTAAAAGAACAGGGATATGATGGATATTTGCTGGAGCATGCACCGGAGCGTGTGCTTCAGTTCGGCGAGGGAAATTTTCTCCGGGCATTTGTGGATTACTTTGTAGATATGATGAACGAGAAGGCTGGTTTTAATTCCAAAGTAGTACTCTGTCAGCCAATCGCACCCGGGCTTGCCGACATGATCAACGATCAGGAGGGGCTCTACACTTTGTTCCTCCGCGGGTTTGAGAATGGACAGAAGGTGAATGCCAAACGCGTCATCTCCTGTGTGAGCAGATGTCTGAATCCTTATCAGGATTTTCAGTCACTTCTGGACTGTGCCAAGAATCCGGACCTGCGCTTCATCGCATGCAACACAACCGAAGCAGGTATCGCTTACGATCCAGCCTGCCAGTTTGCAGACAAACCGGCAAACAGCTATCCCGGCAAGCTGACCCAGTTCCTGTATGAACGTTTTCAGAACTTTGGAAATGAAACCGGAAAAGGATTTGTAATTCTCTCCTGCGAATTAATCGACAACAACGGGAAAGAACTGGAGAAATGTGTGCTTCAATATGCACAGCAGTGGGAATTAGGGGGCGATTTCATCGCATGGATCCAGAATGAAAACATTTTCTGCTCTACGCTGGTAGACCGGATCGTAACTGGATATCCACGCAACGAAGCAGAGGACATCTGCAGGGAATTGGGATATCAGGACAACATCCTTGATACCGGAGAGATCTTTGGTTTCTGGGTAATCGAAGGGCCGGACAGCTTAAAGAAAGAGCTCCCATTTGAAGAGGCTGGTCTTCCGGTGCTGATCACAGACAATCACAAGCCATATAAGCAGCGCAAGGTCCGCATCCTGAACGGCGCACATACTTCCTTTGTGCTCGGCGCATATCTTGCAGGGCAGGACATTGTCCGTGATTGTATGAACGACGAAGTTATCAACGGATTCATGAATAAGACCATCTATGACGAGATCATCCCTACTCTGACGCTTCCCAAAGATGAGCTGGAAGGTTTTGCCGCAGCCGTGACCGAACGATTCAAGAACCCGTTCATCGACCATGCCCTGCTCGCGATCTCGCTGAACTCCACCTCCAAGTGGAAAGCCCGCGTTATGCCTTCTCTGAAGGGTTATGTGGCGAAAACCGGTACGCTTCCGGCCTGCATCACCTCTTCCTTTGCATTCTACATCGCATTCTACCGTGGACAGAGACTGACAGAAGAGGGGCTCGTGGGGACTCGCGGAAATAACGAGTACACCATCAAAGATGATCGTGATATTCTGGAATTTTATGATGCTCACAAGGAAGATGACGCATCAGCTCTGGTACACGCTGTCTGCACAAATCAGGCTTTCTGGGGCGAAGATCTCTCTAAGATTGCCGGATTCGAGGACGCTGTCACGAAGTATCTGACTGATATCGAGACCAGGGGCGCGTATGAAGTTATGAAGGAGTGTCTGTAATATTTTATACAGGATATGTGCTAAGGGGACGGTCAAAAGTGCGGGCAGAACGGCTGTCGGCGGCTGTCCGTTTACCTGCATTTCCTAATGGAAAACAGCAGCGATGCTTCGGGCATCGAACCCATGCGACGTTTAGGCCGGATGCCTAAGCGTCTTATGGGTTCTTGGGGCTGTCGCACTAAGTAATTAGTGCGCAGCTCCTTTTTTATGCAAAA
>NZ_FQZY01000018.1 GCF_900142165.1 Hespellia stercorisuis DSM 15480
CCATTTCTCTCATTGTATGCTGTCCGCAGATATTTTTGAGAATCGCCATATACCCAAGATCAGTCTGCGAATACGTGATGTAACTTGAATCTCTTGGATCATTCATTTCCGAGATCCATTGTTGTAAATAATGAAAGAAATGATTTGCAACCATCATAAAATCAACTATTCCACGGTCCTGTTTCTTTCGTTCACGTTTTTCTTTCTTTGTCATTCGTAAAAACCTCCTGTGCGAAAAATTTGTTACTTATATTTTACCGCACAAGAGGTACTCCTGCTTAGATTCTGGTTATTTTATTGCGAAAAGTTTTTATTCCTCAACGCTGGCGTGATACTGTTGAATTTTGGCGATTTAGAGGGGTTTTTACCTGTCTGCAGCCTCCTCACCCCCACCGCCTGCATATGCTGCCAGCGGTACCGATCCTCCACCACCTTTTTTTCATAACCGATGACGCCATTATTTTCATATGGATCGTTGAAGTAATATTTTTCCGCATCGTATCCTACCAGCAGCATACAATGCTCGTTGGATATCCACGTAAATTCCTCCCCGCTGTCAAACAGCCTCCACTTCGGGCCGACAATCGGATCCCGCATGTTGATAGCAGCCCACAGCGGCACCGGCATCCCGTGGTCGATGTAGGTGTCTATGAGATCAGAAATGTCTTTCCCTGTTTCATCGATGATCTCGTATCTGCTGCTCTCTTCCCCGGGTTCTTCCTGCCCGTCTCCGTGAGGCCTGTGCGGTATCCTGTTCCCGGTATTTTTGTCTTTTTTCTTGTCCTCCTGCCCGCACCTCTGCATGGCCTTCTCCAGCGCGCGCACGATCACCGGTGCGTAGCAGCCCATGGAATCTTCCTCATACGGGCTCCCCGCAAAATACATGGCCGGATCTGGACCGTACAATTCTCCGGCGCGCTCTTCAAATGCCCTTTTTTCCAGGCACTGCTCGATAAATGTATCCACATCAATGTCAAACTGAAGAAAGTGTAACAGCATCACTGCTGTCACACTCTCGCAGCCTGTCGGCCATTTTTCGCTTTGATTGATGTAGGGTACATCTATGAGATGTTTTGTTTTATTATTTGTCATCTCTGTATCCTCATTTCTATATGCCCTTCTGCACATATTGCATTCGCTGCAGGGTCATT
The DNA here is from genome assembly GCF_900142165.1 of Hespellia stercorisuis DSM 15480. Classification (GTDB taxonomy): domain Bacteria; phylum Bacillota; class Clostridia; order Lachnospirales; family Lachnospiraceae; genus Hespellia; species Hespellia stercorisuis. The sequence goes on from NZ_FQZY01000018.1 coordinate 1,152, forward strand.
CTTCACATGAATCTGCGTCAGTCCATTCGCTAAGCCGCCGCATCCTTCTTCTCTTCCCGTTTCTTCATGACAGTCAGCACCGTCAGCAGCACGATCAGACTGACACCCAGTGTCAGCCACCAGATTTTCGTAATTCCCGCAAGAATATATCCGAAAATGCAGACCACCGCCACGATCATCGCATACTGCATCTGTGTCTGCACATGGTTGATGTGATTACTCTGTGCTCCCGCAGAGGACATGACCGTCGTGTCGGAAATCGGAGATACATGGTCTCCGCAGACCGCTCCTGCCAGAACCGCGGATACGGAGATGATCATCATCTCAAGGTTCGCCCCGCTGAACATGGCAACCACGATCGGTACCAGAATCGCAAATGTTCCCCAGGATGTTCCGGTCGAGAACGCCAGGAACACGGCCACCATGAACATAATTGCCGGAACAATCACACTGGCAGAGGCATTGTCTCCCACGACTCTTCCCACAAAATCTGCGATTCCGAGCGCATCGCCCATTCCTTTCAGTGTCCATGCGAAAATCAGAATTGCAACTGCCGGAATCATCAGACGGAATCCTTCCACAAAGCCTTCCATGAAGCCTTTGAAGGTCACAACCCGTCTTGGAAGATACAGCACCAGCATGAACAGGATCGTCACAAATGTGGAGAAAATCAGACTCGTCTCCGCGTCGCATCCCGCAAATGCATCAATGACATTGCCTGCGCCTCCAAGAAATCCTGTGTAGATCATGGCCCCGATGGCCGAGACGATCAGCACCGCAACCGGAAGTACCAGATCGATCACTTTTCCCTTATCGCTGCCTTTTTCCTCTTCCATGGTCTCAAATTCTTCCGCTCCGCTGGTAAACAGGTCTCCGTGTGCCGCGTTGATCTCATGCTTTTTCATCAGACCAAAATCAAACTTTGCAACGATAACATAAAGTACCATTGCCAGAGTCAGCAGTGCATACAGATTGTACGGGATCGTGCGGAGAAACAGCTGAAATCCCGTGATTCCCGCGTCCTTCGGCACGTAGGAGTTGACTGCGGCCGCCCAACTGGAAATCGGTGCGATGATGCAGACTGGTGCCGCTGTCGCATCGATGATGTAGGCCAGCTTTGCTCTGGATACCTGATAACGGTCTGTGACCGGACGCATCACCGAGCCCACGGTAAGGCAGTTAAAGTAATCATCCACGAAAATCAGCACTCCGAGCCCCGTCGTTGCAAGAAGTGCGCTCCTCTTGGACTTGATCTTGCCGCCCGCCCAGTTTCCATAAGCCGCCGATCCTCCCGATTTCGCCATCAGCACGATAATCATGCCCAACAGGACATCAAAAATCAGGATATTCAGGTTCATATTATCTTTCATGATTGTAAAAATGGCTTCGAATGCATCCCACGGGACGAATCCGGTATAGAGCAGCGCTCCGACTGCAATTCCGATAAACAGCGAACTGTATACCTCTTTTGTTACAAAGGCAAGTACGATTGCCAAAATCGGCGGTACAAGGGACCACCATGTTCCGATAAACATTGAACTATCCATAACTAAACTCCTCTTTGTCTCTCTTTTTCTCTTTATTTGTCTCTTTATTCTTCTGTTTTCATATTTTTCAGCACTTTTGTCCTGCCACAATATCCATCCGGCATCCGCGCATTATCCGTCGGTGCTGTCCGTTTCCTCAATCGCCGCAGCATTATAATTATACAGCGTACATTTGTTTTTCCCCTGCCCCTTCGACTTGTAAAGTGCAAGATCCGCGCAGCGGTACAATTCTTCAAATGTTGTTCCGTGGATTGGCGAGCATGCGATCCCGGCCGAGCAGGTAAACGGTGCCTCGCTGTCCTCTTTCCGCCATCTGCTCAGTGTTGCACAGACTTCGACTCCTTTTTTATACACTACGTCCGGTGCCGCGTCCCCCTCCATAAACACGACCAGCTCGTCACCTCCGAGACGCCCGATGATGTCCCTCTCCCGGAACAGCGACTTCAGCCGTTTTCCGGTTTTTTTCAGGACCTCGTCTCCCGAACTGTGTCCCAGACTGTCATTGATATGCTTAAAGTCATCAATATCAATGATAAAAAATGCGTTCTGGCACGAAGTCTCTTCCTCTTCCAGAATGGCACGCACCTTCTCCTCAAACGTGGCGCGATTCAAAAGACTTGTCAATGCGTCCTTCTCTGCGCGTTCCTGCATACGCTCCTTTTCCTCCAGCGCTCTCTGCAGGCGGATCAGGTTGTGAATACGCAGACGCATGGCGACCGGTTCAAACGGTTTCTGCAGGAAATCACTTGCCCCCAGCTGTATGGAGCGTTGCTTTGCGTCCTCTCCCGTCTCACCTGTCATCACCAGAATCGGCACGTTCGGCGCGATATTTTTTTCTCTCATCGTCTGCATAAATTCATATCCATCCATCACGGGCATGATCAGATCCAGCAGAATCAATTTGATTCTCCCCCGGGATTGTTCGATGACCTGCAGTGCCTCTCTGCCATTCTCAGCCTCGACAATCTCGTAGTACTGGACCAGCTGTTTTTGAAGGATCATGCGATTGATCCGGCTGTCGTCCACCACCAGAAGCTGCGGTTTAGAAAGCACACCGTCCACTCTGTCGGAAATAGTATCGATATACGCGTTCTGTTCTTCAATGCGCTGCACTAGCTTCTTTTCTCTGGTGATGTCATTGATTGCAAAGTAAAATGCGGAACGGTTCCCGGAACTTCCAAGATAGCGGATCTTTACTTCCACCCAGATCGGAATGCCGTCGAATCGTCTCCTCTGAACCTGGATTGTCTCCACCTGCCTGGTCTTCATAGACCTTCGGCAGGTCGCCAGAAGAACATCCTTATCCCCGTCCATCACATGGGCAAATGCGTTACCCGCATTGATGAAAATATCATTCGCCGTCCCGCCCATCACTTCATAGTATCCGTTGTTGACACGCACGATCTCCAGCTGGTTTCCGATCATCTCATAGAGCCCCATGCCTCCGATCATCCCCTGAAACAGGATGTTGATGTTGGCGTTGGCATCCCAGAGTGCATTGAAATCAAGCTGCTCCAGTGTACGGTAATACTGCTCATCCTTCTGTACCTGGCAGTTGACAAGCAATTCCTGAAAGTCTTCTCTGGTAAGCGGTTTTGTATAATAGTATCCCTGTATCCTGCTGCACCCGATGCTGCGCAGAAACTCTGCCTGCTCTTTGGTCTCCACTCCCTCTGCGATCACAGACAGCTTTAACCATTTTGCCATACGAACCACCGAGGCAATGATGTTGCCCGCCCTGTTATTTGTCTCAAAATCTTCCAGAAACTTTAAGTCGATCTTCAGAATATCAACCGGAATGTCCTTCAGTGCATTCAGCGAAGAATAGCCGCTCCCGAAGTCGTCCATCAGTACCTTGATTCCTACCGCCTGCATCGTTTCCACCAGCGCCAGCAGCTGCTTTGAATCATCTGTATACGCCGTCTCCGTGATCTCCACCCTGAGGTACTCGTGCTCCACTCCGCATTCCTCTGCGATTGCAAACAGCTTCTCACACATCTTCTCATCGCAAAAATCTACACGGGATAAGTTCACAGAAATCGGTACGATGGGTTTCCCTGCTTTTTTCTGATCCCGGATCGCCTCGCACACGTTCCTCCACACATAGAAATCCAGTTCCTGTATGAACCCGATTTTTTCGAAAATCTGGATAAAATCTTCCGGACTGACAAGGCCTCTCTCCGGGTGGTGCCAGCGCACCAATGCCTCCGCGCTGAGTATCCGCTCATTCTCCACGTTGTATACCGGCTGATAGTAAACATCAAACTGCCCTTCAAGAAACGCGGTTCTGGCGTCTTCCTCCAGTTCCTGTTCCATGAGAAAACGTGTCCGCATCTCTTCATTATAGAATACATAATATCTGGAGTAGTCGTTCTTGATCGTCCCGATTGCCATGTTGACGCTCTCGTACATGTCGTTGACCGGTACATTTCGATCCTCGATCCGGTAAATTCCCATGCTGAACCTGAGTCCGATGCTCTGCTGTGAGAACCGGATTTCCCGGTCCGTCGCCTCGATGATCTGCTGCAGCAGCTCCTCCTGATCCGGTATACAGATCAGAAAATGATCGGAGTCCAGGTGCGCGAGAATGCTCTCCTCTCCCGCCAGATCCTTCAGCCAATCAGCGAACTGGCACAGGCTGCGGTCCCCGGATTCTTTTCCGAACAATTCATTGATCATCTTAAAGCGCTGTATATCCGTGAGGATCAGCAGGTACTCCCGGTTCGGATTCTCGTCCAGAATTTTCCGGAGCGCTTTATAGAAGCCTTTGCGGTTGTACAGCCCGGTCAGCTGATCGTATTCATCCGACAGTCGGCTGATGGTCTTAATAATCCCGATCTTCTCTCCATCTTTGCCGCGCAGATACTGCGCCTCGACGTTGTAGTGAATGCCTTCCCAAAGCATCGGGATGGATGTGCTGCCATTCTCCAGACGATCGACCGAGCATTTGTCCGTCCCGCAGTGTGGTGATCCTGTAATGGAGCAATGTTCTCCAATCCAGGTTTCTTTGCCAATCCCACGAACCATGACCCATCTTTTATTCATAAACAGGATCTTCTGTTCCAGACTCATGATTCCGATCGAGTATGGAATTGCATCCAGTGCGTCCTCGTATATCTGTAATGTAAGCGAAGGCTCCTTTTGCTCTGCAATCGCGGAAGCAAGCTTCAATAATGAATCTTCCATTTTGTTCCGCCTCCTTTTTTCTGAGCTAGTATAAGTGACATTAAATACCTTTCTGTTTCACGCAGAATGTTTTCACAAGAGTGCGTATCAAAAAACGTGGACGTAGCGGGCTACGCTGGGGCTTCTCCTGCGATATTCCTGGAAACAGTATAGCATAAGCCGTCTTTTTTTTCTATCTTTCTTCCAATTATGACGTGAGACTTCCTCCCTTACATATTTTGTGTTATTGCGCATAGAATAGATAGTGTATCTGCTGAGGTGATTCTATGAAAAATTTAAAACACGCTGAGTTAATTGGAATTATATTTACAATTGTGGTTGGTTCCCTGCTGCACTTTGTTTTTGAATGGTCCGGCCGCAACCAGTTTGTTGGTTTGTTTAGTGCTGTGAACGAATCAACATGGGAGCATATGAAGCTGTTGTTTTTCCCCTATATGCTTTATGCGATTTTAGAATATCTTTATATTGGTAAAGACTATTCCAATTTTGCCACTGCAAAATGTATTGGTGTTATTTGTGGTCTGGCACTTATACCAGTTCTCTTTTACGCATATACCGCTATACTTGGAACAAATTATTTTATTTTAGATATCTCAATCTTTATCATTGCCGTTGTCGTTTCTTATATGGTAAGCTATCGCATTCTGGTAAACGCTGCTCTTAATATGAATGGCATATGTATATTAATTTTAGTTCTTATCTGCATTTCCTTTTTTCGTTTTACTTTTAATCCGCCAGATTTTTTTCTGTTTCTTGACCCTGCATCAAATTCTTAGGGAATAAAATTCTCTAGGGTAGAATTTAACAACCTTACTTATTTCGCATATCATATATAAAAACCATTTGGTGACCACAATGAACGAATGTAAATCCGCCGCTGCTATTACTGCGATTGCATGTAAACTTTTCGAATGCATGAGCAAAGAGGAACTCGCTATTCTTTCCGCAGACCTAATGCAGCTCGCTGACACGATTACTGCAATGCTTGTTCGAAATGATATTTGTAATAAAGAGTAAATTGACCTGTCTGCGCCTGATTTTGGATATGACACTTTATTAAATTATTAAATCAATGATTTCTGTTAGTTCTTTTATTGTCTTCACCGAATCATACTGTTTTTCCGGTTCTCTGTCGATCAGAACCGGTGTAATTCCTGCGTTTAGGGCCCCCTTCACATCGGAGGACATGGAATCACCTATGTGCAGTACCTCTCCTGCCTGACAGCCACTCACTTGAAGTGCCTTTTCGAATAATTCTTTATGTGGTTTGTAGGCTCTGGCCATATCGCCGCAAATGATTCCTGCGGGATTTAAGCCGTTGATCCGCATACATTCCTGCACATATTGCACACCATTATTTGTCACAATATAGATTGGCAATTCACATTTCTCAAAAAAATCTTTTGCATCCGGATAAACGGGAGAACTGGTCCAAAAATCCTGGAACAGTTTATGTAACTCTTCTAAATTGTCATTCAGCTTTATTTCATTTTCACACTTTTCTAAAAGCATTGTTACAATTTCATCCTCTGTTTTATACGTATCCAGATAGCTTGCTTCTTCCATCGCCTTCAGGTTCGACCACCAATAGGACAGTGCCTCCTGTGGTGTTTTTAGCACACTGTTTTTTACAATTCTAATCACAACGTCCTGTACTGCTTTACAATTTTCCTGTGTGATCGTTCCTGTATAATCCAAAAATATCGCTTTTATCATGAATACATCTCCATCCTAAATTCATTTTCTTTTCTGCTGCTGCATGCCTTTTTCATCTTACTGGACGCTGCTGCCAAAAGAACAGGGTTCAGCTTTCTTGCATTTTGGGGACAGACGGCAGCACATCCCATACACGTAATACATTTTTTGTTGTCGGTTTCTCTTGGATTTTCTTTCCTGATTGCGCCCACTGGACAGACATTCGCACATGCACCGCATTCATTGCAAGCTCTTCCTGCCTTCGGATGAAGTGGCAGCCCGCCAAATTCCCGATATGGCCGCTTTCCCGGCACAACCAGATCTCCAAACTCCTGACCTTCAGACAACTTGTGAAAGATTTGTACCGCATATTTTTTCAGTTCTTCTTTATCCTGTTTATCGGGTCTCCCACTGCCAAACTGATGCATGATAGAATGCTCTGCGATTGCCGCAATTGCTGCTATGCACACAAAACCGGATTTCTCTGCAATGTCCTTTAGTTCTAAAAGCGTATCGTCGTAAGCCCGATTACCAAATACAACGATAAGAACGGCTTTGGCATGATCGCCTTTCATTCTCTTAAGACTCTCTGCTGCCGGAACCGGAACTCTCCCGCCAAAGGAAGGCACAGCGATCAGGCAGATATCATCGGATGTTATTTCACCCTTACTGTTTGACGAGTCCATGTTCATTAGATCGATTTCAATCTTTTCTCCCGGAAATTCATTGGAAAGAATTTTACATACTTTTTTGGTTCCCCCTGTTGGACTGAACACCACTTCAAATAATCTCATTTTGTGAATCCTCCTTTTTCTCGGACACAAGGCCATCATTATCCTGCGCCGTCTGCCTAGATCTCTGCTGCTATGTTGACCATTATATCGGATTTCCGTATAGAAAACAATATTGGTAAAGGAAATCGGGGTCATCTGTTTTTACTTGATCCAGGGGGGGCGCAGATCTGCGCAGACTGCCGGAAATGCAGCAAAAAAGTGGACCGTCGGAATCTGCGTCTGCAGTCCCGGCCGTCCACTTTATACACTACTTTATATGCCACTTTATGTACCACTTTATACAACTGTTTTAATCCGTGAAATGGCGTACCCGAAGTTCCACTCCGATTGCGTCTGCCTTTCTTCTGCACTCTGCGATATCCTCCTCCGGGAGCACATCCACGACCGAAAGCTTCACGGATGGAATGCTGTCCCTGCAAAGAGATGCAAACTCCAGCATCTTCTCATAAGCATCTGGATATTTTGGTCTGGTGACCTTCATGTATCCCTCCGCGTCCGGGGCATTCATGCTGATGGATACCGCATCCACCGCTCCGGCAAGCTCCGGAACAATATTTCTTCCATGGTAAAGATTCCCCAGACCGTTAGTGTTCACCCGAATGGTGAGGCCGTATGTATCTTTCGCATATTTCGCAGTGGCGAGCAGGATGTCCAGCGCGCAGGTCGGCTCCCCGTACCCGCAGTAGACCAGCTCTGTGTATCCGGTAAAATCAAACTGCTTCATCGCCTCCAGTACCTCCTCCAACGTTGGATTTGTCTTGTGCCAGAGATTTTCGGCTTCGCCGATGGCGTCCTCCTGATTACGGATGCAAAAGGTGCATCTGCAGTTGCATTCATTAGTCAGGTTTACGTAGACCTGATTTTTGTATGTGTATAAAATATCTGCCATATTTTTTCCTCGTCTTTCTGTTACTATCGCTGGCTGCAATCCATTTACGGCTGCTGCCGCGTAGTCTGCCGAATTTGTGACTGGTTCCTTATATCATGAATTTAAAGTACAAATTCATGATTGCCATTCGCCGTTCGCCAAATGCAAGCGCTTGGCTCACTAACACTCCTTATATCACACCAATTTGTTTTGCTTTGTTCTTGATGTGTACACGGTCAAGTGCCGTCGCAAACACAAAGAACAGGATCATGCTGCCACCTGACTGGATTGCACTTCCCAAAAAGGATGCCGTCGCTGAAGCAAAAGAACCAAACAGGATTCCCTCCGCCAGATAATATCCCACCGCCGAGATGATTCCTGCGATAAACGGTGCCGCGATGTTTCTTCCTGTCAGAATCTTTCCGCTCTTCTGTGTAAACGGCAGGGTGATCAGTGCCTTAATGATGATGGTTGCCGGAGCCCACATTGGTGCCGTCAGAATGTCTGCGATACCGCCTCCGATTGCCGCCGCTGCCAGCCCATAAGGCTGCGGAAGAAGGACTGCCGCCACATAGATCAGCATGTCACCAAAGTGAATATAACCCCCGTTTAGTCCGTAAGGGATATGAAAAATATAGGCGGTCATGATGGTGATCATGGCTGCAAACAAGCCAGTCATGGCTATCAGCACCATTTTATTATCCTGGCGGTCTTTGTTCCCGTCTTTTTTCCTGTCAGTATTTTTGCTTACCTTCTTATCAAGTTGTTCGTTCATTTTTAAATCCTCCTTATTCTGTCTGTGCAAAAGTGCAATTGGGGACGTAGCAAAGTTGCAACTTTACTACGTCCCCAATTGCACTTTTGACCTGTCCCTTTTGATCTTATTTTATTTTATCAGCATGCCGAGAAACTGTTCGTAATTTACTCCGTCATTCCTCGGGATCTTCTCCGTTATTGTATCTCTCAGTGCCTTCTGCAGGAATCTTCCGGCCAGCTCCACTGTATCTGTAACGCTGTCTCCGCGCACGACACCCCCGATGACCGTAGATGCCAGCAGATCTCCTGTTCCGGAATAACTGCCCTCGAGATAAGGCTGGGCTATCATCCTGCAGTCCCTGCGGGTGATATATACATTGCCCATGCACTGCCCACCATCCGGGTCGTCGTAGATCACGCCAGTGACCAACACCACCTTGTTCTCTTTGTTGCAGAGTTTTATACCCATCTCCCGGATTGTTTCTACTCTCTGGTTCATTTCCTCCATCTGTCCTGCCATGGTACAGTCCTCTCCGGACAGGAGACACAATTCCGTAAAGTTCGGAGTGATAATGTCCGCGCGCTCTGCCAGCCTGCGCATGCTGTCGCGAAGCTTCTGGGTATAGATGCCATATGCCGCACCGTTATCGCCCATCACCGGGTCAACCAGCAGGCAGGTATCCGGCTTCTGAAAACGATCCAGAAATCGTTCGATCTGTTCGATCTGCTTCTCCCCCATCATAAATCCCGTGTAAATGCCGTCAAAATGTGCATCCAGTTTTGACCACTCCTCCGTGTAATGATGCACCTTATCCGTATAGTCATCGCAATAATAACTGTCATACCCCGTCTGATTGGTCAGCACCGCCGTTGGAAGCGGACACGGTGACACGCCCATCGCCGACAACACCGATATAGCCGCGGTCAATGAGCAGCGTCCAAATCCGGACAGATCGTTAATTACTGCTACTTTCTTGTTCATAATACTGCCTCTTTTCTGTCTGTTTTTATAACCTCCGTTATTATATGAAAGAATAGCACATATGTGGTTGCGTCTAAATAGCCAAATATCAATTATATGACCAGTCCAGTTTCGCCATGAAATAATGTAGCCCTTGCAAAAGGGGACAGGTTAAAATGCGAATTGGGGACGTGTTAAAATTGCAATTTTAACACGTCCCCAATTCGCATTTTAACCTGTCCCTTATCGCTCCAGTTCTATTCTATGAACAAAGGTGTGGAGTAGTATCTGTCCCCACTGTCCGGGAGCAGTGCCACGATAGTTTTGCCTTTGTTTTCCGGACGCTTTGCAAGCTCGATTGCCGCATGTGCCGCCGCTCCGGATGAGATTCCAACCAGAATCCCTTCCACTGCTGCGATTTCTTTGGCAACGCGGAATGCATCCTCATTCTCGACCTTGATCACTTCATCGTATATTTTTGTATTCAATACTTCCGGCACAAATCCGGCACCAATTCCCTGAATCTTGTGCGGACCGCTCTTGCCCTCTGAGAGTACCGGCGATGTGGCCGGCTCTACTGCCACTACCTTTACATCCTTGTTCTGGGATTTCAGATACTCTCCCGTTCCGGTTACCGTTCCACCGGTTCCGACTCCGGCTACGAAAATGTCTACTTTCCCGTCAGTATCTTTCCAGATCTCCGGTCCGGTCGTCTCTCGATGCACTCTGGCATTGGCCGGGTTCTCAAACTGTCCCGGAATAAAACTGTTTTCAATCTCATCCGCCAGCTCTCTCGCCTTTTCGATGGCTCCGGTCATCCCCTTCTTGCCATCCGTCAGAACAATCTCCGCTCCATATGCTTTCAAAATATTTCTCCGCTCCACGCTCATAGTCTCCGGCATGGTAAGAATCGCACGGTACCCTTTTACCGCCGCAATGGCTGCCAGCCCGATTCCGGTGTTGCCTGAAGTCGGCTCGATGATGACCGAACCTTCCCCGAGAAGTCCACGTTCCTCCGCATCCACGATCATGGCGTACGCCACTCTGTCTTTCACACTTCCCGCCGGGTTAAAATACTCCAGCTTTGTGAGCAGTGTTGCCTCCAGATCATACTGTTTTTCCAGATTCACAAGTTCCACCAACGGTGTATTTCCAATTAAATCAATTGCTCCTTTATAAATGTTTGACATAAAATCATCCTCGCTTTCCTGATAGACAAGACCGTGCACGGATCTATATTACATAATTGTCGCCATTCTCTATGGACCAGTCCAGCAGATCCTGCAGCGTGTATTTGTCGATCACGCCCTTGATCGCCTCGTCCAGTTCCTTCCAGATTCGCAGCGAAACGCACTCGTTCTGTCGTTCACATTGATTCGTTTCATCCTCCAGGCATGCTACCGGCGCCATGCTGCCCTCGGTCAGTCTGAGAATCATCCCCACGGTGTAGTCCTTAGGTTCTCCGGTCAAATGATACCCTCCCTGGGGCCCTCTGACACTTCTCACATAGCCGGCCCGGCTCAAAATTGCGATAATCTGTTCCAGATATTTTACGGAAATGTTCTGGCGCTTCGCCACATCCTTTAAGCGCACAAATCCATCCGCATCATTCTGTGCAATGTCCACCAGTAAACGTACTGCATAGCGTCCTTTTGTTGAAATCTTCATTGCTTGTATCCTCCGCTTCTTGTTTTTTGTTCTCCCTTTTTCATACGGATTATATATGATACTTTTATTATAAACGGATTATCCTGCCTGTCAAATAAATGTTTCCTATTTCCTGTGCCAGGAATGGACCCGCCAATGGCGGGAGAATCCCTTTGTACCTTTTCGCCATACGCTATTCAACTACCTTGAACGCTTCTTCAAGATCCTGAAGAATGTCATCAATATTTTCTGTACCGATGGACAGACGAATCGTATTCGGCTTGATTCCCTGATCCAGTAATTCCGCTTCATTCAGCTGTGAATGCGTGGTTGATGCCGGATGAATCACCAGTGATTTCACATCTGCCACGTTAGCAAGCAGGGAGAATATCTCCAGATTGTCGATAAACTCTTTCGCCTTTTTGTCATCTCCCTTAATTTCAAATGTAAAGATGGATCCGCCGCCGTTCGGGAAATATTTCTTATATAATCTCTGCTGCTCCGGATCATCGGACACAGACGGATGGTGCACTTTTTCCACCTGCGGATGATTATTCAGATATTCCACAACCTTCAGTGCATTTTCCACGTGACGCTCCACGCGCAGTGATAAAGTTTCCAGTCCCTGCAGGAAAATGAATGAGTGGAACGGGGAAATCGTCGCTCCTGTGTCACGAAGTAAGATTGCACGGATCTTGGTCACAAATGCCGCCGCTCCAACTGCTTTTGTAAAGCTGATGCCATGATAGCTTGGGTTTGGCTCCGTCAGAGACGCGAACTTTCCGCTGGCCTCCCAGTCGAACTTTCCGCTGTCCACAATGACGCCTCCGATGGTCGTTCCGTGTCCGCCGATGAATTTTGTCGCTGAATGTACCACGATGTCCGCACCATACTCAATCGGTCTCACCAGATAAGGTGTTGCAAATGTGCTGTCAACCACCAGTGGAATCTTATGGGCATGGGCCACCTTGGCAATTGCTTCTATATCCACTACATCGGAATTCGGGTTTCCAAGTGTCTCAATATAAAGAGCTTTTGTATTCTCCTGCACCGCCGCCTCAAATGCCTCCGCATTCGGCTCTACAAAGCTTGTGCTCACGCCATACTGCGGAAGTGTGTGTGCCAGCAGATTGTAAGTTCCGCCGTAAATATTCTTCGCCGCCACAATGTGATCTCCGCTCTGTGCAAGGTTCTCAATCGTATAAGTAACCGCCGCTGCTCCTGAAGCAACCGCCAGAGCCGCAACCCCGCCCTCCAGTGCCGCGATACGTTTCTCAAATACATCCTCCGTCGGGTTGGTCAGTCTGCCATAAATATTTCCCGCATCTGCCAGTCCAAAACGTGCTGCCGCATGCTCACTGTTGCGGAACACATAGGAAGAAGTCTGGTAGATCGGTACCGCTCTCGCGTCAGTCACCGGATCCGGTGTCTCCTGTCCAACATGTAACTGTAAGGTTTCAAATTTTAAGTTTCTATCTTCTCTTTTAATTTTTGTGCTCATATTATTATCCTCTTTTCTATAATCTGTGTCATCTACATGATTTGTATTCATTTCATAAATAGGGACAGGTCAAAAGTGCAATTGGGGACGTAGTAAAGTTGCAACTTTACTACGTCCCCAATTGCACTTTTGACCTGTCCCTATTTAAATATTCTATTGTCTATCGGCTTAGCAGCAACAACACATTCGCTCCTCCACTACAAGAATCAAGTTTTGTTTTCTAATAATACACATGCTGTTTCTCCTTTCCTCATTTCCTATCGGCATAGTATGTTTTACTATGTTTCGTATTATATCCCTTATTTCCTAGTTTGTCAATATGTAATTATGTTTTATTTTGAACATCTGTAAGCATTCCCCAACTTCAAGTGCGTAGAGTACTAAGTGGTGGGTAAGGGGGGATGCTTGTTTCAGCAGGGGATTAAAAGCCCCTGCTGAAAGGTAGCGTAGCTGCAGGATGTTCATGAGCAAGTAGCAAAGCGGATTGCGAATGTCCGCTTTACTCTTTTTTGCCGTTGCATTTCTTTTTCTTTCGGATTATACTTTATATTCGGGCGCTGAAATAAAACAATTTTTCAGCATATCTTACATAATAAGAAATGAGGTATCAGACTGTTATGAGTCACAAAAATAAAGGAATCCTGTTAATCATATGTTCGGCATTCTGTTTTGCACTGATGAATGTATTCGTCCGGTTGTCCGGTGATCTTCCTTCTATACAAAAGAGCTTCTTCCGAAATTTCGTCGCTTTAATCTTCGCCTTCATCATGATTCGTAAAAATCATGTCCCTCTGAGACTGGAGCGGCAGAACTGGGTATATATGATCCTGCGTTCCACCTTTGGAACCATCGGTATCCTCTGTAATTTTTACGCCGTTGACCACCTGATGGTATCTGATGCGTCGATGCTGAACAAGCTGTCTCCATTCTTTGTCATCATCTTCTCTTTCCTGCTGTTAAAGGAAAAGGTAAAACCATATCAGGCAATCTGCGTCATCATCGCTTTCCTCGGAAGTCTGTTTGTCATCAAACCGGGCTTCAGCATGAGTGCGGCTCCGGCTTTGATCGGTGCCTGCGGCGGACTCTGTGCCGGACTGGCTTACACCTATGTCCGTATGCTGGGCTCCCGCGGCGTAAAAGGACCGCTGATCGTGTTCTGCTTTTCAAGCTTCTCCTGCCTGGTGACGCTGCCCAGCCTGCTCTTAGATTATCATCCCATGAGCGGCGCACAGATCCTCTGCCTTCTTGGTGCCGGGCTTGCTGCCTCCGGAGGTCAATTCTCCATCACAGCCGCCTACACCTTCGCACCGGCCAGAGACATCTCCATCTACGATTACTCCCAGATCATCTTCGCGACGATCCTTTCCTTCGTAATCCTTGGCCAGATACCGGACGTCTACAGCTTCATCGGATATGCGATCATCATCAGCGCATCCCTGGCAATGTTCCTCCGGCGGGAGTAAGCGTTGGTGTTTTTATTTATTCGCATAATTAATTATACAAAAAAATTGCTCAGGCCTCTGTTCTGACCCTGAAAGAGTTAACAGAAGATGAAAAAATCCAGCTGCAGTGCGAAGCACGGGAAATGTATGAACACACCATGGCATCGGCAGAGCGGTTTGGACGGATTGAGGGGAAGATTGAAGGAAAACGTGAGACAGCCGTAGAAATGCTGCGGGACGGGATGGATGATGCGCAGATCCAAAAATATACTGGTCTGAGTCAGAAGGAAATTGAGGAGATTCGTCATACTGTCAAATTAAAAATAAATTGTAAGCAAAACAGAAAAGGGGCTGTAAAATAATTTCCTAATTAAAAATCGCCAGAACCGGCATTTGCCGGAACTGGCAATTTTTAATATAGAAGCTTTTTTACAGCCCTTTTAATTCTATACGCTCAAACCTCAGAAAGAATCCGGACAAGAACATCGCTGCTTTTTTGTGTTCGGCTAAATCAAAGACTTATACAAAGCCGTAATGTCTTCCACGCTCGTCTCTTTTGGATTTCCCGGTCTGCATGCGTCATCATAAGCGGACTGTGCAAGGAATGGGATATCCTCTTCTTTTACGATTTCTTTCAGGTCTGCCGGAATCCCCACATCCGCAGACAGTTTCTTCACTGCGTCAACTGCCGCTTTTCTGTATTCCTCCTGAGTCATGTTCTCTGTGCCTTCCACGCCCATTACCTGCGCGATATATTTGTATTTATCGCCTGTCGCCTCCGCATTGTATTCCATAACAGTCGGAAGAATGATTGCATTGGCAACACCGTGTGGTGTATCATAGAATGCGCCCAAAGGGTGTGCCATGGAATGTACGATTCCAAGGCCTACGTTTGAGAATCCCATACCTGCAACGTACTGTCCAAGTGCCATGTCCGCTCTGCCCTCCGGCGTGTTGTCTACGGCTGCGCGCAGAGAACGGGAAATAATCTCGATTGCTTTCAGATGGAACATGTCTGACAGTTCCCATGCACCGGCTGTTGTGTAGCCCTCGATGGCATGTGTCAGCGCATCCATACCGGTTGCTGCGGTCAGCCCCTTTGGCATAGAAGACATCATGTCCGGATCCACCACCGCGATGATCGGAATGTCTTTCGGGTCTACACATACCATCTTGCGGCTCTTCTCGACATCTGTGATTACGTAGTTGATTGTCACTTCCGCTGCTGTACCCGCTGTGGTTGGAACTGCAATAATCGGAACTGATTTGTTCTTCGTCGGTGCAACACCTTCCAGGCTTCTCACGTCTGCAAACTCCGGATTGTTAATGATGATACCGATTGCCTTCGCTGTATCCATAGACGAACCACCACCGATGGCGATCAGATAATCTGCACCCGATTTTTTATAAGCCTCCACACCTGTCTGCACGTTCTGAATTGTCGGATTTGGTTTAATCTCAGAATACAGTTCATACGGCAGGCTGTCTTTTTCTAACACATCCAGTACTTTTTTCGTCACGCCAAATTTCACAAGATCCGGGTCTGAACATACAAATGCTTTCCTGAATCCTCTTCCTTTTACCTCTGCTGCAATCTCCTGAATTGCACCAGCCCCGTGATAAGATGTTTCATTCAATACAAATCTGTTTGCCATTTTTTCATTCTCCTTTTCTGTGTTATCCTATTGTTCACGAAACCCTTCAACGGGTCCCACAGGACGACCGGAATCCCCTCCCTGCGTCCTTCGTTTGATATAACTCTAACACTTCCCGGAAATGTAATTCAAGTTACAGACTTACATATATGTAACATTTGTATAACTTTTTTGTAAATTTTCTTAACATTCTCGTAAATATAACCATACACACAAATTTACCCGATATCCCAATGGCCTGGAACAGCGTACCCGGCTGCCCGGAACAGGACAGGCGAAATATGCTGGTGAACCTAGACAAACTCGATCAACAGCTCCTGCAGCTTCATCGGCAGTGCTTCCACCAAAAGTCTGGCCATCTCCTCCGGTGTCTCCTCCGTCTCGTGGATGGCCCAATTCGCCGTCATGGAAATAGACCCCCGGCAGTACATTTCCAACAAAAAACGCACATCCTCCTCCAGCGGTTTTCCCGTCTTCTTCTCGATCACCTCCGTATAAAAATTCAGAATATACTGGTAATCATACTCCATCAGCGAGTTATAGTCCTTGGACTGAAATGCCGCCTTAAAGAAATATTTCTCACTTTTTATAAAGTAAAACTTTTTGATCAGTGCACCTTCCAGCGTCTTCTTCGTGCCCATCTCCTTGAACGAGTCCCTGACCAGAACCTCAAAATACCAGTTTACCAGGGCATATTTATCCTGAAAATGGCGGTAAAATGTCTGTCTTGTCATCCCGCAGTTCTCCACGATGTCCTTGACAGATATCTTATCCAGCGCATCCTTTCGCATCAGCTCTTTGACTGCATCTGCAAATTTATACTTTGTACGTTCTGATGATTCCACAGGCACTCCCCCTATCTGATAAAGTTTGTGTATACCTTCTCATTCTTCGGCGCATTTATGTCGTTCTCTTTCCCCAGCTCGATACATTTCAGAAGCCACGCCATGTTTTTGCCGAGATTGTACATGGTCCGCAGCCCCTCGATATCCTGTGCTACCTGCTCTGGGTTACTCCCATGCACACCGTTCCAATAAGTAGAGGAAACGATCGGCATCTGATTGATGGTGAAATGTTTGTTGACCGCATCAAAAGATGTGGTCAGCCCGCCACGTCTTGCGCTCATGATCGCTGCGCCCGGTTTATGCTGAAAATGTTTTCCACCTGAATAAAATGCACGGTCCAGAACAGACAGCAGTCTGCCGCTTGGATGTGCGTAATAAACCGGTGTTCCGAAAATAAATCCGTCACACGCTGCCGCCTTTTCTGTAAGCACATTTACCACATCGTCAAACACGCATTTTCCAAGTGTTCCGCACTGCCCACAGGCAACACAGTCTGTAATCGGTTTGTTTCCGATGAAGAAGATCTCGGTCTCGACGCCTTCCTCCTGAAGTGCTCTTGCTACCTCGGTCAACGCTGTATAAGTACATCCTTTTTCTCTTGAACTTCCGTTTACTAATAAAACTTTCATATCTATGTCCTCTTTTCTATCGTCTATAGCCCTCCGGCATTGTCCACTTTCTGCTTTGTCAAACGGATACGCCGAATCCTTCGAATCCATTTCACAGCTTCATCGCGGCCTTGCGCGGCCTTGCGCAGTCTTGCTGCTGTCTCATCGTCACAGATCGCTGTCCGTTGTCTGTTCTACCTTGCCGCCTTATAAATCTCAAGCACATCGCCCTGATCCAGTTTCTTCACGACACCGACTGTACGGCCTCCGTCCCAGGAACACTTTCTCGCCATCTCCTGCATCTGCTCCTCCGTTGGATCGATGCCGAGTTCTGTAAGGCTGGTCGGCATCTGTATACTGCGATAAAATGCCTCCATAGCCTCAATTCCCCGTGCGGCGGTCTTCTCTGCCGTCTCCGCAGGCTCAACTCCCAGCACATTTACCGCAAATTTTTCAAAGCGGTCCATTCTCTCCTGACAGACATATCTTGCCCAGCTCGCCCAGACTGCCGCAAGTCCCGCACCGTGGGCAACATCAAACATACCGCCGAGCTCATGCTCCATCTGATGACAGGCCCAGTCTCCGCCGTCAGTCCCGCATCCGGTCAGCCCGTTGTGGGAGAGGCTGCCTGCCCACATCACTTCCGCGCGCGCCTCATAATTTTCCGGATCCGTCAGCAGAATCTTCGCGTTTTTGATTACCGTGCGCATCAGAGCCTCACTGATTCCGTCCGTCATCTCCATGTTGTCCGCCTGGTTAAAGTAGCGCTCCATGGTGTGCATCAGGACATCCGTACAGCCACTCTCAGTCTGATAAGCCGGCAGCGTGTAAGTCAGTTCCGGATTCATCACCGCAAACTTCACTCTGCACAAATTGTTATTGCATCCGCGCTTGAGCCAGCCCGCTTCATTGGTAATGACGGATGAATCGCTCATCTCACTTCCCGCCGCTGCAATAGTCAGCACCACTCCGATCGGCAGACATGCCTGGGGCACACGCACCTTCGCATAAAAGTCCCACACGTCCCCCTCATTCGCGACACCATAGCCAATCGCTTTCGCAGAATCGATGACACTGCCGCCACCGACTGCCAGCACAAAATCCACCTGATTTTCTTTGCACAGCGCGATTCCTTCTCTGACTTTTGACAGTCTCGGGTTCGGCACGACGCCGCCAAGTGTAACATATTCCATGTTCTCCTGCTCAAGAGACCGGCACACGCGATCCAGCAGACCAGATTTTTGGGCACTGTTTCCACCATAATGAACCAGCACCTTTCTGCATCCCTGCTCCTTGATCAATGCACCCAGTTCCTTCTCCGTGTCTTTCCCGAACACCACTTTTGTCGGCGCGTAATACTGAAAATTATTCATGTTCTTCTCCTCCTCGTATTTTGATTTAATCGTCCGTAAGTCCACACGTAAAGCAGACACTCACGATGCGCTTTGCTGCCTGTCTCCTGATTGTCCAGCAGCTTTGCTTATTAGAAACCTTTTCTTATTAGAGATCTTTTCTTATAAAATCAGCTCCACAATATACACCACCGCCACGGCTGTCACCGCAACCTCCACAAGACTCCGGTCAAAATAAGCCATCACCAGCGCTGCCACCGTGCCTGCCGCTGCCGAAATCATGCTGCCTGTAGATGTGAAGATATCTGGAAATGTCAGTGCTCCCAGTACCGCATAGGGCGTATAATCCAGAAATGATTTCACGAACCGGGATTTGATCTGATGCCGGAATAATGTCACCGGGAGCACTCTCGGCACATACGTTACAAGTGCCATAATCACAATATAAATGATCAGTCTGCTCACACTCATGCCACATGCTCCTCACTTTCTTCTTCTTTTGGAAAAAACGCTGCTCCCAGTCCTGCTGCCACCACCGTCGCAATGATGATCCGGAAACCGGAAGAAATCATCTGAAACAGCGGAATGTATTTCAGGGCCGATGTAACCACGACCGCCACAGCCACCACGACCAGCACTGCTCTCGACTTTCTAGCCGGCGGGATGATCAGCGCGATAAACATAGCATACAACGCAATCCCCATGGCATTCTGCAGGCTGACCGGAATCACCTCCGACATGCAGCACCCCAGAATCGTCCCCAGATTCCATCCCACGATCGGCATACTGATCAATCCCATCATATAGCTGGACGTCAGCTGCCCCGGCTGCATGGACGCCACCACAAATGTCTCGTCGGTAATTCCGAAAGCAAAAATCATCCGTTTCCAGATTGGAATCCGGCTCTCAATTTTCTGAGAGAGAGAAAGCGACATCAGCATATAACGCAGATTGATCACAAACACCGTCAGTCCCATCTCAAAATAAGCCGCACTCGCCATGATCAGACTGGCCCCCGCAAACTGTCCCGCTGACGTCAGATTGGTCAGCGAGATCAGAATGACCGTCCAGACCGGCAGCCCCCCGGACACCGCCATAAATCCAAATGTAAATGACACGGGCAGATATCCCATGAAAATAGGAATCCCGTGTTTCACTCCCTGCATAAAATGATTGTTAGAATCCATACCAAAAATCCCCTCTTTTATCCTCTGTATTTCTTATCCTTCCGGCAGCCAGTCCTGCGAGAGGCGGATGCCCAAACGCCACATCCGACTGCATCTACTCGTCCCCGGCTGTATCTGTTCGACTCCCCCCGGTGCGTTTCGTCTCCGGCTGCACATACTCATCCCCGGTGCACTCCGTCTCCGGCTGCATTGCTCGTCTCCGACTGCATCTACTCGTTCCCGGCGCGCTCCGCCTCCGGCTTCATCTGCTCATCCCCAGCGCACTCCGCCTCCGGCTGCACATGCTCGTTCCCGGTGCGCTCTGCCTCCAGACGTATCTGCAGCGCCAGATAATCCCGATCCTCAGCCTTCCGCTGCGGAATGAACCGTCTCGCGACTCTGCCCTCTCCCTTGCTTCTTACATAGAAGAAACCAATCACGGAGAAAACGACCGCACCGACAAAGTTCACGAACATATCCTTCATGGTATCCAGCAGTCCGATGTCAAGATATCCTCCCAGTCCAAGCGATTCTCCGTTCACCGCCGCGTCCGAGATCTGGTCAATGTGGCCGACCACATTACTTCCTGCCGGACTCAGCATCACACTGCTGATGGAATGTATAATCGTGTCCTTCTGCATGTCCAGATGAAAAAACAGATCCATCGCACACTCAAAAAATTCCCACAACACCCCAATCGTCATGGAAAAACAGAAGGCTACGATTGCCAGAAATACGGGTGACAGATCAAAGGTCAGCCGTTCACTGTCATTGAGCAGCACCGCGAGCGAAAACCCGATGGCCGCCGCGAGAAACCCGTTCAGCGTATGCAGAATCGTATCCCAGAGGGGAATCAGTTCATAGAATGCATTGATTTCTCCCAGAATCTCCGCCGCAAATATAAACAGCAGAATGATGATTTCCAGTGTCGTCGGCAGTTCGATCTTGAGCTGCACCTGTATGAGGCTTGGCAGCATCAGCAGGAGCAATGTCAGGATACACAGAAAAAAGCCTTCGTAATTCCCCAGAAAAAACTGGCGGATCATGCTTGCTATGACGATGATCCGCAGCATGGAATACACGATAAACGAGCTTTTGTGTTCCCGCAGTTCCATTTTTACTGCTGCACGGTAATCCTTTCGTCTGTCCTTTAATGTTCTCTTTTCTTTTTTCATATTTTTTAACCGTTTCTTTCTTTTGCTTGTGTCGTAAACCTGAATTGTCTCTTATCGTCCGCATGAAGATCCACCGACGAAATCGGCAGCCTTGTACCGCTTTTCTCTTCCAGGTTTCCCACTGTCCTACTCTCCTATTTTGCTTGTTTCTAAAGTAAATGTCAAGAAAAACAGCACCCGAAAGGTGCTGTTGAAGAGCTCAATAAAATATAAGATCACAGAAGCAGGATCGTCATGCTATTACAAGGTTCAGATTTTCATTTTCCGCCTGCTTTAAATCCTCACTTGAAATTGCGTCGTCGGTAATTACGGTCCGAACAGCATCCAGTGGGCAGACCACCGACAGATAGCCCCCTCCGAACTTGCTACTGTCAGCAAGAACGTAAGTCTCCTTTGCCGCTCCGATGATTGCTTTTTTCACTTCCATCTGCAGCGTTGCCACGGAAGTGAAACCAACCTCAAAATTAATCCCGTGAACACCGATAAAGGCCTTATCCACATGAAACTGACCGATGTTGCGCACAGCCCAGTCACCCAGGGTCGCAGGAAGATGCCCCCCCGCATAACCACCAACATAACCGCACACCATAAAAAGCTCCACGTGGTCTGAAGTCATCAGAATGTTACCTGCGGGCAGGGAATTTGTCACCACGATCACCCGCTTTTCCGGATGATTTCTGATATGTTCCGCAAGATAATAACTTGCAGAAGCATCGTCTATGATGATGGTGTCCCGATCTTTGATAAACGCATACGCGCAGGCAGCAATTTTTCTTTTGCGCTCTGCGTGTCTCTGCAGACTCTCCATCTCACAGTTCTTATATGGCTCCGGGTTCTGCTCTGCGGACTCCGCCGGCACTGCGCCGCCATGTACCCTGACCAGCAGGCCTTCTTTATCCATCAACCGGATATCATTGCGCACAGTTACTTCCGAACACTGAAATCTCTTACTTAAGTCCGCAACACGAATTTTCCCATGTTTTTTCAATTCCTGCAGGATAATCTCCCTACGTTCTTCCCTCATTCTGCCTGACCTCACAATGCTATTTACTAACGAATCTTGATTTTTTCTCTGGAGACATGAGCTGTAATCACATTCATAACCTTCATAAACTTATCTCCAAACTGCTGTTTTGGTATAATTAATGCATTCTCTGATTCATAGTATACCCCTATTGTCTTTGGTGTTGCAACGACCTTTTCAATCTGATCCCATGCAATTTCCTTCTCAGACGTTTCCTGACATACTCTGATTCCGTTTTCGCAGAAAGTATATTCTTTCGGATCCCGAAATTCCGGATTAGTATTCATCTGCTTCTTTGCCCTGCGTTTCAGACCGATCGGGGTATAAAGAAGAAATGCGATCCCCGCCACCAGATAAAACAAAAACTGAAGCGGCGATGCCTTGCCGGTGATCAACATGATAATTCCCATAAAAATAACAGCTGTTCCTAATATATTTACCAGAAAACCGGCAAACTTTGAATATGTGTGATATAAAATAAAATCAAACAATGCGTCCTCTGTCAATTGAACCGTCAATTTTTCTTCCATTATAAATCAATGCTCCTTTTCCATACATTCTATCGTTTGTATTGAAAAGTCCTCTATGTATTGTACCATACAAGAGGACTTTTTTGCGAGTTTTCCTATTTAAAAATAATTATTTTGCTGCGACTGCTCCCTTTTCTGCTGCCCATCCTTCCGGAGAATAGATTCCCTTACGTTTCTTCTGCATCTGCTTATCCAGGAACGCCAGAATGAACGGACACAAGAACAATGTGATGATCGATGCGGTTGCGCACTGTGCTGTCGCCATATCCACATATCCGGCCATAGACGGATCTGCTTCAGCTACCGCTGCCGGTGTCATCGCCGAGTTCAAAGCGGTTGTTCCTACAGCTGCTCCCATTGCATTTCTCTCTTTTTTCGGTAACAAGATCTGGAATACAAAGAAGAAAATAAATGCAGTTGCTGCTGAGATCAGTCCGAGAACAATACCGGATGCTCCAGCCGTGATCAACGTTTTCACCTCTGTCTTTGAACCGATTGAAATTGTCATAAAAAATGTGACGATCGGCTGCGCCTGGGCACATGCTTTTTTGAAACCTGCATCCACATTTCCCCAGATAAAACCGATCAAAAGTGGAACCAGCACACATACCAGACTCATAAACGGAATGGACGCAAGCCCCGTCGCCCCAAGTGCCACCAGTGTAAAGAACGGACCGTCATTCAGTGACAGGATCGAGATTGCACCCGTATCTGTAGCATTACCAAACTGTGAGGACAGAGAAATGTACAGAGATCCGTTTGAGTTTGTGATTGCTGCGATGATTACGAACGGGGTCAGGCCAAGGAACCCACTCGGCCCACAGATCTTGCCCACTGCAAGTCCGAGCAGTACACCGAAAACAAACTTCATCCCCGTAAGCGCAACACCTTTGTAAAGTGGAAGACCTACCTGTTTCACATTGATTGCCGATCCGCAGATAATCAGGAACAGACCCATCATTGCCGAGTTTCCGTCATAGAATAACGCGGTTACATATCCGCCGATCTGGAATACGCCCGGACAAAATGTTGCAAGAACTACAGCGATAACCAAAGGGATAATTACAAGACCTCCCGGCATCTTTTTCATTTTATTTAATAAATCCAAATCTTTTTTTGTGACTTTTTCTTCACTCATTTTTCATCCTCCTCCAGGTTCTTACGCTCTCGCTGCCTCTTTAAAAAGGCGATCCACAATATCACATGCCGTATGGTCATTTCCGGTCAGACCGCCTTTTCCAATCGCCGGAAGTCCATCATAGTTGCCGATAAGCCGCGTCACATCTGTCTGCGGGATCACATAGTCTATGACCTCCAGGCATTGCACCCCAAGCTGGTAACATACATTTACCATCGTATCTCCACCTGTCGTGTAAATGCCGGCCACTCTGTCCTGTCCCACCTGCTCCAGCACCTGTGAAATAATCGTCCCCAATCCTGCATTGATACGGTCAGCGCTCATTCCACCGGCATAGTTTCGCTTCGCGTCCTCCTCATCCAGATTCAGCAGTTCTCCGTGGAGTGCTGTCTCGAAAAGAATCGCGCGTGGCGGGTTGTCTGAATCCAACAGCTCCACTGCTCTGTTGATCGCCTTGAACGCTTCGTCCAATGCAGTTTCGCTACCTTCTATCAGTGGGATCGGCTCCACGCTGATGCGCACATGTCTTGGATCTTCACACAAAATACCCATCTGTTTTTTTGTGACAGGTGTAGCACTGCCCGCAGCAATCAATACTGTTTTTCCACTTCCTTCAGCCGATCCTTCTGGAACATTTGGCTCCTCTTCTCCAATCAGACCTCTGTTGAATGCCAGCTTTGCCGTAAACGGCCCCGGATCTACGGTCAGAATATTCCATTTCAGCTGAATACATGATTTTGCGATCACATCCACATCCTCCAGTGTGATTGCATCCACCACGATCACTTCACATCCTGCCGCGCGTTCCGCCAACAGCTTTTCAGACACTGCATCCTCACCTGCAAGAACTTTGTCCAAAGCCACCAGTCCGACTTTTCGTTTTGTCTGTTTTGCAAGAAGTTTCGGTATGTAATTTTCTGTCACCGGTGTGCGCACGTCATGTGCAACCGGCGTATTGATCAGGGCAACTCCATCAATCACCGAATACCCACCAACCAATATCCGCCTGGACTGCGGCATGGCCGGAACCACCACTGCAACTGTGTCATCCAGTTGGTCCAGCATGGCATCGATCTCCACACCAATTCCACCGCGCAGCGTCGTATCTATACGTTTCTGAAAGTGCTTCACGCCCATTCTCTTTAAGGTCAGTGTCGCTGATTTCACTTTCTCATATGCCTCATCTGCCGGAAGTGGTCTGCTGTTGCTACTAATCATTATGGTCTCTAACTCATCCAGTCCTTTCGCATTTTCCGCAGCCTCCTCATTAAAAAACACAGCCGTTCTTGCCTTTGATCTGGCCAGCAATACCCCAGTCGTTGTCGCCCCTGTCAGATCATCGGCGATTCCTCCGATTAATGGCATTTTTTATTCCTCTCTTTCCGGTTAATCTACACTATCTGGCATCTCTTTCATGCTGTTTCGCAGCATATTCCGCAACCACTTTCGTTGATTCGATCAGGCTGACCGATCCGGCAATTCCTTTTCCGGCAATGTCAAATGCAGTTCCGTGATCCACCGAGCTTCTGATAAACGGAAGGCCAAATGTCAGAGTTACTGATTTTTCGAAATCAAGTGTCTTACATGCAATATGTCCCTGGTCATGGTACAGTGAGAGGATTGCGTCAAACTTACCGGATTTTCCGATGTTAAATACAGAGTCTGCCGGACACGGTCCAATTGCATTGATCCCCATCTCCTGCGCTGCCTTTACTGCCGGCTCCAGTTCGGTCTGCTCTTCCGTGCCGAAAAGTCCGTCATCACCGTTATGTGGATTCAGTCCCGCAACTGCAATCAGTGGATTTTCTATTCCGACTTTGCGGAGCTCTTTGTCAATATTGATTACATTTTCGAGAACTACTTCTTTCGTTGCATAGTGACACGCATCTACCAGCGACATGTGGCGGCTCACGAAGAATACTCTCAGTTTATGGCAGGAGAACATAGTCAGTGCGTAGGGTGAATTGGTCTGATTCTGGTAGATTTCTGTGTGCCCCGGCTCCTTGACTCCAACAAGCTTTATTGCGCCTTTGTGGATCGGTGAAGTGGATACTGCATCTATTTTTCCTTCTTTTCCCAGTTCAATGGATTTCATGATCCAATCGATTGCCATTTGCCCTGCCAATGCCTGAACCTTGCCCCATTCAATGGAATCGGTATCGTAATCGCCGGTCTCGATGATATCTATGGTTCCATATTCGTATTTTGCTTCGCCAGGTTCTGATATTTTGTTGTATTTCAGTTCTTTTCCCAACACCTTTGCCGCTTTGTCCATAATTGCGATGCTTCCGATCATAAATGGACGGCAGACCTCATGAACTTCCTTATCCAGCATTGTACCCACACAGATTTCCGGGCCGATACCTGCCGGATCTCCCATTGTTATCGCTGTGACTGGTCTGAATTTCTCATTGCTCATCTTTTCTTTTCCTTTCGTTTTACTTTCGTTTATAGTTTCGTTTTTCTTTCTTTATATTATCCTTTTATTTTGTTTTTTGCAATCATTTTTTCTATTTTTGTCACTTCGCACAGTTTATTGTATTTATTTTTGTGCACTTTAACAATTGTTTTAGTTTTCTATTTTCGTTCTACTTTCGTTTTTTGTTTTTTGTTTTTTGTATTTTTTGTTTTCGCATTTTTCACGGTAGAAGCAAAAGTTCTGCCTGTGGTACAAAAAAAGACCATTGCCCCAGCAACAGTCTCTCTTGTCATATTCTATTTTTTAGATATCAAACTCGTAAATCTGCAGACTTTCCGCAGCCTAATACCGCTTAGTGCGTCGCCTCATAATTCACATACGCATCCACCTTCGGGCCGGATCTCTCTGTATACTCATAAGTGCACTCCAGATAAGCCTGAATCAGTTCTTTCGCAAGCATATTGCCTGTAACCTGTGAACCAAGCGTGATAATATTGCAATTGTTAGAAAGGCATGCGCGTTTTGCAGAATATACATTCAGTACATTTGCCGCATATGCTCCTTTTACCTTATTCGCTGCAACCATCACACCGATCCCTGTTCCGCAGAACAATACGCCACGGTCATACTTCTTTGCTGCAACCGCCTCGCCCACTGCAAACGCAACATTGGCATAAATCGGATCATCAGAGCCAAAATCCTCTACTTCATGACCAAGACTTTTTATAAATTCAATCATCTCTTCTTTATACGCCTGAGCGTTTGGATCACATCCTACTGCTATTTTCATCTTTCATCCTCCTGATTTGTTATATGTATAAAACGATTTCTGACATCATCTTATCACCGCAGCACGGAAATAGCAACTAATATCCTGTCTACTTTTGATATTTTTTTGTGCATTTTTCCAAAGAAAATACTTTTTACTCCCTGGTCACGTTGTTCAGCCACTTATAAGAGCGGTATCTTTTTATGGAAAATGGGAGCTTCACAATCTCATCACTCACCAGGCAGACATAGACTGCCATCACCGGCCATTTGAATACAAATGCAGCCAGTGAACCCATTACAATCGAGAATCCCCACAGTGTTCCCATGTCGATTAGCAGACCTACCTTCGAGTCCCCGCCTGCACGGAAGATTCCTACGATCAGGATGGTGTTGATGCTCTGCCCAAAGCAGAAGTAGCTCATCACATAGGTCATGTTATGAAGATATGCTCTGGCCTGGTCACTGAGTGTCAGGAAACTTCCCGCGACCGGCATCACGATCAGAATAATTACGGCACCGAACAATCCCAGGATCACCGCCATCTTCACGAATCGTTTTGCATAGATTCTTGCAAGCTCTGTCTTTCCCTCGCCGATGGTCTTGCCCACCAGGATCGAAGTCGCCCCCGCCACACCAAAGGACAGGATCATGGCCATCTGTCGTCCCACCTGGATCACCGAGTTGGCCGCAACTGCCGCCTGGCCGAGCCTCCCGACGATTGCCGTCACGGTCGCCATGCCACACCCCCATGCCAGCTCGTTTAGAATTACGGGCATCGCGTATGTCATGAAATCATGATTCAATTCCTTATTCTTTACAAACAGCATCTTCGGCTGAAATTTCAGAACCGGATTAAACTTTCGGTCGTAAACGATCACGATCAGCAATTCCACGACCCGCGCCATCACCGTACCCAGCGCGGCTCCCCGGATTCCCATGGCCGGACAGCCCAAAAGTCCGAAGATAAAGATCGCATTTAAAACAATATTTACCATCAAAGATGTCCCGTAAACCACCGTAGAGATGACCACCTGTTCCACGCCGCGGATCAGGTTCGTATATACCATCGGAATCATGGCGATGATATAGGAGCAGGCAATGATTCGCAGATACTTCACTCCTTCCGCGATCACGACCTGCTCATTCGTAAATATGCGCATGATCTGCCCCGGAAACGCGAGCACCACCACCGTAAATATTGCGGCGATGATAAAGCCCACTCTGAGTGTAATTCCCATGATCTGTTCAATTGCTTCGATGTTTTTTTTGCCCCAGTACTGCGCCACCAGGATCATTGCCCCTGATGTCAGTCCGAAAAAGATCAGTGACATCACAAAGTACGCCTGACCTGCCAGAGAGGACGCGGACAATGCCGTCTCTCCCACCTTGCCCAGCATGACTACATCCGCCGTGGACACGCTGACATTGATCAGATTCTGCAGCGCCAGCGGCAGAACCAGCGAGAAGACAGATTTGTAGAAGTTCTGTTTATTCTCTTTTGTTTCTATTATTTTTGTGTTTGTTTTCGTATTCATTTTCCCCAACTCTCAATTTTACCTGTTTTAATTGTTTCTATTTTTCATCCTGTGTACTCACTGCTGCGGTTTCCTTTCCTGCAGCCCCAGCGGCAGTTCCAGTCCGTTTTTCTCCAACAGCTCCCGATCCTTAAGAATCTCCATCACGTCCCCGTCCTTCACGATCTTTCCGTCCGACATCAGGATCACCCTGCTGCAGGTGTCCATCACCATGTCCAGGTCATGGGATGCGATGATCTTTAGGTGATCGAACTGGTTCAGGATGTGGATCAGATTTCTGCGGTTTCGCGGATCCAGCGCGATTGTCGGCTCATCCATCAGGATGATATCCGGTGTCATCGCCAGAATGGTCGCGATGGAGACCAGCTTTTTCTCCCCGCCCGACAGCTTGTAGATGGATTTTTCACGGAGATGCCCGATTTCCGTCATCTGCATCGCGTGCTCCACACAGCGGACCACCTCTTCCTCCGGCAGGCCATAGTTTCTCGGTGCAAACGCAATGTCCTCATAGACATTGTTCATAAACAGCTGGCTGTCCGAGTCCTGGAAGACGTATCCAATCTTTTCCCGGATCTTCGGCAGCATTTCCGATGACACCGGAATTTCTTCCACCCGGATACTTCCCTCGTAGCCTGACTCCAGCCCCACCAGGAGTTTCAGCAGCGTGGATTTTCCGACCCCGTTGGCACCAATCAGGCCGATGCAGTCACGCTCTCTGGCAGTGAAGGTGATGTCATCGAGTATTTTTTTATTCTTTTCATATGAAAAATTCACATGTTCCATGTCAATATGTATGTGACTCATTAATTTCCCTCGATTCTTATTTTGATCGTCCGTAAGCAGCCCGCCCTGGCGGTTTTCATTTGGGGACAGGTCAAAAGTGCAATTGGGGACGTAGTAAAGTTGCAACTTTGCTACGTCCCCAATTGCACTTTTGCACTTTTGCTCTTTCTATTCCCATTATGCCATATCATGAATTAAAGTACATGAAAACCGGCAAGTATTTTATTGCCAGCAGCACAACAATCCATGCCACCAGAAACAGATAGTCCTTCCCGCTGCAGTGCTCCATGTTTGAATAGTGAAACTCCCCGCGGTATCCGCGCAGCATCATGCTCTCGTAAACCGCATTGGCCCGGTCGATACTACGCAGCAGCAGCTGACCCACCAGCGGCCCCCAGACTTTAAACTGCACGCCTTTCTGGTTCGGTGCGCGCAGAAGATAGGCCTGCATGATCGTGTTCGCCTCCTTCAGCAGCACGCTGATGTAGCGGTAGGTCAGAAGAATCTGAGTCACCAGAACCGCCGGAATATGCAGCTGTCTCAAGGCATAACAGATTTTCTCAATGGTCGTGGTCGCAATCAGCAGATAGGATGCCAGCACGGTGAGAATCCCTTTGATCATCAGCGTGACCATGGATATCACTCCGCTCGTGACCGAAATGCTGCCGACGTTAAAAACCACCTGCCGATCAAAAAACGGATTAAAGATTCCCACCACACAGACCAGCGGCAGGATAATTCGCAGCCGTCTGATACTGTCTTTAAACGATACCTCTCCCAGCATGAACATAACGATGGGATAGGCCCCCATCAGCAAAATTCCAGACAAGTTGTACTTCGACAGTGACACGACGACCGCAATATAAAAAACCGTAACAACAAGTTTAACCAGTGGATGAATTTTGTTCACCCACTGGTCTCTCGTCGCTACCATATTCATATGATCGATCTCGTAATATGCTCCGCTTAATTTGCTCATTTTACTCTAGGCACTCTTTTTCTTTCTTGTAGTGCTGATAATATAACACACTCCCGCGCAAACCACAAGTACTACGCAGGAACCAATAATTCCGGAAAATGAAGTTCCAAGCCCCGACTCAGACCCCTTAAACTGATAATCCGGTAAAAGTGCCGTAGTCTCCTGTACGGATTCCGCAGTATTGTAAACACTCTTCTTTGCCGCATCCAGTTCCGTGGAACCGGTGATTCTCTCTATGGACCATTCCAGTCCGTCGGGATGGGAGGATGCGAACAGCGAAAGTCCGCCGCCGATCAGCAGCATAACAACTGCCAGCACTCCGAGAGTTTTCTTAAAAGAAAACTTCTCCCGCTTTCCTGCTACATTTGCCCGGTAGAGCATCTCCGGCCTTGCCTCGTAAACAAACACCAGCACCGCCGCTGTGATCAGACCTTCCACCAATCCGATTGCCAAGTGAATCGGCTGCATGGTCCCCGCAAACACGGAAAACGGTAAATCCGTGATTCCCGAGAACAGGGTTTCGATGGATACACTGAATGCTCCGAGCTGCAGCGTCACCACCGAACCGATGATGGATGCCGCTATGATCTTCCCTCTGCTGGTGGTCTTTTTCATCATCGGACGCCATACCAGGAAATACCCGAGAAAGCATCCGTAAAATGCCATATTCCACACATTGCACCCCAACGCCAGAAGTCCTCCGTCCGCAAACATCAGACACTGGATCAGAAGCACACCGATCATCGTCAGAAATGCGGCGTAGGGTCCCAGCAGTGCTGTCAAAAGCATGCCGCCGCAGAGATGCCCGGAGGATCCGGTTCCCGGAATTGTAAAATTGATCATCTGTGCCGCGAACACAAATGCCCCCATTACCCCCATCACCGGAACCTTCTTCGGGTCCGCCTCCAGATGTACTTTTTTAATCGAATATCCGGCCGCAATCGCTGAGGCCGCATACATGGTTCCCGCCACCGCAGGTGCTACCAGTGCGTCTGCCATATGCATAAGTCATTTCCTCCTTCAAGTATCCTCTAATAAGTTTTATTCTAACTTAGTATAGCAGAGACGTCATACGTGCGAGAAGCCTACCGGGGGGTTATTTTTTATCTATTCTGTCCATCTGTTTTATTCATCTGCTCCATACTTTTCCTGCCGAGACGGATTTCCCTTCACCTGATCCATATTTTTCCTGCCAAGACGGATTTCCTCCATCTGCTCCGCAAGTTCCTCTGGCATGTGATCGAACAGATAATTGGAACTCTTTTCTTTCCCCTGCGGATTGTCGATATGCGCCTCGCGGATCTCCCGGTTCGTCCGCGCGATCTCTTCCTTCAGTTCTCTCGAAGACAACAGAAAACACCCTTTGCTTCGAATGATGACCTGCTCCGTTCCATCGGACGTGGCTACCGTGACGTGATATTTTCTGCCCATCTCGTGGGCCGCTTTTTCAATGTACTGGTCCGCCGTCTCCGCCTCCTGCGTGAAAACGACCTGAATGTTGTGATACTCTTCCACTTCCTCCACATGGCCCGGGATCTTGTACGCATCGAACACGACAATCAGATGGCACTGTCTGAAGCCCTGATAATTACAGAGAATGTCCTGCAGCTTCAGGCGCGCCGCATCCAGGCTGATCTCCGCCAGCTCCTTCAGCTCGTCCCACGCAAAGATCACGTTATAGCCATCCACCAGAAGATATTCCTTCAGCGGCGGTTTTTTGTCCGGGTTATAAATGACCTCCACAGGCTTCGGTTTCTTTTTGTCAAAAGAAACTTTTTTTGCCGCCTTACTCTCTGGTTTTTTCTTCGGTAAGATAGTCTGCACGTAGATTTCGTCCAGCTCATCCTCGGTCAGGCGGATGTTGGAGCCGTGGCTCTTTGGCATGACATGCTCCAGAGTGTTGTCCATATGCATGTACTCTTCCACTTCATCCCACGACACCACGAATCCGGCTCCGTGTGCGCAAAAGACCGACCCGGTCGGGTTCTCCAGATCCATTTCCGGCTGGTAGTTCCTTGCTGTGATGACCTCCTGTGCGTTGTGGCACGGGCGGTATCCACTCAGTGAGCAGGACATCTTCCCGCGGCCGCTGGTGTAAGCCTGCAGCTCCTTCTGGTAATTCTGCATGGTCGCTACCGGCGCGATCCCCTGCAGAATGGACATTTCCCCCTCCTGTTCCGGCGGTTCCATGGTTCCGCACATGCGCTCCACATCGGACATGGCACGGCCGATCATCTCCGTCGGCACCTCTAACCGATATGCATAGCAGGGTTCCAAAAGCACCGCCGCATCCTGCGCTCTCGCACTCATCAGCCCCTGTCTTACCGCCCGGTACGTGGCCTGGCGGAAGTCGCCGCCCTCGGTGTGCTTAAGATGTGCCTTGCCGGAAGTCAACGTAATGTTCATGTCCGTGATATGGGCTCCAGTCAACACCCCCACATGCTCCCGCTCCTCCAGATGGGTCAGAATCAGCCTCTGCCAGTTGCGGTCCAGCACATCCTCGCTGCACTTTGTATGGAAGACCATCCCACTCCCCGCTTCGCCCGGCTCCAGCAGCAAATGGACCTCGGCATAGTGGCGGAGCGGCTCGAAGTGACCCACTCCTTCCACCGCCCTGGAGACGGTCTCTCTGTACATGATTTTCCCTGCGCCGAACTCGACCCACACACCAAATCTTTTTTTGATCAGATACTGCAGGATCTCGGTCTGCACCTCTCCCATGAGCTGGGCCTGGATCTCCCTGAGATTTTCATTCCAGACGATGTGGAGCTGCGGCTCTTCCTCCTCCAACTCCTTCAGCTTTCCGAGCATCACATTGGCGTGTACATTTTCCGGGAGAATGATCCGGTAAGTCAAAACAGGCTCCAGTACTGGAATCTCCGAATCCGGCTCCGCGCCGATTCCCTCCCCGGGAAATGTCTGCGTCAGCCCGGTGACCGCACAGACCGTCCCCGCCTGCACCTCCGGCACCGCTTCAAAAGCCGCCCCCGAATAAATACGAATCTGGTTGACCTTCTCTGCGGCATCTGTCAGCACATCCTTCACCTTCAGTGTCCCGCCGGTCACCTTCAGATACGTGAGTCTGGTTCCATTTTCATCCCTTGCGATCTTGTAGACCCTGGCCCCAAACTCTTTGGGATATTCCCGTGACTTCGCGTACATCCGCAGTCCTTCCAGCAGTTCCATCGCTTTCTTGTCCTTGTCCGAAGCCGCACCTGTGTCTGTCATACTGCCCGCGCCGCCCGGCCGCACTTCATTGATTATCTCCATCAGGCCCGGCGTAAATTCCTGGCATCCCTCGCCCAGACGTTCCTGCAGCTGCTCCAGAAGCTTTTCTTTATTTGTTCCGTCCTGATCCATCTTATTTATAAAAAGAAACGTCGGAATTTCATGACGTTTCAGCAGTCTCCACAAAGTCTCCGTGTGCCCCTGTACACCATCTGCCCCACTGACCACAAGAACCGCATAATCCAGTACCTGGAGCGTCCGCTCTGTCTCGGCCGAGAAGTCCACGTGCCCCGGCGTATCAAGCAGCGTGATCTCCATATCCTCATATGTAAGCTGTGCCTGCTTGGAAAAAATCGTGATTCCGCGGCTCCTTTCCATCTCATCATTGTCCAGGAACGCATCCCTCGTGTCCACACGTCCCAGTCTGCGGGTCGTTCCCGTAATATACAGCATCGCCTCAGACAATGTCGTCTTCCCCGCATCGACATGGGCAAGGATTCCGATATTTATTTTTTTATTCTGCATCACAAATCTCCTTCGGCTGTTTTCATCATCCATTCTAAAACCGCTTCCTGTAGCCCGCCGGTGAACTCACCTTCAGACTTACCGGCAAACTCATCCGGCAGCGATTAGGGACAGAGCAAAAGTGCAATTGGGGACGTAGCAAAGTTGCAACTTTGCTACGTCCCCAATTGCACTTTTGCTCTGTCCTCAACCCGCCACTTTGTGCTTCATGCACTTGAAGCGGGGCATACTTACGAGCGATCATTTCATATATCGGTCTATCGCGTGATTCAGTTCCTCGATCATCTGCTGGTCACCATCCTCCACCGCGTGTACAATGCAGTGCTCGATATGATCCTTCAGGATCACTTTGCCGGTGTTGTTCAGCGCGGATTTGACCGCAGCCAGCTGAATCAGCACTTCGCTGCAGTCCTCGCCATCCTCCACCATCCGGCGCACCTTGTTGAGATGGCCGCTGGCTCTGGCCAGCCGGTCAAGCACCTCTTTTGTATGAGTGTGGTTGTGACCATGATTGTGGGGGACCTGCTGCGGTTCCTGTTCATGCCCCTCCTGTGTATGTGCTTCTTTCATTCTCATCACCCTATTCTATACTATGTATGACTTTTTAGCAAAGCGGACATTCCGAGTCCGATTCACTGCATCCTCATAATTGCTCAGATAAAATTATTTTACGTGATTCCCGATGATTAGTCAACCAGTCAATGCAAATGTCTGTGCAAGATCCGATACAGCAGAAAATGTAAGATCGCCAATTACTTTTCACATTCCGGTACATTTTTTGTGGCAACGATATCGCTGCCCAGTGAGAGCACATCCCGAATTACCACCTGCCCGGAAAACACCGGTGCCTGCAGCGTCACTTTTTTCACCTCTTCCATCACCCGAAAAATTTTATCTTTCGGAATGGCGGCGGTCGTTCTCACACTTGCCAGCGGCAGGGTTCCGCCCAAAACAGCCACGGAGCTTGCGATCGTCCTTCTCGGTGCCGTCAGTTCCTGCCGGACGTATTCTTCACCTCTCGCACAGGCCGCCCCCTCGATCCTTCTGATCTCGGTTCCTTCAAACTCTGCCGTGACATCACATCCATTCGGACACACGATACATGTAAATTCTTTTAGCATTCCACACACACCTCCAATGCTCCGTCTCTCTTCATACGCTCCGCCTTCACCGGAATCTGGATCATCTCCGCGGGGATTGCCTTCTTCATCTTTCTGGATGCAATCGTCTCCCCGTTCTGGCGCACCACGATCGTCACATCCTTAAACTGTTTTCTGACACGCATGGCCAGCTTCACATCCTGCGTTCCGCTGACTTTCTGCGGAATCGTATGATTGATATTCTCATCGGCAGTCACAGGAATCCTGCACGCCTGCAGCTTTCCGTCGCACACGTACCGCGCGGCTCCCTCCGCCAGTTTTTCCGCCTCCATGGAAACAAAATCAACCAGATCATGTACATGCAGCACATTTCCTGCAGCGAAAATCCCCTCCTGAGATGTCTGGAAATTTTCATCCACGACCGCGCCCTTGGTTCGCCCATCCAAAACCACCGATGCGTCGAGAGAGAGCTCATTCTCCGGAATCAATCCCACCGACAGAATCAGGGTGTCACAGGGATAGACTTTTTCCGTGCCGGGAATCGGTTTCAGACTCTCATCCACCTCCGATACCGTGACTGATTCCAATCTGGATTTTCCTGTAATCTCCGTCACCGTATGGCTCAGATACAGCGGAATGTCATAATCGTTGAGACACTGCTGAATATTTCTCGGAAGTCCGCTCGGAATGGGCAGGATCTCGAAAACTGCCTGCACATGTGCCCCCTCCAGCGTCATGCGCCGCGCCATGATCATTCCGATATCACCGGAACCCAGGATCACCACCTCTTTTCCGGGCATCCGGTTATACAGGTTGATATACGCCTGCGCCACACCCGCCGTGAACACGCCGGTCGGCCTCTCCCCGGGAATCCCCAGCACTCCTCTGGTCCGTTCCCTGCAGCCCATCGTCAGGATGACCGCTCTGGCTCTCCATTTTCTGATTCCGCCCCGCGTGACAACGGTGACCACCTTGTCCTCTGTGATCTCCGTCACCGCCGCATTGGTGATGTAGGGAATGTGCAGTTCCTCCACCGCATCGATGAATCGCTGCGCATACTCAGGCCCACTCAGCGTCTCCTTGAATCTGGTGAGCCCGAATCCGTCATGGATACACTGGCGCAGGATTCCGCCCATGGTTTTCTCCCGCTCTACGATCAGCACACTGGTAATCCCCTTCTCATACAGTTTTACCGCTGCCGCCAGCCCTGCAGGGCCTCCCCCGACAACCAGCACATCTATTTCCTGCATTTTTTCTATTTCATCCGTCTCTTCTATTTCTCTTATTCCTTCCACTTCTCTTGTTCTGTCAAATGTTTCCATCGTGCACCTCCTATCTCACCTTTCCGGTAAACATATACGCACCCTGTCTGTTATAGCAGATTTCTTCCGGCTGCTGTCCCAGTTCCTGCTCGATCATCTGCGTGATCCGCATCTGGCAGTATCCGCCCTGACACCGTCCCATCATCGAACGTGTGCGGTATTTGACTCCGACCACTGTACTCACCCCCAGCGGATTATGTATGGCTTGCAATATCTCCGCTTTCGACACTTTCTCACAGCGGCAGATCAGCTGACCATAATCTGGATTTTTCTCAATAGCTTCTCTCTGCTCCTCTTCCGTCATCAGCGAAAATCTCCGGATCCCTTTTCTTTTCGGGTTAAATTCCTGATTCTTCTCCGGATGCTCTCTCCCCGCCAGCATGGACGCCACCATTCTGCCGATGGGCACCGCGGCCGTCAGACCCGGAGACTCGATTCCCACGAGGTTGATTGCCCGGGGCGCGATTTCTTCTCTCATCTCAATCCGAAAATCCTGAATAACGCCATTTTCATCCACCCACTTCGGCAGGATTCCGGAATAGTTTCTTATGTAGTCCGCCTTTCTAATGCAGGGCCACAAGTCCGATGCGCTCTCAGCCAGATAATCCATATTTTTCTGTGAGACGCTGTAATCTGTAAAATCCGTCACCATATCTGCATTTGGTCCAATGATTACGTTCCCGTCCGTCGTATTGGTCACATGAATCCCCATATATGTATTGCTGGGTACCGGATATACAGGCATAGGGAGCATTGCCCCTGTCCGCTGATCCAGGATAATGTAATCCCCCTTGGAGCCAATGATCTGATACCCGGTGATTCCCAGCATATCCGAGATTTTCCCACATCCCAGCCCGGCACTGTTCACGACCCACCGCGTCCGGATCTCATCTGTTCCCGCAGTGATGCAGTATTCATCCGCCTCACGCCGGATGGCCGTCACCTCGTGGTCAAAGAGATATTCCGCGCCGTTTTCCGCCGCATTTTCCGCGAGTGCTATGGTATAGATAAACGGATCCACGATCCCGCTGTTCTCCGACAACATCGCAAATTTCCCCACAACGGCCGGAACCAGCCGGTGCAGTTCTTCCTCATCAATCAGACTGAGCCCGGCCGCGCCGTTTTTCGCGCCCTGCTCCATGGTCCGCTCCAGCGTTTCCATATCCTCCCGGGTATTGCCGACCAGCACCTTCCCGCACCGCTTAAACGGAATGTCCAGTTCCTGTGCCAGCCTGTCAAACTCCCGGTTGCCCTCCACACAGAGCTTCGCCTTCAGGGTACCGGTGTCATAGGCAAATCCTCCATGAACCACCCCGGAATTTCGTCCGCTCGTCTCATAACATACATCCAGGTTCTTCTCCAGGACCACAATATCCAGCCTGTATCTGGACAGCTCCCGCGCGATCGCGCTCCCGACTACACCGCCGCCTATCACGGCAACATCGTATCTCTCTTTCAATCCGCACACCTCTTTCTTTGAATCCAGCCTCATATTCATCCAATGAATTTTCTTTATAATAACATCACGTCTCCATTTTTTCAAGCATTTATGAATATTTTTGTAAAAAAATAAACCGGTACAGGATATATTCATCCAATGTATCGGTTTTTATAAAACTTATATTTCCCCGGATTTTTCGTCCTTCTGTTCCTGCTGGTACCGCTCGTGATTATACAGAATGTGATAGAGCATCTCCTGCTGCGCCTCCAGCGCCTTCCGCCCGGCAATCGCCTCGTAGATATTCCGGTGCGCTTTGATCGTGTCCTCATACTCCGTCACACTGACCTCCCGGGAAAAAATCTCGATTCCCTCCGTGATCACCGGAATCAGGTTGACCATCATCGTATTGTGTGTGCACTCCGCAATCTTTTTATGGAAAAGAGCATCCAGCTTTGAATACTCCTCCCGCTTCATCATCTTGCTCTCAAGCTGCTCAAGAATCTCTCGAAGCTCACTGACTTCTTCCGCCGTCCCATTCTCCGCCGCCAGCGCCGCAATAGACGGCTCGATGATGCTCCTCACCTGCAGCACGTCCCGGGTCAGCTTCTTCTTATCCTTCACCATGGCAAATCCGAACGGATCGTCCACCACGCCCTGCTTCTCCGATAGAAATGTCCCGGCCCCCTGCCGGATCACCACAATATTCCGGCTCACCAGAACGCGCAGTGCCTCACGCACCATATTCCGGCTGACCCCCAGGATTTCTGCCAGTTCCGGCTCCGTGGGGAGCTTATCCCCCGGCCGGTAATCCCGCTCCTGTATCAACTGCAGCAGTCCATCCACAGCCTTCTCTCCCAAAGTTAATCCCTGTTCCCTCTTCATGCCACACTCCCCCGCAAAAGTTCAATCTCCTTCTTGTACCCGGGAAGCTCATTGGGCGTCTCCAGGCAAAATGGCAGACCCCGCAGTTTCGGGTGATTGATGATCCGCACCATGGCCTCCAGCCCGATGCTGCCCTCCCCGATCTTTTCATGGCGGTCCTTGTGACTCTCAAACGGATTCTTACTGTCATTGAGATGAATTGCCCTCAGCCGGTCCAACCCCACGATCCGGTCAAACTCTTCCAATACTTCATCCAGATGATTCACGATATCATACCCGGCATCGTACACATGGCAGGTGTCCAGGCAGACGCCGATCTTGTCGGTCAGATTCACTCCCGCTATGATCTCATGCAGCTCCTCAAAGCTCCGGCCGACCTCCGTTCCCTTTCCGGACATGGTCTCCAGAAGCACGGTCGTGGTCTGCTCCTCAGTTATAATGTCATTGAGCATCTCCGTGATCAGACGGATGCCCTCTGCACTCCCCTGCCCCACGTGACTTCCCGGATGAAAATTATAATAATTTCCCGGCACGTATTCCATCCGCTGCAGGTCATCCTTCATGGTCAGATGTGCAAATTCTCTTGTCTCTGCCTTGGCCGAACACGGATTCAGAGTGTACGGCGCATGCGCTACCAGTGTCGCAAATTCATGCTCTTCCAGAAAGCGTACCAATGCCGCAGCATCCTCCGGATCAATTTCTTTTGCCCTGCTCCCCCGCGGATTGCGCGTGAAGAACTGGAAGGTATTTGCGCCGATGGAAACGGCCGTCTCTCCCATATTCAGAAAGCCCTTCGATGAGGATAAGTGTGCTCCTATATTTAACATATCAGTCTCCTGTTTCTTTTTTTATTCGCTTCTAAGTCTATGCGTTCTGTTTTCTCAATCCTCCAGCAGGTCATTGATCTTCTCCATCTCATCCTCTGCCTGATAAATCAGGCGGCTGCACTCATACAGCTTCGCGGTAAAGTCGATCTCACATTCCTGGTGCAGGGATTTGTACTTCAAATCATGCTCCAGACTGGCCCACAGATCCATGGCCAGCGTGCGGATCTGAAGTTCCACCGGAACCATCTGCTTTTTGCCCATAAAATATACTGGAATCCGAATGACCAGGTGAAGACTTCGGTACCCGTTTCGCTTCGGGGACTGCACATAGTCCTTCTCCTCCATGATGCTGATATCATCCTGCGCCATAATCCGCTCTCTCACCAGATAAATGTCCTTCACATAAGGGCAGACGACACGCACCCCGGCGATATCGTATATATTATTGCAAGCGGAAGACAGTGTCAGGTCAAGATCCTTCTTCTGGAGTTTCCCCAGAATACTGTCCGCCGATTTCAATCGTGTGTCAATATGATGAATGGGGCACCGCTGTTTCCGAAAATGAAATTCATCCTTGATGATCTCCATTCTTGCCGTCGTCTCGTTCATCGCCGCATTGTACATGCGCAGGATGGGATCCATGGTCTGGGAAAACTGGTCCTTCATGTTCACGATCCACTCCATGTTGTCTCCCTGCCGTACGCCCCGGGGAATCAGTTCATTTACCTCCAGCGTTCCTTCCAGCATCTCTTCCCGTTCTATTGTAACATCTGT
The DNA here is from genome assembly GCF_900142165.1 of Hespellia stercorisuis DSM 15480. Taxonomy (GTDB): domain Bacteria; phylum Bacillota; class Clostridia; order Lachnospirales; family Lachnospiraceae; genus Hespellia; species Hespellia stercorisuis. Next base: position 41,628 of record NZ_FQZY01000018.1, read on the forward strand.
CTCTTTTATACTAATTATCTCTTTTGTCTTTTTTCTCATGGCTACCTCTTTTTAAGCATACTTTTTCAGGAATTTTTTCCCAACTGTCTTTATCTTACCAAAAAAGCGTTTTTGATACGTGAAAACCACATGAACAATTTATTAATTTACCGTAAATTAAGACATCCTTCTCAATCCGCTTTGCTGTTTCCGACGGATTTCTTTCCGCTCAGTCTTGGCCATACCGTCAGTAACATCGCCACATAACAGGCCGTTCCCCCGATGTAGTTGCTGACTGGCTCTGCATAGAACACACCGTCCACACCCAGAAATCCGGGCAGCAGCAGCGTCAGTGGAACTACAATGAACGCCTTGCGGAGGAGACTGAAGAACACGGCATGCCTGCTGTAGCCCAGCGCGACAAACGTTGCCTGCCCACTGAACTGCAGACTCATCATGAAAAATCCACCGAAGAAAATCTTCAGCGCCGGTGCTGCCAGTGTGATCAGATCTGCATCCTTCGTAAACATGGCAATGAACGGATGCGGGAAGAGATTGATCACGGCCCAGATCACGACGGTATAGCTGATGGTGACCAGACTCATAAACTGGATTCCTTTTTTCACCCGCTTATATTCGTGTGCGCCGTAATTATACCCCAGAACCGGCTGTGCCCCCTGTGTGATTCCCTGCGCCGCCAATGTAAAGACTTCCCGTACAGAATTGAGAATTGTCATCGCCCCCACGTACAGATCGCCGCCCCAACGCTGAAGCATCGCATTGCAGACAATCTGCGTGAGACTGTTTGTCACCGCCATCACAAAGCCGGACAGCCCCAGTCCGAGCACTTGTAAAATCAATTTCCCGTCATCCAGTCTCAGCCACTTCTTCTTTATCTTATAGATTGCCTTGTCGCTCAGCAGAAAATGAAGCGCCCACGCAGCACTGATTCCCTGGCTGATCACCGTAGCCGCTGCTGCTCCGCGGACCCCCCAGCCCAAAACGAAGATAAAAATCGGATCCAGAATGATGTTGCACACAGCCCCAAGCAGCGTGGTCGCCATTCCGATCCGTCCAAACCCCTGGGAATTGATAAACATGTTCATCCCCGTGGCCGTCATCACAAACAGTGTTCCCAGCAGATAAATGCGCAGATAATCTGCCGCGTACACATAGGTCGCATCCGATGCGCCGAAGGTATAGAGAATCGGCCTCATGAACACATATAGAATCACCATCAGAACCACACCTGTTATCATCAGCAGAACAAAACAATTCCCCAATAGTTTTTCCGCGCGCTCATGATTCCCGCGGCCACGCTCAATGGAACACAAAGGCGCACCGCCACTGGAAAACAACAGACAGAACGCAGTGATCAGGCTGATGATCGGGAAGTTCAGTCCCAGCCCCGTCAGGGCAAGGGATGCATCTGCTCCCATGTGGCCAATGTAGATACGGTCCACTAGATTATAAAACACCTGCACAAGCTGTGCCACCGTCATCGGAATGGCCATGAGGAGTATATTTTTCCACATGCTCCCTTCCGCGAAATCATTCGTTCTGTTTTTTGGATCTGTTTTTTCTTTGTTCTCTCCCATTGCTTTACTTCTCTCTCACTTTTAGTTCTTTATAGCATATGCTGCCGTCTTCCTGTCATCCGCAGTGCAGTTCGATTCCGCTCCGCTCTTTGCTATCACGTATATCATATCACATTTTCTTCGAATATGGCAGAGTGATTCGCCGGTGCGATTCACCTCCCAGCCATCTTTTTCACCCCGAAAACCGTCCTCCCGGTTCAGTGAAACTCCGCTGTCTGCGACGCATTTCGACATTTTTCTACTTAAATTCGCTTCTTTATAATTTTCTTCTTTTTACTTAAGATTTCTTTTAGAATTTGCACACAATTTGGACATTTTCTCTGGATATACTAGATTCAGATAGTAAACAAATACTATCGCCCCCTCATAAAGTACAGGCAGTGATATATCGCCCTCCAACGAACGATGTTTCTTCTGCCAACTTTACTCTCATTCCTTTAGATAATAAAAGAAAACCTCCGTAGCCGATACTGCGGAGGTTTTCTTTTTTTGCTGTTTGTCTACTCTTCCGGATCATCCGGTCCTTCCAGCTTATCTTTTCTCTTGTTATAAATCGCTGTTGTCGCCATAAATAAAACAAAACAGCAGATAAAAGTACTTATGAACATGAATATTCCCGTTGCGATAGATCCCGCCAGCTTGTGGTAATTCACATAGGACTTTATAAAATAGAATATCGCCATCCCCATTCCACCCAATACACTGAACACAAGGTTCGTCTTCATCGTCGGTTTGAATTTGCGATCCCAGATTCCGTTTCTCAGACATGCGATCAACATATACAGGCACAGACACAGAAATACGATGAGCTCTCCCGCTGTATTTTTCACCATATCTTCCCCGCCTGTAAACGTCTGAACCGCCAGCACTGCCAGCAGTCCCCAGAATGCAAGCCAGCATCCGTTGTGTTCAATTTTCAATAATTTCTGTTCCTGCATCTCATCCAACTGACTTTTATTATTTTTCTTCATCTTTTTCATCCTCCCAGAATAATTCATCTAATGATTTTCCAAGCACTCTGCAAATGGATCGGCAGAGCTTGATCGTTGGATTATATTCTCCCTGTTCGATTGCATTCATCGTCTGCCTTGAGATGCCGACCTCCTCGGCAAGCTTCTTCTGTGTCATGTCCAGCTGTGCCCTGGCCACCTTAATCGGAATGTTACGTGCCATTGCGATCACTCCTCTCTTCTTTCTTCTCTTTTTATGCCTATATCATATCACTTGTTTTACATTATGTCAAGTATATGCGACATTTGTATTATTTTAAAGTACTTTTTGTAATCTTTCAAGTCTGCGCGTGGTGTTTATCAAATAAGCAGCATAGCAAGATGAAGCTCTGTGATCCTTCGAGCTCAGCATATTGTTTATCAGATGTTTGTCAGACTTGCCCCTCTGATTTTCTGCACAAAAAAATAGCAGAAAAAGAATCCCGTCACCAGATGATCTGTCTGAAATCTTTTTCTGCTATTTTCGTAAATCGGTCATACTTCATGTCTGCGTTTCCGGCACCTTCTGCGGCTTTCTGGGCAGGTCTCTCCGCCTGTTTTCCTACTCGCTCCGAACTGCCCAGCGCATCTTCGTGGAGCGGGCACGCGGATTCAGTCTGCACTCCTCCGCCGAGGGGCGGATTACGTCCGTGGCTGCATCGCTGTAGATTCCCGCCCGTTTTAGTTCCTTGAACGAGCGTTTCACCAGCCTGTCTTCCCCCGAATGGAACGTCAGAATCGCCACTCGTCCGCCCGGTGCCAGCACATCGGGCAGTTTTTCCAGAAACTGATAGAGCACTTCAAACTCACTGTTCACATCGATTCGCAGTGCCTGAAAGGTTCTCTGACAGGACTTTTTCGCGCTCTCCTTAAATTCCCTTTCCGGCAGAAAACTCAGGGTCTCTTCTATAATCCGGCGCAGATCCTGTGTCGTCTCGATCTTTCCGCCGCGCTTCAGCGTCGTCATCACCGCCTTCGCAATCTCCTCCGCATAAGGTTCATCTGAATTTTCAATCAGCATCCCCTGCAGCTCCTCCTGATCGATCTCCCGCAGACGTTTTGCTGCGGATTCTCCCTTCTCCGGATTCAGGCGCAGATCAAGTGGTCCCTCCGTCTTGTAGGAAAACCCTCTCTCCGGATTGTCGATCTGCATCGAGGAGACGCCCAGATCCGCCAGCACAAAATCAAACGGTCCGTCCTCCTCCGCCACCTGATCGATATCCGCAAAATTCATGTGATGAATCGTCAGAATTTCTTCTCCGAATCCGGCCTGTTCCAGGCGGGCCTTCGTCTTCACCGACTCGATGGGGTCTATGTCCAGCGCATGAATGTGTCCCTCGCCCTTGAGGCACTTTAACATGGCCTGCGTATGGCCACCGTACCCGAGCGTCGCATCCAGCCCCTTCTGCCCCGGCTGGATCTGGAGAAAATCCAGGATCTCATTCACACAGATAGAAATGTGCATTCCCGCAGGCGTACTCCCCTTCTGCACAACCTTCGCAATCGTATCTGCATACTTTTCCGGCTGCAGCTCCTTATACTTCTCCTTGAAATTTCTCGGATGGGTCCCCTTATAACGCACTCGCCTCTTATGAGGCTGCCCCGTTGTCCCCGGTTCCGTCCCGGACACATCTTTTCTATGTCCCGCTGTATTGCCATCCTTTTTATTCTCAAATTCCATCTTGATCTCCATTCTCTATTTTCTTCCGCCACCATAATTCACGTCTCTATTCTACATGAGAAACCTCATTCCTGCAACATCCAGCATGTTACTGTTCACTGATAAATCTGTTCCAGTAACCCAGCATTCCCTCGCACTTGAAAAGTGACCCAAATTCTGCTAAGATAAAATGCAGAACATACAGATACTCTGCACTGTTCTACTTAAAAACGGAGGTAATCAAAATGAGTAAAATCGAAGAAGTAAGAAGTGCCATGGTCGCTGCTATGAAATCCGGCGACAAAGAGAAGAAAGAATCCCTTTCCCTGCTGTTATCAGCCCTTAAAAATAAAGCAATTGACAAGAGAGCCGATCTGACCGGGGAGGAAGAGATACAGGTAATCTTAAAAGAGATCAAGCAGACCAAAGAGACACTGGAGCTCACCCCAGCTGACCGCACCGATATCATCGCTGAGTGCACGAAGCGGATCGCAGTTCTGGAGGAATACGCTCCGAAGATGATGGGCGAGGACGAGATCCGTGAAATTATCACCGGTGTTCTGGCAGATCTCGGACTGGACGCACCTACCGCCAAAGATAAGGGAAAAATCATGAAAGAACTGATGCCAAAGGTCAAGGGAAAGGCTGACGGCAAGCTCGTCAACGACCTTGTTTCTACATTTTTCCAATAAAATGCAACCACAATTCATCATTCAGAAAAGGAGAACTACATTATGAAACTGACATTTGCTCACAACAACTTTAATGTACGAAGCCTTAAGGCCTCTCTTCCATTTTACGAAAAAGCACTCGGGCTCACAGAGCATCACCGCAAAGAAGCTTCTGACGGCTCTTTCACGCTCGTGTATCTGACCGACGGCGTGACACCGCATCTTCTGGAGCTCACAGAACTCAAGGAGTGGGACAGACCGTATAACTTAGGAGACAACGAATTTCATCTTGCGTTTGATGTGGATGATTTTGAGGCGGCGCACGCACTTCACAAAGAAATGGACTGTATCTGCTTTGAGAATCTTGACATGGGCATCTACTTTATCGCAGACCCGGACGGATACTGGCTTGAGATCGTACCTGCCAAATAACCCTGCTTTTCAGATTATGGAGAATTGAATGAACATAACTTATATTGGCCACAGCGGCTTTTCGGTGGAGCTGGAGAACAGTATCCTGCTTTTCGACTATTTTGAGGGCGTGATTCCGGCTTTTCCACCCACCAAACCGATTTACGTGTTTTCCAGTCATTTTCATCATGACCACTTTAATATGGATATTTTCAAACTGGCGGATCAGTACCCTTCCGTCACTTATATTCTTTCCGACGACATTCGCAAAAAATACAACCGGAATTATTTTCTGCGGCATCACGTAAATGAGCAGACTTACGATTCTATTTATTTTCTGCCGGAGCATACCGACCGGACGATTGGGGCGCTCAAGATCACCACGCTTCTATCCACCGATGAGGGTGTTGCATTTCTCGTGGAGAGCGAGGGGCTGACCATTTACCACGCCGGTGATCTTCACTGGTGGACGTGGGGCGGCGAGACGGAGGAAGAATACCAGGAACGGACACTCGGCTACCAGACGGAAATCGCAAGACTTTCCGACATTCCGATCGATGTCGCATTCCTTGTACTGGATCCCAGACAGGAGGAGGACCGTTTTTTCAAAGGTCTCGATTATTTCATGAGAAATACCGACACCAGACTGGTCTATCCCATGCATTTTTGGAAAGACCCTTCCGTCATCGACAAATTCCTGAATTTGGAAATTACGGCTCCATACCGAGAACGCATAATGACCGGCAGCTTTTATCAATAAGCTGCCGGCCATTTTTATAGTCAAAACGGATATTCGCAATCCGCTTTGCTACTTGCCCTTCTATTCATATACTTCCAGATACTCCCAATTCTCGATGTTACTGGTATAGATCCCCTGAATCTGGTCTGTTGTAATATCCTCTAATCCATTTTTCTTATTCACGATCACCACGATTGCATCCTTCGCAATCGTCTCGCTCTGGAACACCGCTTTTTCATAGCTGTAGAGATCCCTGGAAACCATTCCGAAATTGCTCTTCCCTTCCATCACATCCAGCATTCCTTTGTTAGAATCCGAGGTCGTGACCTGAACCTCCGCCCCTGGATTTTCTGTCATGTAAGCGGCGGCAAGCACCTGCATTATCGGTGCCATGGAGGACGAGCCACTGACTGCGATCTTCCCTGTCACATTTTTTTTCAGATGAATCCCCGTATCTCTCGCCGCAATGTAGTCCGTATCCGCAACGATCCCCTGACCTGCGCTCTTGAGATACGTCAGAAAATCATACTCCAGATCTGTCAGTTTTCCGTTGTAAATCAATTGCAACGGGCGTGTCAGCTCATAATTGCCATTTTTAATATTTTCTTTCGTCGGTTCCATGCCGTTCACATTTACAATTTTGACATCTGCGCTCTCCATATCTGAAGCACCCATGGAAACGTATCCAATTCCGTCCTCCGTCAATTCAATCTGACGAAGCATCTCCTCTGTGGATCCCGTGACTGCGATCTGATCCGATGTGCGATCCGTCTTCGTGCCGTATGCATCTACCTCCACCAGACCGGTGAGTTCTCCAAATGCACTTCGTGTCCCTGAACCGTCTTCTCTGGTGACCGCCACGATATTTCGTCTCTCTTTTCCGTCATCTGCATTCACTGTAAATACCGCGCTCTTCGTTCCCACGACCGCGATTACACCTGCCAAAAGCACACCGCCAAGCACCAGCAGTTTTCTTTTTCCCAACATCTCTTTCATCTTCATCCTATCATCCCATCCCTTTGTCTGCACAGTTGACTTCGCACCTTTGCATTCCATCTGCCGCTGCATTTACAGGTAAAACAGCTGTTTTGACCGGGTGCTTCATACTCCCGCGCTGTCTTGTTAGGAACAGTGTAACAAATACGGGTAAAACTCAAATCGAATAAAAGTTAAATCTTGGTAAAGTGTCCCGTGTATCACAGCACCTTGCTTCCATTGGCCGTCAGCTTAAATTTCGATCCCAGCAGTTCCGCCGCCCGCCGGCACATCATCATCCGCTCCAGAAAGATTTCAAAATACTCATACATCGTGCAGATCTTTTCATCAATCTGCAGATTCAATGCAATCACACTTTTATCCGGGCTGATCTTCAGCTTTGCCTCGGTTACCGCATAATTCACCCTGTCGTGAATGTCAAAGCTGGACCTGTCCTTGTTGCGCACACGGTTTCTGCGAACATCCGTCTTATCTGCAATAATCAATGCCGCAGATACCGGATCCTGTGCGCCCCCCGTGGACTCATCGTGGCAGGCGATGGCGGACACCACGGTCACCCGGTCAGTCAGCGGAAGGTCTGTAGTCTTCAGGATCTCATTAGCCAACAGTGCGCCGTATTCCGCATGGTGGCTGCGGTTGATTGCATTGCCGATATCATGCATGAATCCCGCAATCTTCACCAGTTCTATATCATGCCTGGAATATCCGAATTTCTCCAGAATCATTCCGGCGCGCTCCGCAACCACGGAGCAGTGTTTTTCTGAATGGTCTGTGTAGCCCAGAACGCCCAGATTCTCATTTCCTTTTCGTAGAAATTCCTTTACTTCCTCATTTTTTTTAATTTCTGAATATTTCAACTGTAACACTCCCGTCTGTTATTGCATCCATTACAAAGATGTTTTTTTATCCTTTTATATCGTTTTGATCATATAGCAGTCCCCCTGCTTCTGTTTGCACTTTTTCTTAATCTCCGCGATCTTTCTTGAAAATTCATCTACTGATTTCACATGCTGTTCCAGAGAAATCAACACAGAAACAGAGAGCGACGCCAGCGGAAATTCTGCTTTCAGACCATTTCTATCCTTGGATACAATCCATCCCCGTTTCCTATCCTCCGGGCTGTAGAGTTCCAGAATGGCTGCATGGAACTTTGCAATCAACTCTTCACACAGCTTTGCCGCCTGGTCTTTCCTTCGGATCACCACAAAATCATCTCCGCCAATATGTCCCACAAAATCGTCTTTTTCGCAGGTATCGCGCAGTACGTCCGCAAGGGCCTGCAGCATCAAATCTCCGTTGTTAAATCCGTAGGCGTCATTGTACGCTTTGAAATTATCAATATCAATATAGATGGCCGTAAAGTCCTGCCTTTCGCAGATACATCCGCTTATCACCTCTTCGATCTTTTTGTTCCCCGGAAGGCCGGTCAGTGGATTGGCATCTACCGCACGGGAAATCTGGATATTGATCGCCGTCTCCAGCAGATCCTTCAGCGTAACGATTCCCATGTACTTCTCGTCTCTTGTCACCACAACCGCATCGTACAGCATGTCTCTCGGTCTTGCCATGGCAAGCTTCGATGTCACCTCAATCGAAGTGGAGGCATCCACCGCCAGACAATCCTTCGTCACAAGCTCCCCCGCTGTATCCCTCGCATGAAGTGTATAGCCATATCTTCCTCCAAACAGCTCCATAACTCTTTTTCGGGTCAGCATTCCCAGCACATAATTTTGGTCATCCACTATACAGATTTCCGTAATATTTGGATTCTTTCTCATAAATTCGTATATTACTTCCCCCGACTTTTCCGGAGTGACAGTCTCCTTGGGAGAGCATATATATCCCACTTCTCCTAGAATAGATGGTGCAAAATTATGTGGGTGATGCTTGCGGTACATACTTACAATCCGTTTTCTGATGGTCTGTTTTTCCTCCTGAAATTTTTCCAGCGGCATTCCCAGAAAGAATCCCTGCCCCAGATGTACACCAAGTCGGATGATTTCCTCCATCTCCTCCTCATTTTCTATTCCCTCCGCAATCAGTTCGATACCTGCTGCATTACCAAACTGAACCATCCCCTGTACCAGCGACTGCTTTACCGAATCGTTGTGGATGTTGCGCACAATGCTCATATCTATTTTCAGAAACTGTGGGTGCAGTGCGCAGATCCGGTTGAGACCTGAATAGCCACTTCCCACATCATCAATTGCAATCTGGTAATCCTGACGTTGATAGTGCTGCACGATTTGTTTGAACATCTTTACATCTTTGATTGCAGAGTGTTCTGTAATCTCGAAAATAATATTCTGTGATTCGATTTCATATTTCCGAATCTTCTTTCTCGTAAATCCGCTGATAAATTTTTTGTCATTGATAACGTTGGGGTCTGCATTCAGAAATAATTTTTTTTCGGCAGGAAGTTCCCTGGCTTTTTTCAACGCCCTCACCCGACAGGTCTCCTCCAGTCTCCAGAGATTTTTGGACTTTCTCGCATAAGTAAAAAGATCTTCTATCCCCACAGCATAAGGATCCTCCGTAATCCGGCTCAGTGCTTCATATCCATATATTTCCCCTGTTTTCAAAGATACAATCGGCTGAAATACTGATTTTATTTTCTTATTCCGGATGACATTCTCCATCCAGAGTTCTACCTCATTTTTTTCTCCACTCAATTTCATTATCTCCTCACGGAAACCGTCCTTTGTACGTCAGATACCAGGAGCACGCCTCGTTTCCTTCCATTATATCCTGTGGGGTTCTCGTATAGCTTCACCCATGTAGACTATCACTCTGACGTAAAATATAAGAAATACTCTTCGTAAAAACTGTGTAAACTCGCACACAATCGTGCAGATTGCCTGCCCCAGATAAAACAGACGCCGAAAATAACTGCCGGACTTCACATATTTTTCCGCATAAAAAAAGAACCGCCGGACCAGCACAGTTCATACAGTACATGAAATTTTCCAGTATCCTGCGATACCGCCCCTGTATGATTTATGCTTGACACGACAGCCCTTTTTCCGAGTCTCAGTCCCCGGACGCTCCCAGAATCTCACGCGCATTCTTCACGCGCTCATCCGTCGGTGGGTCAATTCCTTCCAGCTGATACTCAAGTCCCAGTTCTTTCCATTTGAACACGCCCAGTGTGTGATAGGGAAGTACTTCCACTCGCTCCACATTGGTCAGCGTATCCAGAAATGCTCTCAGGCGGTGCAGATACTCATCTTTATCACTCCGCTCCGGCACCAGCACGTGACGGATCCATACCGGTTTCTTTATCTCTGACAAGTACGACGCCATATCCAGAATGTTCTGGTTGGTACATCCGGTCAGAATCTGATGCTGTTCATCGTCGACCTGCTTGATATCCAGCATCACAAGATCCGTATACTTCATCAGTTCCTGAAACTTATCAAAAAATACTCCTTCTCGGGTAAATGGATTTCCACTGGTATCCAGTGTGGTGTGCACGCCCTTTGCCTTTGCTTTTTGGAACAGTTCTGTCAGGAAATCAATCTGCAGCAGCGGCTCTCCGCCACTGACCGTGATTCCGCCCTTCGCGCCCCAGTATTTCTTGTAGCGGAGTGCCTTCTCCAACAGTTCATCTACCGTATATTCCGTCCCCGTCTCCATCTGCCAGGTGTCCGGATTATGACAGAACTGACACCGCATCGCGCAGCCGGTCGTAAATATCACATATCTCACTCCGGGACCATCCACAGACCCAAAGCTTTCTAACGAATGAATATATCCTGTCGTCATGTTTTCTCCTCCCATTGAACATCCGCCCATTTTAAATTTGCGTTCAGCAAATGGGCCGACTTTGAGAAGATACACAAAGGGAAGCAAATATCTGCGCTGCAGTTGCTTCCCTCTTTTGTATATCTTAATATCTTAATGTCTTACTGCGTCTTACATTCTGTCGTGGCAGGTTCTTGCGATAACGTCCATCTGCTGCTCTCTTGTCAGGTCGATGAATTTTACTGCATATCCAGACACACGGATCGTGAAGTTTGCGTACTCCGGTTTCTCTGGATGCTCCATAGCATCCTCAAGTACTTCTCTTCCGAATACGTTCACGTTCAGATGATGTGCTCCCTGATCGAAGTAACCATCCAGTACATGTACCAGATTCTCTTTACGCTCAGCATCATCATGTCCCAGTGCTCCCGGGTTGATGGTCTGTGTATTAGAGATTCCGTCAAGTGCTTCCTCATATGGAAGTTTTGCAACAGAGTTCAATGATGCCAAAAGACCATTTTTCTCTGCGCCGTAAGATGGGTTTGCTCCCGGTGCGAGTGGCTCGCCTGCCTTACGTCCGTCTGGAAGTGATCCGGTTGCCTTTCCGTAAACCACGTTGGATGTGATTGTCAGGATAGATGTTGTAGGCTCAGAATCACGATAGGTATGGCATTTTCTCAGTTTGTGCATGAAGGTGCGAAGCAGCCATACTGCAATGTCGTCTGCACGGTCATCATCGTTACCGTATCTCGGGAAGTCTCCGTCGATATCAAAGTCTACTGCCAATCCTTCATCATCACGGATTACTTTTACCTTTGCGTACTTAATTGCGCTCAGGGAATCTACCACATGAGAGAATCCTGCGATACCTGTTGCAAATGTACGTCTTACATCAGTGTCGATGAGTGCCATCTCTGCTGACTCATAGTAGTATTTGTCGTGCATGTAGTGAATCATGTTCAATGTATCTACATACAGCTTAGACAGCCATTCCATCATGGTGTCATATCTTTCCATAACCTCATCATAGTCAAGGTACTCAGCTGTGATCGGTCTGTAAGCCGGTGCAACCTGCTGTTTTGTCTTCACATCAACACCACCGTTGATTGCGTACAGTAAGCATTTTGCAAGGTTTGCACGTGCGCCGAAGAACTGGATTTCTTTTCCTGTCTCTGTTGCAGATACACAACAGCAGATTGAGTAGTCATCTCCCCATACCGGACGCATTACATCATCATTTTCGTACTGGATAGAACTTGTCTGTACGGAAATGTATGCTGCATACTTCTTGAATGATTCCGGAAGCTCAGAAGCGTAAAGTACTGTCAGGTTTGGCTCCGGTGAAGGTCCCATGTTCTCCAGTGTATGAAGGAAACGGTAGTCAGTCTTTGTTACCATAGAACGTCCGTCCATACCGATACCTGCAACTTCCAGTGTAGCCCATACCGGGTCACCTGAGAATAACTGGTTGTAAGATGGGATTCTTGCGAATTTTACCATACGGAATTTCATAACCATGTGGTCGATGATTTCCTGTGCCTGTGCCTCTGTCAGAACGCCTGCTGCCATGTCCTTCTGAAGATAAATATCAAGGAATGTAGACACACGGCCAACACTCATTGCTGCACCATTCTGGGTCTTGATTGCTGCAAGGTATCCAAAGTATAACCACTGTGCAGCTTCTTTTGCGTTTTTCGCAGGCTCAGAGATATCGAAGCCATATGCTGCTGCCATCTCTTTCATGTCTGCCAATGCGCGGATCTGCTCTGCAACTTCTTCTCTCAGACGGAAGTCAGTACCCTTCATGCCATGTCTCTCATAGATGTCTTTGTCTTTCTTCTTCATCGCGATCAGATAGTCAATACCATAGAGAGCAACACGACGGTAATCGCCGACAATACGTCCTCTTCCGTATGTATCCGGAAGTCCTGTAATGATCTTGTTGTGACGTGCTTTTTTCATCTCATCTGTGTAGATATCAAATACTGCCTGGTTATGAGTTTTGTGATACTTTGTGAAAGTCTCATGCAGCTTTTCACTTGGCTCATACCCGTATGTTGTACAAGCCTGCTCTGCCATCTTGATTCCACCGTATGGCATGAATGCACGTTTTAATGGTTTGTCGGTCTGTAAACCAACTACAGCTTCCAGATCTTTTAACTCCTCACTGATGTATCCTGCTCCATAAGCCGTAAGTCCTGATACGACTTCTGTCTCCATGTCAAGCACGCCGCCTTTAGCACGCTCTTCCTTCTGAAGCTCCTGAAGTTTTCCCCACAATTTTTCTGTTGCATCTGTAGGTCCTTCAAGGAATGATTCATCTCCGTCATAAGGAGTGTAGTTGTTCTGGATAAAATCGCGAACGTTAACTTCTTCTTTCCAAAGTCTTCCTTCGAAACCTTCCCACTGTTCAAACTTAGCCATTTTTTTGTCCTCCACTAAAAAATATTTGTTCGAGTTAGAAGTAACTTACTCTTGGTTTCACCTCATATTAACAAATATAAATCACTCCGTCAATGATTGTATCTAAAAATATCCAATCCGATTGACATTTTTTTATCAATCGATAAAACATCCATAAAAGTGCCCAAAATCAAGGCTCTCTTTTGTGAATGTTTTTTAATCATACAAGCGTGCTTGTGCTATTTTAACTTTCCTGGAGCTCTTGTCAGCTGCAGGTAAAGCGGTCGATCCTGCCCGCTACTTTATGGCACTCAGCCGATACACCTGATCGGCCGCCTCCGTCACCCGCGGAGAGTGGGTGATGACGATCACACACTTTCCAGCCTCCGCCAGCCTGCGGAATGTCTGAAGAATTTCCTCCTGCGTCTCCTCGTCCAGATTTCCAGTGGGTTCATCCGCCAGAATCACCTCCGCATCTGTGGCCAGTGCTCTCGCCACCGCCACTCGCTGCTGCTGCCCGCCGGAGAGCTTGAGCACCCTCCGGTTTGCCTCGTCCTCATTCAGTCCAACCTGCTCCAGCAGTTCTTTTGCCTTCTTCTTTTTATCCGCCGCTTTCACACCCGCAATGTCCATGGTGAGCACCACATTTTCCGCGGCAGTCAGATTGGCCAGCAGGTTAAAGCTCTGGAAGATAATCCCGATTTTCTTCCCCCGGTACTCATAGCTGTCATAGGAGCGGATATCCGTGTCATGGAAATATATCGTTCCATTCTTCGGCGTCGCAAGTCCCGAGATCAAGGACAGCAGTGTCGTCTTTCCTGCTCCCGACTTTCCGGCAATCGCATAGATTTTTCCGCTTTCAAAGGTATAATTCACATTGTCCAGTACCTTTTTATTTCCATAATTGAATCCGATATTTTCTAATTTTAATACTTCCATATGTCCTAGTCCCTTCCTGCCAGAATCGTAAGTGGCTCATATTTCATAATCGTACCCACCGATACCGCACCTGCAATCAAGGATACCAGAATGCAGATTCCAAGCACCTCCAAAAGCATCACAATGTCAACCGACGATGTAATTTCCGACACGTAGTCTGCTGCCTGCTGCCCCGGAGCCGCCATGCCCATGCCGCCTTTCATATTGCCGCCCGTTCCGCCGTCTGTACCTCCGTTCACTCCGCGCCCGAAGGACTTCTGAGTACTTGCTGCCGCCTCTTCCTGTGCTGCCACCTGTGACTCCAGTAAGGAATTGGCAATCGGTACAGAAACCACGCTCCCGACTGTTCCGCCGATGATGACCGCCATCAGGGTAATGGTAAATATTTCTGCCATGAACTGCACGGCAACCTTTGATTTCTTCATTCCGATTGCTGTCAGCACACCGATCTCATATTTACGCTCTCTGGTGCTGAACATATTGAACACCATGAGGATGATCGCTCCGATCACCAGCACAACAATGAGGAAATATTTTGCCAGCCTGCTGAGCGTCTCCAGCGGCACCAGACTCTGGGTGTAGTTCGTGTAATCGGAAGAGGATACCGTATACATCTCATCCAGTCCCAAATTCTTCGCCTCATCCTCGAATTTTTCATAGTCCTCCACCGTGTCGAACACATAAGTTCCTGCCGTAGCCGCCGTCAGCTCAGAGGACTCCTCCTGCCCGCTGTACGCATTGGTCACAGTTGTTGCTGCCGCCGCAGAATCCGCCACAATCTGATCCAGCGCTGCCGTACTCATCAGGATCTGGTTGGCCGGGTCGATCATGGAAAAGGAATTGCCGGACGTCTCACTGCTGCTGTAAATTCCCACCACGCTCAGTTCATACGTCTCTGTATCCAGACTTGGATTTACCACCGTGATCTTATCTCCGACAGAAATGGAGTTGTAGAGTGCCAGTTCCTCAGAAATGATGCATTCCATCTCCGTGCCGCCTTCCGCAAACACACTTCCCTCCGTGACACTGTTCGTGCCATCCACAAATGCTGTCATCGCCTCATCTGAGGAATAACCAACCAGTGAGAACTCCCCGGTGCTTGCCATCATGGCCGCTTTTTCGCCCATCTGCATACCGCCGCGTTCCATTCCCTCAGCTGCTTCTGTTCCATCCGATGCACCTGCCGGTGCTGTGGCAGAGGCTGTGTCCTCCGCCGCCGCGGATTCCTGTGCTCCGGATTCCGTCTCCTCACTGTCCGATACCGGTTCCAGTGTGTCACTTCCATTTACAGAAGCAGTCTCTGTGTAATAAAAGGACTTCACAGACTCCGCCTTTGCGTAAGTCTCCAGCTCATCGATTGTCAATCCCCCCGACATTCTGTCGTGAAAGGAGGACTTATCCACCGTTCCGTCCTCCGAGCTGTTCTGCTCCATCACAGCCGAGCGGTCTGCAGTGATCTGCGCCGTCACAGACATCCCGTTTCGCGTCGTCTCCTCCGCATTTTTCGCCGCCTGCCGAATCGTCAGACTGACACACACTGCAACGGCCACAACGAGAACAATGATTCCCATCAGGATGCTCCGCCCCTTCGACCTCCATACATTTCTGATTGCATTTTTTATAATATACATATTCTCCTCCATCTTTCTCTTTGTTCTGCAATACAGACACTGTATCCGAAAAAGATTGAATGAATATTGAAGACGGCTGCTGTTCACAAATTCTACATATATTCCTCTGTCTGCTTTCTCATATGTCCAAAAAAAGATACAGCCCGACAGAACGCCATCGAAGCTGTATCACTGTTATTTCATTATTCTTTATATTTTCACCCAGAATGTCGTCCTGCCAGACCCACACTCTACACCAATTTTCCCTCCGTGATGTTCCACGATATTCCTGGCGATGGCAAGCCCCAGTCCGTATCGCCCTGCACTGCGGTTGCGGGACTTATCCACGCGATAAAACTTTTCAAAAATCTTTTCCCGGTCTTCCTCCGCTATCGGTTCTCCCCGGTTAATCACACGCAGGATTCTTTTTCCACGCTCTTCTTTTAATTCCACGTATACTGTGCTGCCACGATCTGCATGCTTGATGGCATTGTCCACAAGAACTCCCACGACCTGCCTGAACTGGCTCTCGTCTCCATGAAAAGTAATTCCCGGCTCCACAGACTCCTCCAGCTGCAGTCCGTTCTCATATGCCACACTCTCAAAAGGCAGGCTGGCATTCTCAACCGCCCGGCTCAGGTCAAACTCGGCAGACACATCTCTGGTATCCGGGTTCTCCAGGCGTGCCAGTGTCAGAAGTTCTCGAATCAACACACTCATCTTTCCAATTTCTTCTTTAATATACAGAAAATACTTGTTCTCCCCGTACTCCAGTTCCAATGTATCAATGTTGGCATTGATCACCGTGATCGGCGTCTTCAGTTCATGTCCCGCATCCGCCACAAATGCCTTCTGCTTCTCAAAGGTCTCCTCCACCGGCTTTACAAGCCAGCGCGACAGAAACCAGGAGATGACAAAAGAAGCCGCGATTCCGAGAATCAGAATGATTCCGGAAAAAAACAGGAGTCGTCTCTGATTTTCGAACGCCACACTCATATCGACAAATGCAATTTTTGTTGTCGCATTATTCTCCACTGACCGATAGACCACATCACCGATCCTGCCGGATGTCTTTTCGTCTGCCTTCGCTTCTTTTGCCAGCGCATTGATTTCTGTCTCCGTATAAGAGGCGGAATTATTGACTGAGACTGTCATCTCACCAGCCGAATTCATTGTCACCACAAAAAACTGAAAATTCCGGTTCAATCCCTCTTTATGATCCCCCATTTTCTGCGTCTCCCGCGGCGGAATCATTTCCGAATCTGCCTGTTTCTTTTCAGCAATGCCTCCAGCTTCTTTCTCCATATCCATCATTCGAAACAGCATGGCATTTGCCGACTGCATCCCGGACTGATAATTCGAGATATTCACCACCAGAAGCACTCCCAGGAACACCATTGCCAATATCCCCCAGATTACCAGTATGATCTTTTTTCGCAGTTTTTTAATCATGGCTCTCCTCCAGATGATACCCCATCCCACGCACGGCGCGAATCTGCACTCTGGAACCGATTGCTTTGACTTTTTTGCGCAGGAAGGAGACATAGACCTCCACATTATTGTACTCTGCCTCGCTCTCATATCCCCAGATTTTCTCCGTGATCTGTTCTCTGCTTATAATCTGGCTGGAATTGCGCATAAAATACTCCATCAGCAGGTACTCCTTCCTCCCCAGCTTCATGCTCTCACCGGTCACCGTACACATAAACTCCGGCCGATTGATGCGCATGGTCACATCGCCAAAGGACAGGACCGAGATGTCCGTCTCCCCCCTCCTCCGGCAGAGTGCCCGCATCCTGGCCAGCAGCTCCCGCATCTCAAAGGGCTTGGTCAGATAATCATCCGCTCCCAGGTCCAGACCGTTCACCTTGTCATCCACCTCCGCACGCGCAGTCAGCATGAGCACCGGCGTTGTCACTTTTTCTTTTCGGAGATTTTGTAACACAGTAAACCCGTCCATCCCAGGCAGCATGACATCCAGGATCACGGCATCATAAATCCCCGTCAATGCCTGCTCGTACCCACTCGTTCCGGTGTACTCGACATCCACGGTATATTCCTCTCTTCGAAGTCTCTCCGCCACAATATCGGCAAGACTTTTTTCATCTTCTATCATCAAAATACGCATCTGCATTCTCCTCGCTGTCTGGAATCAAGATTGCGAACTTGTTTCGCAATTACCTCTTTCTATTATACATAAAAACCTTGAAGAAAAATTGAAAACAATGCATAATAATGTTCTTATATATCAGCCCCATGCTGCTCCATTGCACTCTCTTTCTTTGCACAAAAAAGCACAGACCGTGCATTTGACGTAGATGAAAAAAGAACAATGTTCTGTAATCAGACTTACGTGTCAAAGCACTGCCTGTGCCGTATGTATCCATGATATGTATCCATGGTCTGCAGCATTCCGGAAGATTGGTGAAACAGATTCCGCAATGTTACAGCTGTATTGTCTCCACTTCCTCCACCGTTGGAATGGAAGTCGTCGCACCAGCTCTGGAAACCGCGATTGCGGATGCCTTCGCACAGCGCTCTAAAATTGCCGGAACCGGCATATCTGCCAGCAGTCCACCGATAAAGTATCCGGTAAAGGTATCCCCTGCCGCCGTGGTATCCACCGCCTGCACCTTGAAGATCCCCTGTGCAAAAGCCTGGTCTTTGTCGCGATATCTCACGCCGTCTCCACCCAATGTCAGCACCACCTTTGAATCCGGAAATTCCTGCATCATGTAATCCAGAATCTCATCCGGGTTCTTGTGCCCGGTCATCATCTCTCCCTCGATCTCGTTCATCAGGAAGATCGACACCTTATGGAAATCGCAGTCATCCAGCGCGGAATCATAAGGGGACGGGTTCAATGCGATCGTCATCTTTTTCTCGTATGCCTTATCAATGATATATGGCATCTCGTTGATCTCATTCTGGAGCAAGAGAATATCCCCCTCTCCAAAATCACTCAGTACAGAATCCACCATCTCTTTTGTCACTCTGCGGTTCGTTCCACCGTAGAGCAGGATGCAGTTCTGCGCATTCTTGTCCACCTGAATGATCGTGTGACCGCTTCTTCCTTCCAGTGTCCGGATGTAAGTCGTATCGACATTGCTCTCCTTACAGATATCGAGAAACATCCCGCCGTCCTCACCAATCACTCCTGCGTGATAAACCGGCACTCCCGCCTTCGCCAGTGCGATAGACTGATTCAAGCCTTTTCCTCCGCCAAATGTGTTCATCCCTCCGGAACAGAGCGTCTCCCCCGGTCTCACCATGTGATCTACATTGTACACATAGTCATAATTCAACGATCCAAAATTCAATACTTTCAATTCGTCTCCTCCTTTTGCCGGATTTCCCACATTCCCCACTATATGTTGAAATCCTTTTTGATTTTTTGTCTTTTTAAAAAGGGATGAGAAGTATTTTCTCATCCCTTCCTTTAACATTATTATCCCCTAATCAAGCCGGAAATGCAACTCCTGCTCTCAAAATAATGTTCGGATATGGTGTAAATTCTCCCGTGCGGATTGCAAATTTGACATCTTTGGACATCACTTTCAAATCCTCATGAGGAATCATCTCGTGCTCTACCCCCGACAGCTTTTCTTCTATGTATTTTAAGAGTGCCGGGTTTTTCTCCACAATCTCCTCCGCCAATGTATAGAACTCCACCTCTGCCTCACCGAGAACCGCATCCATCGTCTGAACAAATGTCGGAACTCCGCCGCAGAGTGCCAGATCAACGATCGGGACTCCTTTCGGGATCGGCATGCCTCCATCTCCTATCATAAATGTGTCCTTGTGTCCAAGTCCTGCAATATATCCGGCCAGCTGGGCATTGATTATTCCGCTTTTCTTCATGCTTTTCTCCCCCTCGCTGATTTTATTTGCTCTCGTTACGTGCCTGAAGTGCCATCTTTGCCTGCAGATTTCTCTGGAACTGGTCAACGATTACGGCTGCGATTACCACGATACCCTTAATAACCTTCTGCCAGAACTCAGATACGCCGCACATGGTCATACCATCGTTGATTACACCAATGATAAATGCACCGATAATGGTTCCACCGACTGTACCGACACCGCCCGCCATGGATGTTCCACCGAGTACCGCTGCTGAGATTGCATTCATTTCCCATCCCTCACCGGTCGCCGGATGTGATGCAACAAGCTGGGCTGCCGAGATCATACCTACGATAGCAGAACAGAAGCCCGAGAACATGTATACGAGGGTCACATCTTTATTTACCTTAATGCCGGATAATTTTGCCGCCTTTGTGTTGCCCCCGATTGCCAGAATATGCCATCCAAAGGCAGTGTATTTCAGGATAAATGCCGCCACCAGCGCGATGAGAACCAGAATGATAACACCTGCCGGGATCCCCAGTATACTCTTTCCGAGTGCATCAAATCCGGTGTTGCCGAGTGCTTCATTTCCTGTGATATTAGAGAATGTCGCACCGCCCGATCTTAAGTTCGCAAGACCACGGGCAATGTTCATGGTACCCAGTGTAGTGATAAACGGCGCTACATTAAATCGTGTGATGATGATACCGTTCAGGAGACCGATCAACACACCTGTCAATGCTCCGATCAGCATTACCCACGGTACTCCGAAATATACTGTCACGCCAAACATCTTCAGCGTAAGTCCCTGGTTGATCAGACCACCTGCGATCATTCCCGCAAGACCTGCCACAGAACCAACAGACAGGTCGATACCTCCTGTGATGATAACATACGTCATACCGATACCCATGATTCCATATAATGCAACGTGCTTCGCAACTGTAAGTCCAGTGTTAATCGTGAAGAAGTTCGGGGTCGCAATACTGAAGAAGATAATCAGCACTGCTAAAATCAATAATGTTCTTCCTTTCAGCAGGGTCATCACGATATTGGTATTTCCCGCCTTTTTTGTACTTGTATTTGCCATAATTCAACTCTCCTTTTCCTAATCCTCTTTGACCTCTTTGTGTGTACTGTGGCCCTTATATGAAGCTAATACCAGACCATCCTCTGTAATCTCTTCGTGCCTGAACTCTCCTGTTTTAATTCCGTTGGAGAGAACGATCACACGGTCTGCGATTGCCACAATTTCCTTCAGCTCAGATGAAACTACCATAATTGACAGCCCGCGCTCCGCATACTGGTTGATGATATCGAACACCTCTGTTTTGGCACCGATATCAATACCGCGGCTCGGCTCATCCAGAAGCAGTATCTCCGGATTGGTAAGAATGCCCTTTCCGATTACCACCTTCTGTTGGTTTCCTCCGGATAGAGAAAGGATCGGAAGATCTTTATCCGCAACCTTAATCATAATATCCTTGATCTGCTTGTCTACATTTTCATCCTCAAGTTTACCCTGAAGCACTCCACCCTTTGTGTAATTCTCCAGGCTGGAAAGGGAAATGTTCTTTTTAATACTCATGGTCTGCACAAGACCTTCGCCCTGTCTGTCCTCCGGAACCAGTGCAAAACCATTCTTAATCTGCTCGTTAATGTTTTTGACATTCATGAGTTTACCATTTTTGCTGATCTCACCGGTGTGTTCCGGTCTCAGCCCCATGATGCACTCGAAGATCTCCGTACGCCCCGCGCCCATCAGACCATAGATCCCAAGGATCTCTCCTTTTTTCAGATCAAAACTGACGTTGTCAAGAAGGTATCCGCCACCTTTTTTCGGGAGTGTCAGATTTTTCACTTCCAGTACCTTCTCCTGCTTCTCCCAGTCGAGCTGACGATCCTTTTTCGGGTAGTTCTTGTCCTGACCCACCATCTTCTCCACGATCCATGGGACATTGATATCCTTCACTTCCGCTCTGGCAACATATTTGCCGTCACGGAGAATGGTCACGTTGTCGCCGATCTGCATGATTTCTTCCAGTCTGTGAGAGATATATACGATCGCGATTCCCGCATCGGTAAACTCTCTCATCAGCTTGAACAGAACCTCTACCTCCTGCTCACTCAGTGAGGAGGTCGGCTCATCCATAATCAGAATCTTCAAGTCATCCTGCAGGAAATTACGGGCAATCTCTATCATCTGCTGCTGTCCCACACGCAGGTCTCCGACTAAAGTGTTGGGATCCATGACATGCTCCAGCTTCTCCAATACTCTCTCTGTCTCTGAGATATGCTTCTTGTTATCCAGTTTGATTCCCTGCATCTGCTCTCTTCCCATGAACACATTCTGGTATACATTCAGATTCGGGAAAAGACTCAATTCCTGATGAATAATTCCGATTCCCCGGTCTCTTGCCTCTGTCGTATCCTTGAAGCTGACCTCTTCGTCTGCCATGTACATCTTACCGGAAGAAGGCTGCTCGATCCCGGCGATCAGTTTCATCAATGTCGATTTTCCGGCTCCGTTTTCACCAATCAGAACGTTCACTTTTCCCTTCATTACATCGTAGGAAACATTGTCAAGAGCTTTTGTACCTGGATATATTTTATTCATGCCCTCCGCATGTAATACTACATTGCTATCCATACACTTACCTCCTTATTCCTCTTTCAATTCTACTGGTGTAATCAATAATGTGGTGTTGTCACTTACTGTGAAGCAGCCCACAAATGAAACGGTCTTACCTTCATAATCTTTTGCTGTGTCAGGACTTACCACAGTCTCCTGGATCAGATCATGAATGCTCTTGCTGACCTGGGCATATTCCTGCTGGTTCGTGTAGTCACCGTATTTGATGAAGGACAGTGAATCACGTACCGCAGAGCCTTTGAATACAGAACCGACCTGTAATTTAATTTCCTCAGACCCATCGTATCCATCTAACTTCACCGTCATCGTTCCCGCTTTACTTTCTGTATCAACTGATTCTACGGTACCGGTTCCTTTTACAACATAACTCAGGTCTCCGCTGGTACCCATAGAGTATTTTCCATATTTATCCGCAAGTGAAGTCAGATCTCCTTTTGCTTCTGTCAAAAAGTCTCCCAGATCCACCGCCGTTTCCTCTAACTCCGGAAGTGCCTGTGAATCCCAGAACTCTGCTACATTATCTCCTGCATTAAACTCCGTCTTTCCGGTAAGCTTGCCCTCTTCACCGATTTTTACTACCTTTATACAACCACTCATCGTTGTCATTACAAGAGCGGTTGCTAACAATAATGAAATAATCTTTTTCTTCATACTCTGCTCTCCTTTATAAATCAACCTTTTTCTTCATTTCAGGACGTTTTTATTCATATATGGGGAGTACCGAAGTACTCCCCATGTCTGTTTGATGTGTTCCCCTTCGCACTAAGCTCGTGCAAGACCTCGCTAAGCTATTCTGGAAGTTTACTGAGCCATGTCGAATTTTGACAGTTTCTCTGCGTTGTCTTTTGTGATTGCGATACAGTCTACTAACTGTTTCTCATCTAATCCGGTTGTACCGTCTTTCAGATAATCATCAGCCTGTTTTACTGCCATACGTGCGATCTCTGCTGCCTGCTGAAGAGCTGTTGCTGTTGCTTTTCCGTCTTTGATCAGGTCTCTTGCATCGTCAGATCCATCCACACCAATTACAGGGATTCCTGCAAGTCCTGCATCCTCAAGTGCTGCTACTGCACCACATAACATCGTGTCATTACCGCAGATAACACCATCGATGTCCGGGTTGGACTGAAGGATTGTACCCATCTTGTCGTAAGCTTCTGTCTGCTCCCAGTTTGCTGACTGCTGAGCTACCATCTCAAACCCATCATACTGATCAATTACTTCATGGAAAGCGTCAGAACGAACACCTGCATTTGTGTCAGATTCTTTACCGAGCAGCTCTACATATTTTCCTTCTTCTCCCATTGCTTCAACCCATACCTCTGCAACTGCCTTTGCACCCTGGTAGTTGTTTGCAACGATCTGGGAAATAGCCTGTCCCTCTTCGTTGATCTCACGGTCGATCAGGAAGGTTGGGATACCAGCTTTGCGGGCTGCTTTTACTGCTTCGATTGTTGCATCTGCACCGGCATTGTCGCAGATGATTGCTGCTGCCTTGTCAGCGATTGCTGCCTCGAACTGCTCCTGCTGTTTTGTAGCATCATCGTCATGAGACATTACTTTTACTTCATATCCAAGATCTTTTGCTGCTGTCTCAGCCACATTTGCCTCGGTCTCGAAGAATGTGTTTGAGTGAGATGGTGTGATAACATAAATGATGTTGGATCCGCCACCTTTGAGGACTTCGTCAGAAGCTTCTGCCTCTGTTGAACCTTCTGCAGCTGTTGAACCGCTGTCAGATGTGGTTGTCTCGGAAGCTTTGCTTCCACAGCCCATCGCCATTGTTGCCACCATTGCTGCACATAACAGTACGCTTAAAACTTTCTTTTTCATCTTTTTTCCTCCTTAAAATGAATTAATAGGTTTATTAGATGCAACAGGGTCTGCCCCTGTGTATCTTAAATTAATGTGTCAGCACCATACTGACAGCTTCCTTCCATCCGCAATATTTCTTTTCCCGCACTTCTTTATCCATGGATGGGGTGAATTTTGTCCGCTGCATCCGGTCAAAGATGCTTGGATCGTATATTTTCATCGCAAGTCCCGCTACATAAGCCGCTCCGATTCCTGACAGTTCTTCCGCGTTCGGAACCTGTACCGGAATCTGTGCCATATCGCTCTGGAACTGCATCAGATACCTGTTTCTCGTCGGACCGCCGTCCACACGGAGTTCTTCGATTGCCACTCCCGAATCCCGGCTCATGACCTCCACGATATCCGTAATCTGATATGCAATACATTCCAGTGCTGCTTTTGCAAGCTCGGCCTGACCTGTGGTTCTTGTGATCCCTGAGATAACTGCCTTTGCCTCGCTGTCCCAATACGGTGCTCCAAGCCCCGTAAATGCAGGAACCAGATAGGTCGTATCCGCCGGATTGGCCGCATTGGCAAGCTCTTCTGTCTCCTTCGCGGAGGCAACCAGCTTCAGGTCTTTCTGCAGCCAGCTGATGACTGCACCCGTGTAATTAATATTGCCTTCCAGCACATAGGTTACTTTGCCATTCATCCCCCAGGCGAGGGAGGTCACGACACCGTGCTCACTGTACACCGGGCTCTCTCCCACATTCATCATGATAGAAGATCCTGTCCCATATGTAGATTTCATCATGCCTTTTTTCAGGCATCCCTGTCCAAACAGCGAGCCGTGGGAATCTCCCAGCACCCCGTGTATCGGAATCGGTTCATCCAGAAAGCCTTCAAAATCGGTCTCTCCAAAATTCGCATTGGAATCACAGACCTCAGCCAGACTCTTTGAGTTTATTCCGAAGATCCCGCAGATTTTGTCATCCCAGGTCAGAGTATTCAGATTGAACAGCTGTGTTCTGGATGCATTGGAATAATCCGTCTTATAAGACTTCCCGCCGGTCAGCTTATAGACCAGCCAGGTGTCAATCGTTCCGAATGCAACTTCTCCACGCTCCGCCATTTCCCGCACACCGTCTGTCTCCTGCAGGAACCACGCGAACTTGGATGCCGGAAAATAGGGTGATAAGTTTATTCCCGTCGCCCTGCGGACTTCCTGCGCATACCCCGCCCGCTCTATCTCTGCGCAGATTTCCTTTGCTCTGGAGCACTGCCACACAATTGCGTCTGCAACTGGTTCGCCGGTCGTCCGATTCCATGCAGCCGAGGTCTCTCTCTGATTGCTGATTCCTAAACATGCGATCTGGTTTTTATCAATTCCAGCCTGCATTACTACATTCTTCACGACCTGCACTGTGTTTGCATAGATCTCATTCAGATTATGTGAGACCCAGCCCTCTTCGTTGATGATCTGCTCATGCGGAAGATCCGTTCTGCAAATCAGAGTACCCTGCTTGTCAAAAAGCAGTGCCTTCGTTCCCTGCGTGCTCTGATCTACGGATAAAACATATTTCTTTTCCATCTGATCATTCTCCTCTTAAATACGCTTTTACGTCTTCCTCAATCGGATCATATAAATCCGGTTTCACACCAATGTACTTACATGCCTCGTAAAGTACCGGCACAACGTCCTTGTGAATCCCAACACAGTGATGAATATATGGGCCTTCCACAATTTTTGCCTCCAGCCTCTTAATGTTATCTACCTCTACCCAGAGATAGGTTCCCATTCCCTTCGGTCCGTCCACACCCTTTGCATTTCCGAGGAGCATGGAGTACTCGCCGTTGTCTCCGTCGAAACGTACCAGAGTCACATCGCCATGCTTTGCCTCCGCAGTAATACTTCCCGGATGCTCAAATGCCAGTGGATATGTCAGCTTTGCTTTTTCTCTTGCCACAGAGATTGGCCATGGTCCGCAATGCTGCAGCAGTTCCCCGTTCTCAATATCCGGGTGGCGGATGGTCCAGTCGGCAAAGAAGCCTCTCGTCTCATCCATTCCCGCTGCCTCCACAAGCAATGCAGTGATTGCTCCATGGATATCCGTCTCACAGACTACCGGGATTCCCTCATCATTTAGAAGTGCATTTGCTGCACACGGCATAATTCCGAGCTCGCTCTGCAGCTGGTTCCAGCACTGAATCGCCGCCGCCTGGCATCCGTATTTGTCAATCAGATTCTTCATGGCAACCTTCAGAGCTGCTACGTTCTCAAGTTCTTCGTCCTTGATCATGATCTCCATATTATCTCTGCAGTACTGCATTACCTTCGCTACTTCTGTGCCCTCTTCTTTTGCCTTCTTCACTTCATCTGTCAATTCCGGCATCGGAATCGGAGATAACTGAATGTTGAATTTTTCTAACAGCTCGCCCTCGTTACACATGGTTGTCCAGAAGTCGAACGGTCTTGTTGAAATCTGAAGAATCCGGATGTGCCTGAAGGTCTTCACGACATTACAGACTGCCATAAAATCCTTAAGTCCTCTCTCAAAAACGGGATCATTCAATCTGCAGTTTGTCATATAAGTGAATGGAATGCCAAATCTTCTCAGTACCTTTCCTGTTGCGAACAACCCACACTGCGTATCTCTCAGACGGACACCGTTCTCATCCGGTCTCTCATCCAGCGGTCCCCATAAAAGTACCGGAACATCTAACTCTTTTGCAAGTCTTGCGCATTCGTACTCTGTACCAAAGTTGCAATGCGGCAGGAACAGACCATCGATTTTTTCCTGTTTGAATTTTTCTGCAATCTTATACATATCTTCATCATTGTAGAGCAGCCCTTCTTCATTGATATCCGTGATATCCACGAAATCTACTCCCAGTTCCTTCAGCCTGTCTGCTGTCAGCCCTCTGTACTTGATCGCGTCCGGTGCGCTGAAAATACTTCTGCGTGTCGGGGCATAACCCAATTTGATGTGTGCCATTTTCATTTCCTCCGTTTGAATCTATATTGTCTACACCATTTTATGAATATCCTTCACACTGTCCCGCTCGATAAAGTCTGTGCAGACACTGATCTTGGATTTTGATCTGTTCATCTGATTGATGATCTCATGCAGCTTTCTCACTGCAATTCCGCCCATCTCCGGTTTTGACACGCGAATCGTTGTCAGCCGCGGAGAGACGATCTCTGAAAATGGAAGATCATCAAATCCCGCAATGGAGATATCGTCCGGTATCCGATATCCGGATTCCTGAAATGCTTTCATCGCACCGAGTGCGATCATATCGTTATCTGCAAAAAATGCAGTTGGGAGCTCCGGCCTGTCCTTGAGAATTTTTAACATCTGTCTGTACGCTCCATCCATCGTCGTATCCAGAGTAAAACAGTACTTTTCCTCCGCCGGAAGACGGGCATTCTTCAGCGCTCTCCTATATCCGTTGGCTCTTCCCTTAAACGCCTGTATACGGAAGTTCCCTTTCAAATATCCGATCTTCTCATGCCCTTTCGCGATCAGATACTCTGTCAGCACTCTGGCGGAATCGTCGTTGTCAATCAACACGCCATCGAAGCTCATCGATGGATCAAAATAGTCAAATAATAAGAACGGACACTTCGCGTCCTTGTAAAGTTCAATGTCATCCTCCATCAGTTCCGTTCCCAGAAGAATCACCGCCGCATCCGTATCCCGGATCAGCCAGTGTACCTGCTCCTCATAGTCTGCTGCAAACCTGTCCAGATGACAGATAATCATCTCATAGCCAAACTTGCGACATTCTTTCTCCGCTCCGTCAATCAGTAAATTAAAAAAAGGAGAATCATCAATAATTGCACCCGTACGCTTATATATCACAAACTTCACTTTCGTAATCCGGTTCTCTGATATGTACCCCATCTCTTTGGCGACCCTCCGAATCTCGGAGGCGGTTTTTTGATTGACACCTTTCTTATTATTCAACGCATTGGAAACAGTGGCAGGTGAAAATCCTGTAGCTTTACTTATACTTTTTATGCTTATTTTCATCTGCTCTCCTCCCTGTCGTACCCTATAGCCATAGTATAAACGTTTTATGTAAATATTCAATATATTTTTTTATATATATTTCGTTTTTGTATACTTTTCACCTATTTTACGTACGCTTTTTGTATAATTTACCTATTGTTTTTTAGATTTTTTTAGTTTTTATTGTTTTTGAATGCTTCTGTATATAAACGTTTATGTAAATTTTTATATAAATGTTTTTGTATCGTTTTATGCATACATTTTTCTCTGAATTTCGGAAGTTCCTTCCCTTAAAAACTAAAATCCGCAGCAAAAAAGACCCGTTCCGGGTATGTACCCCGGCAGGTCTTTCTTTCCTGTCATTCTATTCATTCTTTATCCTGGTCAAGCGAATACTCGGAATCCGCTTTGCCACTTACTCATAACCTGCGCTGCTTTGTCACTTTCTCATAACCTTGCGCAGCTTTGCTGCACCCCCGCTTTATTCCCCGCTCCGTTCTCTCGTCTTGCTGATATCGCGGACACTCTCCCGCTCGACAAAGTCTGTGCATACACTGATTTTTAATTTACATTGATCTGTCTCGTGTATCATCTCGTGTATCCTCCTGACAGCAAGGGCCCCCATCTCCTGTTTCGAGACCCGTATCGTCGTCAACGGCGGTGTGTTGATCTCGCAGAACGGCAGGTCATCAAAACCAATCACCGACACATCCTCCGGGACACGAATCCCAGCCTCTTGCATCGCCTTGATTGCTCCAAGCGCGATCACATCATCATCCGCAAAAAAAGCGGTCGGAAGCTTTGGCTTTCCCTTCAGAATTTCTGCCATCTTTCTGCGCGAAGCCTCGATCGTCGTATCCAGGGTAAACGTATACGCGCTGTTTGCCTCCAGGCCATGATTCATCATTGCTCTGGCATATCCGACTGCACGGGAACGGAACGCCTTGATCCTGAAGTCTCCCCGCAGATATCCGATTTCTCTGTGCCCCTTGCCGATCAGATACTCTGTGGCAACTCTGGCCGAATCTGCATTGTTGATCAGCACTCCGTCAAACATCATATTGGAGTCAAAACTGTCCAAAATCAAGAATGGACACTTGGTACTTCGGAATCCCACCAGATCCCCCTCCATCACTTCCGTTCCCAGAAAAATAATCGCGGAGGTCGTGTCATTGACCAGCCATCGGACCTGCTCCTCATAATCATCGTCCCTTCGATCCAGATTGCAGATTGACATCTCGTATCCCAGTTTGCGGCACTCCGTCTCCACGCCATCAATCAGGAGCGGGAAAAAAGGGGTGTCATCTATAATCTTTCCATTTCTCTTATAGATGACAAACCGGATTTTTGTAATGCGGTTTTCGGATATGTAGCCCATCTCCTTCGCTACCCGGAGGATCTCCGCCGCCGTATCCCTGTTGACTCCCCGCTTGTTGTTCAAGGCATTGGATATCGTCGCCGGCGAAAATCCTGTTACCTCGCTTATCTTCTTAATGCTCACCTTCATCTCTCCACGTCCTTCGTAATATCCGCTCTCCCTGCTGCGTACCACCGGGAAAACTGCCTCTCAGATTCCTCGGAACTTTTCAGTCACAATGTTGTGCTTTTTCTATAGTTTTTATTTTACCATATTTTTCTTAAAATAGAAGACTTCCCTGCAAAAAAAGAAGGCTCACACCCGGCCTTCTTCTTTTAAAACACGTCATTCCTTTATCGCAGCGATCAAAACATCTTCCGGAAATGAATGCATCTGAATCGTACTCACTCCATTCTCTGTTTTTACTGTACCAAATGCAGTATTTCTGGTGGTCAGATCCGTGATCCGGATCCGGTAACCAGACAGGTCTGCCTGCACACGTACATTCGTATTGGACGGGACATAGATCAAATAATCTCCATCTATATTTCTTCCCATGCGGATGTCACGTGTGTCATTCAAAATCAGATGGGGCAGCGGCTCAATCTCGCTCACGCCATATCGCTCCATCAGATAATGGATAAACCCATAATCCCACGCCCCTGGAAGTGCCAATGCGTCCTCCCATGGCAGTGCTTCGTCGAACCCTTCTCCCAGCACCGGATTCTTCGGTTTCCCGATCTCGTGCCAGTTCCAGATTCCGTGTGCTCCATAGGTCACCCCCGCGCAGGCTCCAGACAGAATGCTCGTCCAAGCCGCCTTGCGGACATCAAACTGAGAAAAACGTCCATATACCTTCCGGCTGTACCCCATCTGCTCATAGCAGGGTTCGGAGTTAAGCATAGGTTTTTTTGGATATTTTTCCCTCATGCTCTCCGGCAGGATGTACGCCATGTCCTGTTCCGCCTGATTATGACCGGACTGGAACATGTAAAAATCAATCTGATCCAGGAGGTGCTCTGGAAGTACGTCGTAGCCGCGCTTGATGTGCATGCCTTTCAGTGAATCTGGGCTCAGCTCGCACAGTCCGTTCAGAACCGTGCCATAGTACCGGACAGCCTCCTCCGTATCGAAATCCGTATCCCCACTGACGATATAGAGCGGATCAAACTCATCAAACTCCTCTACGACCTTCTGTGTATAAACCGGGAGAAAATCTTCCGGCATGACGTTGGCTGCCACAATCCTGCTGCCCCATGTCCCCGGCACATAATTGAGCCAAAGTACAACCAACGCGAGATGAAACCCTCTGTCCACAGCCATCCGGCACATGATCCGCGCCCGGTCGTAGTACTCCTGACAGAATGCACCGTACGTGAATGTCTGGCCGCCGTCCGATGTTGGAAACGGATACACCCCCACATCCGTCATGCAGCGATCCCACTGCGGCAGGGTATTGATCTGGAGCACCGTAAATCCCTGCGCCTTTCTTTTTTCCAGATAATACTCCCACTCCTCGATAGTAACATTCGTGAACGCACTCCAGATGGTATCTGCGAGATAAAAGAACGGTTTGTCATCCGATATAAAATTACTTTTGTTCTTGTCTACTTTCAGCATATTCACTTTCCGCCCTCGATTTCTCTATTTGGCAATGCAGTTCATCAACGCATCACCTTGTTTTGCCACACCGGATTTCTCCTGTATGATTTTCACATAATCATCTGTGTTTGTCACGATCACAGGTGTTGTTGTGTCGAGACCGGCACCCCTAATCAGTTCGAGATCCGCCTCCACAAGCACGTCTCCCGCTCTTACCACCTGACCTTCTTTCACCTTGACGTTGAAGCCTCTTCCTTCCAACGTAACGGTATCCATTCCAATGTGGATCAGAACTTCTGCACCCGCGCTTGACCGGATGCCCACCGCATGCCCGGTCGGATACATCACTGTGACGATCCCATCACAGGGCGCACATACCGTTCCATTTGACGGAATCACTGCCGTTCCCCGTCCGAGCACACCGCATGCAAACGCTTCGTCCTTCACCTCTGCGAGTGGAATCACCGCTCCGTCGACCGGCACCTGCATTGTCTCGTCTTTTACCGCCTTTGTCTTTTTTATCTCTTCTGTCTTTTCCGTCTTTGCTGTATTCCCCTTAACCAGCATATCATCACTGTATCCAAACAGGTACGTCACGATTGCCGCTCCAAAATATGCGATTGCACATGCGATCAAAAATCCCACAAATCCAACTCCGATATAGCCCGGAAGTGTCAGAATACTGGTTCCGATCAGTGCCGGCGTTCCGGTTCCCGCTGCCGCTACAATTGCTCCGGCAATCCCCGAGAACACCGCACCGATAAAGAATGGCTTCTTGAACCGGAGTGTCACACCATAGATTGCAGGCTCTGTGATACCAGCCAATACTGCAGACAGTGCTGCCGGTCCCGCGATCTCTTTCAGTTCTTTGTTCTTTGTCTTCAAAAATACACCAAGTGCTGCTCCCGCCTGCGCCATGTTATTCGGTCCTGTAATCGTAAACAGCGTGTCTCTTCCGTACTCCGCAATGTTGTTCATCACGATCGGCACAAATCCCCAGTGTACGCCAAAGATAACCGCTGCCGGCCAGATCAGACCAAGTATACCACCCGCGATGACCGGATTCAATGCCACCATGCTTGTGTAACCTGATGCGAGAAGTTTGCCGATGGTATCTGCGACCGGTCCGATCACAAGATATGTTGCCGGGACCATGATTATCAGACTCAGCATCGGTGTCAGGAATGTCTTGCAGACCGTAGGAACGATCTTCTTCAGGCCTTTCTCCAGTTTAGATAACGCATACACCGCAACGATAATCGGAATTACCGATGAAGTATAGCTTACCAGAACAACCGGGATTTTCAAAAATGTTATTGCTTCTCCCGCAGAATATGCTGCCGTCATGGCCGGATACAGAAGCGCTGCCGCGATCCCCACCGCTACGAACTCGTTGGCCTTGAACTTCTTCGCCGCCGTAAATGCCAGGAAGAACGGGATAAACGTAAACACGCCGTCCGCAGCCGCATA
This sequence comes from Hespellia stercorisuis DSM 15480, assembly GCF_900142165.1. GTDB lineage: Bacteria > Bacillota > Clostridia > Lachnospirales > Lachnospiraceae > Hespellia > Hespellia stercorisuis. Next base: position 74,105 of record NZ_FQZY01000018.1, read on the forward strand.
CAGAATCTTATAGGTTCCCATATCCGCGTTCAGCACACCAATCGTTGTCAGGAGGATCAGCAGTGCTTTCAACATACCGGCTCCACTCATAGCGCCCAGCACCGGGGCGAACACACCGGAGACCGTATCCATAAATGTATTTAGCAGACCTTTCTTTTCCCCGTTTTCCTCTTCTGCCGCTCCGCCTTCCTGCTTTAAGCCGGTGTTCTGGAACAGTGCGTCATAGACGTCCGCCACATGACTCCCGATCACGACCTGAATCTGTCCGCCGCTGTTAAGCACAGTAATCACTCCGCTCAGCTGTTCCAGATTACTCTTATCTACTTTTTCATCACTTTTCACTTTGAAACGAAGACGAGTCGCACAGTGTATTACAGAAACCACATTGCCCTCGCCGCCGACATATTTTACAATCTTTCTGGAAAGATCATCATAGTTCTTCGCCATCTTTTTCCTCCTGCTTTCATCCTTTATCTACACATTACATAGCTCCGGTCTTTGCGCTTAACCTTATGCAGATACTTTAACATCCAGATTTTAAAGAAACAATCCCCCTTGGGTTTTTCTGCATTTTGCTGAAAATGGATTTGATTTGTTCCCATTATTTTTTGCGTTTATGTCAAAAATCACAGGGCTTTTAAATTTTATTTAAAAGCCCTGTGATTACTTTCAGTCTTTATTCAATTATGCTCCAGCATAATTGCTGCGAGCGGCTCTGCAATCCGCCGGAGGCTATATCTCAGTGGGAGATCGATACCCACCACCTACTATAGAGGTGGGAGCCATTCTTTCACTGATATATATATTTCATTTTGTCAAACACACTGTCGCCCTCAATCAGCCTCGTCTTGTAATAAGTCCGGACAATCTCCGTCTCTTCATCCTCAATGTGCCGAAGCAGGTGCTTGACCGCCGCAAGATGGCGGTTCGTATGTGTTCCCTTGACCAGTGTCAGATGAAATCCCACCAGTCCTTTCTCTGGAAGTGCATCAAAGCCGATCAGTGAAATATCCCGCGGGATACGCAGCCCATATTCCAGCAGAGCCTTTGTCACCCCCAGCGAGATCACAGAACTCTCCAGCACAAAGGCCGTCGGCCTTCTCCCGTCACTGTTCAGGTAATTCAGCATGGACTCATACACCTCGTCCACCGTATTCCCCAGATGCATGATCCGGTTGGACGCATCCCCGCACTCTCTTTTTGCCATCTCCAGCACAAACGCTTCTCTGCGCTCCAGGAAATTGAAAATATCAATTTTTTCGGCCAGGTACACAATGTAGCTGTGCCCCTTATCTACCAGATAATCGACAGCTCTGCTGATCCCTTCTCTGTTATCAATCAGATAGGCATCCAGTCCCTGTTCATAGTAATTGTTATCTCCCACGACAACGGGAACGCCCAGCTCAAGAAACGGATAAATATCATTCTGTGTCATCTCCGCGCCGATGACATACATTCCTCTCAGCTTCTCTTTCTGCCATTGCCGCATAAGCCGCTCCAGATCGTCCTCCCGCTCATAGAATGTTATGCTCTCGAACCGATATCCCGCGGACTGCACTGCCACGCGCATTTTTGCCAGCAGCGGATGTTCTGTCTTTCCATTCTGGGTCAGCTCACCCGCAGAATCGCTTCGCCCAAGAATTATCCCGTTCTTATTATAATTCATGAACAATACGAGGCCCGTTTGTTCCCGCCGCGCCTTTTCCACTCCGTAAGTTTCGCGCTCCATCTCCTCGACGTAATCCAACACCCGCTGCCTCGTCACCTCATTCACTCCGGGTTTTCCATTAATGGCAAGCGAGACTGTTGCAGTTGACAGCCCCAATGCCTCAGCCACATCCTTCGATTTAATCCGCATGCTCTTCACCTGTAAGAGCACCCGGCCTGCGCCGAATGCTCTCCCCTGATTTTATTCTACGATAAACCTTGACAGTTCTTTCAGAATCTCGCCGCTCTCCTCGGCAATCTTCAGCTCCACCGGTTTCGATAAATCCATACTGAAAATCCCCATTACAGATTTTGCGTTGACGATATAACGCCCTGAGATCAAATCGAAATCCGTATCGTACCGCGCGACCAGTCCCACGAAATCGTTCACATCCTCAACCGAATCCAGACGTATCTTTATCTCTATCATTCCCATTTCCCCCAATTCTATTTTAAGAAACCATTTACAATCTGTTCCTCTGCTTCTTTTTCCGTCAATCCAAGCGTCATCAGCTTGATCAACTGCTCTCCTGCGATTTTTCCGATGGCCGCCTCGTGAATCAGATTGGCATCAATACAGTTTGCCGTCAGCTGCGGGCTCGCCGTAACGCATCCCTGGTCCATAATGATCGCATCGCACTCACTGTGGCCTGCACAGGCAGCGTTTCCATTCATAATGGAAAAGAACTCCTGTCTGGACTCACCCTTCGCCACTGAACGGGAGATCAGATTGCAGCTACTGTTGTCCCCGTTCAGGTCCACCGCAAAATCTGTTCTTGCAAACTGTTTTCCATGTGTCATGATCTTTTCGTGAATCTCCAGCATCGCCCCATCTGCCAGATCGCCTCTCGTCACACGGTTTGTGGAATCAATTCCCTTGATCTGCGTCGTCTCCATATCCATGTGAGCACCTTCTTTCAGGTGAACGACGGTCTCCGGATTCATAATGTTCTCCCCGTTGCCGTCCCCCTCACCGTAATGACGCTCCACATAGCGGACCTTCGCATTCTTCTCAAGATAAAACGTATGCACTCCGTCATGCTTCGAGGTATCCACTCCACAGTTATGGATTCCGCATCCTGCCACAATGGTGACATCCGCACCCTCTCCGATATAAAAATCGTTATAAACGCACTCCTGCATTCCGCTCTGGCTGAGCAGCACCGGAATGTGTACACTCTCATTCACCGTCCCCGGTTTGATGATGATATCAATCCCATCCTTGTCCGTCTTGGTGACAATGTCTATATTCGCAGTTGTATTCCTGCCCAGTTTGTTTCCATTTGCGCGGATATTATAAGCTCCTTCCGGAATCTCATGCAGCCCGGCAACCTGCTCCAACAAATTCTTTTGCACTAAATCCATGTTTCGTCCTGACCTTTCCTACCATACACGCTCCCGTGTACCTCTTAATTTATCCTGCTTAATTTATCCTGTCTGATCCATCTTCCGTCTACAGCTTCTCCTCCAGCGTCTGGCATGCTGAAGTCGTGTGCAGCAGCTGCGGAAGCACCTCTTCGCGGCTTCCAACCTGACGCAGTTCTCCATCCGCGATCACGATAATTCTGTCTGCAATATTCAGAATCCGCTCCTGGTGGGAGATAATGAGAATCGTTCCGTTGATCTCATCTCGCATCTTCTCAAACACCTTGATCAGACTGCTGAAGCTCCAGAGATCGATCCCCGCCTCCGGCTCGTCGAATATAGAAAGCTTTGTTCCCCTGGCCGCGATCATCGCGATCTCAATCCGCTTCAGTTCTCCGCCTGAGAGGCTGCTGTTGATCTCCCGGTCAATATATTCTCTGGCACACAGACCCACCTCCGATAAAATATCACAGATATCTCCCACGCTCATCTCGCGCCCCGCCGCGATCGTGATCATGTCTTTTACCGTCAGGCCTTTGAAATGAACCGGCTGCTGGAACGCAAAGCTGATTCCCTTTTTCGCACGCTCCGTAATGTCCAGCTCTGTGATGTCTTCTCCATCCAATAGTATCTGTCCGCTGGTCGGCCTGATAATTCCTGCGATCATCTTCGCCAAAGTAGACTTTCCGCCGCCGTTGGGTCCTGTAATCGCCACAAAATGATCCTTGATCGTCACGCTGACATTTTTCAGGATCTCTTTGTTCTCCTGATTGTCATCTACTTCATATGTGATGTTCCTTAATTCTAACATGAAAACCTCCTGTTTTTCTTCTGCACTTTCTATCTCGTCTTGTCGTACCGCCGAAGGATTGGCTGCCCGCCAAACCGCCTCGCATATTGTTCCTGAATATCTGGAAAATATGCTTTAAGACGGGCAGGCGACAACACGTGCATTTTATTCTAAACCGTACATTTTATCATACAACTTCTTGACAAAAAATGCAAATAGCAGCCAAGCAAAAAGAAGGACCGAAATGTCCTTCTTTTTGCTTGTATTATGTACTTTGAAACATTAAAAAATCATTATCGCCCTCTTAATACACTGTGTAATAATAATGCATTTCCGTGCTATTATATGTGACGTTTCCAACCTTCTTATAAGCGATTATCTTAGTGTAACATCTCTGCCCTTTTTGTAATGCCTGTCCGCCCACGCTTTTCACATCAAAGAGCCGCGCACTTGTAGTTCCTATCCTTTTGTATCCCGAGTCTTTGCTTGATGACGTATATACTTTATATCCAGTTGCACCTGTCACGGCGCTCCAGGATATCCTGAATCCACCGGATACATTTTTCCCACGCTTTACGTTGTCTGGTTCATAAGAAAAATAATTCTTTGCGGACCAGCTGCTATAGACATCCGCTCCGTTGATTTTCGTAATCGAACGGACTCTGATAGAGTAGAACAATCCCGCTTTCATCTTTGAGCTCGTCACATTAAAAGAATTGGTCGAGGATGTTGCGCGCAGCAGTCTTGTCCCTGCATAATTGTAAACTTCATACTGATAAGAATCAGCCGACGAACGCTTACTGGCCGTAAAATACGCACTATGTGAGCTCGGATAGAACGAAGTGCACTTGACAGATGTGATCTTCGGAGCCACCGTTGGACAGTTTGTCAGCACCTTACCAGATTCAGCGACGATCGTAGTCGATCCGGATTTTTTTACAGCGTGAATTGCCACTATGTATCTCTGTCCTGCAGTCGGAACCTTGACAGTCGCAGACGAAACATCTCCAACATTCTTGAACTTCTTCGTGCTCTGATCTCTGCCATATATCCAATAATAGATTCTATATCCGGTAACGCCAGAAGCTTTTGTCCATGTAAAACGAAGTGTATCGCCTGTTGATGACACGTGTTTAAAATTAGACACCCACGGAAGATTTCCCACCGCACCGGATGGATCAACCTCCAGCTCTGTTTTTGAAGCATCCTCTGTTTTTGTCTTTTCCTCTGACTCTTTCGCCAATTCTTTATCCGTTTTTTCCTCTGTAGGTGTTTTCACAGTGTCTTCTTCCGGTTCTTCAGCCGGTTCCCCAACAACCTCGCTATCCGGTGTTTCTTCCGGTTCTTCGGCCGGTTTCTCTGTTGGATTTTCTGCCGGTTTCTCCGATGGATTTTCGGTCGGTTCTTCCGACGGATTTTCTGCCGGTTCTTCCGACGGATTTTCTGCCGGTTCCTCCGACGGGTTCTCTGTCGGCTCCTCTGTCGGCTCCTCCATCGTCGAGTCCGCCGTAATTGTGTCCTCTGCCACATCAGCGCTCTCTGCTTTCACCTCCGGTACCGTTGTCGTCTCTGCTGCACTCACCATCATTACCTCACTAAATACCATAGATAAGATCAGTGCCATGCAGAGAATCAACTTCTTAACTCTCTTCATCCTTTTCTCTTCCCTTCCTTTTTTTACTGTGTTGCACATTTTTCTGCTAAAAGCATACAAATCACTCAGAGTTTAATCGCTGTCAGGATCCTTGTGAATCCGCCTGTCCGCCAACTCTGATATTGCGGAAAAGGCAACGCAGCTTACTACTTTATTTTTTAAATATATCGTAACTGTTCAGAACCCCCTTGGGGAACTAATTAATTTTTGTACAAAACAGAGAATTTTTAAAACCTGTTTTGCGATATTATTTCGGTAATTGGTGGATAACCAATTGTTTGTGATTGAATAATTTAATTCATTGTGGATTACTCTTTCAATCTTTCAAATAACTCTGATTCAAAGCCAAATTCTATGGCTTTTGAATATATTTAACAACAACTGAACATTGAAAAACATTACTTATCCACAGTCATTTTCACCATAGGTGAATCTATGTGAATTCGCTTTTTTCCTGAGTTTTTAGTACAATGGAGACATAAAACACAAGGAAGAAGGTGGTCTGA
>NZ_FQZY01000127.1 GCF_900142165.1 Hespellia stercorisuis DSM 15480
CAGTGCCGTTCGATTCCGCTTCGCTTCTTCTCACTCGCGGGCTTTCGCCCTATCATCAGACAACAACAAACATTTCCTTATGTGCAAGCACAACGTAAATGTTTGTTGTTGTCTGATGGCACTGCTCATTGCTGTCGCGAACATTATACCATGCATTAGATTAAATGCAATTCTAGATTTTCCTGATTTCTAAACCACGTTGGGATTTCTGACTCTTCTCGTACTGTCAGAAACAGTTGTTGTTTGAATTGATCTGTCTGCTCTGTGGCCTGCAGTAATTCCAGCACTGTTGACGTGGACAGTGGCGTTTCCAGAATCTGATTCATCATTTCTATGTAACCGTCGCTTGTGGATATCACATGCTTTTTCACCATATCTCCGTACGGATACAGCACCAAATGCCGAACCCCTTCCTTCAGAAGGCAGGTGCTGAGAGACGCCAGCGCTGACAGTACACGGCTGTTTTCTTCACGGTCATAAGATGCGCAGATGTCCGGAATCAGCAGAAGCTCTTCGTTCATCTCTGTTCCGTATTCCCGCATCACAAGTGTATCCCATTTTGCAGACAATTTCCAATGGATCCGCGACTGCTCGTCCCCATCCTGATATTCGCGCACCCCCAAGAATGCGTCTCCCGGGACATAACTCTTCTGTACTCTGCCGCCAGGACTCCTGCTGTTTCCTGTTCTATTTAGCTCCGGGATCCCGGAATCATACAGCATCGGATAGATTGTTGTTTTCGCAGAATCGCAAATGAAAATTCTGCGCCGAAACAATCCCAGATAGTCCAGCGCATACAGATCTGTTCCTGTCACAATATATTTACCACAGCTGCACGACTCTTCCAGAATTTCTGCCGCATATATTTTTCCGTTTGGATATAACATCACGCTTCTGTTCGACTCTGTGGAAAATAATTTGTTGCGTATTGACACTTTCATCTGCATTCTTCCTGCCAGAGAAAACCCAGCCGGTTTTGCCGAAATTCTGACTTTAAATGCATTTTTTAGTTCCGGGGTTCTCTCAACCTTTATCTCCGTCTCCATTTTCCCGACAGACAGCCTGAGTCCGCTCCAAATCACTGCCGGCAGCAGACAGAAAAAAAGAAAAATGACCATATAAATCTCTTCGTCCCTCTGCATCATCAGCATCGCTTCTGCGAGCCATAAAACCGCGTAAACTGCCCTATATTTAAACATTATAATCCTCTCCTACCCATTGTGTTACTTCTATTATAAGAAATGTGTTCCTGAACGTAAAGCAATCATATATTGCATTTTACCATTGTTCTTGTTCATTTGGGGTGTTATAATGAAGCTAATTAGTCTATAAAGGAAATCTACTAACGAAAGCGAGGACGTCACAAATGAAATGCCCAGTGTGTGGAAAAGAACTAGAAATACAGAAAAAACAGGTTGGCGTAGACGATAACAAGCAACCGATTATGAATGAATTCGCTATATGCAGAGATTGCAAGAAAAAGTGGAATCTAGATAAACAACGCGCAAAAAAAGCTCAATCAGCTTCGTCTGAGACAGCAAAATCCCAAGCCGCTGCTTCAGCAAACATTCCGTCCAAAGGATCAGCCGCAGCGAAGAAATCCAAGGAGATGACAACATCAACAAAAGCCTCTCCTGCAAAGACTGCCCCGGCAAAATCTACTCCGGACAAAACCACTTCTGAAAAAACAGCTTCTGCTGGCAGCCAGACCGCTACGAAGAAATTGAATACATCAGATCAATCAACGCAGGCTCTTCCAACTGTCAAGACTGCACAAAAAAAAGCCGCTCCGCAAAAGCCGGCCAATGATCAGTCCAAGGAGCATCCGGTACATAAGAAGAAAAAGAAACAGCCGCAGGAATTTTCGGAGGACAGCCACCGCGCAAATCCAGCTAAGTCATCTAAGCCGGATTCCAAACGTGCCAAGTCCCAGCCTGCAGAACAGTCTTCCCGCAAGGCAAAATCACAGCCGGCCAAAAAGACTTCTAAACGTAAAGCCGCAAAGCCTGTAAAGAAATCGAGATTCAAAATTCTGAGAATTATTCTCGGCGTTCTCTCCATTGGTGCCGGCATATTTTTCTTCCTGCACGCAGGTATGCAGGGATTGTCTGATCTTGCAAACCATAAGTTTATGACAAATGGCACAGTATACGTCATTCTTGCACTTTGTCTGCTGGTTGCGGGTCTGATCTCTGTCATCATGAAAAACATTAAGAATATCATCGCATTTATACTGCCGATCTTGTTCTACATCTGCAGCGCAATATACACATTTACACAGATGGGAAAAGACACCTATCTGAAATATGGTGCAATCACAGTCGGTGCTTTTGCCCTGATTTTCATTGTGCTCATGCTGATTGCCAGCAGTCTTGACAACAAGGCTCATCAGGCGCTGGAAGAAGATTATGAACATGATGATGACTACGAAGATGATGACTATTACGATTAAACCAGTATAAGCGGCACTAACTGTCTTTTTGCCTCGCGCAGAATGTTTTTGAGAGAGTATTCGTCTATTGAACGAACAGGACAGACTCCTTCTCCATATACTTTAACCATAGGTATTTGGAGGAGGAGTTTTTTTATGAGAAAGAAAATTTCAGCATGTCTTATGATAATCGCAGTCATTGTCACCACACTGGCAGCGTGTACAAACCAATCTGAACAGGCGGCCAAAACTGCCGGGAGTGCCGTTACTCAGACCCCCGTTTCCATCACCCTGAACGAGGTGGCCCATTCCGTGTTCTACGCACCGATGTATGTTGCCATTGAGGAAGGGTATTTTGCAGAGGAAGGCATCGATCTGACACTGGATACCGGGTTCGGTGCTGACAAAACAATGGCCGCTGTTCTTTCCGGTGATGCAGACATCGGTTTCATGGGTGCAGAGACTACGATCTATGCATACCAGGAGGGTGCCAACGATGTGGTAAAGAATTTTGCACAGCTGACCCAGCGCGCAGGGAACTTTCTTGTTGCCCGTGAGCCCATGAAGGACTTCAAATGGTCTGATCTGAAAAACAAAGAGGTGCTTGGCGGACGAAAAGGTGTCTACCGCTATAACATGTAAATTTGGAATCTATTGTAATTGATTCCTTATGTTTTGGGCAATTTTTGAAAGTTGTCTATAAAGGACCTGCTGTAATAAACAGACGGTGGATAAATCTGCGGAAACTCAGGGATAGTAAAACTGTCAAGCGTTTTTGAAAATGTCCCAAAATAAGTGAAACATTAGCCCCGGTTTTTACTGGGGCTGTTTTAATAGAATTAAGTAGTTCTTGTGTT
>NZ_FQZY01000020.1 GCF_900142165.1 Hespellia stercorisuis DSM 15480
GTGAGGAAGGCGCACAGGAATATCTTACAATCATGAGCTATATTGGGACTGCTCATAAGCATGGAATAAATGCTTTTACAGCAATCAGAGAAGCCCTTTTAGGGAATTCCGATATCATCTTTAACTAATGGAGTTCTGAACAGTTACAAGATTTTATTTATTAGCATAAGTATATTTTACACCTTTTGCCAGGCTTTTCGAAGCCTGGCATTTGTGTTTTTGCATAAAAAAGGAGCTGCGCACTAATTACTTAGTGCGACAGCCCCTGCTTTTTTAATATACGCGAGAGTTTCGCTTGCGAAACTCTTTGTTCGATCAATAGATAGGACGAATGATTTAGCCGTCTTCTCATTTACAGCAGGGAAAATACATCTAAATATACAGACAAAATGGATTGCAAGATGATTTTCAGGCCAAAATATGATAAAATGTATACAACAGTAACGAGCAGTGCCGGTGAGGGCGCTTCAGTCAAAGGAAATCAATTCAAAATCAGAACACAAAAGGAACGAGAGTACAATGGACGAAAAACAGAGGATACTGGTGGTGGATGACGAACCAATCAATCGTCATATACTGAAAAAACTGCTGTCGAATAAATATGAGGTGGTCGAGGCAGAGAACGGAGCCGTGGCAATGGCTCTTTTAGAGGGGAACGAGCACAACTTTGCAGCGGTCCTGCTGGATATTATCATGCCGGTGATGGACGGATACGAATTTCTCGAGAACATCAGGGCGCGGAAGATCAAAGAACTTCCGATCCTTGTCATGACCGGGGAGACAGGAGCGGAGACGGAGCAGAAGGTGCTGGATGCCGGGGCGTGGGATTTTGTAATGAAACCGTACAATGCCAAGGTGCTTTTCAGCAGACTGCGCAATGCGATCGGGCGGAGCGAGGCAGCGGTCTACAAGAAGATGCAGAAGATGGCAGCACACGATTCGCTTACGGGACTTTACAATCGGACGAAAATGTTTGCCGAGAGCAGAAAGATGCTGGATGCAAATCCAACAATCCCGTTTGTGTTTCTGCGCGTGGACATCGACCATTTTGCGCTTTACAATTCTGCCTTCGGGGAAGAGGAAGGAGATCGTCTCCTCTGTTATATTGCAGATATTTTCGAGGAGCTGGCGGAGGACCATGATCTGTTGACATACGGGCGCATATCTGCGGACATCTTCTGCATGTGCGCACGATATGACGGCGGTGAGGAGCGTCTGACGGACACGGTAAACCGGATGCAGGATCAGCTGGCAAAGTATCGGAAAGATTATCTTCTGGAGATATCGGTGGGGGCCTATGCGATCGAAGAGAAGACCACCAGCATGGAAGAGTGTTATCTGCGCGCGTCCATAGGTGCACAGAAGTGCAAGAGCCAGTATGGAAAACACATCGGCTATTACGACGCTGGGACGGTGGCGAAGACGGCCCAGGAGATGCAGATCATCAATGAGATGCGTCAGGCGTTGGAGGAAGAGCGGTTTGTGATCTATCTGCAGCCGAAGATGGATATTACAACAGATCAGGCGTGCGGGGCAGAAGCACTGGTGCGCTGGCAGCACCCGGAGCGGGGGTTGATCCCGCCGGGGGTGTTCATCCCGGTCTTTGAGCGGAACGGGTTCATTGCGACCCTGGATTATTATGTGTGGGAAAAAATCTGCGGAATGCTGCGGGGATGGCTGGATATGGGGAAAGAGCCGATGCCGGTCTCTGTGAACGTTTCCAGAGTCAGTCTCTATAATCCACAGCTTGTGGAGCGGTTGACGGGGCTGGTGGAAAAGTACCGGATCGAATACCGGCTGCTGCAGCTGGAGATTACGGAAAGTGCATATATGACAAATCCGGAACTGATGCTGGAGACGATCCATGCATTACGGTGCGCGGGATTTACGATTCTGATTGATGATTTTGGAAGTGGCTATTCATCTCTGAATACGCTGAAGGATATCGAAGTAGATATTCTGAAGGTAGATATGAAGTTTCTTCCGGTGGACGAGGAAGTGAAGAAGGGCGAGATTATTCTCGCATCAGTGATAAAGATGGCCAATTGGCTGGGAATGTCCGTGGTGGTCGAGGGAGTGGAAACCAGAATGCAGAGAGATTTCCTGATCGGCGTGGGCGCGGACTATGTGCAGGGCTATTATTATTCCAAACCGATTCCGCAGAAGGAATATGAGGAGCGGTACGTCTTCGTGGAACAGGCGGCGGAAAAGGAGGAAGATTGCTGTAAGATGGCGGCGCCGATGCACAATGTTACCATACTGGTGATCGATGATGACGAGACAGACCGCGCGCTGCTGGCAGAACATTTCCGGGATCGGTATCACGTACAGGAGTGCAGCTCGGCAGAGGCAGCACTGGTCTATCTGCAGAATAACAAACAGCATGTCAGACTGATCCTCGTGGACAACATAATGCCGGGGATGAGCGGTCTCGATTTTCTGATTTATTGTCAGGACAATCCAAACCTGAGCCCGATTCCAAAGATTATGATTACGGAAGATGAACGGACGAAAGACCCGGCGAAGGCATTTCGCTACGGGGCTTATGATTACATTACCAAACCGCTGGAGTGGGATGTGGTGGAGGCACGGATCAGCCATGTGATGAATATCAGCAGGCAGTATCGGACGTTTGAAAACTGGGAGGTCGACTACCGCAACATGGCGGAGCGCGACCAGACGACGGGACTGTTGAACAAAGCCGCATTTCAGAAAATGACGATGCATGCGATGGAGAGTTATCCGGATGACATCAAGGCGCTGCTGATTCTGGATGTGGATGATTTTAAGAACGTCAATGACAATTATGGACATCTGGTTGGGGATGATGTGCTTCAAGAGGTGGCGAATATACTGAAGAAAGAATTTCGGCAGTCGGATCTGATCGGGAGATTTGGCGGAGATGAATTTATGGTGCTGATGAACCGGATTCCAAATCAGAAGATTGCGGTGAAGAAGGCAGAAGAACTGATTACGAAGATCAGCAGCGCATGTGCGAAGGACTACCAGATTAACGGGGGGGTCAGTGTTGGGATTGCATTTCTGGAGGAAGAGGGACGGTATGAGGAACTGTTTCAGCACGCAGACCAGGCACTCTATGAGGCGAAACGGACCGGCAAGGGCAGGGTTGAAATTTATGAGAAGAACCGGACACCCCGGATGGAGCCGATTTGAGAATATTGTATAGCAGTGAAGGCGCTTCCCCAAAAAGGGGAGCGTCTTTTGAGGACACCGTTCATTGACACGACGGGAAATGTGCGGTAAATTGGAATTAGATTATGAAGAGGGGATTCCAAAAGGGACTCTATGCATGGATTCCGGACACGGCGGAGGTGAAAAGTGCGAAAAAAAATAAGCGATACGAGGTTCCTGTTTCTGATAGTTCTCAGCCTGCTGTTGGGGACGGCCTGTGTAAAAAATGTAAGTGCGGCGGATAAGCAGATAATCAGGGTAGCTTACTTTGATCTGAGTGATTACTTTCAGGTTCAGCAGGACGGGACAGTGAAAAGCTATGATACAGAGTATCTGGAGAAAATAGAGGAGCACACGGACCTGGACTTTGAGTTCGTGTACTGCGGTACCTGGGATCAGGCACTCGCGAAGCTTGCAGATCATGAGGTGGATCTGGTCGGAACCATGCAGTGGACAAAGGAGAGGGAGGATACCTTTGAGTTCTGCATGGAAAACTATGGCTATACCGTCGGGGAACTGGCAGCACTTCCGAACAGTGGTTACATCTATGAGGACTACGAGAAAATCAGTAGCGCGGTGATTGGATGTGTTTATAATTATGTGCGTATGGATAAAATGAAAGAGACTTTTGCGGCTCATGGAATTAACCCGGAGATCAGAATGTATGAGAATCAGGAACAGCTGGAGGCGGCACTGTATTCCGGGGAGATTGACATTATGGCGGCCAATTCCCATGCGATGCATAAGGACTGGACGCTGGTTGAGAAGTTTCTGTATTCTCCTTTCTATTTCGTTTCATGGAAGGGGAATGAACAGCTGACAGACAAGATTGATGAGGCAATCATCGAGATGAATCTGTATGATACAGACTTTGATGACCAGCTGCTTCAGGACTACTTTCAGGCACTTCTTGGTTCTCCGTTTTCCAAAGAAGAGTATGATCTGATCGCACAGAATGAGGTGTACACGATCTACTTTGACGGCTCGACGAAGCCGCTGGCATGGTACGAGGAAGAGGATGGCGCGATGCACGGAACCCTGGTGGATATCTGCGACCAGCTGCGGGAGAAGACGGGACTGAATCTGGAGATAAAGAAGCGCAGCGACGAAGACAGGGACAGCGAGGAGACGATCGTTACATACCGGACGCTCTATTACGGAGTGGAGGATATTGAACAGCAGGCGGGGGTGACGAACTCCATACTGGATACGACATTTAACCTGTATCATAAGACGGGAGACCCATATAATGAGCGGGGAAAGTATACCATCGCGGTGGTGAAGAACCGGGATGGACTGCGTAAGTATCTGGAGGAGAAGTATCCGGAATGCACGCTGGTCGAGTATGGAACGCCGAAGGAGTGTGTGGAGAGTATTCTCAGTGACAGGACGGACCTGGCATATCTCAATGCGAGTGTTGCGGAAAATATCATAACAGAGGAGGTTCTGACGGGGGTTATGCAGATCCCGACAGACGAAGTAGACTTTGGAATCGGTCTGCAGTTTCAAGGAGAGAACAGCGAGCTCCTCGCGGACATTGTCAACAAAGGAATGAAGCTGGTTGATCAGGACGCGGTGGAAGAGGCATCCCTGCAGTACGCACTCGGCACCGCGCCGCAGATCACGCTGGCGTATATGGTGAGAGAGCACGCGGAGCTTGCCATCGGAATTTTCGTCTTTGTGATCGGTGTGCTGGTCTCTCTGATAGTGCTGCTTTTTTATGCGAAGTTCATGCGCAGAGAGCGGGATCGGATCGAAAAACTCGACCAGGAGCGGACTGACTTTTTCGCAAGGATGAGCCACGATATGCGTACACCGATGAACGGCATTCTCGGTATGATTGCGCTGACGGAACAGACAGAGGACTGCAGTGAGATAAAAAGTAACATGAAAAAGGCGAAAGCTTCCGGTCAGTACATGCTCAGCCTGATCAACGATACATTGGACCTGCAGCGGCTGGAGAGTGGAAAACTTAAGTTTAATCTGCAGATCGTCCGCGCAGAAGACTTTATGGAGAGTGCGCTCAGTATGGTATGCGCGACTGCAGAACAAAAGCGGATTCAGATTCATCTGGAGAATCAGGGCATGGATCTGACGTCATTTGTCCGCATTGATCCCATTCGTGTGAAACAGATCTTTACAAATCTGTTGTCCAATGCGATCAAGTTCACGCCGGAGGGCGGAACGATTGAGGTCATCATGAAGGAGATCAAGCGTGATAACACCCGAGCGTATGAACGGATTCAGATCCGCGACACCGGTGTGGGGATGAGCCGGGAGTTTAAGGAGCATCAGCTTTTCAAGGCGTATTCCCAGGAGAAGAATACGATGTCTGATCAGTATGCCGGCTCCGGACTGGGGCTTGCTATCACGAAAAATCTGGTGGATCTTATGGGTGGCCGGATTGAGGTTGAAAGTGAACTCGGGGAAGGAACGACGTTCAGCGTCTATCTGAACTTCGAGCTGGTGGAGAATGAAGAGGCAATCCAGAGCATCCGTCAACAGAAAGAGCAGGCATCCAGAGTCGAGAACAGTTTGGTGGGAACGCGGATTCTGCTGTGCGAGGACCACCCGTTGAATGCGGAAATCGCCAGGCGTCTGCTTGAGAAGGTGGGATGTGAAGTGGTGTGGACAGAGGATGGAAAAAAGGGCGTTGAGGCGTTTGCGTCGTCCGAGCCGTATTATTTTGATGTGATTCTGATGGATATCCGTATGCCGGTCATGAATGGACTGGAGGCGGCGCGGACAATCCGGGCACTTGACCGTGAGGATGCCGGGAAGGTGCCGATACTGGCCATGACGGCCAACGCCTACGACAGCGATATCCAGCAGTCGAAGGAGGCGGGCATGAATGAACATCTGGCGAAACCGATAGAACCGCAGGTGCTGTATGAAGCGGTGGAGCGGCAGATTGGGAATCGGATTCAAAGCTCCGGTTTGAATGAAAAATAAAAAAGAAAAGAGGTAGACATATGAACATTCGAATTTACAATGCAAGAATCCTCACCATGGAAGAGAACGTTCCGGTTTTTGCAGGAGAGATCCAGGTGACGGGAAACAAGATCGCATATGTGGGTCCAACTGCCGACGAAAAGGATGCGATGGGGGAAAATACGAAAGTCGAGGAAAAAATCTGGGATCGGGAGATCGATGCGAAGGGGAACCTGATCATGCCTGGTTTTAAGAATGCGCACACCCATTCCGCCATGACATTTCTCCGTTCCTACGCGGATGATCTGCCGCTTTTGGACTGGCTGAACAAGCAGGTGTTCCCGATGGAGGCAAAGCTGACTCCGGAGGATATCTACCATCTGTCCAAGCTGGCGATCATGGAGTATCTGACCAGCGGGATGACGGCGAATTTCGACATGTATCTGACACCGGAAACGGTCGCGCAGGCGTCTCTGGACTGTGGATACAGAACGGTACTGTGCGGAGCCTTTAATAATTTCAGTCAGTCGATTGAAGAGCTGGAGGACTGGTATCAGAGGTACAACGAGAAAGACAGCCTGGTGCACTTTGAATTGGGGTTCCATGCGGAGTACACCAATTCCAGAGAAAATCTGGAGAAACTTGCGGAACTGTCCCACAAGTATCACGCCCCGCTCTACACGCACAGCTCGGAGAGCCGGTCGGAGGTGGAGGAATGCATCGGCAGGTACGGCATGACGCCGACAGCACTGCTTGACAAGCTGGGAATATTTGACTATGGCGGCGGCTGCTATCACTGCGTGCATATGACGGATGAAGATCTGGAGATACTGAAGGAGAAAAACATCTATGTAGTGACAAATCCAGGATCCAATGTGAAGCTTGCCAGCGGAATTGCAAGACTGGAAGATATGTTGGAGCGTGGAATCCATGTGGCTATCGGCACGGATGGTCCGGCGAGCAACAACTGTCTGGATATGTTTCGGGAAATGTTCCTCGCCACCGGACTTGCCAAAATAAAAGCGGACGACGCGTCTGCGCTGGATGCCGACAAGGTGCTGCGGATGGCGACAGTTGAGGGTGCACATGCAATGCGGCTTTTCGATGCGGACGTGCTGGCAGCAGGAAAACTGGCAGATTTAGTTATGATCGATCTGCACCAGCCGAACATGCAGCCAATCAACAATCTCACAAAGAATATCGTGTACAGCGGCAGCAAGCAGAATGTGAAGATGACCATGGTCAACGGGAAAGTGCTGTATGAGGATGGCCAGTTCCACATCGGAGTGCGGCCGGAGGACGTGTATGCCAAGGCAAATGAGATCATTGGGAGGATGAAATGTAATTAGGCGCGGCCTTCGGGCCTGGGAATTATAAGAAAAGAACCACAGTTTTGACAGAGGTTATGCGGATGTCGAAACTGTGGTTTTTTGACTATAAAAATCTGGAATTTGAAAAGAAAAATGGAAAATATGCACAAAAATAAAGGGCGATATTTGTAAGATTGATCTAATTGACATACTAGTATGCAAGCTGTATTATTGACTTAACAAATAAACCCAAGCAGTAAAAGGAGGAAACAAATGAAAAAGAAAGTTATTGCAGCATTGATGTGCGCAGCGTTGGTTCTGGGAATGACAGCCTGTGGAAGTTCTTCTGATTCTTCAAGTGGCTCCAGTGCAAAGAAGGAATCTGGTGGAGATGGTTACAAGATTGGATTCACAGATAATTACAATGGCAACAGCTACCACCAGTCGATGGAGAAGTACATGCAGGAAGTGGCAGATGAGCTGAAAAAATCCGGTGACATCAGCGAGCTTACGATTGCAGAGGCGAATCAGGACGCGGCAACACAGATTTCACAGATCGAGGATTTTGTGATGCAGGGATATGATCTGATCGTAGTGGACCCATGTTCTACCAGCTCATTAAACAGTGCAGTACAGGAGGCATGTGATGCAGGGATTCCGGTGCTGGTCATCAATGACGGACCAATCGATTATGAGAATGATCTTGTATATCAGCTTAATTTTGACTTTACGGATCTTGCTTACACATTGACCAAAGAGGTATGTGAGCAGATCGGCGGTAAAGGCAGCATCATTGAACTGCGAGGTACAGCAGGAACAACATGCGATACACAGATGCATGAAGGTGTTGAAAAAGCATTAAAAGAATATCCGGATGTAAAAATAGCATCTGAGATCTATACAGACTGGACAGGATCAAAAGCACAGAGCGAGCTCAACAGCGTTCTTCCTACATTAGACAAGGTCGACGGACTGGTTACGCAGGGTGGAGATGCATACGCAGCAGTTCAGGCATTCACTTCTGCAGGATATTCAGAACTGCCGGTTATCGCAGGTGACAACAGAGGATCCTTCTTAAGCTGGTGGGCAAAAGATGCGCCGGAAGGATACGAGACGATTTCAGGAGCATGCAATCCATGGGATGGCGGTATGGCAATGTACATCGCAGTTGACATCCTGAATGGAGAAGACGTTGCAAATAACATGAACTGCCCGTTTGGTTATGTGAAAGCAGATGACGTTGCCCAGTATGCTGATATGGCAGAGGATGAAGTTGCGAGTACCTCATATGACTGGGATACAATCAAATCTGATATTGAGCCGGGAAAATAAAACGAGCAGAGTAAATTGCTCCTTTGGGTAATGCGAAGAAGCAGCTCTCGGGCTGCTTCTTTTTTGAAAGGAAGAGTATACAGGATGAATGGAATAAAAATAATGGAAGATTTTCTGCAGAATACAAGAGCGATTGATCTGACGTTGACTTTGGAGGAGGGGATGCCGAAGTGGCCGACACAGCCTCCGTTTTCCGCGGTAACGTATGAGGCATTGGAATGGGGATTTGATTCCTACCACCGGGGAATCAGCATGTGTGAGCATACAGGAACCCACATCGACGCAGCCTGCCATTTTGTGCCCGGAACGGACAGCATTGAGAAGCTGCCACTGACTCAGATCATGGGGCGCGGCGTGAAGATCGATGCAGTCGGAACGGAACCGAGGGCTTCTCTGGAGCTTGACAAAGTGTTGGAGTTTGAAAAGGAGCACGGAGAAATCAAGCAGGGAGATATCGTATTCTTTCATTTTGGATGGGATTACAAGTATGCACTGAAGCCAGACGGACAGGCGTTTTTAAAGGACTGGCCGGGAATTGCACCGGAGGTCGGCGAGTATCTACTGGGCAAAAAGGTGAAGGCGGTGGGCTGCGATGCGCTTGCGCTGGATGCGGATGGTACCGATTATCCCAATCACGCGATCCTGCTCGGAAACGAGATTAACATCATCGAAAATGCAGCGAATCTGGGAGAACTTCCGCCATTTTTCAGCTGTGTGGGTCTTCCGTTAAAAATCAAAGACGGATCGGGATCTCCGTTGCGTCTCGTCGCATTCATAGATAAACAATAAGCAACATATTAGAGAAAGGAAGTGACAGGAGTTGGAACATAAGGAAAATCAAAAGCCTTATCTGCAATTAAAATCCATCGACAAATTCTTCGGAATCACGAAGGCACTGCAGGGTGTCAATCTGGATATCTATGGCGGAGAAGTCATCGGTCTGATCGGACCCAACGGTGCAGGCAAGTCAACATTAATGAAAATCCTGACGGGTGTACTGCAGCCGACAAATGGCGTGCTGGCAATTGAGGGGAAGGACGCGGAGCATTACAATGCACGTACTGCGAAGGAGATCGGAATTGCCTGTGCTTATCAGGATCTGTCTCTGTGTACAAATCTCAGTGTATATGAGAACTTTGCACTGCTCAACGTAAGCCACGGTCTGGTGGAAAAGCCGGGCTGGAGAAAAGCGGCAAAGAAGCATGCGACAGAATTGTTGGAGCAGTATTTTCCGGGGAGTGGAATCGATGTCAGCAGGACGGTCGACAAGCTGAGTCTGGCGGACCAGCAGATCGTGGAGATCTGCAAGACACTGATGACCGATAACCTGAAGATCCTGATTCTGGACGAGCCTACCAGTGCCTTGTCATCGGACAAAGCGCATCAGCTTCATGAGGTCGTTGCAAAGTTGAGTAAAAAGGGTGTGGCAGTCATCTATATCTCCCATAAGCTGGATGAGATCGGAATCGTCGCAGACCGGATCGCGGTGCTGAGAAACGGGCAGAATCACGGAGAGATAAGTGCCTCCGCGGTGGATCAGGACGGCCTGGTAGAAATGATGGGCGGCGGCAAGAAAAAACAGGCCGCAAGACAGGAGAGCGGCAAAGCGTCAGAGGAGATCATGGTCGAGATCAAGAACCTGACCTCCAAGGAGTTGAATCATGTTGATCTGGTGGTAAAAAAAGGCGAGATTCTTGGTATCTCAGGTCTGGCCGGCTCCGGTCAGCAGGAACTGCTGCAGGCAATCTACAGTGCCCGGAAACATATCGGTGTCATGGGACGGAATGGCGTGCAGGTCAACAGCACAATCTCGTATGTGTCAGGTGACCGTACAAAAGAGGGTGTGTTCCCGCTGTGGGATATCAGAAACAATATTCTGGCAGCGAACTTTGACCGTGTCAGGGGCAAAGTGCTGCTGGACAAAAAGAAATGTGACGAGTCGGCCAACTACTGGTATGACAAACTGAAATTTCGTGCCGAGGGAATCGGCAGCAACATCATGTCACTGTCCGGTGGTAATCAGCAGAAAGCACTGATTGCAAGAGGGATCGCATCAGAGGCGGATATCATCATCCTGAATGACCCGACAGCCGGAGTAGATATCGGAACAAAGCAGGATATCTATGCACTGCTGGAGGAAGTAAAGCAGATGGGCAAATCCGTCATCCTGTATTCTACGGAGGATGCAGAGATCGAGATCTGTGACCGTGCGTATATCATGCATGAGGGCGCAATTACAGCGGAGCTCACCGGGGCGGACATTACTGTGTCCAACATTGTGACAGCATCCTTTAAGAAAGTAGAGAAGAAAAAGGCGGAGGACAAAAAGAAGAGCGTAATCAGCCAGATGGTTTCTTCGCGTCTCATGCTTCCGATTCTTACCCTGCTCGTGATCTTTATCGCAAATGCAGTCAATAACCCAAACATGCTCTCCTACGTAGGACTTCGTATGAAAATCAGTTCCACCCTGCCGCTGATCTTTGCAGCACTGGGCCAGATGTTCATCATCCTGTCCGGTGACTGTGATATGGGTAACGGATATTCCATCGGACTGGTCAATGTCCTGGTCGGTACCCTGCTGACTGGAAATCCGCTCGTCGGACTTGGCGGACTTGTGATTTTTATTGCAGCATACATGGGCATGGCGGCGCTGATCCACCTGCGCAACATTCCAGCGATCGTTGTGACATTGGGCGCACAGTTCGTATGGTACGGCATTGCGCTGATCCTATGTCCGACGCCGGGGGGCAGTTGTCCGCAGTGGCTGTCTGACTTCCTGAGAATCCGGACACCAGTCATCCCATTTCCGATTATCCTCGCAGCTGTGGCGGGAACTGCATGCTGGTATTTGCTGGCGAGGAGCCGTTATGGAATGGTCATGAGAGGAATCGGAAACAATCCGACCTCTGTGGAGCGTTCCGGATGGAGTTACCTTCGGGCCAAAGCAGCCAACTATGGTATGGCGGGTCTTATGATCGTATTTGCCGGTATGGCATATACATCAACCTGTAATGGCGCGGATGCAAACAGCTCGGTAAACTTCTGTATGATGTCTATCGCAACCGTGATCTTAGGCGGATGTGAGATGGCAGGCGGAGTTGGGGAGCCGATCGGAGTCGTTGTGGCGGCAATCGCCATGAACCTGATCAACTCCCTGCTGACTGCAATGAAGGTAGATTCCAATTATCAGACGGCCATCATTGGTCTGATCCTGATTGCGGTATTGGCTTTCAAATTCCTGATTCATAGAAAGGGGGCTGCAAAGAATGAATAAGATAAAGGAAATCACGCAGAAAAATGCGTTTATCTGGCCGATTCTTGGCTGCATCGTGCTCTATATTGCAATCACGATCGTTACAGGCAGTTTCAGTCTGGCAGTCATTTCATCCTGTGCGAAGCTCTGCGTATTCGCAATGCTTCTGGCACTGGGACAGATGATCGTGGTAACCAGCGGTGACGGAGCAATCGATCTGTCCCAGAAATATATCCTCACACTGACCGCTTACGTTTCCTGTACAGTGATGGAGAAAAACATCGTGCTCGGCCTGATCGCAGCAATCGCAGTCGGCGTCGTGTGCGGACTGATCAGTTCCGTGATCAATGTGTACCTGAGAGTACCGGCTATGATCACGACTCTGGCAACCGGATACCTGTTTTACACGGTCATTCTGCTGGTATCCTCCAGGGGATCCAGTATTCCGGCAGGGGGATTTGTCAAGTTCGTCAATGCCAGCGTGCTGGGAATCAATATGATGACGCTGCTCTGCATTCTTGTGGCAGTGCTCCTCTGGTTCGTGCTTTACAGAACCAAGTATGGCCATCAGCTTCATGCCGTTGGACAGAAGAGAGAGGCGGCGAGACTTGCCGGCATCAATGTGAATAAGACGGTCATCATGGCATTTTTGATCAACGGTGCGCTCTGCGGGTTGGCTGGTGCACTCTGTGGAGCGTACTGCGGCGGTGCAAACCAGGATCTTGGAACAACATATTTTCTTCCGTCAGTAGCGGCAGCCTTTGTGGGCGGAACGAACGCGGCAGGTGGAAAGTCAAGCGTAGTAGGCGTCAGCATCGGAGCACTGATGATGACATTTATGTCCACATTCCTGAATGCTGCAAAACTGGATATCGGCGTACAGCGTCTGATTCAGGGAGCATTTCTTGTATTCCTGCTGGTGGTAGCCGTATCGGACGCAGGAAAAAAGAAGTAGAGATTTACGATAGAACAGATGCATGAAGGGGCGAACTGCGTTCGCTGGCATCTATGCAGATATTGAGGTTATAGAAAGAAGGATATTATGAAAGCAGTAAGAATTGTAAAACCAGATGATTTACAGATTGTAGATATGGAAAAACCAGTTATCACAGACGAGTTGAATGTACTGGTAAAGGTGACAGCATCCGGTATCTGCGGGAGTGATGTGGGAATCTATCACGGCACGAATGCGGCGGCAACCTATCCGAGAGTGATCGGACATGAGATTGTCGGTGTGGTGGAAGAGATCGGCGAAGGCGTTACAAGAGTGAAACCTGGCGACAGAGTCATCATTGATCAGGTGACAGCCTGTGGACATTGCTATGCCTGCAGAAAGGAACGCCCGAATGTGTGTGGAACCCTGAAGGTAAAAGGGGTACATATCGATGGTGGTTACCGTGAGTATATCGCAGTGAATGCCTCCGACTGCTATCTGCTCCCGGACAGTCTGTCTGATCAGGATGCGGTCATGATCGAGCCGACCACAATTGCAGTACAGTGCTGCAGCCGTGCCCGGCTCGAGAGTGAGGACACGGTACTGCTCATCGGCGCAGGTGCACTGGGAAACAGCATTCTGAAGATTGTCAAGCTGTATGCACCGAAGAAGATCATTGTGGCAGATATTGATGACAGTAAATTAGAAGAAGCACTGAAGGCAGGAGCGACCGACGTGGTAAACAGCCGGAAGGAAGACCTTCCGGCCAGATGCCATGAGCTGACAGACGGCTATGGCGTGACGGTATCTATTGACGCAGCATGTGTGAAGGGAAGTCTGCTGAGTGCACTGAATGCGACAGGTAATGCAGGAAGAGTCATCACCATGGGCTTTAGTGTGGCATCGGACGAGATCAATCAGTTTGTGATCACATCCAAAGAATTGGATGTACGCGGCAGCCGTCTGCAGAATGGAAAGTTTCAGACAGTCATTGATCTGGTAAATGAAGGGAAAATTGATTTGAACGGAAGTGTTTCCCATACCTATCATTTTCTGGATGCGCAGAAAGCATTTGATTTTGTCGACAGCAGGGATCCTTCTATCCGGAAGATCGTCCTGACATTTGAAGAACGATAGATGCAAATAGGCAATTACATTATTGGAAGGAGAAAAACATATGGACATGACATTGCGTTGGTTCGGAGATGGATATGACACGGTCTCACTTGAGAACATCCGTCAGATTCCGGGCGTGACAGGAGTGGTATCGACTTTGTACGATGCACAGCCGGGAGATCTCTGGGAGAAGGAAAAAGTAGCAGCACTCAAGGCACGGGTGGAATCTACCGGACTGAAATTACTGGGAATTGAGAGTGTGAACATTCATGATTCCATCAAGGTGGGAACACCGGAGAGAGACCAGTATATCGAAAACTATATCAAAACGATTGAACTGCTTGGCGAGGCGGGAGTAAAGTGTATCTGTTACAACTTCATGCCGGTCTTCGACTGGACACGTTCGGACCTTGCAAAGCTTCGAAGTGACGGAGCAACGGTTCTGGCATATGATCAGAAGGAGATCGATCTGATCGACCCGGCAAATATCTTCGAGTCCATGCAGAAAAAGGCGGGAGACACGCTTCTTCCCGGCTGGGAGCCGGAGCGTATGGCACATCTGCAGGAACTGTTTGAGATGTATGCCGATGTGGACGAGGAGAAATTGTTTGAGAACCTGAAATATTTTCTGGAGGCAATCCGTCCTGCATGCGAGAAATATGAGGTGAACATGGCGATTCATCCGGATGATCCGCCGTGGAAGGTATTTGGTCTGCCGCGCATCATGACATCCAGGGAGAATCTGCTTCGCCTGACGAAGATCGTGGATGCACCGTTTAATGGAATCACATTGTGCACAGGATCACTGGGATCCAATCCGGATAACGACATTCCAGATATCATCCGCAGCCTGGAGGGACGGATTCATTTTGCACATGTCCGCAATGTGCAGCACAATGCGCCGGGAGATTTTCAGGAGGCAGCACACCTGTCATCTGACGGAAGTCTGGATATGTATGAGATTATGAAAGCATTGTCAGATATTCATTTTGAAGGACTGATGAGACCGGATCATGGGCGCATGATCTGGGGCGAGAAGGCGATGCCGGGATATGGGCTTTATGACCGTGCACTGGGAGCAGCGTATCTGAACGGACTCTGGGAAGCAATTAAGAAAAATAAGTAGTTGGCAGTAAAGCTGCATAAGGGCGGTTTGGTGAATGTTGTTTTGTTTTTGAAAGGAGTGGATAAAATGATTAAGATGAATCAGGCATCCTTACAGGATGAAAAAGGATGGGAAAAGGTAAGTGTTAAGCTGCCTCAGTATGACGTGGAAAAGGTTGTAAAGGCAACCCATGACAATCCGATATGGCTTCATTTCGGGGCAGGCAACATTTTCCGTGGATTTGTGGGGGGACTGCAGCAGAATCTGCTGAATCAGGGACTGTGCGATCGGGGAATCATTGCAGCGGAAACATTTGACTATGATATCGTACGCAAAATCTATGAACCCTATGACAACCTGACCATGAATATTACCCTGAAGGCGGATGGAACCATGTCACGTGAAATCCTTGGAAGTATTACGGAGGCAGTGTGTGCAGATTCCGGGAATGCGGCTTCTATGGAAAGACTGAATGAAATCATACGGAATCCCGAATTGCAGATGATTTCATTTACCATCACAGAAAAAGGGTATGCATTGAAGGCGCCGGACGGAGCGTACATGCCGGTTGTGCTGGCTGATTTTGCGGCTGGTCCGGGAAAAGGGAAACATGCCATGAGCGTTGTCGCAGGTCTCCTGTATGAGCGTTATAAAGCAGGGGAACTGCCGCTTGCAGTCGTGTCTATGGACAATTGCAGCCATAATGGAGAGAAATTGCAAAATAGTATCTTGACAATCGCCCGAGAATGGGTTCAAAATGGAAATGTAGAGAGGAAATTTCTTACATATTTGGAAGATAAATCCAGAGTTTCGTTTCCATGGAGCATGATCGATAAGATTACTCCGAGGCCGGCGGAGGTTGTGGAGAAGGCTCTGGAGGCGGACGAGATCCGTGATATGCAGCCGATCATAACCAGCCGCAACACTTATATTGCGCCTTTTGTAAATGCGGAGGAGGCACAGTATCTCGTAATCGAAGACCAATTTCCAAATGGCAGACCGGCTTTGGAAAAAGCAGGTGTCTATATGACGGATCGCGACACAGTCAATTGTACGGAGACAATGAAGGTAACGACCTGCCTGAATCCACTGCACACCGCAATGAGTGTTTACGGATGTATGCTTGGTTATACATTGATCTCAGCGGAGATGGAGGACGAGGATATCGTGAACCTGGTGAAGACTCTGGGGTATAAAGAAGGACTTCCGGTGGTGGTCGACCCGAAGATCCTGAGCCCGAAAGAATTTATTGACGAAGTGGTGGAAAAGAGGCTGACGAATCCGTTCATGCCGGATGCTCCGCAGAGAATCGTGACGGATACCAGTCAGAAGGTGGGCATTCGTTTCGGGGAGACTATCAAGAAATATGTGGAGCGCGGGGAAGATGTCAAGAAACTGAATGCACTGCCGCTTGCACTTGCGGGATGGCTCCGTTATCTGCTTGCGGTGGACGACGAAGGAAATGAAATCGAGATATCTCCAGATCCACTGAAGGAGACATTGCAGAAAGCACTTGCCGGGATTGTCGCAGGACAGCCGGAGAGCTGTCAGGGACAGCTGACAGACATTTTATCCAATGCAGAAATATTTGGTGTGAACCTTGTGGAAATTGGACTGGCATCCAAAATTGAACAGATATTTAGGGAAGAACTGGCTGGAAACGGAGCAGTTCGTGCGACTCTTAGAAAATACTTGAACATCCGCTTTACGAACGAACAGAAGGAGATCAATGTGAAACAAAGTTTCCCTTCATATTAAGATATCTCCGCCGAACTGACAGCCGCTCGCAGCAATTATGCTGGAGCATAATTGAATATACGAGGAGTAGAGAAGATGCATATTTCAGAACGTTTTGCCAGGGAGACAGGAAAAGAGTTTGCCCTGCGTGTTATAACAGACAATATAGTTCATCTGGATTTAAAGCCGGGTACGATGGTCAGCGCGAATGAACTGGCAGTGGAGATGGGACTATCCAGAACACCGGTCAGAGAGGCGCTGAATGAGTTGAGTAAAACCGGGATTGTGGAGGTGTTTCCACAGAGCGGCTGCAGAATTGCGTTAGTCGATATTGCCATGATAGAGGAGTCCAGATTCCTCCGTAATACCTTGGAATGCGCGGTGGTGAGAGAGGCGTGTACAACTATAAAAGGAGAAGAACTTTTGCAGTTGAAGGAAAATCTGAAGCTGCAGGAGTTTTATCTGGATAATCATATGACGGATAAGCTTTTGGAAACCGATGATGAATTTCACAAGATGTTATTTAAAATCACAGAGAAGCTTGAGATTTATGATTTGATGAAAACATTCTTGATCCATTACGACAGACTTCGCAATATCACAGTTATCGCAGTAAAGGATTTGAAGGTCGTGTCGGATCATGTGGAACTTGTGGATGCAATCGAACACAATAATCCGGATCTTGCGGCCCAGATTATGGATAAGCATCTGTCACGCTATAAGTTCGATGTGGAGCAGATTGAACAGGAGTGTGCGGAATACTTCAAACCATTGGATTAGTCATAAGATACCCCCGCCGATTTCGGCGGGGGTATCTTTAAGGAATAAACACGATGACATTAATCAATCGGATTGACATATTTTGCAAACTCGCCTGCGGTAGGCCGCACGACAAGCCGTTTGATCTTTCCTTTGTTGTCGATGTTTTCGATGCGCATCTGTGCATGCAGATTTTCGCCGTTGTATACTGCGAGATAATTGGCACTGGTCTCACTCTCGTACTCCACGTTGGTAATAACCATCTCGTGGAAAAACAATTTATTCTGGAAAAACATTTCGATGCTCTTTCTTCCATATATATGATAATCGTTCCGGCCAATCGTGTTGGGCATGAAGTCACTGTAGTTGCTGCGCACGGAAAAAAGTGCCGCAAGCCCCTTATAATCTCCATCCTTAATAGTTTTAATTACTTCTCTGATCATAGTGCCCCTCCTAATATACTTTCTCTGAATTTAACAGTGCATCGGTTCCGCCGTCCACGAACAGAATGATACCGTTTACTCCGCTTGCCATATCCGAGGCCAGGAAGACAATTCCCTTGGAGATGTCCTCGGGATCCATCAGCTTTTTCTGGTGGTACAGTGTCGGAATCGGCAGTGCAAGACAGGCCTCCCATGCATGGGGTGTCAGGTCGGCAGTCATCGGTGTGGCGACATTGCCCGGGGCAATGGCGTTGATCCGAACGCCTTCTGCGGCATACCCGGGGGAGGAGCGGCGCATCCATCTTGACAGAGCATACTTGGAGGAAACGTACATGGCATGTGAATAAGCAGCCGGATCCTTTCCCTCCAGGAGACTCAGGATCCTCTTTTCATCCGAGGTGTTGTTGAGCAAATCCACGATATCCATGCGGGCGGCTCCCTGTGAAATTGTGTTGGAGGCTGTAACCACAACACATCCATGCTTTTTGCGCAGCAGATCATAGACGCCTTCCACCAGCTCTACTGTGCCAAAGTAATTGACGGATATGATCAGCTTCGGCTTCCCGCACATGGCGGACACTCCTGCCACGCAGATCATGGCGTCCAAGCCTTCCGAGGCCATGGCCCGGAGTTCCTCAATTGCTTTTTTCCGGCCTTCTGGTGTCGCCAGATTGGCATTGATATCCGCATCCTTGATATCGATGTTGATGACGGTGTGCCCCGCGGCACGAATCATCTCCGCAGCTTTCCCGCCGATCCCGCCGGATGCTCCTGTGATTGCATAAAGTCCCATTTTTAACCCTCCTGATTTTGATTTTAGATTTGGTAAAGAAATAATTTGAACATAAAAAAGTGCCTGTCTGTTTCAGACAGGCACTCCAGCTTGAAGCAAAAGCTCCTTGCACACATTCACCCTGTTGCAATTTGTATTAACTGTTTTGTATCGTATCACAATAGTTTTGAAAAAACAATAGAAATCTGATAATTCATAGAAAGTTATATTATTGACAATCAATATCGACAAATAGAAAGAATTACAATGAGGTCAGGAGATATGGCAAATATGCGTACAGGAGTAATTTCCAGTCATATAGAATTTACGCTTGCAATAAAATAAAAACTGGAATCTAAAAGGTTGGAATTTAAAAACACATTTAATCTTATACTAGTATTGCGGTACAAAATAATATCTGCTATAATACAAAGAAGAACATACGTTCTATCACAAAAGAGAACGCACATACGGATATCATAAGAGGTGTATGTGAGCCAAGTGCTTTCATTTGGCGAACGGCGGATTGCAGCAATTATGCTGGAGCATAATTGAATATGCGGGAAGGAATAAACATGGAGAAGAACAAAATCTATGTATGCATTGACTTAAAATCATTTTATGCCTCTGTGGAATGCCAGCAGCGCAGCTTGGATCCCTTTACTACGAACCTGGTGGTGGCGGATCCGGAGCGGACGGAAAAGACAATCTGCCTGGCGGTATCACCCGCCATGAAGGCACTCGGAGTGCCGGGGCGGTGTCGGGTATTTGAGATCCCAAAGAATATAGAATACGTGATGGCGCCTCCAAGGATGCAGCTCTACATTGACTATGCGGCGAACATTTACAGCATTTATCTGCGCTATATCGACAAAGCAGACATTCATGTTTACTCTATCGATGAGGTTTTTATGGACGTCACCGATTATCTGCAGATGTACCGGATGACGGCGAGGGAGCTGGGGATTATGATCATGGATGACATCAGCAGAACCACAGGGATTACAGCAACCTGCGGAATCGGGACGAACTTGTATCTGGCCAAGATCGCACTGGACATCACTGCGAAGCATGTGGCGGATCACATTGGGGAACTGGACGAACAGTCTTACCGGGATACGCTATGGGAGCATTGTCCGCTGACGGACTTCTGGCGCATTGGGCGCGGAATTGCGAGACGGCTGGAGAGTGTCGGAATCACCACGATGAAAGGAATCGCGCAGGCGGACGAGGAGAGTCTGTACCGCCTGTTTGGAATTGATGCGGAGCTTTTGATTGATCATGCGTGGGGCAGGGAGACAACGACAATGGCTGATATCAAGGCATACCGGCCGAAGTCCAACTCTATTTCAAGCGGGCAGGTGCTGGGTTGTGATTATAGTTTTGAGGATGGCAGGCTGATTGTGAAGGAGATGGCGGATATGCTTTGTCTGGAGCTGGTGGACAAGGGAATGGTGACGGATTCTATCACGCTGCACATCGGATACGGCAACCGCCAGGAGCGGAGACCGGCTCACGGGACGGCGGCGATGACAGTAACAACAAGCTCTGCGAAGGTGATTATGGAATATACGGAAGGGTTGTACACTCGGATCGTGGATCCCCATGGATGGATTCACAGAGTGAACCTGACATTTAACAATGTAGTGGACGAGGCGTATCAGCAGTATGATCTGTTTACAGACCGCGCGGAGCTGGAACGCGAGCACCGGATTCAGAAGGCGATGCTTGATATCAAGGAAAAGTATGGAAAGAATGCCATTTTAAAAGGCATGAATCTGGAAAAGGGAGCGACAACCATGGAGCGAAACAGGCAGATCGGAGGACACCGAAGTGGCGATTAGAGCAAAGATGAGCAGAGAAGAACGCGCCAAGCAGTTTATGCCGTTTGCAGCACTGAAAGGATACCCCGAGGCACTTCGGCAGAAAGAACGCATTGTGGTGCCGAAGATGGAACTGTCCGAGGATTATCAGGAAACGCTGGACCGTAAGCTGCATCAGGTGGAAAAGCCGGATATCGTGACGGTAATCTATTTTCAGAAAAATGAGTATGTGGAACAGACAGGGATGGTGACAAGGATCGACAGGACGGCCAGGATTCTGAAGGTGGTGAATACCAGGATTCTGTTTGATGATATTTACGACATCGTGATGAAAGAGAAGGCCTCAGTGGGGAAAAAGTTAGAAAAATAAAAAATGAAATTATAGAAAATTATAATATTTTTCGAAACAAAATATAGAGAAAAAATAAAATAAAGCAAAAGAGAAGTCAAAATAAACAATAAAATGATGAAAAGTGGAATAAAAATAGTGTAATATAGACAATGAACGTTAAAAATACAACGTTAAAAATTAGTCATATTATATAGATAAATATTATATCTTGCATAAAATTTGTTTATATACTACAATTAGAATCAACTGTAAAACAAAAATAAATGTGAGAGGTGAACAAATGAGTAGACTAGAAATTGTAACGCCCAACAAGGCACAGCTCGTGGTAGAAGGGCTCTATAAAGATTTAGAGCACCGTATCGAGGCGAGCCCGCCGGGGTTGTGTCCTGTTGACATGTCCAGAGCGTTTTTGGAACTCTGTCATGCACAGACATGTGGCAAATGTGTTCCATGTCGCGTAGGACTTGGACAACTGAACAACCTGATTACGGATGTATTGGACGGAAAAGCAACAATGGAGACACTTGATCTTATGGAGGAACTGGCAGTCTCAATTATGGATTCTGCAGATTGTGCCATTGGATACGAAGCGGCCCACATGGTGTACAAAGGATTGATCGGATTTCGTGATGACTATGAGGAACATATCAGAGAAGGACGCTGTACCTGTAAGTACAAACATCCGGTTCCGTGTGTGGCAGTCTGTCCAGCCCAGGTGGATATACCTGGCTACGTGGCACTCGTGGGAGAGGGTCGATATGCAGACGCAATCAAGCTGATCCGCAAGGACAATCCATTCCCGACAACATGTGGATTTATCTGCGAGCATCCATGTGAGGCGAGATGCCGCCGCAACATGATTGATGAGGCAATTAATATTCGTGGATTGAAACGTACGGCAGCAGATTTTGCAGGCAATGTGGAACAGCCACAGTGCGCGCCGGATACTGGCAAGAAGATTGCTATCGTTGGTGGAGGTCCGGGAGGACTCAGTACAGCGTACTATCTGCGCCTGATGGGACATGCGGTAACCGTGTTCGAGATGCTGCCGGAATTAGGTGGAATGCTTCGTTATGGTATTCCGAATTATCGTCTTCCGAAGGATCGTCTTGATGATGACATCAACGCGATTCTCTCTACCGGAGTCGAGGTGAAGCATGGTCTCCGTGTCGGCAAGGATATGACGATTCAGAGCCTGAGAGCTGAGTATGACGCAGTTCTTGTAACAATTGGAGCAAGCACAGACAAGAAACTTGGAATTGAAGGCGAGGACGCAGAAGGTGTTCTCTCAGCAGTACAGTTCCTGAGAAATGTCGGAAAGAATATTATTGAAGATTTATCCGGACAGGAAGTAGCAGTAATCGGTGGAGGCAATGTTTCCATGGATGCAGTGCGTACGGCAGTCCGTATGGGTGCAAAGAAAGTCAGTCTGTTATACCGCAGAAGAATTGCAGATATGACAGCACTTCCAGACGAAATTGAGGGCGCAATCGCTGAGGGCATCGAGGTTCGTACCCTGAAAGCACCGTCCAGAATTGAGAAGGATGAGCAGGGCCGTCTGAAGGGAATTTATGTGACACCGCAGATGATCAGCAAGGTGAAGAACGGACGTGCAAGCGTGATTCCTTCCGGTGAGGAAGATATCTTCGTGCCATGCACCACTTTGATCGTGGCGATCGGACAGAACATAGAGTCTGACCATTTTGAGGAGGCAGGACTTCCTGTAGCCCGTGGACAGATCATCACTGAGAAATTCGGTGGATTTGACAACATACCTGGTGTATTTGCAGGAGGAGACTGTGCAACCGGTCCTTCTTCCGTAATCAGAGCAATCGGTGCGGCAAAAGTAATCGCTGCGAATATTGACGAGTACCTTGGATTCCGTCATATGATTTCCTGTGATGTGGATATCCCTGAACCAAGTCTGGATGACCGTGTTCCGTGCGGAAGAGTCAACATGGGAGAGCGCGAGGCGTGCGAACGTGTCAAAGACTTTGATGGCGTGGAGATGGGAATGACAGAAAAAGAGGCCAGGCAGGAAGCATCCAGATGCTTACGCTGTGACCATTTCGGCTTCGGAATTTTTAAAGGAGGTCGTGAAAAATTATGGTAAATCTTACAATAGACAATAAAGTAATCTCCGTTCCGGAAGGAACGACCATCATGGAAGCAGCGAAGACAATCGGGATTCCGATCCCGAAGCTATGCTATCTGAAGGATATCAATGAAATCGGAGCATGTCGTGTCTGTGTTGTTGAAATCGAAGGAAAAGACAAATTAGTAACATCATGTAACAACTGTGTGGAAGAGGGCATGGTTGTCAGAACAAACAGCCCGAAGGTACGTATGAGCCGTAAGAGAACAGTACAGCTGATTCTTTCCCAGCATAACTGTGAATGTGCAGTCTGTGCGAGAAGCCGTAACTGTACACTTCAGACTGTGGCAAATGATCTGAATATGATCGATCTTCCATTTGAGAAAGAAATCGAGCGGATTCCGTGGAACAAAAAGTTCCCATTGATTCGTGACTCGGCAAAATGTATCAAGTGCATGCGCTGTATACAGATCTGTGACAAAGTACAGGGATTACATATCTGGGATGTGGAGAGTACCGGTTCCAGAACGACTGTGCATGTATCAAAACAAAGAAAAATCGAGGATGCAGACTGTGCACTTTGCGGCCAGTGTATCACACACTGTCCGGTTGGAGCACTCAGAGAGAGAGATGATACCGATAAAGTTTGGGCGGCAATCGATAATCCGAAGAAGATTACGGTAGCCCAGGTAGCACCGGCGGTTCGTGCCGCATGGGGCGAGGCACTCGGACTCTCCAGAGAAGAAGCAACAATTGGAAAGATCATGGATTCCCTGAAGCGCATGGGTGTGGATTACGTATTTGATACCACATTTTCAGCCGATCTGACAATTATGGAAGAGGGCAATGAGTTCCTGACCAGATTATCAGAAGGCCAGCTGAAGGACAGACCGATGTTTACATCATGCTGTCCGGGATGGATTCGTTTCATCAAATCTCAGTATCCACATCTGGTGCCACAGCTGTCGTCAGCAAAATCACCGCAGCAGATGTTTGGCGCCGTGATGAAAACTTATTTCGCAAAATCCATCAATGTAAATCCAGAGGATATCTACACCATCTCTGTAATGCCTTGTGTTGCGAAAAAAGGCGAGTGCAACATGGAACTGTTCTATGAAGAGTATGCAGGTCATGATGTAGATACCGTGCTGTCGACAAGAGAGCTGACCAGAATGATTCGCTCTGCCCATATCGATCCGACGACATTGGAGGATATCCAGTGTGATGAACTCATGAAAGAGGGCTCTGGTGCGGGTGTAATCTTCGGAGCAACCGGTGGTGTTATGGAAGCTGCACTTCGTTCCGCGTACTACCTTGTAACAGGAACCAATCCGGATGCAGATGCATTCTCAGTTGTGAGAGCAAAGAAATTCGGTGAGGAACATGTGGAAGCAGAAGTTACGATCAAGGATGCAACCGTTCGCGCGGCAGTAGTAAGTGGACTTGCCAACACAAGAAAGCTGATCGATGCAATCGAGCGCGGAGATGTACATTATGATTTCGTTGAAGTTATGGCATGTCCGGGAGGCTGCGTAGGTGGCGGCGGCCAGCCGATTCACGATGGGGAAGAGCTTGCGTTTGAGCGTGGAAAGAATTTGTATTTCCTCGACAAGAATGCAGACATCCGATTCTCACATGAGAACCCGGATATCCTGAAGCTGTATGCAGATTACTTCGAAAAACCGTTATCTCACAAATCACATACGCTGTTACATACGGATCACAATGCATGGGATATGCCGAAACAGAACTAATGATAAGATCAACTGATATTTGCAGTTGCCGAAAAAAATAATAAAAAGGTAACCGTATAAAAGATGTCCCCTGCTTCGCTTAGAAGCGGGGGACATCTTTACTCAGCAGAATATGCTATAGTATTGAGCTTGTGTAAGAAAGCGAATAGAACGAAAGGCTGATGCGCCCGGAAGAAAAGTTTTGTGATGACTTGATATATAGAACGTGTTAAAATAACAAGCATGAGTGATGTGCAGCGTCACAAAACAGTAGGATAATTATGGAGGTAGGAATCAGAGATGTTATCATTTGAGAGCGATTATATACAGGGAGCACACCCGGCCATACTGCAGCGTCTGGTGGAGACGAACATGGAGGTGGTGTCGGGGTACGGAAAGGATCCGTATTGCGACAGTGCAAAAGAGAAGATCAGAACGGCATGTGAGTGCCCGGATGCAGATATCTGGTTTCTGGTAGGGGGAACACAGACAAACCAGGCGGTGATTTCCGGGATGCTGAAAACATACGAGGGAGTTGTGGCAGCGGAGACCGGACATGTCAACGTTCATGAAGCCGGTGCGATCGAGTACAGCGGACATAAGGTGCTCGGGATTCCGCAGCAGGACGGGAAGATTGCGGCGGAGGACCTGGAACAGTATCTTCGGGATTTTTATCAGGACGGGAGCTATGATCACATGGTATTTCCGGGGATGGTCTATATCTCACATCCGACAGAATATGGCACATTATATACAGAAAAAGAACTGCAGGACATCTCAGCAATCTGCCGCAGCTATAAGATCCCGCTGTTTCTGGACGGCGCGCGTCTTGGTTATGGCCTGGTGAGCCATCAGACCGACGTGACATTGCCGATGATCGCAAAATACTGTGATGTATTTTACATCGGCGGAACCAAGGTGGGAGCGCTGTGCGGGGAGGCGGTCGTGTTTACGAAGAACAATGCGCCTAAGCATTTCCTGACGATTATCAAACAGCGCGGGGCACTGCTGGCAAAGGGACGTCTGCTGGGAATCCAGTTTGATACGCTGTTTACAGACAACCTTTATATGCAGATCAGCCGGCATGCGATTGATATGGCGGAGCGTCTGAAGGAAATCATAAAAGAAAATGGATATAAGTTTTACCTGGAATCGCCGACAAACCAGCAGTTTGTGATCCTGGAAAATGAACAACTGAAAAAACTGGAGGAACAGGTTGCCGTCGGATTTTGGGAAAAAGCAGATGAGGATCATACCGTGGTTCGATTTGCTACGAGCTGGGCAACGGATTGTCAGGAAATAGAGAAGCTGCGAGACCTGTTTTCGTCAGGATTCGTTAAGGGCGGGTTATCATCCAGATAAAAAGATGCTCAGAAAAGTTTAGGGTGGAGGACAAAAGTCGTGACAGAGGTTGAAATCAAGCTGCCTATCTGTGGCAGAGCAGACATAGAACAAAAACTGCAAAGAATCGGTTTTTTGGCGGGAAGACGAGTAGAAGAATCAGATGTTTATTTTAACAGTACACTCCGTGATTTCAGGAAAACGGATGAGGCACTCCGGATTCGGAGCTGTGACAAAGGGCGCCGCGCGTTCCTGACTTATAAAGGTCCAAAGGTGGATGCGGTCTCCATGACAAGAAAAGAACTGGAAACAGAAGTTGGGGATGGAACGGTATGCCAGGCAATTCTTGAGTCGCTGGGATACCGCCCGGTATCCCCGGTGCGAAAAATAAGACAGTATTATCAACGTGACGGTATGACGGCATGTGTGGACGAGGTAGAGAATCTCGGCACATTTTTAGAACTGGAGATTGTAGTTCCGTCAGAGAAAGAGCGTGAAACTGCACTGCGGCAGATAGAGAAAATACTGGCGGAACTGGGATACAGCATGGCAGATACGACGCGTGTATCGTATTTGTCCATGCTGGAGAAGAACATGCAGATGAAATAGCGAAGGCTTTCCACTTCATCGTATCAGAGGTATTTCCGAAGATCAGTGCACAACTGCTCTTCCAGGGAGATGATATCCACGCAGATTTCACGGGAGCGCCTGTCGGCGCCCTTATATTGGTTCAGGTATCGCTGCAGTGATTTGATACCCATATTACAGCCGTCGGTGATCAGATCAGCGACAGTCGAGTCACTGTTATCCATGGCGAGTTTCATATTTGTTTTTATCCAGGACATGCCCTTTGCCACGGGGGCAGGGTCCTTTTCTGCTGCCCCGGCCTGAATGAGCAGGCGGTGCAGGTCATTGCCAAGAGCTTCATGCTGCCCCTTACTCTCTTCAAGCAGGCGCAGCAGATTCGGATCTTTGACCTGCTCCACAATTTCATCGATGGCGGAAACGGCCATCTTGGTCCCGGAATCACATTCCTCCAGTAGTTTGATTGTATCTGTATCAGTCATAATAGTCTCCAATCTTCACAAGTATATGTTTCTTGTTAGTATTTCACAATCTTGCAGGTTTATGTATGCTATGAGATGGATTTCTTAACTTTTTCATAAGATATCTCGAAATATCCACAAAAGAATAAAGCTATGGTAAAATATCCGTAACAGCGATGGACGATCATGAAGAGGGAGCGAAGCTGATTTCGGATATCCACGTTATGACAGGGAGAATGTCTGCGGATAAGACAAAAAAATTAAGAGGAAAGTGTGGAGACAGACTATGTATCGAATTATTATAATCGAGGATGATAAGGCCATGTCAGATGCGATGCACAGGCAGATTGAATCGTGGGGACATGAGGTGCATTGTGTGAAAAATTTTCAAAATGTACTGCCGGAGTTTACAGAATTTGACCCGCATCTTGTGCTGATGGATATTGTACTTCCATTTTTTAACGGCTATCACTGGTGCAGTGAAATTCGGAGAATATCGAATATTCCGATTATTTTTATTTCGTCCGCGGCAGACAATATGAATATCGTGATGGCCATGAACATGGGTGGGGATGACTTTATTGCCAAGCCGTTTGATCTGAATGTGCTGATGGCAAAGCTCCAGGCTGTTTTGCGGAGAACGTATGACCTGCAGGGAAAGGTTCCGGTTCTGGAGCATCGCGGGGCAATGCTGAATCTGAATAACACGACCCTTACATTTGAGGGGAAGAGCATTGACCTGACGCACAATGAGTTCCGGATTCTTCAGACGCTGATGGAAAACAGAGGGAAGATTGTGAGTCGTGACACTCTGATGGTAAGATTGTGGGAGGTGGACTCTTACGTGGAAGAGAACACTCTGACGGTCAATATTGCAAGGCTTCGAAAAAAACTGGATGCAGCCGGGCTGAGCGAATTTATTAAAACGAAGGTCGGCTCCGGATACATGGTAGAATGAGACAGCGGCAAAATGGTATAAGGCTGTGTGAAAACAGCGAAGAGGATGATATGGTGCACAATGAACAGACAATAGAAAAAGACAACAGGAAAAACAGTGAGCCGGTGTCAGATCAGGAGCAGATGCCAGATAGTGAGCCGATGCCAGATCAGAATCTGGCACAAACCGGGACACAGACATTGCAGCCGGCATCTCCGGGAAGGATACTTTGGGGGTTCCTTGCACAATACCGTTTTACCGCAATTATGTTTATGCTGTTTGGCGTCATCTTCATGGGTGTGTTTTCCCTCTACGATCTGGAGACGGAGGCGGTCATTTATGCGGCGCTCCTGTGTCTGCTGACGGCGTGCCTGATTTTGGGGGCACGCTTCAGGGCATATTATAAGAAGCACCGCAGACTGGAGCAGATCCGGCAGAACATCGAAGTGATACAGGAAGAACTTCCTCCACCGGCAAATCTGATGGAGCGTGATCTGGAGGAGATCATCGCAGATTTATGGCATGTGAACCAGCGTGACCGGAATGCATGGCTGGCGCAGCGACAGGACAGCATCGACTATTATACCGCGTGGGTCCATCAGATCAAGGCGCCCATTGCAGTCATGAAACTGATCCTGCAGGGACAGGACACGGAAGAGAATAAGGAACTGCTGTCAGAGCTTTTTCGAATTGAACAGTACACGGAGATGGTGCTGTGCTATTTTCGTCTGGACAGTGCCTCCTCAGATTTTGTGATCCGAAGCTGTGATCTGGACGGGATTATCCGGCAGGCAATCCGGAAGTTCGCCCCCCAGTTTGTGCGCAAAAGAATCCGCCTTGTATATGATCCAACACAGGTTCAGGTGCTGACGGATGAGAAATGGCTGTTGTTTATAGTGGAGCAGATTCTGTCAAATGCTTTGAAATACACGGAGACAGGGGCGATAACCATTCGGGTTGACGAACAGAAGGTGCTCTACATTACAGACACGGGAATCGGAATTGCCCCGGAGGATCTGCCCCGCATTTTTGAAAAGGGCTTCACCGGCTACAACGGAAGAGCGGACAAAAAGTCCACAGGTCTCGGTCTCTATCTGTGCAAAAAGACGGCAGACAAGCTGTCGCATCGTCTCAGTGCGGTCTCAGAGGCGGGGCGGGGAACCACCATTCAGGTGGATCTTCACGCAGAAACATTGGAGATAGAGTAGTCACACCTTACAAAAATGTCACATGAAACAGCCAAAATGTCACGCGATTGAATGGCGGGCAGATTGGCTGTTTTCTATAATGGGAGTGTAAAAAGAAGGAGGTCGTTCAAAATGACAATATTAGAAGTGAAAAATCTCAAGAAAATTTATACCACCCGTTTTGGAGGAAATCAGGTGCAGGCTTTGTCTGATGTGTGCTTTTCCGTCGAGGAGGGCGAATATGTGGCAATCATGGGTGAGTCCGGGTCAGGAAAGACCACGCTGCTCAATATTCTGGCGGCACTGGATAAGCCGACAGCGGGGGACATTCTGCTGGACGGAAAGAGTCTCGCCGAGATCAGAGAGAAAGAAATGTCAGCGTTTCGCCGGGATAATTTAGGATTCGTGTTTCAGGATTTTAATCTGCTGGATACCTTTTCCCTGCAGGACAATATTTTCCTGCCGCTGGTGCTCTCGAGAAAATCTTACGAGGAGATGACCAGCCGTCTGCGGCCGATAGCAGAGAAGCTCGGAATCGGCGATATTCTGGCAAAATTCCCCTATGAAGTCTCCGGGGGACAGAAGCAGCGGGCAGCAGTCGCCAGAGCACTGATCACGCATCCAAGGCTGGTCCTCGCCGATGAGCCGACAGGTATTGTACAGTTAGTACAACAAAATCTAAAAAAATGAAATGCCAGTGATGTTCTGGTCATTATCAATCCTTATTTCTCTTATCACGCTTTTCCAGAGCGTTCTCTTTTCCTCCCTAGTCAGGGAATCATATATCTCACGAAAACCTTTTGAAATAATTTGCCTAACACCGGACAGGTTCAGATGTTCCTCATCCACAACAGGAGTATTGAGTTTGTTGAGGGCGGCAGTATAGGTCTGATAATCACGTTTGTATTCCTCAATATCAATCAGATCATCCACATAAAGCTCTTTCAGTTTGGTCAATTTTCTTTTCAAAGTAGCCCGGTCAACACTGGCAGAGGTGCGTTTCTTTTCTGCAGCTTGCACATTCCAAGCAAGTTCATATTTTTCAATTTCATCACCAAGGTGCTCAAAGAGCCAGGCCTCAATGCGACTTTCACGGGCAGAATGATTATGATGGCATAGGTCACGCTGAAAGTGATAGTTGCAGCGGTAATAATAAAGGCCATGTGAAAGATACCCGACCATATTATGATGGCACTCATCACAATAAAGGATGCCGGTGAAAATGTAGACTTTACCAGATGGATTGCTCCGAGAATTACGCTTTGACAATTCCTGGACACGGGCAAATTGTTCTTTGTCTATCACAGCAGGACAAAACTCTGGATTGTATCTGCCTCTCTTATTGTACACGCCAATAGCCAGCTCATCATGCAACATACGGCGAAAAGTAGCATCACACCAGTTTACTCCATAAGTATCACGAATGCGTTTGATGGTAGCGCGCTGTGATGTAGAAATTTCATAATAATCAAACGCATCCTGCAAGATAGCTGCTTTTTCAGGAATGATTTCAAGCCGCTTTTCATCATTTACTTTACACCAAAACGGACAACTCCCAGAGAGGACAGTGCCATGCTGCACTTTGCTATCAAAGACTACATCAATACGCTCACCATCCAGATCAGCCTCATTCTGAGCAATAGACAGTTTTATATTGATATACAAACGGCCACTGGCAGTGGTGGTATCATAGCCCTCACCATCATCAATGGTTTTCCATTCGCAGTCATGAGCCTCCAGGACTTCTTGAACTTTGTAATAATCTGAAACAGAACGAAACCAACGGTCAAGACGAGTGAAAAGAAGCATGTCCACCTCACCACGCTGAACAGAGTCAAGCATCCGCTGAAACTCAGTCCTTTTATGCAATTTCTTCCTGGCCGTTTTGGCAGCGTCAATATACACACCAACAACAACCCAGCCACGTTCCCTGGCATATGCCTCCAGGCGTTCCTGCTGAGACTCCAAACTCAATCCCTTTATTTTCTGCTCCTCACCGGAGACACGGATATACAGTGCGACCCGGACAAGACCTGGGACAACACTCTCCTCAATCAATTTTTTGTATGCCATTTCATCCACCACCTAAAAAAGAGTATAAAAAATACAGCTACACAACAGCTGCACTATGTGGTAAAATGTTCTTGTCGAGGGAACATATACCGGCAGCAGTCGGTAGGTTCAAAGTAGCTCAGTCCATGTGACTGGGCTTTTTTATTGCGCTGGCGCAAATTACATCAGATTCTCAACATATGCTTTTATTTCCAACGCGTCAGATAGCTGGTCTTTACCGAAAGTAACAGCGTTCTCTGCCTGATCTATCGTTCGAGCAATCCCATGGATGCCAGTACGAGGAATGGAAAATTGCATATATCCTCTGGACGTGAAAGTTGGTTCCTTAAATTTTATAGTAAGTATCTTACTGAT
The DNA here is from genome assembly GCF_900142165.1 of Hespellia stercorisuis DSM 15480. GTDB lineage: Bacteria > Bacillota > Clostridia > Lachnospirales > Lachnospiraceae > Hespellia > Hespellia stercorisuis. The sequence continues at coordinate 31,826 of NZ_FQZY01000020.1, forward strand.
AGGGATGCGAGTTTCACCACGCATATGTTTTGTGATACTCAAATCATGTTCACCGCGAGACATCACAATAAAATTACCGTCAAAAGAAACCATAGTCTTTGGTTTTTTAAATTCATAAGTATCTTTCATACAAACCTCCTACTAAAATTTGATATGTATTATGTTTGATTTAGCATCTTTATGGAATTTTATGCCATTTTTTCTATATCCCCTTTTACATAGCCGAGTTCTTGTAATTCTTTTCCGCGTTCCAATAATTTAGAGCGGCCATCAGAATTGAGCGATCGGTATATTTCTAAAAAACTAAGTTCATCAGATGTAAGTGCAGGAGTGCTCTCACCATAAAGGTCGGCTATGCTACGAACATGATATAGTTTGCAAAGTAAAATGAGCATGTCTGCATCAGGTTGACCGCGGCCTACCTCCCAAGCACTGATAGTCTTTCCGCTTTTCCCAACAGCCTCACCAACTTCATAAACTGTCATACCGTTCTTTTCTCTATAATATTTCAATCTCTTTGCGAGTTCTTCACGTACCATCAAGCCACCTCCTATACTTCTATGAACTAATAATAAGGCAAGAAATAAACAAAGTCAATGGAAAAATCTACAAAACATAGACAAAAAGCGATAAAATGTGTTGACAAACTAAAAAACATAGACTATATTGTAGTTAGTCTAAAAAACGTAGACAGAGAGGAGGAACACATGAAAGCATACGAGGTTATAAAAAAGTACATTGATGACAATGGCATCAAATACAGCCATGTGGCTGACAGTATAGGAATGCCAAGAGAGTTGTTGAGACGGTCACTTGAGGGGACAAGAGCATTGAAAGCGGATGAGTTTATCAAAATCTGCACCGTGTTGTCTTTAGATTTGGACAAGTTTGACCAGGAACAGGAAAAAGCATCAGCTTAGGAGGTAAGGATGGACAGGAACCAGGTGGATAAATTAGTCATAGCCTACATAGACAGTTGTGAAACAGAACGCCAGATAGAGGAATGGTTTGACGTCAGTGGAGAAAGCAATTTCCTCAGAAATATCAAGAATGCAATCATTGAGACTCTGATTAGTGGAGTGGCAGAGAATGACCAGTACCAGCTCAGCTGCCTCTTGGGAGATGGAGACACAGATGGAGTATATGAAATCATACGGAAACAGCCAGCAGAATCAACAAGGGAAAGTGCAGACGAACCAACCGAGATGAAACGCTACAAGCTGGAATTTGCAGGAGAGGCAGTGGTCATGGCAAAGAATGAAAGAGAGGCAGAGTTCAAGCTCCAGCGAGGATATACCGAGGACAAGTTTATTGAAGTAAACATGTGTTATGAGAGTGATGAGGAGGCAGGAGAATAATGGTTGAAGATTTAAAAGAGTATGCACCGTGTGGAATACTCATTCATTACACGGTAGACACAGACACAGATTTTGTTACATACACAGACATCAATGGACGCGGTGAATATAAGCTCTGCAAAGAGTGCAAAGGTTGCACATGGAATGCGATATGCAGACCAACGGAATGCAACTACATGAAAATAATTTCAGATAAATTAGGGAGAGCAGTGAAACCGTTGGATGTAATAACACAGATTTACGAGCAGGCGGCAGCAGGATATGAGTCTGAAATCGTTCAGCTTGGAGATGGAACCGTACGGATGAGAGTGATAAAACAGCAACAATTTGAGATGGGAGAAAAAGAACATGGAGGTCAAAGGGAAATTTGATGCAGAGAGATTCTACAAAACGCTTGCGGCAATCCTGTCAGCCAAGCATGGGGCAAAAGTTACGGTGGAGATTTTGGGAGTGCAAGAAAGCAAAAAAGTGGCGTTCCAAAATACATAATTTTGTAATCATAACAATCACCCTGATAGCAGTGCATTACTTCTTTTTCAGCATATTCGACTGGATGGCAGATGACTGGATAATAGAATACCTACCCATAGACGTTGCCATCTTTACTGTCTCATCAATATGGCTGACCTTATTTGGGATAGCAAATGCAGACTGGTTGACAGGATATGAAGATGAGGAGGATGACGAATGGGATATATAGTTGCGTTTCTATTAGGGGACATATTTGGAATGGCAATGGTGATCTTGTGGGCACTGGTGGCAGCAGGCCACAAGAATGATGAGGAATAAAAGGCGCGCCCTCTGCAGTGGGCAGTAGAGGCTGGTTCGATTCCGGCAGGGCGTATTGAGCAGAGATGGCATCCTGCACACATGGACAGCAAGTCAAGAGCTGGCTCATGGGTATCACGAAAAAATGACAGTGGGCGCACCATACTAGAGAGCGCGTGGATGGTTGACAGGTTTTGGCTGATTTTTAATGAGAAAAGCAGCAACGTGGTACACATGCCAAATAGGAGCGTGGTGAACATGATAAGAGCACCACCTGGAGGGAATATGATTGGAGAATACAAAGAAATAGACGAGGAAAAGTTGAAAGTGGCATTCAAGACGGCGTACCCAGTACAGTGCATGGCGGCTCACGGAGCGGAAGACAGTGCAATAACGTACATAGGGAGCACGAGGAGAGGCAACTTGATAACAGATTATTTTCAAGCCACTGGTGGAAGTTACTGGTATGAGAACCGAGGCATCAGAGACGGGAAAATTGTGAGCATGGATGTGTATATCTTTGGTCACGAGGTGAAAAAAGGCAAAAAGAAAAGCTGACAGTTTGGAGCTGCCAGCCTGGTTCATAGATGTACTATAAACTTCCTACAAACATAGTACTACCATGAACCTAAAAAAGTCAAGAAAAACGGGGGATTTTAGGACCCGTTGAGCACTTGATAAAGATATTAAAGTTAGGACTGGAGAGCTATGGGGACAAAGAGAAAAACATATAAATTCAGACATGGTGACATCATAGACGTAGAGGAGTTCCATGATGGGAGGTATGGTGGTCCAGGAGCTAAGAGAAAGAAGAGAGTGAAACCCACCGAGGAGCAGATGTGGAAAGTAAACAATCTCAACAAGGCCAAGAGGTGCCGCCAGAGATTGCTGGAATACTTCTCGCCGGGTGACACATTTGCAACCTGGACCTACGAGGTGCAAAACAGACCTCCCACAATGGCTGATGCATTGAAAGATTTTCAAAAGGCCATGAGGTATGTGAGGAAAGAATACAAGAAAAGAGGATATGAGGTTTTCTGGATAAGGAACATAGAGAGGGGAACCAAGGGAGCGTGGCACATCCATCTGGTGATCAACGAGATTGGAGACACTGCCAACATTATCCGCAAGGCATGGGAAAAGGGTGGAACCTACATCAGCACCATAAAAGACAATGAGAAAATATATGATGAGGATTTCACTAAGCTATCAAATTACGTGACAAAGAATGAACACACCACCTACGAGAAAGCCAATGGGCAGCAGGGAGAATCTAGGATGAGAGAGTCAAACTACAACACCAGCCGCAATATGCCTCTGCCTGAGCCTCATGTGGACAAGCTCATCAGGTGGAAAGAAGAACCAAAGCCCAAAAAGGGATATTACATTGCAAATATTCATGAGGGCATCAACCCAGTGACTGGGTACAAGTATAGACGATACACGCAGATCAGGCTGAACAGGAGGGAATAAATGTTTGAGACACACATCTACATAGAGACAGACTCCATCTCCACGAAAGCCACAGAGAAACAATATGGATATGTGCTGGAGGTCATGATGAACGGAGAGAGTAAAACCCGTGAGGGATTTGGCCAGATAACAGGCACGTATCATCAGACGGTTTTGATGGCATTGGTTGAGGCATTGGACAGGTTCAACCAGAGCTGTGAAATACATATACACACAGAGGATGAGTTCATCCTTAACATGATGGAGCGTAACCTGGCCGGATGGGCAGGAAATGATTTCCGTACCAGCAAGGGAAAACCGGTGGCCAACCAGGAAGAGTGGAGAAGAGTCTGGGAGTTATCCAGAAAGCATCTGGTCCTTGGAGAGCCTGGCCGGCATTCGTTTACTGGATGGCTACAGACGCAGATCACAAGACGAAAGGAGCAATAACATGTTTGAGAAATTTGGAGAGTTCAACTCATATGCAGAAATCAATGAGTTGGCAGAAAACCTGTTCAATGAGGGTGACACAGGTAGCATCAAGGCTTTGGCCAAAGAAAATGGAATACCAGACGAGATTGCAAAAATGTACATAGGGGCAGAGGTACCAATGCTGTGCGACCCTTTGACAGCCGCTCTGGGGAAAATAGAGATTGAGGCAAAGGAATTGAAACCAAAGGAAATCATGGAGGACTGGGTGGAATATCTGAAAGGCCAGTGCATGGACAGTGACATCATTGCCCACCAGGTCAGAAAAACAGGGAAGAGCCTGAAAGGATGTATTGCAGCACTTCTCTCCTGGTCATTCAAGAATCAGATGCCAGTGGACAAGGACATCCTAAAAGAGGCCAAGGTAACTGCCGGCAGAGTGACGCTGGGCATTCCAGGGATGGGACGCGCAAAGCAGATTATTACAAGCTACTACATGGGAGGTGACAAGTAATGAAGTGGAAAAAATTACTAGAAACCGAACCATGCACCGCACCGGAGGGTCAGTGGGAAAAAGTAGTGGGCAGATGCCAGTTAGTTGAAGTAGATGAGCACCAAGCTCTGGAGGTTGACCTGTTTGTGGATGGCCAGCTAAAAGCCAGGTACTTTGCTGATCAGGAAGAGATGGCATTCAATGCGTTCATAGGAACAGGATGGCGCAGGGTGAAAATAGACAACGTGGCCAGAATATGCCAGGGGGAAACACCTCTAAAAAATGACTATTACTACTGCACCAACGAATGGGAATTTGCATCAGAGGCAGATAAAAAGATGGCCGCAACCTATCTGGATGATACATTCATCAACTGGTTTGAGAACAGCGTCATCAGGATAAAGAATGATAGGGCCTACGAGAGAAAACAGCAACGGATTGAGGACATGATGGCAGCAGTGCCATGTGTGCCAGACGAGGCAGAGGCGTGGGTGAAAGACAAGGTTTTCCAGGGAGACCTCCTCTTTCTGCAGAAAGACAAGAAAAGGACTACATACAGCTGCACCGCTTGTGGGGCACATAGCTGGAAAAAGGTTGGATGGAAACATGGAGAACAAACCACATGCCCAAGATGTGGCGCACCAGTAACAGCATACAGCCGGAGACAGGAAAAGAAAGCCACGGAGCCAGTCATCATACTGCAGACCTACGAAGAGAAAAAAGAGACCTGCATCCCAGGCGTGACACACTCAGAAAAGAAGTGGATAGAGAGACAGTTCAAGGCTGTGTGCTCCTGGACACCGGAGGGCAAAGAAATTGAGATGTACGAACAGCGCAGAGCCATCATTCCAGAGGGTGAGTGCTGGGGCAAGGTATGGAACGGCCAGTTGAGTGAGGCTGATGAATTTACGCAGGAGTTCTGGGACAGAAACCGGAGCAACAAAAGGTTCCTGCAGTCATACCTCTGGCCAGGAAACCTCAAGGAGGTGCTGCCATGTGGCCATCTGGAAAATAGTGGGCTGGACCTGATGACCAACAAGGGCCAGAAATTTGATGTGAATACATACATCACCACATTTCACCAAAGACCATGGCTGGAATATCTGGCCAAGGCTGGACTGGTCAGGATGGTACAAGACATTGTGCGCATATACGGATGGTATGGCAATCCAAATTGTATCTACGAGGAGGGCCAGACATTACAAGATGCATTACGAATTGACGGAAACAGAGTCAGCCGGATGAAACAGGTCAATGGAGGCCTGAACACCCTGGAGTGGCTACAGTACGAGGAGCAGCAGGGCATCAAAATCACCACAGAGTCTTTGCAGTGGTTGGCAGACAACAATCTGGATATGGAAGAGTGCACAGAAATCCTCCACGAGCTGAGAAGTGTCAACCGGATGGTCAACTACATGAAAAAACAGGATGTGAAACCAAAGGACCTGGTGACAACCTGGAAAGATTATTTGAGAATGGCAGCAGCTGCAGGCTATGACACCACAGATGATATTGTGAGATTGCCAAAGGACCTGAGAGCACGTCATGACCAGCTGGTGGAAATGGCACAAGAAAAGGATGACAAGGAACGCCTGAAAGAATACCGGCCACTGGATAAGAAAATCAAGAACAGGCTCCCAGAGGTCAGGCGTTATTTCTGGGAAAACCAGGACTATATGGTTATACCTGCAGGTTGTTGTGAGGAGCTGATGAAAGAGGGCCGTTTGCTCCATCATTGTGTGGCCAGAGATAGCCACTACATGAAGAAAATGGCAGATGGAAAGAGCTGGATTTGCTTTTTGAGGAAAAAGGATGACCTGGAGACACCGTACTACACACTAGAGGTGGACATGAAAGATGACCACATCATCCAGTGGTATTCCAAATTTGACAGAAAGCCAGATGAAAAAGAGATCAGCAAAGTGCTGACCAAGTACAAGAACAGTATCAAGCAGAAACAGGAAAAGGTAGCAATACCGATTGAGCAGCCACAGCGTGTGGCCATAGCGTAGGAGGGAAAAATGAACCGGAGACAGAAAAAGAAACAGTACAAGAAAATCCATGGGTACAATCCTCCAAAAGAGTGGCAAGTGGTAGCAGGGGGAACAGCCCTCAAAAATGGTGACCTAGTCATACCGGAGGAAAACGTGGAGAGAATAGCTGAAATTATGTGCAAGGGTTTTGACGCATTCAAAGAGGCACTGACAAAAACAATGGAGGCTGTAGGAAACCTCTTCCTGATTGCGGCTGACGGACTGAGAGGAGACAACACGGGGCAGCAGTTGCTGATTGAGCAGCAGGAGCCAGCGGTGGTACTTGCCACAGCACTAGCAGAGAGGAGGAAAAAAGAATGCAACAGAAAAAGGTTGAGACAATGGCACAGGTAGACATGAGGAGTCTCAGGATGCCAATGGTGGCCGTTTACAACAGTCCAGAGGATTTCCCAGGCTATTGCGTGGCCAGGGTATACGATATGGACCAACCAACTGACACAGTGATGGTCAAAAAGTCACTACGAGAAGTAGAGGAGGACCTGAGAAAGCACACCGGTTTCTCTTTCTTGCCAAGAGGGAAAGAGGACGTTGCGTCATTAGTGGGGGTGTGGATGTGAAATTGAAAGAGGGAGTCTGGTATGACTTGTATTTCTGGGAGAAAACAGACAGCAAGACCAAAAAGAAAGTCAAAAAGCGGATGCAGCTGGTCAGATGCTATACACATCACGCAGTGTTTAGAACTGTATACGGCTATTGCGTGTCATATCGTTACTGGGATTTAGAAAGATTGATGAGAGGAGAGTTGATGGAATGAAAAAGACAACAGAGACAATCAAAGAGCAGATGGAACAGCCTGAGCAGAAACAGACCAAAAAGCCAAAGGACAAGCCGGTGAAACGCCAGAGAGGGGTGCGCAGATGAATAAAGTCATTTTGATGGGCAGACTCACCAGAGACCCACAGGTGAGATACAGCCAGGGAGAGAATACTCTGGCAATCGCAAGATACACGCTGGCCGTGGATAGACGTTTCAAGAAAAACGGAGAGGATGGCGGTGCGGACTATATCTCTTGCGTGGAATTTGGAAGAGCTGCAGAGTTTGCGGAGAAGTATTTCAAGCAGGGCACCAAGGTCACAATCTCTGGACGCATCCAGACTGGCAGCTATACCAACAAGGATGGCCAGAAAGTATACACCACAGAGGTGGTGGTTGAAGAACATGAATTTGCAGAGAGTAAAAGAGATGGAGCGTCATACACACCAGGACAGCCATCACCTGAACCTCAGACAGATGCAGATGGGTTCATGAATATTCCAGACGGAGTTGACGAGGAGCTACCATTCAGCTGATGACACCGGAGGAAATGTGCGAAACCTGCAAGCATAAAGCATATTGTGCCTGCAGGGGAGCGAAAGATCACTGGTGTGGAAATTGGAGCAGACGAAAGGAGATAAAACATGTTTTTAAGCAATAGTATTATAAAACGATTGATGAAACAGGCATATAAGCGCGGCCTGATCGTGGCGCAGACAGAGGCAAGATACTACATTGCCGGCAGTTACTGGGAGATGGATGTCAAAAAGGAATTTCTGCCAAAGCAAATACTGGCCCAGCTGATTGAGCTGGCTGGAGAAGTACCTGCAGAGGGTACGCGTTTCTCAGCAACCAAAGAGGGAAACCAATTAGAGACAGAGCTGCCATGTGCAGTCAACGTGGAGGGCTTTGATGAAATCATTGAGGTGACAAACCTGGTATTGCTAAACGGTGGAGTGGCACAGAGACTCCTACAGCACGAGACAACCGGTGATGTGTACATCATCAACAATGCGTTCATAGCTGTAGCTGACAATGCAGCAGTGATGGAAGATCAGGGAGAGTACAGAGTGGAAAAGCCGCTTTTCAATAAAAGCAGAGGATTGCTCTGGCAGAATAACGTGGCCAGGTTCCACGCATCCTGGAGATCAGACGAGAATCACGAGAGACTTTTGGCTGAAATCACACAAATTGACATCACAGAGGACCCGGTGGAATGATACTCAAAAAGCCAAAGAAAACCAAGAGAAGAAAGAAACACAAGGCAAGCGTCCTGCACACCAGGGACGGGACATGCTATCTGTGCATGAAAGAGGATAAATACAGGATTTATCAAGTAGTACATGAGCATCACATCTTTGGAGGCCCAAACAGGGTGCTCTCAGAGGAGGATGGATTGAAAGTGTATCTTTGTCTGGCTCATCATTTGGATGGGCCAGGAGCGGTGCACAACAACCGTACAGTCATGGACAGACTACATGAGGATGGCCAGAGAGCCTATGAAAGAGACCATACACGGCAGCAGTTCATGGAACGGTATGGCCGCAATTACCTGGATGAGGAAAAGGACGAACCGGCAGCAGTTGTCCAGGATGATGCACCAGGGTTCATGTTCCTGGATAATAAGTGCCAGGGATGCTTTGGAGCGGCAAACAATGACTGCAGATATTGTGAGGAGATAAGAAATGGACAAGAAAGACCCAACACAGACCTATGAGGAGCGGATGAAACGCTTTTATCATTACATGGACACAAAGGGCATGAATGAGGAGTGGATAGAGACTTGCTATGGTGATTTAAGAGTCACCATTGAGGCTCTGGCAGATTATAGGGACATCATAAAGGCAAAACTTGAGGAGAACCAGTGGGATGGCTTTCAAAGAGCCGCCTGGGAGTGCCGGATGGCCAAATTGGAACAAATTCAGAGGAGACTGGAGACATCCATTGGCTATGACCGAGACATCCAGATGATAATATGCCAAAAGGGCAAAGGAAAACAGACGGACATAGGTGAGGATGCACTGAACCTACTAATGAGCAGAGGAGCAAAGTGATGACAGACGATACATTCATAATTTTGATGATAATTCTGACAATGGCACTCGCATTCACAGCTTGTATATTCTGGCCAGAAATAAAGAACGCGCTGGCAGCAGTCGGGGCAATAGTAATGTGGCCATACAACAGAATTAAACGGAAAAGGGCTGAAAAAGCCTATTTCCAGTTCATAGAGGAACACAAGGAAGAATTTATTGAGGAACTGATGAAACTGACCAGAAATGAGATGCTGGGGCAGCAGGGAGACAGAGAGGAGAAAAGAGAAGATGAGAAAAAAGAGGAATAGTGGAACGGTATTGGCAATACTACAAGCTATATTCAGCAAAAACAAGTAGGGGAGATGAAACAATGTCGAATGTGCGACCATTAAACAAAAAGAAATACGGTATCAGCAAGCACGCGTTTGGGACAGCTTACTCTTATTGTCTACAATATCCTGAGTGGGTGGAAGAGCTAAACAGTGAGACATCAACATTGAAGAGTCCGCAGATCACAGGGATGCCTGGTGCGCACAGCGGCAGTGATGCAACAGCAGCTCTGGCAGAACGTAGAGTTGAGCTGCAGAACAAAGTGGATAATGTGGAGCAGACAGTCCGCGAGGCTGTAGGGAAAGACCAGGCACTATACGAGTACATACTGGAGTATGTGACCACTGAGGGCGCAACATTTCACTGGATGAAACAGAAAGGTATACCTTGCGAACGAACATACTTCTACAAGGTTAGACGCTTTTTCTATTACCTGATGGCCCAGAGGATTTGAAAGTGCGGTACTCGGAGGACAACTTTTGTGATATATTGATAGTGTCCAAAGATGAGAAAACAGATTTCTCAAACATTATCCCTCACAAAGGCTCCAGGTTTCCTGGGGCCTTTTGTATTGGAGAAGAGGATGACACAGAAAGATATTGATTTTGTTAGGCGGTGCATACGCGAGGACATACACAAGTTCTATACATGGGGCAAGTGGAAAAGGAAACGTGCTGAGATATTGAGCATGGACCATGATGAGTGCCAGCGGTGCAAAGCTAAGGGAATATATACAAAGGCAACCACAGTGCATCATGTCAACTACGTCAAGAAACATCCAGAGACAGCTCTGGAGACATATTACGAGTGGCGAGGTGTAAAGCATAGGAACCTGATAAGCCTGTGCCATGATTGCCATGAAGAGGTACATGGGTACCGGAAACCAAAGGCAGAGGAACCTCTAACGGAGGAAAGGTGGGATTGACATGATACAAAAACCAAGAGACACAGCAGAGTATTTGGTTGGCAGTTGCGCCAACTGTGGAATGATGAATATAGTACCAAGACACAAGGGAGATGGATGCACCTGTGCAGATTGTGGAAGTGGGCCACTGATACCATTAGGCTATGGAATATTGCAGGGTGACCGAGTAACAACCATGCATGTGGGTGTGGATGTAGATACATCACAGCTGGACAAGGTGGGTGAACTGGTAGAAAAGATTGCTGATCATGTGGATAGAATAACAGACAGGGTGGCAGGACTGAAAGAGGAGGTGAGCAGACTTGATGGAGCAGACATTCATGGCAGCACCAGGAGTGAAACTATATGAGTGCAACCCAGACCTCAACACAGGATGCAACAAGAGCGCATGTAAGTACAATACAAACGCAATAGAAAGAGAATGCCATGGCACTACAAAGAAAGAATTTGCTTTGAAGATTGGCCAGACGGCAGAGACGAAAAACTATACACCCCCGGTCTAAAAAAATCGCGTTTTAATTTTGGAACCGGAGACCGGTGGGTGGTCTCGACAATTCCGAGAGAGGTCGCACATGATAAAAAAATAAAAAAATAGGGGGTGAAAAGGTGGTCCAAAAAAAAGGCGATATATTGAATAGTTTAATTTCACAGCTCAAGAAAAAAGAGGCTGATATTTCTGTGTTTTTGGACTTGATTGATGACTACATGAGTCTGTATGACATCAAAAAAAAGCTCAAAGCGGACATCAAAAAACGAGGTGTAGCCTATGAGTCCACCTCTGCATCCGGGAAAGCAACGATAACAAAACAGAACCAGTCAGTCAAAGATTTGGTGGCGGTCAACAAGCAAATGCTGATGATACTGGACAAGCTGGGGCTGACAACTGACAAGACGATAAAGGATGATGATGATGATAAACTGTGACCCACGTATTGAAAAATACATGGAGGCAGTGGAGTCAGGAGAAAGACGAGCATCCAAAGAAGTCAAGGCTCTGATGAAACATATCAGATACTGCTTTGAAAATGAGGACATCTACGTTGACCAGGAACAGTTGACCAACTACTTGGGGCTTGCAAAGTATTTCCCGTTCGAGACCGTGTTCCCATGGCAGGAATTTGTCATGGGGCTACATGATTGCACATACTGGAAAGACTCAAAGACTCCACGCTGGCCAGACCTGTTCTGCCTGATCGGGCGAGGGGCAGGAAAAGATGGAACCATAGCACTGGAGGGGGCGGCACTGGCCTCCCCTTATAATGGCATACGAGAGTATGACGTTGATATATGTGCAAATAATGAGGACCAGGCTCTCAGGCCGGTCAAAGATATAGTGGGAGCGTTTGAGCAGCCAAAGAACATCAAGAAGCTCAAACGCTTTTTCTATTGGACAACAGAGAAAGTGATTGGCCTGGAGACAAACTCAACAGTCATGGGGCGCACCAACAACCCAAAAGGAAAAGATGGATTGCGCTCCGGCTTGGTGGTATTCAACGAGATACACCAGTATGAAGATTATAAAAATATAAATGTATTCACAACCGGCCTGGGAAAGAAAGCACACCCACGCCGGTCTTATTATACCACCCAGGGAGATGTGAGAGAGGGTCCACTGGATGACATGCTGGAGCAGGCAGAGGGCATCCTGTTTGGTGGAGACCCAGACAATGGGATGCTGCCATTTATCTGCAGACTGGACAGCAAAGAGGAGGTACATGATGAGGCAAACTGGGAAAAGGCAAACCCATCACTGCCATACTTGCCAACTCTCATGGATGAAATCAGGAAAGAGTACCGCGACTGGGTAAAACATCCAGAACGGCTCACCGCATTCATGACAAAGCGCATGAACATTCCAGATGGCACAAGCCAGATAAAAGTCTGCAGCTATGAAAAAATCAAGCTGACCAACAGGGAAATACCAGACCTGCAGGGAAGAGTTTGCACATGCGGCATTGACTTCTCAAAGATCACTGACCTTGTGTCTGTGAATTTGCATTTTAGGGAGGAAAACATCAGATATGACCTGAACCATTCGTGGTTGTGCCTACAATCAAAAGATATAGGCAGGATAAAGGCACCATGGAGAGAATGGGAAAAAAGAGGTCTTTTGTCTGTGGTGGATGACGTGGAAATACATCCGGAAATTATTACGGAGTACATTGAGGAACAGATGCAAAACTACTCCATCCGCATGATGGCAATAGATGATTTCCGCTACGCTCTGATGGCCCAGTATTTGAGAAACATTGGCTTTGATGCCAAGACCTACAAAAACCTCAAGATGGTGCGGCCATCTGACATCATGAGAGTGGCCACAGTGATTGATAGTTGCTTTGCGAATGACTATTTTGCATGGGGTGATAACCCAGTGCTCAGATGGGCTACGAACAACACCAAGATGGTGAGGTATGGACGCAAGCTGGGAAAAGAGGATGATGCAGATATTGGCAATTTTGTCTATGCAAAGATAGAGGCAAAATCAAGAAAGACAGACCCGTTCATGGCATTGGTGGCATCCATGACCATTGAAGATGCCATACCATATGCACAGGTTACGAACGCGCCAGATTTGGGCGTATTCACGTATTAACAAGATAGGAGGATAACAATGGGATTTAGTATCAGGCGGCTTTTCAAGAGCCGAGAAGAACCACAGAGAGTGGCATCCGTAGAAATTACGGACCAGCAAGTGCATGAGGCAGCAGTGGAGGTAAGTCTCCGAGAGCTTGCGTTCTGGACTTGCGTGGGGAAAATTGCCAACGCCCTAACAAAATGCGAGTTCCGCACATTTTTCAAAGGGGAAGAGATACAAGGTGATGAGTACTACCTGTGGAATTTTGAACCAAACAAAAACCAAAACAAAGCAGAGTTCCTGAGCAAAGCAATGGAAAAGTTATACAGAGAAAACGAACTCTTGATTGTGGAAAGTGCAGACGGTCAGCTCTTAGTAGCTGACTCTTTTACTACCACAAAAAATACTCTGTACGGGGACACCTACAGTGGGGTGACGGTGGATGATTACACATTCCAGCGCAGTTTCCGCAGTGAGGATGTGCTGCACTGGAAGTTGAACAACAAGAATGTCAATCAGATCATCCAGGGACTATACAGCTCCTATTCCAAATTGATTGACTACTCAGCAAAATCCTACTTAAAAAGCAGGGGCAGCAGGGGCATATTGGACATTTCTGCATTGGCACAGAGTGACAAGAATTTCAGCGAAAAGCTGAGCAAACTCATGAATGAGTATTTCAAGTCATTTTTCAACAATTCAAATGCGGTACTGCCTCTGTACGAGGGTTACACCTACACGGACCTTGGCTCAAAAACCTACAGTGAGGGTTCGTCAAGAGACATCAAAAGTCAGTATGATGATATTTTCGACTTCACGGCGCGCGGTATCTCTATGCCGCCATCACTGGCCAAAGGAGATGTACAAGACACAAGCAAAGCAGTGGATGAAATGCTGACCTTTTGCCTGGACCCTCTGGCCATGACTCTGCAGCAGGAAATCAACCGGAAACGGAATGGAAAAGCCGGCATGAAAACCGGAACGCATATGCAGGTCAACACCACAAAGGTCAAACACATTGATATGTTTGATATAGCAACATCAGCAGACAAGCTCATCAGCTCCGGCATTTACACTGTCAACATGATTTTGAGGGCAGTGGGAGAACCAGAAATAGACGAGCCATGGGCAAATCAGCATTTTATCACAAAAAATTATTCCACCATCCAGGAAATTCTGGACGGAATGCAAGAGAAAGGAGGTGTATAAGATGCCAAGACCTATCAATTTTTGTTTCCAGCAGCAGGCAGGAACCAACACACATTTGTTGTACATCTACGATGATGTGACGAAGTTTGGGAAATTCAACTGGAGCACATGGAACTATGACGAAAGCGAAACGTCAGCAAAGTATTTCCGAGACCAGCTGGCAGCCATTCCTGACAAAGATACCATTGAGTTGCACATCAATTCAAATGGCGGCTCTGTTCAGGAGGGTGTAGCAATCTACAACCAGCTCAAACAGAAAGCATGCCACAAGGTGGGACATGTGGATGGAGTAGCCTACAGCATTGCCTTTGTAATATTACAGGCATGTGATGAGAGAGTCATGGGGGTTGGAACATCTGCCCTAGTCCACGATATGTGGGTTGAGTGCCAGGGAAATGCAAAAGAACTGAGAAAGATGGCGGATGATCTGGACGTACTCATGGAGTCCAATCGACAGATTTTCATGGAACGGTCCAATCTGGACGAGCAGCAGCTCATTGAGATGATGGACAAAGAGACTTTTCTAACACCGGCACAATGTCTGGAATACGGACTCATTGACAGTGTGGACAAAAAGCAGCAGGCAGAGCCACAGAACCAGGAAAGCCTAGAACAACAGATTGTTCAGCTCAGGACAATGATGGCCCAGCAGAAATCTTTTAGAGAACAACTGCAGGCCATGACAGAGCCAAAAGAGCCACCAGTGCCACCAGCACCGGCTCAAAAGACACTTGCAAACAAAATCAGCAACTTATTTGAGAAAATGTAAAGGAGAAAAGAAATGAAAAACAAGGATATTTTAGCAATGGAAAAAGCAAAATTTGTGGAGAAGATGAACCAGGCCATCAAGGATGATGATTCTCAGGCATTCAGTGAGGCGTTTTCAGAACTCTGCCAGAAGATTGAGGACAATGTCCTGGAACAGGCAAGAGACCTGCTCACAGAACAGGATGCAACAGTATTGGCTCAAAGAGGTGTGCGCCAGTTGACATCCAAAGAAAAAGAATACTACGAAAAAGTAATTGAGGCCATGAAGTCTCCAAACCCAAAACAGGCACTATCTGATGTAGATGTGGTGATGCCAGAGACAATCATTGATTCTGTCTTTGATGAATTGGCAACAAACCATCCTCTTCTTTCCAAATTGTCTGCCACAACAGTGACAGGTCTCACACGTATGATGATGAACACCAACGGTGAGCAGAAAGCTGCATGGGGAAAATTAACAGCAAAGATCATTGAGGAATTAACATCTGGATTCAAAGAGGTTGATGTAACTCAGGATAAATTGAGCGCATTCCTCCCAGTGTCAAAAGCTATGCTGGATTTAGGCCCTGCATGGTTAGATAACTATGTGCGCCAGGTGCTTTATGAAGCACTCTCTAATGGCTTGGAGTACGGAATTGTGAACGGAACTGGTTTAGACATGCCTGTAGGAATGATGAAACAGGTTGGCGAGGGCGTTACAGTAACAGGAGGGAAATATCCTGACAAGAAAGCTATCAAAATGACGGCTTTAGACATGACTCAGATGGGAAATGTAACAGCCATCATGGCAAGAAATGACAAGGGACAAGCTAGAGTTGTAACAGACCTCATTCTCCTTGTAAACCCAGTAGATTATTGGAGACGTGTTTTGCCAGCAACAAGAATGCTCACACCGGATGGAGTGTATGTATCAACGTTACCAGTACCTGCAGAAATCATTCAGAGTGCAGCAGTACCAGAGGGTAAGGCAGTATATGGCATGGCCGGAAAGTACTTCCTTGGAGTAGGAATGGCAAGCAATGGACGTATTGAGTACTCTGATGAATACCGTTTCTTGGAAGATGAAAGAGTATACCTCATCAAACTGTACGCAAATGGATTCGCAAAAGACAACAATGCGTTTATGGTATTGGACATCACAGACATCAAGCCAGTACGTTTCGAGGTGGTAAACGTCACAGAGACACCAGTACACAGCGCAGTATTGTCTGATTTGAGAATCGGTGGAAAGGCTCTCAGCCCTGAATTTGCTGGAGCAACAACAACCTACACTGTAACAACGGACAATGCAACAAACACAATCACAGCAGTGCAAGAAAGCGGAACAGCCGACATTGCAATCACAGTGGGTGACAAGAGCGTGACCAACGGAGCTGCAGCAACATGGACTGATGGAACCAACACTGTGAAAGTAGTGGTAACTGACGGAGATGAGACAAAGACCTACACAGTAACTGTGACAAAGGAGTAAGGCTATGGCAGAGGCAGAAAAAGACGGGACGCTCCTCATTGAGTTGAAAAATTACCTAGACATCACATGGGATGATGGCGAGGGTGATAAAAAAATCATGGGGATGGCAAAGCGTGGAATGAATGCCATATCTGGGAAAATAGGGGAGTGCGATTTCTATGGGGAAACCCAGGAGAAAGCACTCCTTTTTGATTACGTTATGTATGCGAGGGCCGGAGAGATACCACAATTCTGGACGAACTACAAAGCGGAAATCATCTCCCTGCAGATCAGCAGAAAGGTGGATGGATATGCCGAGACTGAGGAGCAAACAATTTGAGACCTTTGGGGACGGACTGCTGACCATCTGTGAAGCTGATGAGAGAACACTGACAAGGACAAAGGTGGAGCACATCCGCTTTGGAAACAGGACAGTGGGAGTGACCAGATTCTGGCAAGCCAAGACCGCAGGAAACAAGATTGATAAAGTTCTGAGCATCCCCTTGGCAGCAGCTGAGGCATTGCTGATTGAAACACAGGACATTGTCATCCTGGAAAATGAGACGGACTGGCTGTGGGACAGAATGGAATTTGACGAAAGTGAAATGCAAGACCAGGCTGGCCATTATCAGATACAACAGATACAAGCAAAGTATGACACCGCGCCACCGGCGTTGTATTTATCCCTGGAAAAATTAGTGCATCCGTTCAAAGACAGGAGGGATGACAGTGGCAATTAAGATAGGCAACCTCGCAAAAGAGGTTATGAAGCAGTTGGATGGCTACGGGATTGAGACTGGCCTGAAAGTGGAGAAAATTTCCAAAGAAGTGGCCAAGGACACAGCAAAAATGCTGAACAAAAACTCACCTGAGCTGACCGGTGACTATGCAGCATCATGGACATACGGCGTGGGAGAAACAAAGAGAACACGTCACACCACGGTGGTACATGAAGAAAAACCGGAGTACGCGCTGACACACTTGCTGGAAAAAGGGCACCAGAACCGTAATGGTGGCAGGACAGCTCCTGCAGTGCATATTGAACCAGCAGAAAAGGCAGCAGTGGAAGAACTGGAAAAGGAGCTGAGAAAACGGTTATGACGGTAGAAGAAATCAAGAAAATGCTGGATGAGATAGGTCTGCCATATCGTTATCATCATTTCACACAAAAGGAAATGAAAGAGGTGAGCCTCCCTATATTGGTATGGCAAGCCCCTGGTACAAGCAACTTTTTTGCGGATGGGCAGACCTATCTAAAAATCAAACAACTGGAAATTGAAATCTACACAGATGAAAAAGACTGGGAACTAGAGGAAAAGGTGGAGGGCGTTCTGAATGAACACGGGATTGCTTGGGAACAAACCGCCTCAGAATGGTTAGAGTCGGAGTCTATGTGGGAGTCATTATACGAAATGGAGGTATAAAAATGGAAGGAAAAGAAAACAAAGTAAAGTACAACATCAAAAATGTGCACGTGGCCAAGCAGACAGATACAGAGGCTGATGGTACAAAAACATACAGCTATGCGACACCAAAGCACATCACAGGAGCAGTGGCCATCTCATTGGACGCTGAGGGAGAAATCTCTACATTCTACGCGGATGGTATTGCATATTATGTGGCGAGCGCAAACAACGGATATTCTGGAGATCTGGAAATGGCCATCATTCCATCATGGTTCCGCGTGGAAATTCTCAACGAGCAATTAGATACAAACGGTGTACTTGTGGAAAACGCGAACAGCGAGACAAGCCCATTCGCATTGTTATTTGAGTTTGACGGAGACGCAAAGGCAATCCGCAGATGCCTTTATAACTGTACATGTTCCAGACCGTCTATTGAGTCTGAAACAAGAGAGGACACGGTAGAACCTGGCACAGAGACCCTGTCTATTCAGAACAGCCCACGCGCTGATGGTTTTGTGAAAGCTCAGACAGGACCTGACACACAGACAGGAACATATGACGGTTGGTACAAGACAGTTTATGTGCCAACAGAGGCGGCAGATGCAGCACAGGCATCCGCAGCATCAACTGGAGGGGAATAATTATGATTATGAAAACCGTTGACATTGACGGCAAAGAGGTAAAGTTCAAGGCATCCGCAGCGGTGCCTAGAATTTACCGTATCAAGTTTGGCCGTGATTTATTCATGGACCTGCAGAAAGTCACAAAGTCTGTGAATGCGAAAGGAAAAAAGAAAGAAAAAGAAGAAAGTGAAATCCCTATTGAGGATTTATCCATGTTTGAAAATATCGCGTATGTGATGGCACAGCACGCAGACCCGGAGGGCGTACCACAGGACATCATGGACTGGTTGGAGGAGTTTGATACTTTCTCCATTTATCAGGTATTGCCTGCCATATTGGAACTCTGGAAGATGAACGAAGCAACCAAAAGCGAAAGTAAAAAAAAATTAAACCAAGTAGCAGGGAGTTAAACACCCCGCTTTTTTTATTGCGTTGTTGCCAGGTGGGTATCTCAATCAGAGACCTGGAACTGCTCACAGTTGGAATGGTGATGGATATGTTCACCGAGCAGCAGAATGACTCATACAAGTACCCACGCATGGCCACGCAGGAAGATTTTGACAAATTCTAGGGAGGTGACAGGATGGCAGGGCGAAACATTAAAGGAATAACCATTGAGATTGGCGGCGATACTACCGGCCTGGAAAAAGCTCTCAGTGGCGTGAATGGAAAAATCAAAGACACACAGACACAGCTCAAAGATGTAAACAACCTCCTCAAACTGGACCCCTCTAACACCGTACTGGTAGCCCAAAAGCAAGAGCTTTTAAAGGATGCCATTGCAAATACAACAGAGAAACTGGACAGCCTGGAGGCTGCACAGAAAGACGTTACAGCAGCACTGGAGGCTGGGAAGATAGGCCAGGAGCAATACATGGCATTCCAGCGCGAGGTGGAAGAAACAAGAGCAACACTCACCAGGTATGAAACAGAACTGGGGAGCTTAAATACAGAACAGGACCGGCTATCAACGAACACAGACCGGCTCAACAAATTATTCCAGGCTACAAAATCAGACGTGGATGATTATGCAGATGTACTAGGCAACAGACTGGTGACGGCCATCAAGAATGGGTCAGCAACTGCAGACCAGATGAAACTGGCCATTGAGAAAATTGGAAGATCATGCACAGATGGAAAAGCAGATATAGGGAAATTAACAGCCGCACTTGACACAGTGGATGATGGCACAGCAATCCAGAACCTCATCCAAGAACTAAAGGAGGCGGCGAACCAAGCAGACACAACATCCGACCAACTGGATGAAATGGGGCAAACACTGTCAGGTGGAGTACTCATGGAGGCAGCAGATCAGTTGTCAGTGGTCGGGGATAAAATCACGGAGCTGGGAGAAAAGGCAACAGATGCTTTTCTGCAGACGGATGATGCCACAACCAAAGCAAAAACATATTTTGCAGAGACAGGAGATGCAGCGGAACAAACCGCAAAGGTCATCAAAGATGTATACACAGATGGAGTGGGAGAGTCTATGGACTCTGTCTCAGATGCTGTCATCACTGTCAAAAAGAACCTGAAAGATTTGGATGAGACAACTCTGAAAAATCTGACAGAACAGGCCATCACCCTGGATGAGCTGTATGGGATTGATATGAATGAGACACTACGCGGTGTCAATTCATTGATGACTCATTTTGGACTCAGTGCTCAAGAGGCTATGGATTACATAGTCAAAGGCACATCAAACGGTCTGGACAAAACAAATGAACTGGGAGACAACCTCTCAGAGTATAGTGGAAAATTTGCAGAGGCAGGGTACTCAGCATCAGAATATTTTCAATTATTGAATAATGGACTAGACGGTGGCGCGTATAACCTGGACAAGGTAAATGATGCCATCAATGAGGTAACTGCTAGGCTGGCAGATGGAACAATAGCGGATGCTATTGGAATGTATTCCACAAAGACACAGGAGCTATTCCAAGCATGGCAGGATGGAAAAGTCAGCCAGAAAGACGTGATTGACTCAATCGTGTCCGACATATCAGAGTGCACTAACGAGCAGGAGACAATGAACCTGGCCGCCAAGGCGTTTGGAACCATGGCAGAAGATGGTGGCACGAAGTTTATAAAATCCATGAGCAGCGTGGGAGATACTTATGACAGCGTAAAAGGTAGTGCGGAGGGCATGTTTGACTCATCCACTACGGAGTCACAGAAATTAGAGTCCAATATGCGAAAGCTACAAGAAACTCTGGTACCACTGGGAGAGATGCTGGTGGAGCTGGCCAACACAATACTACCGCCATTAGTCAGCGGTGTACAGAAAATGGCTGATTTCTTTGGGAAATTACCAGAGCCAGTACAACACTTTGTGGTGATCCTGGGAGGTCTGATTGCGGTATTCACAACGCTGGCCCCAGCAATAGCTGCGGTGGCGTTGGCAGTGACAATGTTAGAGGTACCGTTGCTGCCAATTATTGGAATTATAGCAGGAGTGGCCGCGGCCATAGCCGGCATCATAGCCATAGTGAAAAACTGGGGAGCCATAACTGAATGGTTCGGAAATTTGTGGCAGGTAGTGAAAGACAAATGCGTGGAAATATGGACGGCCATCTGCAATTTCTTTACAGTGACCATACCGCAGGCATGGGATGCCCTGGTTGCAAAATTCCAGGCAATACCGGAATGGTGGGCAGGCCTCTGGCAGCAGGTGCATGATTTCTTTGCACAGATCTGGACGGCCATCATGCAAAATCCAATCATTCAAACGATTGTGACCACTATCCAGTCACTCTGGCAGACATGCGTGACAACACTAGAGGGCATCTGGTCAGGACTGACCACGATTGCATCAGGCGCATGGGAGTTACTGAAAAATACGATACTCGCACCGGTACTCTTACTGATTGACCTGGTGACGGGGAATTTCGACAAGCTGAAATCAGACGCTCAAAATATTTGGAACAACATCAAGGATGCTGCAGACACAATCTGGACCGGCATCAAAGAACTTGTATCATCACTGGTCTCTGGACTGGTCGAGGGCGTGACCACATATTTCTCAGGTCTGGCCGAAACAGCAAGCCAAATCTGGAGCGGAATCAAACAGAAAGCCAGTGAAATCTGGAACAGTATCAAAGAGTCCGTGTGCCAGACGGCATCCAACCTGAAAGAATCAGCAGTACAGGCATTCAATAACCTGGTTTCAGGAATTGGTAGCGCGCTGAGCGGACTGGGCCAAGTTGTATCAAGCGGTTTTCAGTCAGCTATCAGTTTTATAACATCATTGCCGAGCCAAGCTGTAGGATGGGGCCGTGATTTCATCATGGGAATTGTAGACGGAATCAAAGGTGCAATAGGATGGGTGACGGACGCGGTTTCAAACGTGGCCAGCACGATACGCTCATTCTTACACTTCTCAGTGCCGGATGAGGGACCTCTGACGGACTATGAGAGTTGGATGCCTGACTTTATGCAGGGACTGGCAAAAGGTATTGAAAAAAGCAAGGCTGTGGTGGCAAATGCCGTGGCCGGAGTAACAAAAGACATGACCATCAATGCAAATGCATTAGTGAGCCAGGACGGCACAGCACAGAGCAACGCAATCACGAACATCACAGCAATGCTGGCCAAGTTCCTCCCATACCTGGAACAGGGGCATGTTTTGAAGTGGGACACAGATGAGGTGGCAGGACATTTGGCACCGGCTATGGACCACAAGCTGGGAGAACTTGCGATAGAGGAGGGACAGCTATGAATGTATTAACAAACGGGGCCACCATTGAGGTGGTCTCAACAGGAGAGTGTTTCCACACTATCAATGACTGGCATTTAGCAATAGGCAACAACAACTGTATAGGAGACCCAGAGCAGGAGACGTTTTACCTGGATATTCCAGGGGCAGACGGTTTCCTGGATATGTCAGAGGCTACTACGGGGCGGCGTATATTCAAAAACCGTCCTGTGACAATCCTGCTGGGAGGAAAAAACAAAAGAAATGACTGGGATATTATTGTCTCAGACATAAGAAACAAAATTGAGGGCCGAGAGGTCAAAATCATATTTGACAATGACCCAGGCTTTTATTGGATTGGCAGGGCAAAGATTTCAGACTTTGACCGAAACCGAGAGATTGGCAGCTTTACGCTGGCCATACCAAAGGCAGACCCATACAAGTACAATGTAGCAGACTCCACAGAGGACTGGTTGTGGGACTCATTTGACTTTGAAACAGGCATCATAGATGAGGGTACAGAAATCACAGTAACCCCATCAGGAGGCACAAAGAGCTATACAATCATACCGGACATCATGCCGTTTGTACCGGTCATTCAGGTGAGCCAAATTGGAACAGCAGGCATCACCATGACAACAGCAGGCAAGACATACACCCTGGTACGAGGCAAGAACAGATTTGCAGACATTGTGGTTGATCAGGAAGATGTGACGTTGTCTTTCACTGGACAGGGAACGCTCACAATCAGATACAGGAGGGGGTCATTGTAATTGTATAAAGTGGAAATGGATGGCCAGATACTGTACTACCCTGGAGACAAAGAGGCAGTGCTGACCAATCCAACAGTAAAACTACAGACCGGATATGCCGGTCAATTTGAATTTACGGTACCGCCAATCAATCCGCTGTATGGCAAAATCAACAACCGCAAGAGCATGGTGAGCGTGTACCGAGATGACAAAGAAATATTTTATGGAGAGGTGCGAAAACAGCCAAAGAAAGACCGATACAACAACAAAAGTGTGTATTGCGCCGGCGCAATGAGTTTCCTCTCAGACAGCATCCAACCACAGGCCGAGTATCATGATATGACACCAAGACAGATGCTGCAGACGTTCCTGGACATCCACAACAACCAAGTGGAAGATAGGAAAAAGATATACATTGGCGTAGTGACCGTGACAGACTCAAATGACTCTGTCATGCGTTACACCAATTTTGAAAACACTCTCAAAGCCATCCGCGAGAAACTGGTGGACAGACTAGGTGGGTACCTGAGACTCCGGCATGAGAATGACCGGTTATATATGGACTGGGTACACATTGAGGAGTATGGAAAGTATTGTGAACAGCCCATAGAATTTGGTCTGAACCTACTGGACTACGCAGAGAGTAAATCAGCAGAGAACCTGGCCACGGCACTCATTCCTTTAGGTGCACGCCTGCAGGACGAGTCAGACATTGAGGGCCTGGAGAAATACACAGACATCACCAGCGTGAATGGTGGCTCAAATTACATTTACAGCCAGGAGGCGGTCAATACCTTTGGATGGGTGTGGGCCACACAGGTGTGGGATGATGTCACAGTGCCATCAAATCTCTTGCGAAAGGGAAAAGAATGGCTGGCAGATAATCAGTTTGAGGATATGACCCTGGACCTGACAGCGGTGGATTTATCCATCCTAGACAAGGACTATGAGTCCTTTGACATTGGAGACCGGATTCCATGCAGGGCAAAACCATACGGCATGGATAGAATTTTCCCGGTTATGGAAATGACCATACCACTGCAGAGACCAGACAGCGCAAAGCTGAGCATGGGAGAAAACCGAAAGCTGAGTTATACAGAGCAGCAGTCAAGGATATACTCAGGCATCACAGCATCTGCAGAACAGCGCAGGAAAATCCAAAATGAAACCATCAAGTCGGCTATTGACAATCTCACGGCCAAGATGACAGGAAGTGAGGGCGGCTACAAGAGGGAAGAATTTGACGAGAGCAGAAAGTGGCTCAGGGATTTATACATGGACGCGCCAGACAAGGAACAGGCCACCAACATATTGCAGATCAATAAAGACGGCATAGGTGGCACACATAATGGGTATCAAGGGCCATATACAGTGGGAATGACACTGGATGGCCAAATCATTGGCGAGCGCATAACAGCAAACTCCATTGATGCAGAAAAGCTGACCGTAGAATACAAGTCAGAACTGGAGGGCAAGTTCTCCGATACATTAGAGGGCGCAAATGACTACACCGATCAAAAGGACATAGCAGTGAGGGAAGTCATCACCACAAGCATCAAGGCCATGGAGGACCAGATACAGCTGGCAGTGACGGACCAGAAAAGCATCACAAACCGCTATGATTATGTGGTCAATGGGGATAACCAGGATATTGATGTGGACAAGTTTACGGCAACCGCCAACCTAGCGGTGACAAAGGAGCAGGCAGGCAATATCAATGCAATGCACCTGGTCAAGACAGATGGCTCAATGGGAACTGTACAACAGGCCCTGGGCGAACTACCGGCAGGAACCTATGAGGTGGAAGTCAAAATATACATTCCAACCGGGAAGAAACCAACCTATTGCTATTTTGGCCTAACCGGCAGCACACAGTACCAGAGCTTTTCAACACTCAACACAGATACATGGTACACAATCAAAAAGACCGTCACGCTGACAAGCAAGGCCACAAAGAACTTTTATTTTGCTTTGTATGGCAGCAGTGCAAAAGAGGCATACATCACAGACCTACGAGCGCTCAGGGACGTGAAAGAGCTGATTGATGATGTGGATGCCAGAATAACCGTGGAGGCTGGAAAGATAACGCAGAGCGTCCAGGAAATGTATGAGGCACAGCAGCACAACTATTGCGTTGGGGGAAATTTCCCTGATGCGTTTGACGGCAGCTATGCCACAAACTGGTACCGTTACGATACAACAAAGGTATACCAGACAACTTGGAACAATAAAACTTGTGGCGTTATCAACCTGGGAGACACTACGAGCACAGGATATTATTTGAGGACTAGAAGTACAATAGCGGTGCCAAAGACTGGAAAGTTCACCATACGTTTCAAAGCCTGCTGTGGAAAAGAAAACACAAGAGTTAGAGTATCGTTTTACAATTCGGTATATACCGTGGCTGGAGATATTTCCACGGACTGGCAGACTGTAGAGCTGACGATCAATAGCGTTGCTGCAGGTAACGGATATTTATATTTCTACTGTCAGACTCCTGGAGATTATGTTTGCATCACAGATGTGGAGATACTTGGGTACGCATCACAGTACACAGAGTCACAGCTACAACTGACATCTAACAGTATCACCGCAGAGGTTACGAGAGCAAAGGCGGCTGAGGAAACACTAAAGTCAAGCATCAAAGTGAATGCGGACAACATCCTGCTAAAAGTAAGCAAGGGCAAGATATCCTCAGAAATTAGCACAGAGGCTGGTGCAATCAGCATTAAGTCAAACAGAATCAGCATTCAGTCTACAAATTTCACGCTATCAGCAGCTGGATATGTGACCATGAAAGGTGCATCCTGCCAAGGAACATTTGAGGCAATCAATGGCAGATGGTTCATTAAGATGTCATATGGTGAAATCACCGGGGGCTATGGCTCCACAACTTATGGCTATATTGATTTTGCCGGCTCTTATAGTAATTCATCCGCAAGGACCATCCGCATTCGTGGAAACTCCAGGGTGGATATTATGGGCAAGCTATACACGGCAACAACATACAACGCAGGAACCGTGTGGGAGACATTCACAGGCAAACGAAAATTTATTGTAGACATGTGGGATGCCGGAGGTGGCAGCGTTGGCTGGTCATGGATAGAGTACACATTCAAAAATGGAATAATGTTATAGGAGGAGAAAAATGAACGTAGGAGCTTTATTGGATTATGTAGAAGGAGAACTTGATGCACAGGTGGTGGGATATATGCAGGAGTATGCAATCCCTGCCTCTCTCATGGACAAAGTACTGGATGGCATCCAGTCGCATGTGCGCCAGATCAAATCAGAGGAGTACGCGCAGGAGCTGACACAGATGACACTCAATGCAGCAGTGCAACAGGGAACAGAAACAGCAGGAACGGAGACAGCAGGGCCAGAGACACCAGCACCTGCTCCGGTACCAGCTCCAGTGCAGCAGACATCACCAGAGGTGCACACAGAGGTGGACAAAATTGAGGATTTCAAGGACAAGATGGGAGTGAAAAAGAATGCAGACATTTAGCGCAAGAAAAGAGGGCAGGGCAAAGGTGATATATCCGTATGAGCTTGCCCTCTACGCAGTGCAAGGACACGAAGTCTGGCAAGACACACCAGAGGAAAAAGTAGTTGCAAGGGCAGGGCATCCAGAGGATTTGGTTGGGATTGCCTTTGAAGATAACTCATGTACTTTGAAGATTGGAGGATAATATGTCAACGAATAGTAAACCGTACACAGACAAAATAAGAGCGGCAAAAAAAGGAAAAGATGTCAGAGACAGCATTGCAGATGGAATTGATATGGTCTCTGACGAGAACAACACGTATGAGCAAATTAAAAAAGACGTGGTGAATGCGAAAAATGAAATTGATGCAAATGTGAAAGCAAACCAAAAGGTGGAACAGGACTTTGCTGCAGACATCACAGTGGCCACACAGGTCAACACTGACCTGATAGCCAACAAGAAAGCCGGAGATACCACCAACACAAACCTGGTGGCCAACAAGAAAGCCGGAGATACCACCAACACAAACCTGGTGGCCAACAAGAAAGCCGGAGATACCACCAACACAAACCTGGCCAAGAATATCAGTGATGGAAATACATTAAACGATAACCTGGCAGGAAAGCTCACACAGGGGAACCAGTTACATGAGACACTAACCGGAGACATCACGGCAGCAGGACAAGCTGAGCGTTCCCTGGAACAGGACATCACATCAGCAGGACAGGCTGAGCGTTCTCTGGAACAGGACATCACATCAGCCGGAGAAAATAAGACAGCCCTAGATGGCAGCATCAAGACTGCAGGCGAACAGATCAATGTCATGACCGGGTTGGTACAGAGTGCCACACAGGTCAAGGGAGACCTGGAGAAAGACATTGAAACTGCAAACCAGACAAATGCTCAGCTGGTGGAAACCACAGCAGAGAGCGTGGCCACATTGGATGCCAAAGGACAAGAACAGGTACAGGCAATTATTGAAGCAGGAGGAGGCATTGAAAATGCGCTCTCAAACTATTTTGCTTTACGCAGGAGCAACAAGGTATTCACCACAAAGCTCTATAAATACACAACCAGTACAAGCCCGGTAGGAGAAAAACTCAATGATAATGCAGACATGATCTGCACACCATCCACAGGTATCACACCTGGCCAGGATGACTACCAGCAATATGGTCTCTTCCAGCATTTTACATGCAACTGGCATGTGGATGAGAATGGGTTCAATCATGTGGATGCATTAGAGGGACAAGTTGGTTTCACAAAGACTGGCAAGGTCCAGGTAGGCGAGGTCACCATGGGCGGCTGGTTCGGAATAGAGGATGTGGGAGACGCGGTACTATATCATTACTCTGCAGTAAAAAGCGAGCGCACACCTCATCCAATGAAAGAGAGCATCAACCCAGATGGAACAGTATCTCCAATTATGATACACGGAAAATACAAAGCCATTGACATTGAGGGTGCGCCATATTCCTCAGCCGGAGGAGCACCGGCCAATGGATGCCAGGCGGCAGATGCCAAAGACCCAGTCAGCTATACGGGAATGGTTGGGTATATGCACAAGCTGGGCGCACATTATTGCGGTACAACTTGCTGGGATTTGTTCTATCTGCAGCTCATGTTTATCATCAAATATGCGACAACCAATAGCCAGAGTATTATGGCTGGTTGCACATCTTACAATTATCAGTACAATGCAACCGTGGAAGAAACTGGAGTGATGAGAGTAGTCATGGCCAAGGCGAACGCGGCCAAATTCGTAGTGGGTTCCTACGTCTCTATTGGAGAAGTAGGTGAGGCTACAAATAAAGACAGATACTATGCATACATGCACAACCTAGCATACAGCGTCAAAGTAACACGAGTGGAGGATGTGGATGATACGAACGCAGCAGTCTATGTGGATGCCCCAGAGGCATTTGACACCACATTGACCACATGTATGAGCACAATGCCGTGGCACACAGGTTCCACAGATGAAGTAGTTGGCTCAGACGGTTCACCAGGAAGTAACACAAGTGGGATTTTTCCATGTAAGATGCAGGGCATTGAATGGCACTTAGGGGCTTATGACGTATTAGGCAACGTGTTCATGGACATTGTCACCGGAGCGGATGGAAACCCAGCCAGAGATGTATGGGTGTGCGAGGACGCAAGTCTCCTGACAACCAATGTGACAACGGCAAAATCCACATACAAGAAAGCAAGTGCTCAGGTGCCATATACTGCAGCATCATGGAAATACATCACCGAGGAAACAACAGACATTGACAGAGGTATCATGATACCGACTGGAACAGGAGCAGGAAGTGCAACAGGTTGGTGTGATGGTCTCTACACGGATGTGGGAACCTCTGGACAAAGAGAGTGGCTGGCCCTGGGCTCTTTGTACTCTGGCACGCCGGCCGGGCTGTGGATTCTGGATGCGTACGATGGGTGGTCCTATGCGGGCTGGCGTATCGTTTCTGGAGTTTCACCAAATGGCACCAGGGGTGAATATCAGGCCACGGCCTGATAGAGGGGCTTTCCCCTTATAACATTTCAAACAACTGCTCCCGACATCATTGCCGGGAGCAAATAATATAAACGGACTTACAACGCTAAACGAGCGGCATTCCCAGTGGCTGGCCCTGGGCAATTTGAACAATGGCACGCAAGCCGGGCTGTGGATTCTGAATGCGAACAATGGGTGGTCCAATGCGAACTGGAATATCGTTTCTGGCATTTCTTGATATTTTTTGACGTACAGCGTTGTATTTCGCTCCACTGGATGGAGCTACCAGGAAACTGGTGCGTAGGGCATATCCCTAAAATTTGATTGAAGCCAAACCATAAGTACGGGAACACAGATGCCTGGCTTGTGGACTTACGGTGCAGTAGGCCGTGGGTGGGGTGAGTAGAAAAACCGAAAACCACTTTATCAAGAAACGAGGACATCAGTTGAAAAGATACTGTAAAAATATAAAGATGGATGCAAAGTGGATGAGAGCGGCAATGGCAGAGTGCCTATCAGACAAGTATGAGCGTTTTGAAACCGCAGAGTTTCTGGCCACTTTTTCAGATAGCACAGCCAGACAGCTCCACCGCAACATCAAACATGACAAAAGATGTGCAGAGCCACTGATGGATATTGCCTCAGAGGCCATGGCTTTGGAAATCATGGAAAGAAAGATTGATTTCCCAGAAATTAAATACTCCAAAAGACTGGATGGAAACTCCGGAAAGATCAGAGAGATTGGAGTTGAATGTATCAAACAGCAGATATATGACTATGCTGCAGTAAATGCGCTCATGGAGTTGTTTGAGAGAAAGATTGGAAAATACCAATGTGCCAGCATACCAGGAAGAGGTCAGGTATACGGCAAGAAAGCAATAGAAAAGTGGGTGCGAAAGAACCCAGACAAAACAAGGGTGGGAGCAAAGGGAGATGTACACCATTGCTATCCGTCCATAGATATTGAAAGGCTCATGAGTTTTCTGAGAAAGCAGGTCAAAAATGATGACCTGCTTTATTTAGTGGAGACGCTGATCAGGTCATACAAGCAAGGTCTCTCCATTGGTTCGTACCTGAGCCAGTGGCTGTGCAATTATTTTCTCTCATTTGCCTATCACTACGCAGAACAGAACCTCTACAAAGTGAGAAAGCAAAGAGATGGCACGAAGAAAAGGACAAGATTGATTTACAAAGCACTTTTCTACATGGATGACATCCTCTTGCTAGGTTCAAGAAAAGCAGACGTGAGAAAGGCAATGGAGATGCTGGTGAAATTCTTCCAGGAAGAGTTGGGACTAACCATCAAACCGAACTGGAAGTTGTTCCAGATGGACCATATAGGGAGAGATGGAAAACACCATGGAGATTGCATTGACATGATGGGGTACAAGATTTACAGAGACCACACAGAGGTCAGGAGAAAGATTTTTCTCACGGCCAGACGGGCATTCATGAGGGCCTGGAAACAACTGAGGAAATACAAGCGGATAGTCCTGAAATTGGCATACCGGTGTATTTCTTATTTTGGGTGGTTCAAAAATTCAGATTCCACAAACTTTTTGAAAAAGTATGGAATAGAGCAGCTGATGAAATACGTGAAAAGGAGGGTAAGCAATGAAAGCAAGATTCACAACCGAACAGCCAGCGGTCAGCTGGCAGCCGCTTGACAATGGCAAGGTGGATGTGACCATCTGCCTGAACGGGCAGGAGGTTACTGAGGAAATCACTCAGACTGTGGAAAAAGAGCAGGAAGTTACTCACACAGAGACCTATTGGGAATATGATTTCCACCAGTTCCGAGAGAAAGCGGAAAACATCAGCCAGGACAAAGTGCTGAGCAAACCGGAGAACTACCTGGACTATGAGCCGGTACCGGAAAAGACACTGGAGCAGACGGTGGCAGAGCAGAATGAACAGATCAGGATGCTCACAGAGTGTCTCATGGAAATGAGTGAGGCCGTCTATGAGTAACTTATTAACCAATTTTATTATTTTGATTTTAGGAAAGGATGGAAAGACAATGATGGCAATGTTATGGGCACAGGAAATTATGAACGCAGATACTACTGAGGAGGCAAAAGCTCTCTACAACAGAGTACCAAGACTCTTGAAAGAAAAGGTCAAAAAAATCCTCATCAACTCTGGTTTTGAGGAGTTAACAACAGAATAATGACAAAGTTGAGGATAATATCCAGACTCTGGTCTCACATCACAGACCTGAGACTGCTCATCAGAGGCCAGGGAAAGAAAACCCTGGCCGAGATTGAGGATGAGCTGGACATAACGGAATATTACTGCAGACCGTATGCGGACGCAGATGACGTGGATGATGATTGAGGGCAGAGAGGAGGTGGACAGGTGAAAGAGTATATTTGCGCAGCCGCTGGAGCTGCAGGTGGATTCATAGCAACTCTTTTGGGAGGATGGGACACAGGATTGCAAACACTATTGATATTTATGGCGGTGGACTACCTGACCGGACTAATTGTGGCCGGAGTATTTCACAAGTCAAATAAGACTGAAAACGGAGCACTGGAAAGCAAAGCAGGGTTCAAAGGCATCTGCAGAAAGGGTGTCATCCTGCTGATCGTATTGGTGGCATATCGTTTTGATTTGATGATACATACAAATTACATCCGGGATGCCGTGATGATTGCATTTATATCCAATGAGGCAATAAGCATCACAGAAAACGCAGGACTCATGGGCGTACCAATGCCAAAGAAACTGAAACTTGCGATTGAAATTTTAACAAAGAAAAGTGAGGAAATGGAAGATGAAAAATATTAACTGGGTAAAGAAATTAACATCAAGAAAATTATGGGTAGCAGTTGGCTCATTCGTATCAATGATGATTGTGGCCACAGGAGGAGCTGAGAGCACTGGAACACAGGTGGCAGCACTCATCATGGCAGGGGCATCCGCACTGGCCTACATTATTGGCGAGGGATTGGTGGATGCATCAAGCACAGATTTGGTCATTGAGACGGAACTGGAAGAAAGCGAAGAACAGGAATAATGAGGAGGGGCCGGGACACCGGCCTCTTTTACGTTAGCGAGGCGAGAACATGAAACATAACAAGGTAGGGCTGGCCATCATGGCCATTATACTGGTGCTGAGCATTGCGTTTTTGGTTGCAGACTGTGCAATAACAGATGAGCCAGAGCAGACAGCAGAAAAAGAGGTGGAAGTAACACCGCTGGTGATTACAACCTCAGATGAAAAAGTGGGAAACATAACCATCTATGCAGACGGAGAAACGGTCTACAACTACCAGGGGCCAATCACACTGCAGAAACGGGATGGCATCTATGAGATAAGAATTGAAACTTTTAGTTGTTCCTGTTTTGAGGAACCACCAACGGAGGACTAAACAATGAATGATGAGCAGAAAATCTGGGAGAAGTTACTGGCAGGGATTGGCAATGCCTATGGTGCTGCAGGAATGATGGGAAATCTTTATGCAGAGAGTGGGTTACAGTCAAATAATTTGGAAAACCTGTGCCAGATTAGGCTTGGAAACAAATATACAGATGAAACCTACACGCAGGCAGTGGATAATGGAGAAATCACAAGAGCATTGTTCTTGCATCCTCTGGGAGACTCCAGACAATATGGATATGGTCTGGCACAATGGACATCAGAGGGGCGAAAAGCTGGACTGTATGACCTGGTCATGGCCAGAGGCGTGTCTATTGCAGATGTGGAGACACAGATGGACTGGTTGCTCCAGGAACTGACAAAGAGCTACAGCTCCGTCATGAATGTATTAAAAACAGCAACATCAGTGCAGGAGGCATCTGACATTGTACTGGTCAAATATGAAGCTCCGGCAGATACTGGGGCAAGCGTAAAAGCCAAAAGAGCAACCTATGGACAGAAATACTATGATAAATATGCAAAGGAGACCACAGAAATGGGAGTAACAGCACGAGAATATGTAAATGTGATGCAGAGCTGGGTGAATTGGAGTGAGGCAAATGGGTTATTTAAGCAGATCATTGACCTCTACAACAGCGTGCGGCCATTGCCACGAGGATATGCAGTCAAATACACTGATGAGTGGTGCGATACCACCGTGAGTGCTGCAGCAATCAAAGCAGGAGCCGTGGCCCTTATTGGACGAGAGTGTGGATGCGAGGAACACATCAAAATATTCAAACAGTTAGGTATCTGGAAAGAAGATGGAACGATAACACCAGAGATGGGGTACATCATTCCGTATAACTGGGATAAATCCACACAGCCAAATGATGGGACAGCGGACCATATTGGGGTGGTTGAGTCAGTGTCAAACGGACAGATCACCGTGATTGAGGGTAACAAAGGAGAGGCTGTGGCCAGACGCGTGTTATCTATAGGCAATGGCTACATCAGAGGATATGCCTCACCAAAATTTGCACAGTCATCAGGTACACCGACACCAACACCGAGCACACCAACAACAAGCGGTGCACTCAATAAAAATGTCAACTGGAGCGGCGTAGTCAATACACCAGAGCTGTCAGTGAGAACATGGGCCGGTACTGGAAACGCGCAGCTGAAATCATATCCGACAATCAAGCAGGGTACAAAGGTGGGTGTGTGCGAGGTTGTAAAAGACAAAGATGGTGACCCATGGTACTATGTGAAAATCACTGGAGACCAGGGTGAAAAATACGGCTTTGTATCTGCAGAGTACATCACCAAACAGGAAAGCAGCACACCAGCATCCATGACAGATGATGGAGTACTGACAAAGACACCACAGTGGGTTGGAAAAGTAACAGCAAGCTCACTCAATGTGAGAACATGGGCAGGCACGAACAATGCAAAAATCAAGTCATGGCCACAGTTGGGCCAGGGCAACCTGGTGGATGTGTGCGATATGGTACATGCGCAGGATGGCTCACAGTGGTACTACATCAGAATTGATGGACGTATCTATGGATTCGTAAAAGCCACATATATTGAAAAGCAGTAATGAGCAAAAAAGGAGGCCCTGGCTATGATGCCGGGGCCTTTTTAAAGTTGTACTAATTGGACATAGCCCACGGGAGCGCTGGACTCCCACGCAACAGACGGGCTGCTGCGGATGTTCAATGAGGTCAACGAGGACGGACAGACCCTCCTCATGGTGACACATTCCGCAAAAGCGGCGAGCCATGCGGGGCGGGTGCTGTTTATTAAGGACGGTGAGGTGTTTCACCAGATCTACCGTGGCAACAGCACCAACGAAGAAATGTATCAGAAAATAGCGGATACGCTGACGCTGATCGCGACAGGTGGTGATCGCCATGAGTAAGTTCTTTTATGCCAGGCTTGCCGCGGACAATATCAAAAAGAACGGGAAGATCTATTTTCCGTATCTGCTCACCTGCATTTTTACGACGGCACTGTTCTATATTATGAAATCACTCTCTCTGAACGAAGGGATCAAGGATGTGATAGGAGACGAGACCGTTCGGTACATCATGGGAATGGGGTGCTGGGTGGTGGCAATATTTTCCGGTATTTTCTTGTTTTACACCAACAGTTTTCTGATGAAACAAAGGAAAAAAGAGTTTGGCCTGTTCAACATTCTGGGGATGGAAAAAAAGCATCTCGCAAAGGTTATTCTGCTGGAGACAATCTACCTGTATCTGATCAGTATGGCAGCCGGGCTGGTGTTCGGTGTGGCGCTGGATAAGCTGATGTACCTGCTGATCATGAAGGTTCTGGGATACGACATCGCACTGGGATTTTATATATCCGGGCAGGCGATCCGGACATCCATTCTGCTGTTCGGCGTTATTTTTCTGCTGATTTTATTAAATTCCATCCGTCAGATCCAACTCTCCAAGCCGATAGAACTGCTCCAGAGCAGACAGGCCGGAGAGCGTGAGCCGAAGTCAAAGTGGCTGATGACCATTCTGGGGCTGGGATGTCTTGCGGCAGGCTATTACATTTCGGTCACGACGGAAAATCCGCTTGCGGCATTGCCGCTGTTTTTTGTGGCGGTAATCCTGGTGATTATCGGAACCTACCTGCTGTTCACTGCGGGCAGTATTACGCTGTTGAAATTGCTGCGCAAAAATAAGAAATATTATTATCAGACGAAGCATTTCACCAGTGTGTCGGGCATGATCTACCGCATGAAGCAGAATGCAGTTGGTCTTGCCAATATCTGTGTACTTTCGACCATGGTCCTCGTCATGGTGTCGTCCACAACATCTCTGATGGTCGGGCTGAAGGACGTCATCACCACAAGATACCCCTATGATATTTCGCTTTATGCGGAAGGAGAGCTGCCGGATAAGTGTAAGAATATAGACAAAGAGATGAAGAAGGCCGCAGCGGAGCACAACGTGGATGTGACGGATGAGATCACATACACCTATCTGACTTTTTCCGGCGTGGAGAATGGAAATGAGATCATTACAGACCGTGAAAATAATTCCAACAGTGCGGTAAAACTGAATAATCTGCGCAATCTCTTTTTCATCCCGCTGTCTGATTACAACCGGGTGATGGGCAGTCATGAGAGGCTGGGAGACGGTGAGATTCTGATTTATTCCAACCGGGATGCATTTGCCCAGCAGACACTGGAAGTGTTTGGTGAAGAATATAAGATAAAGAAGAGGCTGGACGACTTTGTGGGAAACGGGCTGATGGCCTCCAATGTGGTGAGCAGCCATTTCATTGTCGTAAATGATATCGGGGAACTGGAGAAGCTCCAGATAGAGCAGAAGGCTGCCTATGGGGAGAGCGCCTCTGAAATAAGGAGCCTCTGCGGGTTTAATGTGAGCGGAGATCAGAAGGACCAGATCGCGGTGTACAAGAAGATGACGAGTGAGTTTGACTTTGCAGCATCCGCGGAGTGCAGGGCAGAATCAGAGCGGATGCTCACCGGAGTATATGGCGGTCTGTTCTTCATCGGTATATTCCTGGGAATGCTGTTTGTGGCTGCGACCATTCTGATCATCTATTACAAGCAGATCTCGGAGGGATACGATGACAAAGAGCGGTTTGAGATCATGCAGAAGGTGGGCATGAGCCAAAGCGAGATCAGGAAGACAATCCATTCCCAGATACTGACCGTGTTCTTTCTGCCGCTTCTGACAGCCGGGATCCATGTGGCGTTTGCATTTCCGCTGATCGCCAGACTGCTGGCGATACTGAGCCTGATCAATGTGCCGCTGTTTGTGGGCTGTACACTGGCCTGCTTTCTGGCATTTGCTGTGATGTATGGTATTATTTACTTTCTCACGGCAAGAGTGTATTATCGGATCGTGAGCTGGGATGGCGCGGCAGACTGATCGCCATTTTACTGTTTTTTGTACCATCCGCGAATATACCACAGATAAAAATATAGGCTATGTTATCCGAAACTTTTATTGTATTTCAATTCATGATATAATGTACGCGACAGCAAAGAGCAGTGCCAGCAGGTAACAACAAGAGTTTACGTTGTGCTTGCACATAAGTAAACTCTTGTTGCTACCTGCTGATAGGGCGAAAGCCCGCGAGTGAGATGAAGCAGAGCGGAATCGAACGGCACTGCGGATGACATGATATAATGACCGCGAAATAAAAGGATGTTTTGTGAAGTGAAGGAGACATATGGATATGATAAACAGAGAGGACATGCTGGAACTGACCAGACGGATGACCCCGGCCAGGACATCCTTTACAAGAATTGCCGGATGCTATCTGGATGGGGATGGTGAGATAGACGGGACCTTCAATCTGCATTTCCTGAAATTATCCCCGCAGGAAAAAACGCATAATCTGGCGATTGCGAAGGCGATTCCATTTGCGGAGACGAACGAGAACCTGAAGGAATATCAGTTCTCAAAAGAGGCGGAGGGGAGCGGGAGTATGTGGCAGATGCTGCGCGGCCTGAATACGTGTGGTCTGAAAAATGATGCCCTGATGGAGACATTTTACGAGCTTGTGGCTGAACAATATGAGACAGACGAGCCCTATGCGATCATGGTCTTCCATGATATCTATGACATACCGGTGAAGGCGGCTGACAAAGAGCGGCTCGGAGAATCGGAGGAGGTGTTCCAGTATCTGATCTGTGCGATATGCCCTTTGGAGGGGGAGTATGAACCCGGTCGGCCGGAGTGCGGATTTCTGTTTCCGTCTTTTCGGGACCGGAGTGGTGATCCCCATCGGGTGGCCATATTTCACAGGGACAAGGATCACCCCCACAGAGAAATAGAAAAATTATTATTGACGGTTTGAAAAAGGAAAAGTACCTTCCTTTTTCAAACCGTCTTTTTTTCTTAAAAAAGCTTAAGGTAACGTAAAGTGAAATCAAAGAATCAAAAGTTATGATAGAGTCTGAAAGGCAGGTGTATCAATCATTGCAGACATCAAAAAAGATTATCGAGGTAAAACAATTATACAAATACTACCGTGTGGGCGACGAGACGGTAAAGGCGCTGGACGGTGTGGACTTTGCTATTTATGAAGGCGAATTTTGTGCCATCGTGGGAACCTCTGGATCCGGAAAGTCTACGCTGCTCAACATGCTGGCGGGGCTGGAGCCGCCGACCAGAGGCGAGATCATCATCAACAAATCCCATCTGGAGCGGCTGGACGAGGACGGGCTGGTTACATTTCGCAGGAAGAACGTGGGTTTTATATTTCAGTCATATCAGCTGATTGGGACGCTGACTGCTCTGGAAAATGTAGCGCTGCCGCTGAGCTTTCGCGGGGAATCCAAAAAGAAAAGGCTTAAGAAGGCAAGCGCGATGCTGGATCTGGTGGCACTGCAGAAACATAAAACCCATATGCCGGCCCAGATGTCCGGTGGGCAGCAGCAGCGAGTGGGCGTGGCAAGGGCGCTGGTGATGGAGCCGCGGATCATATTTGCCGATGAGCCAACCGGAAATCTGGATACGAAGACCTCCAGGGAGATCATGGAGCTGATGCAGAGTGTAGTAAAAAATGAAAAGAGAACGCTGGTTATGGTAACCCACGATGATCAGCTGGCGTCCTATGCGGACCGCGTAATTAAGATTATAGATGGAAATCTGGTTTCAAATGAGAGGAGAGAGTCATGAAATTAAAAAAATGTATGATAGGAATCTGTGTTGCCCTGATCGGGATGGGACAGACCGTGTATCCGATGGGGCAGGTCGCATTTGCTGCGGAGGAAGAGCAGGAGGGCGGCGAGAGCGCGTCTGTGACAGGGAAAGACGGAGGCGGCAAAGAAGAACCGGTGAATAGTGCAGAAGATACCGGTGAAGGAACGGGGACGGAAAATCCACCCGGAGAGACAGGGGAGACCACAGTTCCATCAATTGTGATCAACGCGGGTGAGGGGCAGACAACGCCCGCTTACAAATACGGAGAAAGAAAAAATCTGGAGATCCGGATAAAAAATGAGGGAAACAAAACAGCAAATAATTTGAAAATCATGCCCAAATTAGGCGCCGGCACAGACGAGTGGCCCTTTGAGATCGAGCAGATGAACTATGAGCAGAGTATCGGCGGGCTTGCGCCCGGCCAGAGTCAGACCATTCGCTATATGCTTCAGGCACGGGGGAACGTAAAGACAGACTATTACCGGCTGGACTTCCAGATCAGCTTTGACGATGGGAGCAGTGCTTATCAGGAGGAACGGGAAATTTATGTCCACATGAGCGGGGAA
Organism: Hespellia stercorisuis DSM 15480; assembly: GCF_900142165.1. Lineage (GTDB taxonomy): Bacteria > Bacillota > Clostridia > Lachnospirales > Lachnospiraceae > Hespellia > Hespellia stercorisuis. The sequence continues at coordinate 70,512 of NZ_FQZY01000020.1, forward strand.
AAGAAAGACCCGGAGGGTGGAGAGAAGGATCCGGGAAAAGGAAACAAAGGAGAGCAGGAAAACAAGGGAGAGCAGGAGAGCAACCCGGACGGGCAGCCACAGATAGATCCCGGCACAGAGAGCACCCTGCCGTCGGGGGAAGCCCTGTCTGCGTCGTATGGTGACGGGGGCGGATTCAGTAACAGCGGATTTACGGCGAATGGGGCTCCGGCCTCAGCTTCGGTTCCCCGTGTCATCGTGACCGGATTTAAGACTACGCCGGGAACGGTGATGGCAGGAAGTGACTTTCAGCTCAGCGTGAAAGTGAAAAACACATCCAAATCCACCAGCGTAAAAAACATGGTGTTTGGATTTACCGCCCCGACAGGCGGGAAAGAGGAAAATTCAGCCCCGGTCTTTCTTCCGGTGTCCGGTGCCAATTCCGTTTATGTGGAAGAGATTGGTGCAGGGGCAGAACGGGAAATTGCGATTGACCTGAACGCAAAGTCAGATCTGGTGCAGAAGCCCTACGGAATTGATCTGGCAATCAAGTACGAGGACGGAACCGGGACACAGTATGAGGCTGCCTCCAGTGTATCTATTCCGATCAGACAGAAGGCCAGGGTAGAAATCAGCCCGGTTACGCTGTCACCGGAGAGTATTGCGGTGGGGGCGCAGGCCAACGTTTCCTGTAGCCTGTACAATCTTGGAAAGGTGAAGCTGAACAATGCGAGAGTCAAAGTCGCCGGCGACAGTATTTCATCGGAGGGTATGTTTATTGGAAACGTAGATTCAGGCTCCACATCCTCGGTCGATTTTATGGTAAAGGGAGAAAAAGAGACAAAAGGTGCGCAGAAAGTAAAATTGATTTTTTCTTATGAGGATGCAGAAGGAAAAGTGGAGACACTTGAGCAGGAGATGACCGTTACGGTGACTAAGGCAGAGGAAGAGATGGTTATTCCTGATGAGACGGAGAAACAGAAAAAAGTTCCGATTCTGCCAATTGGACTTGGGCTGGCGGCGGCAGTGCTGGCAGCAGGGGCAGTGGCATACAGGAAAAAAAGAAAGGGGTTGGCGGAGGATGAATTTTCTGGATCTTTTGATGATGAGCATCAATAATCTACGGCGGAGAAAACTACGGACATTTCTGACTGTGTTGGGAGTGATCATCGGGACGGCATCTATTGTCGTGATGATGTCTCTCGGTATGGGACTGCAAAAGTCCATGTACGAGCAGGCGGAACAGTCAGGGGGACTCACGAGTATGACCGTGAGCATCAAACAGGGTGACGATAACGCTAAGAAAGCAAAAAATAAACCGCAATATATCACCGATGAAGTCATCGCACAATTGGGAAAGATCGCGCATGTGAAGAGTGCCACTCCGGTGCTGCAGGTGTCGGGCATTTTGTATCAGGGAAAGAAGCAGGCGGAAGTCCGGCTGACCGGTATGAAGCAGGATGCCCTGCAGGCACAGAATCTGCCCGTTGGCTGGGGCACACTGCCGGGGGAGAAGACATCCGGCGGCAGCAATGAAGATGCGCTGCAGCTCCTTCCGGGCAACATGGTGATCGCTTCATTTCACGGGAAAAACGAGAGTTACGGAGATATGTGGGGAATGGACAGCCAGGGCGCAGAATCGCCTGAGAAAATGTGGAAGGCAGACAATGTGTTCTTCTCCCTGGAACAGGAAGCACAGAGCAGTACATCCGGAGGCGCGGGAGGAAGTTCTGCCGGGGAGGGAGCAGATTCTGGAAATTCGGAAGATGCTTCACACAGCAATTCGGCAGCGTCCGCAATGGCTTCCGGGAACACGGCGAAGAAAAGTTATGTGGAAATAAGCGGAGTATTGAAGGGAAAAACAACGGACTGGACAAGCTATGGAAATGAGGTTTACTGTGATCTGGACGATCTGCTCCATTTCCTAAAGGCGCAGATAAAAAACGGCGTGATTCCGGGACAGCCAAAGACAAAGGCCGGAGCAGCCTATCCATTTCTGGCATACAGCAGTGTGAAAATCAAGGTGGATGATCCCAAAATGGTGGAGACTGTGATGAGCCAGGTGAAGGAAAAGGGCTACGAGGTGACCAGTAATATGGAATATATCAACAGTTCCAGAAAACAGTCGGCCATGATCCAGGGTGTGCTGGGAGCAATCGGGGCAGTCTCACTTCTAGTCGCGGCAATCGGGATTGCCAACACGATGATGATGTCTATCTACGAGCGGACAAAAGAAATCGGCGTCATAAAAGTGCTGGGCTGCGGGCTGAGAACCATCCGGCAGATGTTTCTGACAGAGGCGGCGTTTATCGGCTTGCTGGGAGGCGCGGCAGGGATCATGCTGAGTTATGCCATGTCCCTGGTCATCAATCAGGTCGCAAAGGGGGCCAGCGCCAGCATGGGAATCTCCGGAAATATTTCCTATATTCCAGTGTGGCTGTCGTTCGTGGCCGTTGTATTTGCCATGGCGATCGGGATGGTGGCGGGGTATTTTCCGGCAGTCCGGGCCATGAAGCTGAGTCCGCTGGCGGCAATCAACAATTAGGTGGCGGCGGAGGCAGTGTCTATGTTATGATAAGAAAAAGAAGGTCTACACAGAACATTTAAAATGGACGGATGTTCAGGGATTGGTCAGCCCTTTGCCGAAGGCAAATCATAAATGGCTGATGTTCCAAAGATGGAAGGGAGTCTATATGAAATACAATATATTAGTGGCGGAGGACGACAAGGATATTGTCGAACTCCTGGAGGTGTATCTGGAGAGCGTCGGATACCAGGTGTTTGTGGCATATGACGGCGCGGAGGCACTGGCAGTGCTGAACCGGGAGGACATCAATATGGCGGTGCTCGATATCATGATGCCGAAGCTGGACGGATACGCCGTGACAAGAAAAATCCGGCAGAAGAGCAACATCCCGATTCTGGTCCTGTCGGCAAAGAGCGAGGACGAGGACAAGATTCTCGGTCTGAATCTTGGGGCGGATGACTACATTGCCAAGCCGTTTAATCCACTGGAGATTATCGCGCGGGTGAATGCCAACCTGCGGCGTTACTATCAGCTGGGTGAGGAGAAAAAGTCCGGAAATCAGTTCGTGGTGGGAGATCTCGTGCTGGATATGGAGAAGGTGGCGCTGAAGAAGAAGGGGCGGGATATTCCGCTGACTGCGACGGAGTTCAAGCTTCTGGCGGTCTTCATGGGACACCCGGGCCAGGTCTTTACAAAGATGCAGCTCTACGAGCAGAGCTGTGGCGAGTATATTGAGTCTGACGCGAATACCATGATGGTACACATCTCGAAGCTGAGAGAGAAGATCGAGGACGACACGAAAAATCCAGAGTATATCAAAACAGTCAGAGGGGTAGGATATAAGCTTGAGAGACATTAAGAAAAAAGAGGGAAGTCTCGTCAAATTACTGGTTCAGAATTACATGGTATTTACCATGATCATCGTGGTGAGCGGAATCCTGATTTTTACCGCAGCGGGGTGGGTTGTGAACCGGGCATTTTTCCCGATGGATACCGTGGATATAGGGAAATATCAAAAGGAACTGACATCCGGTGCCTATGAACAGATTCCCCTGAGCCGTATGGGAGACGGATTCCGGTGGTTTGAAATCCTGGACGAGAATGCAAAGCAGGTATACAGCAGCGGGGGACAGACGGAACCTTATACAAAGGAGGAGCTGGAATGCATTCCTCTGATTGAGGAAGAGGACTCTGTCTATGTCGAGGAATTTCAGACCGAGGATGAGAAAAAAATCACCCTTGTCACAAAAGTGGTCTTGTCGGACTCGGGAGGGCAGGTCAGTCACTATGTGCTGCTTGACGATCAGAAAAATGTGATTTCGGAGACCTGGGGACTGGACAGAAAAAAACTTACAGAGAGGGAGTACGCACTGCTCACACAGGAGACAAGCGGGAATCAGATTGGAAAATATCCGTTTCAGACAGAGCGAAACAAGACCTATACGCTGATTCTGTACAACAAACAGCTCAGTGACTACCAGAAAGAAAAGATGCTGCGGGCCAATGATTACGGAGTCCTTCTTTTTCTGTTGATTTATATCGTTCTGGTAATTGCATTTGTTTTCTGGATGAACCGGAAAATCAAGAAGCCGCTGCGGATCCTTGATGATGCATTGGTGAAGCTTGCCAACGAGGAGGAGACGCAGGCGATTGAATACCAGGGGCCCAGAGAATTTATGCAGATTTGTGATAATTTCAACCGTCTCAATCAGAAGCTGGAGCAGAGTGAGACTCGCCGCAGCCAGTTAGAGCAGGAGAAGCAGAAGATGCTGGCGGATATTTCCCACGATTTGAAGACACCGGTCACCGTGATTCAGGGCTATGCGCGGGCAATCAGTGACGGGCTGGTGACGGGGGAGAAGAAAGAGCGGTATCTGGAGACGATATACAGCAAATCCTGTACGTTGAATGACCTGATCAATACATTTCATGATTACAGCAGGTTGGAGCATCCGGATTTTAAGCTGGTGCCGGAGGAACTCAATTTCAGTGAATACTGCAGAGAATATATCGCAGGAAAATACAATGAATTTGAGTTGGACGGGTATGGACTTGAGGTCGACATTCCCGATGAGAAAATTACACTTTTGCTGGATCGGATGCAGTTTCGGCGGGTTTTTGACAATATTCTTGGGAATTTTGTGAAGCACAATCAGCGTGGCACAACTTGTTATTTTACCGTTCAGAATCTGGAGGAATGGGTCGAAATCATGATTGCGGATAACGGCACGGGCATTCCGGAGGAAATCGGGGAAAAGATCTTCCAGCCGTTTACGGTGGGGGAACAGTCCAGAACATCGGGGAAAGGCTCCGGGCTGGGACTTGCGATCGCGAAAAGAATCGTGGAGGAGCACGGCGGAAATATTCGGTTCGTGTATCCGCCGAGAGAACCGTTTCAAACGGAGTTTCGGATTCGACTGCGTCATTCTTCTGTTGAAAAGTAGGACTTGGGTTCGATCAGTCTTAAATAGAGAAATAATAAAAAAGAGGTCGTAATGACCTCTTTTTCTATACTTATAATACCACAAAATGGGCAAAAATTCAAGACTGGTAAAGGGTGTGGGCCGGGTATATAATCAAAAGACTAATGGAGGAGGTGCGTGGTATGGAGCAGAAAAACTGGATGGAGCTTTTGGCAGGGCAGGCATTGTCAAAACAGGTTTATGATACCAATCAGTACACGGAAAAATATGGGCTTGCGCTGACGAAGGCGGACACGGAGCTTCTGGTCGCGGAGCGGACACAGACGCTGAAAGAGGAGCGCAGGGTGGAGTTTGGACAGTCCATTTTGCCGAAAATCATTTATGTGTTTTGTGATTCAGAGTATATCAGCCAGAGTGATTATACCGATACACTGGTCCGGCTGCAGGAGATTTTTTATTCTTAGTAACTGTTCAGAACCCCCTTGGGGAACTAATTAATTTTTGTACAAAACAGAGAATTTTTAAAACCTGTTTTGCGATATTATTTCGGTAATTGGTGGATAACCAATTGTTTGTGATTGAATAATTTAATTCATTGTGGATTACTCTTTCAATCTTTCAAATAACTCTGATTCAAAGCCAAATTCTATGGCTTTTGAATATATTTAACAACAACTGAACATTGAAAAACATTACTTATCCACAGTCATTTTCACCATAGGTGAATCTATGTGAATTC
>NZ_FQZY01000106.1 GCF_900142165.1 Hespellia stercorisuis DSM 15480
CAAAGAAGATATGTCCTTTCGAAAATATCTGTGTCGCGGAACTGTGAATGTCCTTGCGGAAAGTACCATGATCGCAATTGCTCATAACATCAATAAACTTCACAGAAAAATACAATCCGGTAAAATAGGACAGCATTTATTTGAACTTAAAACAGCATGATTTTTGAACTATCAAAATTCAAAACAACCTTTTCATAGAAGGTCTGGTTCAAGTACGCCCAAAAATCAATATGAATCAGAAATGGAATAAAAAGGACATTTCTGTAGGAAAAAAAGAGCTGCGCACCGCTGAATTTAATCAGCTAGTGCGACAGCCCCTTCTTTTTTGGTTTTACAAGCCCTTTACAAAGTGTTTACTCTGATTTTATTGAATTTACACTGCCGCAGCCCATATAATTTCAAGTGTTGAATCGAGACAACCTGAAAGAAAGACACGAAGCAAACACAAAGAAAGACACAGAGCAGAACATAAAGAAAGATACAAAGTAAAACACAAAAAAAGGAGGGCACATGCGATGCTGGAGCTCAAAAATATTAAGAAAGCATTTGACGGAACAACAATTTTAAACGACATCACATTGGACGTGCAGGATGGTGAGATCATTTCCATTCTGGGACCGTCCGGAAGCGGCAAGACCACACTTTTGAACCTGATACTCGGAATCACAGATATCGACAGTGGCAAGCTTCTGTATGATGGACAGGATCTGACGAGAGTACCGATGGAAAAACGAGGATTCAATATAGTATTTCAGGATTATGCATTATTTCCGAATCTGAATGCGTACGACAATATCACATATGGATTAAAAAACAATCCGGGAATCTCCAGCAAAGAAGAGGTGGCTGAATTAATTGAACTTCTCGGTCTGGAGGAACATCTGGAGAAAAGGATTGAACAACTCTCCGGTGGACAAAAGCAGAGAGTGGCACTGGCGAGAACCATGGTGATGAAGCCGAAGATCCTGCTTTTGGATGAGCCACTCAGTGCACTGGACGGTGTGATCAAGGAATCGATCAAGGACAGGATCAAGACGATTGCAAGAGAGTATAACCTGACCACGATCATTGTAACCCATGATCCGGAAGAAGCACTGACGCTTTCTGACAGAGTACTGATCATCAATGAAGGAAAGATATCGCAGTACGGAAGGCCGGAAGAGATTATTAACGAACCAAATAATTCCTTTATCAGGGAGTTCATTTTGAATCAGCTGGAAATCAAACGGAACAATATATTCAGCCTGTTTCGATGTGAAGCGACAGCATAGCAGGTGGTGTGATGGAAAATAAAAAAGAAGAAAAAAGACAACGTAGGAAACAGCAGAAAAACCGGAGCCAGCATAAGAGGCAGACAGAGATTCAGATTATTTTTATCGCGGTAGCGGTTCTGTTCATCTGGTTTCTGGCTGTGCCGGTGATCATGCTGCTTCTGAAATCGTTCCAGAGCTCCGATGGAGCGTTCTGGTCGCATTATGTGGAAATGTTCACGAAAAAAGGCTTTTGGCAGGCGGCAGGCAACAGTGTAAAAGCTGCGGGATGCAGTGCGGTGCTCACAACTCTGCTGGCATTTTTGCTGGCGTACACGGTACACTACACAAATCTTCCTGGAATTGTGAAGAAAATAATCCGGGGAGGCGCGGTGCTCCCGATGCTTCTTCCGACCATTACATATGGATTTGCAATCATATACTCCTTTGGAAAGCAGGGACTTGTGACGCGTGCTTTCGGACATCAGTTCTTTAACATTTACGGGTTTGGCGGTCTGCTGCTTGGTTACGCAATCTACACACTGCCGGTTTCCTTCCTGCTGATTCATAATACGATGGGGTACATCGACAAAAAGTTTATGATCGTATCCAGGGTTATGGGTGACAAGAGCATTAAGACATTCGGTATCACGATTCTGAGACCGCTGCTTGGAACCCTTGCAGCATCACTGGTGCAGTGTTTTTTCCTGGCGTTCACAGATTTCGGGATCCCGGCGTCTGTAGGCGGACAGTATGACGTGATTGCATCCGTATTGTATGACGAGATGCTGGGAAGTCTCCCCAATTTTAACAATGGAGCGGTGGTGGCGGTGGTGATGCTGGTGCCGTCGGTGGTGAGCATCGCGCTGCTTCACTATCTGGAGCGGTACAATGTCAGATACAACAAAATCTCCGTAGTGGAGAACTGGAAGAACAGGACAAGAGACGGTATATGCGCGGTTCTGTCTGCGGGGGTCATGCTTATGATCGTCACGATTTTTGCGGTCGTATTCATCGTTCCGTTCGTGAGCGGCTGGCCGTACGACATGACATTTACCACGGAGCACGTCAGCAAAGTATTTGCGGACCCGGTTCTGGCCGGGGTATTTAAAAATTCCCTGTACGTATCGATTCTGACGGCACTTGTCGGTTCCCTTGTAGCCTACGGTGCAGCACTCGTGACAGCGCGGAGCAGAATATCCGGGCAGTGCAAGCGCATGGTAGAAGCTATTGCACTGGTGACGAATACCATTCCAGGCATGGTCATCGGTATAGCATTTCTGCTGATGTTCTCAGGGACATCTCTGCAGAACACATTTGTACTGATGATATTGTGCAACGTGGTACATTATTTTTCCACGCCGTATCTGATGATGAAAAATTCACTGGAAAAGATGAATGCGTCGTGGGAGACGACGGCGATGCTCATGGGCGACAACTGGATGAAGACAATCTTCCGGGTGGTGACACCAAATGCACTGCCGACGATTCTGGAGGTGTTCAGTTATTACTTTGTAAATGCGATGGTGACGGTCAGTGCGGTGGTGTTTATTGCAGGGGCGCGGACGATGGTCGTCACGACAAAGATCAAAGAGCTGCAGCATTTTGCAGAGTTCAACGAGATATTTGTGTTATCACTTGGAATATTATTTACGAATATTGCTGCAAAGGCAGTATTCTGGCTGATAGCAAACTATAAAAAAGCAGCACAGAAGGAAAAGAATAACAAAGATAAAGAGGAGAAGAAAAAGATGAGAGCGAAAAAATTAGTGGCGGCATGTATGGTATGTGCATGTGTTTTGACTTCCGCGGGAATGCTCAGTGCATGTTCCGGAAACGGTGGAGACAAAAGCAGTGAACAGGTCATCCTTTACTCAAATGCGGATGACGAGGCAGTTACAGCAATGAAAAATGCACTCGATAAAAATGGATATGAAGGACAGTATTTGATCCAGACCTTCGGAACATCGGAGCTTGGCGGTAAGCTTCTGGCAGAAGGAACCAACATCGAGGCAGATCTGGTGACCATGAGTTCCTTCTATCTTGACAGTGCGCAGGAGCAGAATGATATGTTTGAGACACTGACCTTCGATGCGCCGACGCTTGCAGAGACACCGGATTTCTACCGCCCGATCACATCTCAGGAGGGAGCGGTCATCGTGAACACAGAGGTGATGAAGGAGGAGGGACTCCCGATGCCGACGTCCATCAAGGATCTGGCAGATCCAGTCTACGAGGGACAGATTTCCGTGACAGATATCAAGAGCTCTTCCACAGCATGGCTTCTGATTCAGGCACTGGTCAGTGAATACGGTGAGGATGGAGCGAAAGAAGTATTGACAGACATATACAAAAATGCAGGTCCTCATATTGAAGATTCAGGCTCCGGTCCGATCAAGAAGGTACGTGCAGGGGAGGTTGCAGTCGGATTTGGACTCAGACACCAGGCGGTGGCAGATAAAGCAGCAGGACTTCCAATCGACTTTGTAGATCCGGTCGAGGGTAATTTTTCACTGACGGAATCTGTGGCAGTGATTGATAAAGGCGAGAAGACCAACCCGCTTGCAATGAAGATGGCAGAGTGCATCATCAAGAACGGCAGAGCAGAACTGCAGGAAACGTATCCAAATGCGATTTATGAGGGAGAGACGGTCGATGCAAACAATGAGTCCGCCAATCCGAAGGTATTTTCAGAGCCGCTGACAGCGGATCTGCTTAAGAAACATCAGGAATTGTCGGAGAGCTGTAAGTAAAAACAGGCAGCTTTACAAAGAACAGAAAACAAAAATATAAAACAAAAATATAAAACAAAAACAGAAGCCCCAAAATAGAAGGCAAAACATAGAAGAGAAAAGAGAGGAAATATCATGATTAATTACAAATTATTAACACCCGGACCACTGACGACTACAGATTCTGTCAAGAGAGTGATGATGGAAGATCACTGTACCTGGGATGATGACTACAAGCAGATCACGCAGAAGATCAGAAAGGAACTGCTGGAAATAGCGCATGCATCCGAGGCAAACTATACAACCGTATTGATGCAGGGGAGCGGGAGTTTCGGTGTGGAGTCGGTTCTGACCAGCGTGGTCGGAGCGGATCAGAAGCTGCTGATCATTGCGAATGGAGCCTACGGGGAGCGAATGATGAGTATTGCGGACCATGCAGGGCTTTGCTATGTGCCGTACCGTGTGGAATATGACCAGATACCATCCGCAGAAAAAGTGGAGGAGTTACTCGCAGCAGACAATGAGATCACACACGTTGTGATGGTACACAGCGAGACCACCTCCGGTATCCTCAATGACATCGCAGCGGTGGCAGCAGTGGCAAAAGCAGCAGGATGTACGATGATCGTGGATGCGATGTCAAGTTTTGGCGGTGTGGATATACCGGTGGAAGAGCTGGGAATTGATTTTCTGGTAAGCAGTGCCAACAAGTGCATTCAGGGAGTACCCGGGTTCTCATTTATCATCTGTAATCGAAAAAAACTGGAGGAGAGTGAAGGAAAGGCGAGAAGCCTGTCACTGGATCTGTTTGATCAGTGGAAGACCATGGAAAAAGACGGAAAATGGCGTTTCACTTCCCCGACCCATACCGTGCTGGCGTTTGCACAGGCATTGGAGGAATTTAAAGAAGAAGGTGGAGTTGCGGCACGGTCAAAGCGTTATTATGAGAACAACCGTCTGCTGATCCGAAAGATGAAAGCAATGGGAATCCGGACGTATATCAGCGAAAAAAATCAGGGACCGATTATCACTACCTTCCTTTATCCGGAGCATCACAATTTCTCTTTTGTGGAAATGTATGAGTATATCAAGGAACGCGGCTATGCGATCTATCCGGGAAAGGTTACGGATGCAGACACATTCCGAATCGGAAATATTGGAGAGATCTACGAGGAAGATATTCTGAAGCTGGCAGACATTTTCCGGGAGTTTTTTGACAGAATGAAAACCAAAACGGCAGTGATCTTTGACTGGGCAGGCACGGCGGTAGATTATGGATGCTTTGCCCCGGTGAAAGCATTTGCGCAGGTGTTTCAGAATGCCGGGATTGAGCCGACCATGGAGGAAATCCGCGAGCCAATGGGAATGCTGAAGTGGGACCACATCAAAACAATGTTGAATATACCGCGGATTCATGCACTCTGGGTGAAGCAATATGGAGCAGAGCCGGTCGATGCGGATGTGGACCGCCTGTATCAGGAATTTGAGCCCACACTGTTTGGAATATTGGATCAGTATACACAGCCGAATCCCTATGTGCTTGAGACAGTTCAGGAACTTCGGGAGAGAGGGATTGTAATCGGATCGACGACCGGATATACGGATGATATGATGAAAATTGTAGTGGAAGGTGCAAAGGCAGCAGGCTACGCGCCGGACTGCTGGTTCAGCCCGGATGCAGTGGGCAGTAAGGGGCGCCCGTATCCGTATATGATCTATAAAAATATGGAGCAGCTCGGGGTTTCCTCTGTGGACGAGCTGGTGAAGGTCGGTGATACCATTTCTGATATAAAGGAAGGGAAAAGTGCCGGAGTATTTACCATAGGCGTATTAGAAGGAAGTTCTCTGATCGGTCTGTCCAAAGAAGAATATGAGGATTTGTCTGACGAAGAAAGAGAGCAGATCCTTGGAGAAGCGAAGGCGAAGTATGAAGAGGCAGGAGCGGATGCGGTGATCAAAGATATCCGCGGACTTCTGGAATATGTGTAGAAAATAGTGTACATACAGAATGGCAGGGATCCCCCCCTGCCATTTTTGATTTTATGTAACGAGGAAAGTTCTCTGAACTTTCCTCGTTACATAAAAACCCTCCGGGGGATGCGCACTACGCACAAATGGAATATGGTCACTGGGGTGACCGCGCTTCGGCGCGAGAGTTTCGCATACGAAACTCTTTGCTCTTAAAAAATAACCTTACAAAAGCTGTTTTCCGGTTGACGTTCACCTACAGTTGGTGTAATAACGGAATACTTATAATAAAAGAGGTTCCCTCCGAAGGGACAGAATGCAGGTCAATGGTTCCCTTGTGTTCTGTTACAATGGTTTTCACAATATAGAGCCCCAGCCCTTTTCCGTTGGGCCGGTTGGTATAGAACCGATTGAAAACATGAGAAATCTCCTCGGGAGCGATGCCGCAGCCCGTGTCAGAAACCGTAATCAGTGCGTGATCTGATTCCTTGCGCAGGGTAAGCGTGATCGTGCCGTCCGCAGGGGTGGCAGCCACAGCATTGTAAACCAGGTTCTCCAGCATACGCAGCAATTTCTCACGATTTCCCAGAATCATACAGGCGCCCTCGGTGAGCCTGCTGGAAAACAGAAAATCAATGCCGTCAAGCTCAACATCGGGTTGATTGGAGTGATGAAATTGCTGTAAAAGCAGATAGAGGTCAAGTGGTTCCATGCAAAATTCCAGATTGTTCTCTACCGTAAAATCCTGCATCGTCTTAATGCGTCCGGCCATGTCACTGCATTTGTCTTCAATGACCGTGAGCAGTGAGGCGGTATCGGGATCCAGCTGAATCTGATTTTCCTGAATTAACTGGGTATAGGTCAGGATGGATGCCATCGGCGATTTCAGATCATGAAGGAACTCGGAAAGAAAACGCTGCCGCTCGTTGATCAGTCCGGCGATATCCTGTGTTTTAAGCTCTACCTCCTCTTGCAGATGGAAGGTAAGAGATTCATTTTCCGCAATCATGGAACGGTTTTCCAAAAACATAAACATACTAAAGCAAAGAACCAGAGCAAACACCCCATATTCATCCAGCCAGCCGGTATATGCCGGCTCATACCGGTTGATCAGGACCGTGCCGGCAAAGAGGCTGGTGCCATAGATGGTGACGCCGCCCAGAAGCCATTTGGCCTTATAATTCTGTCTCACTGAGGAGTAGAACGTGAGGCAAATCAGCAATAGCGCAACCAGAAGCTTGTAGATGGAAATCATTTTGCCATATACAAAGGTATAGGTAGGAAACACAGGGAGTACGGCCAGCGGCACAATGATGGAAACCAGGAGCATGGTACCTGCGCAGCGGCAGAGCATGGCCCCTTTTCCGTGGGAGAGGGGGATGCCCATATAGAGGAGAACGATAGCAAGAATGCAGAAAATACCCAGCATAGAAGCCGCATCCTCCATTGTGTAGAGCAGCCGGATCGAACCAAGCCCCAGAAGATGAATAAAAGGGTACAAAATCCGCACACAAAAACTAAGCACAAGGACACCCAGACAGAGCGAAAGACGATGATGTCTGGAACCCTTTTGCGTCCAAAAGGGAAGTGTGAACAGTGCGATAGCCAGAGAAAAGAAACAGAGAAAACCATAAAAAATCATCCGGACGGCATTCATTGTATACATGCATGCAGCGCTTCCCAGAACAGGCGGGAAAGTCATACCGCTGTAGTAATGCGTATAATTTGCTGTCTGAACCACCAGCTCGGTATCTTCTGTCAGCGTAAATGAACAGACCAGATCCTTAATCTGTGGCTGATAGGGAGAGATGCTTCCGGTCTGTCCGACCAGCTCACCATTCACATAGACCTTGCTAGAGGAATAGATCTCCGGCAGAAGCAGGCTGAAAGTGGCGGGCGCACCATCGTAATGAAGTAAAAGCCGATAAGTCGCCGTGCCGTAAGAATCCTTGTTCCTATGAAATGCAGACAAATTCAGAAACTGCCCGATATAGGTAGTGACAGAACTTGTGTCCGCTGTAGAAGCAATCTGTGCCGGTGTCAGGAGCTGATCCGGGTACAGTTTCCACCCGTCTACCAGATAAGCAGGAACATCCCGGGACAGATTGTTTTCGTCCAAAAGTGCAATTCCGTCTTGCGAAACAGGAACAGGTGAACTATACTTATTATCATAGAGATAAAGTGCGAAAAAGAAGGTGCCTGACAGAAACAGAAGCACCAAAAAAAGGATTAGATTTTGTAACCATTTTTTGGAATCCATAAAAATACCTCGTAGGGAAGGGATATTTATGAGACGTAGATACTCACAAATTATCGTTATATTGTTTTTGTTCGTTTGCTCTCCGGTGCTTCTTGCCCGGGCAGAGGACACACCCGGGGAGGACGTGCAGTGGGAAAGTGCGTCCACATGGGAAGAGCTACAGGTCTGGCTGCTGGATCATGAAAGTGCCGGTGGAACGATTAAGCTCACACAGGACGTTGTCATGACCGGGGATTTTATCTACAGCCGTTTCTTTTCGGATATGACTGAGCCGGGTGAACTGTGCATTGATACAGGAGCATATCACCTGCTCGTAGAAGGAAATCTCCAATTTGCCGGAGGCCCCAAATTCACGATAACAGGGGATGGAGAAGTCATCCGGGTAGCAGAAGCAGGGCGGCTGAAGATGACAGCGATCGCCATAGAGAACAGAACGGGTGGCTGTGCCATCTATCAGGAGGAAGGCGGAACCCTCTCCGTGGGTGGCGGAACTGTTGTTCAAGGCGAGATTCATTATGCAGAACTTCCGGTTGTGACTGACTATCCTTATGTAGAAGTCATGGTGCCGGAGGCAGGAAATCTTACGGAGCATCTGCCATCTACTGTTTATGCTTATTATAACTACCAGGGGCAGGATAATTCAAGTGAAATGTCTGTAGAATGGGATTTAGAAGCTTTTGAATCCCAGATTGCAGGCAGGCAGCGGTTCCGGCTTGGCGGGCATGTTTCAGGAGCTGCGCAGCAGGTTCCCCTGACAGCGGAGGTTGTATTCTTTGATCGGGACATCACCTTTTCAGAGACACGGTTTTATGAATACCAGATGAGTACACTCGTATCCTTAGATTATTACTGTCGGGGAGTACGGGAACCACAGCTGTATTATTCCTTTGATCAGGACACGTATACTCCGGTATCCGCTCATCCTGTTCTCATTGAGGAAGAAAAAGGACAGGCACAGTTTTCGCTGGTCAAAGGAAAGAGTCTCCCGGAGTGCGCGGAAGATGAGATACCATGGGAACCGGGTGATCCTGCGATTTCCTTCGTGTTTGGCTGGCAGACCGAGAGCGGGGAGCAGTATTCAGATGTCATCTGTTATGACGGAACAGGCGGTGTTATCGCCGGAGAGCCTTACGATGGGAACCGGGGCGGTGGAACAGATCTGGGAGGTGACATTCCGGAAAATGGCGGTCTCGGAGACGGGGATAAGGAGCCGATCCTTCCATCACCTCCAACGCAGGATGTACCGGAGATAGAGGATCCGGACAAGGAAGAGGAACCGGGTCAGGATGATAGCGCAGGCAAAAAAGAAGAGCCGGGTCCGGATGAGCTACAGCCTCCAACAACCATACTCGAGACCGAGCCAACGCAGGATGCACCGGATGAGACGGGTGGAACAGCAGTGGTGAAGAAGCAAAAAGCTGATCCCCTTGTACTGGCAGGAACTTTTGGATTCATGCCAGAGGTAATAATAGGCAGAACAGACAATACAGAGGGTGCTGTGAAGAGATCTGGACAGAGTGAAAATACTTCGCAAAAAGAAAGCGCCAATACAACGGGCGTGTCCCAAACCGCGTCCGCATCCGAAAGCACATCTGTATCTGGCAGTAAAACGGTCAGGCAGGAGGAGTTCGAACAGGACGGCTCAAAGATGTGGATGATGGTTTTCATTACAGGCACCGTGCTGCTGATTGCTTTTGGCCTCTCCGGTGCAATTTTGAAAAAAATAGTAACTGTTCAGAACCCCCTTGGGGAACTAATTAATTTTTGTACAAAACAGAGAATTTTTAAAACCTGTTTTGCGATATTATTTCGGTAATTGGT